>JAJUGR010000029.1 GCA_029265905.1 Sporomusaceae bacterium | reverse complement strand
GGTGGCGAACATCGTCGCGTTGGGCGCGCTGGTGAAGATCACCGGCGTCGTTTCCCCCGAATCTTTGAAGAAGGCTGTTCTCGCCCGCGTGCCAAAAGGCACGGAAGCGCTCAACGAAAAAGCGCTTGAGCTCGGCATGGGTCTGGTGAAATAACAATTTCAAACGAAAAGGAGAGGTGAGTAACCGTGTCTACCCAAAAAGCAGTTGCCCAACCGGAACAATCCTTCGGTCAAAAGTACGGTCTGATTGTCGCTGCAATCGCCCTCGTTGCTCTGTTAGCCATGCCCACTCCGGCCGGCTTGCCGGTCGCCGGTCAACGCATGCTCAGTATCCTGGTCTTTTCCGTTATTATCTGGATGACAGAAGCCGTTGCCTATCCGGTCAGCGCCGCCATCATCATGTCGATGATGGCCTTCTTCCTCGGCACAGCGCCGGACGTGGCCGCCCCGACCAAATTGTTGGGAACCTCTAAAGGGTTAACCATGGCCCTGAGCGGTTTCGCCAACACGGCCTGGGCGCTGGTCGCCGCCGCCCTCTTCCTGGCTGTGGCCATGACCAAAACCGGCCTGGACCGCCGCATCGCCTTGGTTGTCCTCGCCAAAATGGGCGCCAAGACGAACCGCGTCTTGATCGGCGTTATCTTGGTCGGCCTCGTGCTCAGCTTCTTCGTACCCAGCACAACCGCCCGCGTCGCCTGCATGGTGCCGATCGTCATGGGCATTATTAAAGCGTTCAACGTGCCGCTTAAAAGCCGGTTTGCCGGCATTCTGATGATCGCCACCGCCCAGGCGGACAGCATCTGGAACACCTCGATCAAAACTGCCGCCGCGCAGAACATGATCGCCGTAGGTTTCATCGAAAAAATTCTCGGCTACAACATCACTTGGCTGGAATGGTTCAAAGCCGCCTTCCCGTTCGGCGTGCTGATGGCTATCGGCCTCTACTACACCCTGATGAAATTGATGCCGCCGGAAGTCGATGAAATCGAAGGCGGAGACGAGACGATCCGCCGGGAAATGGCCGCCCTCGGCCCCATGTCCGCTCCGGAAAAGAAACTGCTCGTCATCTCGCTGACCCTCTTGTTCTTCTGGGCGACAGAAAAAATCGTTCATCCGTTCGACACCTCCAGCACCACGATTGTCGCCATCACCCTGATGCTCATGCCCGGCTTCGGCATTATGACCTGGAAGGAAGCGCAGGAGAAAATTGCCTGGGGCACTGTTCTCTTGTTCGGCGTCGGAATCAGCCTTGGCTCCGCCATTTTATCGACGAAGGCCGCCTCTTGGCTGGCTAATGTCATCGTGGCGAGCACGGGCATCCAAACCATGCCGACGATCATGATCCTGGCGATCATGGCCGCGTTCCTGATCCTGATTCACCTCGGCTTTGCCAGCGCTACCGCCTTGGCCTCCGCGCTGATTCCGCTCGTCATCTCGGTTTTGCAGAGCGTCAAAACCCCCGGTGTCAACGTGATCGGCATGACAATGATCCTGCAGTACGTCGTCAGCTTCGGCTTTATCTTGCCGGTTAACGCGCCGCAGAATATGATCGCCTACGGTACGGACACCTTTACCGTCAAGGACTTCATCCGCACCGGCATTCCGCTGACAATCATCGCCTACGGCTTGATTATGCTGTTGGGCGCAACCTACTGGAAATGGCTTGGCTTGGTGTAACTGCCGTCACCATGAAAAAACGCTCCCGATGCGATTGTTTCGCATCGGGAGCGTTTTTTCATATCTATCTGAGTCCCATCATCATTTTTAGTTCCTTGACATTACTGCGGCTTACCGGCACCTCTTCTTTCTTGCTGTCATTCATCCGCAACAGATAAGCACCGTGAAACCAGGGGATGATTTCCTTGACCTGCGACAAATTCACCAGGTATTGGCGGTGGACGCGCAAGAAACCGCAATCTTGGAACTGTTCCTCCATTTCTTGGAGCGTCAGCGTCGCAGAGTACTCTTCCGTGCGCGTCCGCACATAGACTTCCTTGTCCCTTACATAAGCAAACACGATCTCCTGCCGCTCCAGCGGGATGATTTTGCCATTCGCCGTCACGCACAACCTCTCGCCGCCCCGCGCCGCTAGGCTTGCCGGCGGCTGGTCCTGCAAGGCGACCAGCGAGCGAATCTTCAGCATCACTTTTTCAAACTTGTCTTCGGTGATCGGCTTCGTCACATATCCGACCGCGGGCGTAGAAAACGCCTCCAGCGCATGCTGGCCAAACGCCGTCAAAAAGACAACCAGCGGCGGCTGCCGCAACGTGCTGAGCTTTTCGGCCAGCTCCAATCCGTTCAAGCCCGGCATCTGGATGTCCAAAAACACCAAGCGCGGCTGTTCGGCAGCGATAAAAGTCAGCGCGTCAAGGCTGTTGGTAAACGCACCAATTACTTCTATCTCTGGCTGCTCGCGCAAATAAAACGCCAGTTCGTCAACAATCGGTTTTTCATCATCAACGACAACGGTCCGAATTTTCATATTGCCTGACTCATCCTTTCCGCCGGAATGCGGACTGTTATCACCGTTCCCTCGCCCTGCCTGCTCTTGATCCGCAGCGGATAAGCTTCGCCATACAAGCTCTGCAAACGTTTGCTGACATTTTGAATGCCAATTCCCTCAGAAGATGCGTCAAAGACAGCCGCCAGCTTATCGGCCGGCATGCCAATGCCGTTGTCCTGCACCCGCAGCAACACGTCGCCCTTGTCACGCACGGCAGTCAGCTTCAGCACGCAATCGCTCAGCTTCGGAAACAAGCCATGCTGAACGGCATTTTCCACCAGCGGCTGCAAGCTCAAAACGGGCAGGCGCACGGAGTAAAACGACTCCGGTATCTCGACCTGAACCTTGAGCCGCTCGCCGAAGCGCGCCCGCACGATCTCCAAATACGCCGCTACGCCGTCGAGTTCGTCGGCCAAGGTGACGACGTCAGCGCGCTTGGCGAAGCTCCGCTCCATCATCGTCGCCAAATGCCCCAGCAATTTGCGCGCCATATCTGGATCCGTCCGGCAAAATGACATGATAATGCTCAGCGTATTAAACAAAAAATGAGGGTTGATCTGGGCCTGCAAAGCCTTGAGTTCGGCCTTCTCGCGCATTTTGCGCTGGGCGTCGACCTCCGCCAATTGAATCTGGACTGACAACAGCTTGGCCAGGCCGTCCACAAGCTCCAAGTCAACCTCGGACTGGTCGACGTTGGCCTCCCGCAAAATCTGCAGGGTGCCGACCGCTTCCCCGTGCATCATCAACGGCGCAATCGCGCGAAAGCCGATCCCTTTGCCAAGCGCGCGAAAGCCGATATCCCGGCCGCTGCCGCCGTACAAGATCGTGCTCTCATTTTTCACTAATGCCACATCCACATGCGTCATCAGCATCTGCGCCTGAGGCAGGTTGTGCTGATCTTCCCCGACGACCGCCAGCACTTTTTCCCGGTCCGTAATGGCCACGTGGTCAACGCCGGACAGATCGTAGACGAGCTGCGCCGTGCGCAACGCCGATTCCTTGGTCAATCCCTGGCGCAAATGCGTCAGCGTCTGACTGGCGATATTGAGCGAGGTCCGGGCCGCTTCCGCGCCGTAGAGTTCCTGCCTTGATTTGATGTCCTCAATAATCAGAAAAAACAATACGCTTCCGACCACGCTGACAACCGTGGTCGGGACGGCGATCGCCATTTCCAGGGCTAACGCCGCTTCAAACGGCTCCGCCCACAACAAAATCGCCGACTTTTGCAGGCACTCGGCAACAAACGCAACCAATCCCGCTGTTTTCCAGTTCAAGCGTTTAAGTCCAAACCACTGCCGGACGCTGCCGGCCATCAGGCCGCCAAACAGGGCAAACAAGCCGCAGACCGCAGCCGTAAAGCCGCCCAATTCGTAGCGGAAGAAACCGCTGATCGCCCCAACCAGCAGGCCGACGACAGGGCCGCCCATCAAGCCGCCCATCAGCACCCCGACAATGCGCGTGTTCGCCGTGGCGTCATAAATGCGCAGGCCGGTAAACGTCCCGATCACCGCCAGAATGCTGAACACGCCCGTCAGCGCCAGCCAGTTGAAGCCGCGCGTCGGATGCTTGATGCATTCGGTCAGATAGCGGCTCCGGCCGATGATATAGGCCAGGACAATCACCATCGATACATGGTTGAACAGCACGAGCATCATGCTAAAGCTCATAAGGACCTCCTCAACAATCGCCTTCCGGCAGGCGCAAAAAAGGCCAAGCCTTGCGCCGCCGTCGGCGGCGCGAGGAACTCGACCTTTTCTGAATATATATAATTTTATCATCCGTGCGTCAAAAGAACAACCCTTAGCGGTTCATCGCCCGCCAAGCGATGTCTTTGCGATAATGCGCCTCCGGGAAGTGGATGCATTGAACAGCTTCATAAGCCGCTTTTTGCGCCGAAGCGATATCGGCGCCGCAGGCGACCACGCCCAACACGCGGCCGCCGGCCGTCGCCAACTGGCCGTCAACCAGCTTCGTTCCCGCATGGAAAACCATCGCGCCTTTTGCTTCCGCAGCTTCCGTGCCGCTGATCGGCAAGCCGGTCTTGTAATCGCCGGGATACCCCCCCGACGCCAGCACCACGCAAACCGCAGCCCCATCAGACCACTCGATATTCATTTCATCGAGGCGGCCTTCGGCGCACGCCAGCAAAATCTCCGCCAAATCGGATTTAAGCAGCGGCAACACAACCTGCGTTTCCGGGTCGCCAAACCGGGCGTTGAATTCAACCACCCGCGGCCCTTCCTCCGTGATCATCAAGCCGGCATACAGGCAGCCCTGATAGGGCGTCCCCTCGGCGGCCATCGCCGCCACCATCGGTTCCAAAACGGTCTTGACGGCTTTGTCCACCAAAGCCGGCGTCATAACCGGCGCCGGGGCATACGTGCCCATCCCGCCCGTGTTCGGCCCCTGATCGCCATCAAAAACGCGCTTGTGGTCTTGCGCCGCCACCATGGCTTTCACCGTTTTGCCGTCGCAAAAGGCCAGCAGCGAGGCTTCCTCGCCCACCATCATTTCTTCCAGGACAAGAACCGAGCCGGCGTCGCCGAACGCCTTGTCCTCCATCATCATGTCAACGGCCGCGAGCGCTTCCGCTTCCGTCAAGGCGACAACAACGCCCTTGCCGGCCGCCAAGCCGTCAGCCTTGACGACGATCGGCGCGCCTTGCTCGCGGATGTATTGTTTGGCCGCTGCGCTGGACGTCGTCGTAAAATAAGCCGCCGTCGGAATACCGTAGCGGGCCATGATATCCTTGGCAAAGGCCTTGGAGCCCTCAAGCTGGGCCGCAGCGGCCGAAGGCCCGAACACCTTCAGCCCCCGGGCTGCAAACACGTCGGTCAGGCCGGCGACAAGCGGGGCCTCCGGACCAACAACCGTAAGATCGACGCCCTCCGCCACGGCGAAATCCGCCAGGGCTTCCAAATCGTCGGTTTTCATATCCACACAGCGGGCAAGCGAAGTCATGCCCGGATTGCCTGGTACGGCAATGATTTCCTTCACACGCGGGCTGGCCGCCAGTTTCCAGGCCAGCGCATGCTCGCGCCCACCGCCGCCAATAATAAGAATCCGCACAAACGCTCCTCCTTAGTGTTTAAAATGACGTCTTCCGGTAAAGACCATGGCGATGCCAGCCTCGTCAGCCGCAGCTATCGACTCTTCGTCGCGGATCGACCCACCCGGCTGAATAACCGCCGTGATGCCAGCCTTAGCGGCCTCGTCAATCGTGTCCCGGAAGGGGAAGAAAGCGTCAGAGGACAAGACTGCCCCTTTTGCCGCTTCGCCGGCTTGTTCAAAAGCAATTTTCGCCGCACCGACGCGGTTCATTTGTCCGGCGCCGACGCCGATCGTCCGCCCGTCCTTGGCGACAACGATCGCATTCGACTTAACGTGCTTGACCACCCGCCAGGCAAACAGCAATTCCGTCCATTCCGCTTCCGTGGGCTGCCGTTTGGTGACAACCGTCATCTCGTCACGCGACACCGTGCCGACATCTGAGGTTTGCACAAGCAGTCCGCCCGACACGCGCTTGATATCCCATTCCTGGCGCTCGGTCAAGACCGGCGCCTCCAACAAGCGCAGGTTCTTCTTCGCCGTCAAAATGCTCAGCGCTTTGGCGCTGTAGCTGGGCGCAATGACCGCTTCGACAAACAGCTTGGCTATCTCGGAAGCCGTTTTTTCGTCCACCTGCCGGTTGCAGGCGATAATGCCGCCGAAGGCCGAAACCGGGTCGGCCGAATAGGCTTTTAAGTACGCATCGACAAGCGTGTCGCCAATGCCCGTGCCGCACGGATTGGTGTGCTTGATGATCGCTGCCGCCGGCTGCGGGAAGTCGCAGGCGATGCGGTAGGCCGCCTCAAGGTCAACGATATTGTTGAAGGAAAGCTCTTTGCCGGCTAGTTGCTTGGCTTGGGCAATGCCGCCCACCACGCCCTTCTCACGGTAAAAAGCGGCCGTTTGATGGGGATTTTCGCCATAGCGCAAATCCTGCACCTTTTCACAGAACAACGCCAATTCGTCCGGATATTCGCCGGCGCCAGGCGTCGTTTTCGCCATCCAGGCGCAAATCGCGGCATCATATTCGCTCGTGTGGCGGTAAGCCTCCTGCGACAATAAGCGGCGGAAGGGCAGGGAAAGCGTTCCGTTCGTTTCAATTTCTTCCATAAGGGTCTGGTAGCGTTCCGGATTAACGACGACCGCCACATGGGCGAAGTTTTTCGCCGCCGCGCGGATCATCGCCGGCCCGCCGATGTCAATATTCTCAACGGCGTCTTCTTCCGTAACGTCCGGCTTGGCAATCGTCTCGCGGAACGGATACAGGTTGACGACGACCAGGTCGATCGGCCTGATGCCGTGTTGCTGCATCGCCGCCATGTGCGCTGCGTTATCCCGCAGTCCCAATATGCCACCGTGGATCTTGGGATGCAGCGTTTTTACCCGGCCATCCATAATTTCCGGAAAGCCCGTTTCATCGCCGACATATTTCACAGGAATCCCTGCTTCTTCCAAGGCTTTTTTCGTGCCGCCGGTGGACAGAATCTCCACGCCGCGTTCATTTAAAAACTGCGCCAGTTCCAGCAAACCGGCCTTGTTGGACACGCTAAGCAAAGCTCTGGTGATCTTCATTATCCGTCACTCCTTTTCACTGGCTTCAATAGTAACCCGCCGCCCGGACACGATCAGCCGGCCCTCGGCCCACAGCCTGATCGCCTCCGGATAGAGGCGGTGCTCTTGGGCCAGAATCCGTTCCGACAGGGTTTCCTCCGTGTCATCAGGCAAAACAGGGACAGCCTGCTGCAAAATTACCGGCCCGGAATCCACGCCCTCGTCGACGAAATGAACCGTGCAACCGGAAATTTTAGCACCATAAGCCAGCGCCTGAGCTTGCGCGTCCAAGCCGGGGAAGGAAGGCAGCAGCGCCGGGTGAATGTTCATCACCCGCCCCGACCAAGCCCGGACAAATTCAGAACCGAGAATGCGCATAAAGCCCGCCAGCACGACCAACTCGACGGAGGCCGCCCGCAAAGCCGCATCAATCGCCTGCTCAAAAGCTTGTTTGTCGGCGTAAGCTTTCCGTTCCACGACCAAGTGGGGAATGCCCGCCTGTTTCGCCCGTTCCAAAGCGTAGGCATTCGCCTTGTCGCTAATGACGATGCCGACCCGAACCGGTAATGTTCCTGCAGCAATGGCATCAAGAATGGCCTGCAGGTTGCTGCCGCGTCCGCTGACCAGCACTCCGATTACGCGCCGCTCAGCCACCGAACACGCCGCCTTTCATCACGACATCCTGATTGCCCTCGCGAATCTCGCCCAGCCGGTAGACCGGTTCGCCCAAGGCCTCAAAATGCGCCAAAACAGCCGCTTCGTCAGCCGGATCGACAACCATGATAAACCCGATGCCCATGTTGAAAGTCCGGAACATCTCAGCCCATTCGACCTGGCCCCATTTCTGCAATTGCGCAAAAACCGCCGGCATCGGCCACGCGGCAGCGTCAACCGTAACAGCGCAGCCGTTCGGCAGCACGCGGGGGATGTTGTCATAGAAGCCGCCGCCGGTAATGTGGACCATGCCCTTGACGGCCACTTTTTCCAGCAAGGGCAGGATCAGCTTCGGATACAAACGGGTCGGCGTCAGGAGTTCCTCGCCCAGCGTTTTGCCGAATTCCGGAATAACGGTATCCATCGCAAAGCCCATGCGGTCAAAGCAAATCTTGCGTACCAGGGAAAAGCCGTTGGAATGAACGCCGCTTGACGCAAGGCCAAGCAGCACGTCGCCCGGGCGAATCGTTTCGCCCGTGATCAGGCGTTTTTTATCCGCAATGCCGACGCAGAAGCCGGCAATATCGTATTCACCTTCAGCATAAAAGCCGGCCATCTCCGCCGTCTCGCCGCCGATCAACGCACAGCCGGACTCCTTGCAAGCCTTGGCCACGCCGGAGACGATCTGGGCCACCTGCTCGGCGCGCACCTTGTCGACAGCAATGTAATCGAGGAAAAACAGCGGCTCTGCGCCCTGCACGAGCACGTCGTTGACCGACATGGCGACAGCGTCCTGACCGATCGTGTCGTGCTTGTCAGCCATGAAGGCCAACCGCAGCTTCGTGCCCACGCCATCCGTGCCGGAAACCAGCACCGGCTCATCATAGCGGTTTTTGTCCAGGGCGAACAAGCCGCCAAAACCGCCGATGTCGCCAATGACGCCCGGACGATACGTCGACCGGACGCTTTCTTTCATCAATTCTACCGCGCGATTGCCAGCGTCGATATCAACACCGGCATCACGATAAGTCATGCTCTTTTTTTCTTCGCTCATGTTATCCTCCTGCCTTAGCGCTTTCCGGGTTGATTTTCAAAAACGAATTTAGCTGCCGCGCAAGTTTCACAATCGGTCGCTTCCGGATAATCAGCCGTGAAGCAAGCATAGCACATCTGCTCCGGATTGGCATTGCCGACCGCTTTTTGCAAGCCTTCGATCGAGAGGTAGTAGAGGGAATCAGCCCCGATGTATTCCCGGATTTGCTCCACGGTATGCGTTGCGGCAATCAATTCCTTGCGTACGGATGTATCGATCCCGTAATAGCAAGGATAGCCGATCGGCGGCGAACTGACGCACATATGGACAGCCGTCGCGCCTGCTTCCTTCAGCATGGTAACGATTTTGCCGCTGGTCGTGCCGCGGACAATCGAGTCGTCGACCATGATGACAGATTTCCCCGCCACTACGGATTTAACGGCATTGAGCTTAATCTTCACGCTCATGTCGCGCTTTTTCTGCTCCGGCTGAATGAAAGTCCGCCCAATGTAGCGGTTTTTCATCAGGCCTTCGACAAAAGGAATGCCCGACTCCAGGCTAAAGCCGATCGCCGCCGGCGTGCCGGAGTCCGGAACGGAAATAACGATATCGGCCTTCAGGCCGCTTTCCCGGGCCAGTTGCCGGCCCATTTCCAAGCGCGCATCATAGACGCTCTGCCCGTCAATGATGCTGTCCGCCCGGGCAAAATAAATGTACTCGAACACGCACAAAGCCTTCGCCGTTTTCGGCGCAAACTGAATGCTCTTCACGCCCTTTTCGTCGATGACAACCATTTCGCCCGGCTCAACATCGCGGACAAAATCAGCGCCGACTGCGTCAAGGGCGCAGGTTTCGGACGCCAAGACCCAGCCATCGTTGCTCTTGCCGAGGCAAAGCGGACGGAAGCCTTTGGGGTCGCGCACGCCGATCAGCTTGTCCTTCGTCATGATGACGAGGCAGTAGGCGCCTTCAATCCGCAGCAGGCTTTCCGCCACCTTGTCTTCCAGCGTTTCTTTTTCCGAACGGGCAATCAAATTGACAATGACTTCACTGTCAATGGAAGTTTGAAAAACGCTGCCCTTCTTCTCCAGCTCGCTGCGGATGCGGGGAGCATTCGTGAGGTTGCCGTTGTGCGCCATGCTGAGCTGACCGCCAGCATAAGACACCATCAACGGCTGCGTATTGGCAAGCAAGCTGGACCCGGTTGTGGAGTAACGCACATGACCGATCGCCATATGTCCGGCAAGCTGCGGCACTTTTTCCCTAAACACCTCATTAACCAAGCCCATGCCGCGGTCGAGCGTCATCTCGACCCCATCCGTTACAGCAATGCCGGCGCTCTCCTGTCCGCGATGCTGCAGCGAATACAAGCCCCAGTAAGTTGCCAGGCCGACTTGTTCCTGATGTGAGTATATGCCAAAGATACCGCATTCTTCTTTAGGTTTATCCGTAATTTGGTCAATCAGCACGTTGGTTGACTCCTTTTCTGTAAGTTCTTGATTAGATGGTTTCGCCGGTCAGGCGGTGCAGCACTTCCCGATAGGCCTCTTCGACATTGCCCATGTCGCGGCGGAAGCGGTCTTTGTCCAGCTTTTCATGCGTCGTGGCATCCCAGAAGCGGCAGGTGTCCGGCGTAATTTCGTCCGCCAGAATCACTTCGCCATTATAGCGGCCAAACTCCAGTTTAAAGTCAATCAGTTGAATATTTTTCGTCGCCAGGTATTTGACCAGGATATCGTTGATTTTCAACGCGTACTCTTTTAGCTTCGCCACTTCCGCGTCGGTCGCCAGGTTGATCGCTTTGATGTGGAAATCATTAATCATCGGATCGCCCAGCGCGTCGCTCTTGTAATAGAATTCCACTACCGGCGTCGCCAGCGGCGTGCCTTCCGGCAAACCCAAACGTTTCGCCAAGCTGCCGGCGGCTACGTTGCGGGTGACAACTTCAACCAAAATAATTTCTACTTTTTTGACCAGCATCTCGCGGTCGCTAACGCGTTTAATCAGGTGGTGGGGAATGCCTTCCTTGCCAAGCAAGTCAAAAAAGAAAGTGGTAATGCGGTTGTTCAGAATGCCTTTGTTCATGATCGTGCCTTTTTTCAGGCCATTCAAGGCAGTCGCGTCGTCCTTGTAATAAACAAGCACTTCGTCAGCTTTTTCTGTTTTGAAGATTTTTTTTGCTTTACCTTCATACAACATTTCCATTTCCATTACTGAACCCCTCCCGTTTGTTGTTCGGCCCGCAATTTATCCAAACGAGCCGCTTTTTGTTCTACCTCATCAGCCATCTCTTTGCGGTACAGCGACAACTGCGCCTCCAGCAATTCATCATGAATGGCGAGCATTTCCACCGCATACAAAGCGGCATTTTTGGCGCCGTTGATCGCCATAGTGCCAACCGGTATGCCGGAAGGCATCTGGGCAATGCTGAGCAAGGCGTCCATGCCGCCAAGCGTCGTCGCATCCACCGGCACGCCGATAACCGGCAGCGTCGTGTATGCGGCAACTACGCCCGGCAGATGCGCGGCAGCGCCGGCGGCGGCAATAATGACGCCGATATTGTTGTCGCGCGCATTATTGACAAAGTCGTGCACCCGAGCCGGCGTCCGATGCGCCGAAGCAACCAGCACCTGAACCTCTACCCCGAAATCCCGCAGCGTTTTTTCCGCCACCTGCATGATGCTCCAGTCGGAATCGCTGCCCATAATGATGGCAACCTGTTTCTTCGCCACTGACTGTCCCCTCCTACCTAATCGTGCTATTGATGGGCTATTGGAAAACCCAGACGACATTTCAGGGGTCATCTGGGTCTTTCTGCGAACCATATTCACGACAAAACAAGCGATATTCAATCGACACTACAATTTTAGCAATCGATCAAAAGACTGTCAACAAGAAAGTCGAACCTTTCTAATTGACAGTCTTTTAATGTTCGGATTATTTACTATTTGGCGCGGCCTCGTCACCAAAACGGTTCAGAATGCTAATCGTGTTGATCAGGTGGTTGTTGAACAGCTTGCGCGCCACCAACAGAAGGTCGACAATGGCGGGGTCGCGCAGGGCATAAATCACCCGCGTCCCCTCCTTGCGGGCGTCGACAATGCTTTTCGCCCGCAAAACCGCCAGTTGCTGCGAAACAGCGGAGCCCTCGCTGCCGATTAAAGACTGCAGTTCTGTAACGCTTTTTTCGCCGTCCGCCAGCAGTTCCAGCATCTTGATCCGCAAAGGGTGGCTGAGCGCCTTGAAAAATTCCGCCTCAAATTGCTGACGTTCCATACTCATCAAACCCCTCGCTTCGCCGAATCCGCATCGGCCATTTTACACAGTTTCAGCGCCGCCTTGTCGCAATGCGTGCATTTTTCTGGATTTACCCGCTGCACAGCATAGGTCAGGGCGTCCTTCGTGCGGGCGAAAAAATGCTCTTCGCCAATAATGTCATACAACCCAGTCGTGTGGATTGCCTGGTCCGGCTGCTCGCCGAGCTCCGCCACCAGGACCGTGGTGCCTTTTTTTTGCAGCGTGGCGACGATGCTCCGCAGCCGGCCCTCGCCGGTCAAATCGATTACCGGCACCCGGTTCATCTGCAAAATAATGAATTGGGGATAATAGCGGATCGTATCCATAATGCTTTGAAAAAACAATTGGGCGGCGCCAAAGAACAACGGTCCTTCAACTTGGAAAATGCTTACCTGCGGGCAGTCGTGGCGCATCTCTTCGTCTTCATCAGTCAGCTCGACCAATTCCGCCTCATCATCCAAGACAGCCTTAACCTTCGTCACCACCATCATATCGCTCATCCGTTTGACAAACAAAACCATGGCCAATAAGAGGCCGATTTCAACCGCAATCGTCAAATCAGCCAGCACCGTTAACAAGAAGGTAACGGCCAGAACGACGGAGCTATAGCTTTTTGATTTGAGAATGAAAGCCACCGCATGGCGCTCGCTCATGTTGTAGGCCGTGATCATCAGCACCGGCGCCAGGCTGGCTAAAGGAATGGAGCCGGCATAAGGGGCCAGCACCAACAAGGTGAGCAGAACGAAACCGGCTGAAATCACTGCCGCATACTGCGTTCTAGCGCCAGTTTTGATATTGGTCGCCGTCCGGGCAATGGCGCCCGTAATCGGAATGCCGCCAAAAAAAGGCGTGATGAGATTCGCGACCCCCTGGCCGATCAGCTCCCGGTTGCTGTTGTGCTGCGTGCCGGTCATGCTGTCCGCCACAACCGCCGACAACAGGGACTCGATGGCGCCTAAAATTGCAATCGTAAAGGCCGGCCGCGCCAACCGGTTGAGCGTATCGAGCGTAATGTCTGGAAAGGCAAAACCCGGCAACGCGCTGGGAATGCCCCCAAATACGGAGCGAATCGTATCCACTTCTCCGGGATAGGCAAACGTGGCCACCAGGGTCGACACGACAATGCCGACCAAAGAGCCCGGCATCCTCGGCATAATGCGCGGCGTCAGCAAGATGACCGTCAGGCACAAGACCGCCGTCAGCAAGCTGTACGGATTGAGCGTGTCCAAATGAAGGACAAGCTCCTTCATATTGCCCAAGAACGACTCGCGCCGCTCCAAGCCGCTCAAGCCAAGAAAACCAGCAATCTGTCCGGTGAAAATCGTCACGGCGATGCCGGCGGTGAAGCCGACCGTGACGGGCAGCGGGATATATTTGATCAGCGAGCCGAATTTCAAGAGGCCCATCAAAATCAGGATGACGCCGGCCATCGCGCCGGCAACGAGCAGGTTCTGATAGCCATAGGTCAGCACGATCGACAGTAAAATCGGAATAAAAGCGCCGGTCGGCCCGGCCACCTGAAACCGGCAGCCGCCGAACAAAGCGACAAGTGCCGCACCGGTTACGGTGCTGTAAATGCCGTATTCAGGCTTGACGCCGGACGCAATTGCAAAGGCCATGGCCAACGGCAAAGCAATGACGCCAACCGTCAAACCGGCCATCAGGTCTTTGGTAAAATAACTGCTAAAATAGCGCCGGGCCAATACCTTCACTACGCGGGGCATGTCAACACTTCTTTCTTGAAAGATTTCCCTTCCAGTTCGGCACTTTGCCGGCGCACCAGCAAGCAGCGAAACAATCAAAGGTATGATTATTTGAATATAACGGATTTTATCAATATTGTCAACCGGGGAGGGTCCGTTTCAAAGCAACTGCTGCGGCAATCGCCGGGCAAAAGAAAAGAACCTGTGAGACGCTGATGATCAGCGTCTCACAGGTTCTTTCGCTATCTTATTCCCACTCGATCGTGGAAGGCGGCTTGCTCGTAATGTCGTAAACAATCCGGTTGACGCCCTTCACTTCGTTGACAATCCGCCGGGATATCTTATCGAGTATTTCATAAGGCAAACGCACCCAGTCAGCCGTCATGCCGTCGTCGCTCTCGACGATGCGAAGGCCGATCGTGTAGTCGTACGTCCGCTCATCGCCCATGACCCCGACGCTGCGCATGGCCGGCAGGATGGCGAAGGCTTGCCAGACTTTTTGGTACAAGCCGGCCGCCCGGATTTCCTGAAGGACGATCGCGTCCGCTTCCCGCAGGATGTCCAGCCGCTCCTTTGTCACTTCGCCGATAACCCGAATCGCCAAACCAGGCCCCGGGAACGGTTGGCGGGTAACAACTTCTTCCGGCAGCCCGACTTCGCGGCCCAGCGCGCGCACTTCGTCCTTGAACAGGTCGCGCAGCGGCTCGACCAGAGAAAACTTCATGTCTTCCGGCAAGCCGCCGACGTTGTGGTGGCTCTTGATAACAGCAGCCGTTTCCGTGCCGCTTTCCACCACGTCCGGGTAAAGCGTGCCCTGCACCAAAAAGTCAATTTGTCCAAGCTTATGCGCTTCGACTTCGAAAACGCGAATGAACTCTTCGCCGATGATTTTCCGTTTGGTTTCCGGGTCGGTCACGCCATCCATCCGCGTCATGAAGCGCTCGGCGGCATCCACGTAAATCAAGTTCATGCCCAATTCATCACGGAAGGTTTTGACAACCTTCTGCGATTCGTTTTTGCGCATAAAGCCATGGTCAACATAAACGCAGGTCAACTGCGCGCCCACGGCCTTGTGCACCAGCACGGCCGCAACCGAAGAATCGACGCCGCCGGACAAAGCGCACAGCACCTTTTTATCGCCGACTTTCGCGCGGATATCCGCTATGGCGATATCGACAAACGAGCCCATGTTCCACTTGCCTTCGCAAGCGGCGATATCAAACAGGAAGTTTCTCAGCATCGTCGTGCCATCGGGCGTATGAACGACTTCCGGATGGAACTGCACGGCAAACAGCTTGCGGCTCGCATCCGCCATGGCCGCAATCGGCGTGTCGTTGGTATGCGCGGTCGCCACAAAGCCAGCCGGAACGGCCTGCACCATGTCGCCATGGCTCATCCAGACTTTTGTTTCCGTCGGTACTTTGGCGAACACATCGCCCGCCACATCAATCGTCAGGTCAGTGCTGCCATATTCACAGCAGCCGGCCGATGTGACATTGCCGCCCAGCAAATGCGCCATCAACTGCATGCCATAGCAAATGCCCAATACTGGAATGCCCAGCGTAAATACACCCGGGTCGCAATGCGGCGCTTTCTCGCCATATACGCTCGAGGGACCACCGGAAAAAACAATCGCTTTGGGATTCATTTCCCGGATCCGCTCAACGGAAATGCGGTAAGGATGGATTTCGCAATATACGCCGCACTCACGAATACGCCGCGCAATCAGCTGACTGTATTGCCCGCCAAAGTCCATTACCAGCACCATTTCGCTTTGCTTCACACTGTTTTCCTCCTCTTGAATACAAACGCTTATAATTTTTTAAATATACCATAGAGCCGCGTCCCTGTAAAGTCTAACCTTGCTATTCGCGCTTTCCGAACAACTTCCTGCCAACAGATAAAGAAAAAGGCAGCCTCCTGAATGAACCAGGAAAACTGCCTTCCTTTATTATCGGTTAAGCCGACACGCCAAGCTTACGGCTTTACCGTCGCTTTGTAGAGCTGCTTGCCGTCTTTCATTTCAATGATGACCGCGCTCTTTAACGCGTCGTGCGTCTCGTTCAGCGTCGTTGCGCCGGTGACCGCCGGAAAATCCTTCGTCGCCGCCAGCGCCGCTTGGATTTTCGCCTTGTCAGTGCTATTGGCCCGTTTGATCGCATCGATCAGCAGGTTGGCCGCATCATAGCCCAATACAGCCAAGGCGTCCGGCGTTTGGCCGTATTCCTTTTTGTAAGCGTCGACAAACGTTTTGGAAGCCGCGCTTTGGTCGTCAACGGAATAGTGGTTGGTGAAATATGTGTTGTTCAAGGCAGCCGCCGTGCCCAGCTCGACAAGCTTAGGCGAATCCCAGCCGTCCGCGCCGACCATCGGCGCAGTAATGCCCATTTCGCGCGCCTGACGGACGATCTTGCCAACCTCTTCATAATAGCCAGGTACATAAATCACATCAGCATTGAGAGATTTTACTTTCGTCAGGATTGACTTGAAATCCTGATCCTTCTGCAAATAGGCCTCCTCGGCAACAACCGTGCCGCCGCCTTTGGTAAAACCGTCTTTGAAGAAAGCGACCAGGCCCTTGCTGTAATCGCTGCTGTTATCAACCAAAATAGCCGCCTTTTTCGCCTTCAGGTTGTTCAAAACAAAGTTGGCGCCCACCGTGCCCTGGAACGGATCAATGAAACAGACGCGGAAGGTGTACATTTTCACCTTGCCGGTTTTTTCATCAACGGTTACCTTCGGATTCGTCGCTCCAACGGCCAAAAACGGCATCTTGCTGGATTCTGCGACGCTGGAGGCAGCAATCGCATTCGAGCTGGAGAAAACGCCGGTGACAGCCACAACCTTGTCTTGCGTCGCCAGTTTCGTCATGGCATTCGCCGATTCGGACGGCTCGCTTTTATTGTCGGCAATGACGGCCTCGATTTGCTTGCCCAGCACGCCGCCCTTTGCGTTCGCTTCTTTAAAGGCCAGCTTGGCGCCGTTAGCCGCCGAGGTGCCAAAAGTCGCATTGCCGCCGGTCATTTCATTGAGCAAGCCGATCTTGATGTTTTTCGACTCACTGCCGCCGCACCCCGCCAGCACAGCGCAGACTAGCAGCATGACCAAAAAGACCGCAATTTGTTTCAACCCTGATTTTCTCACTGAAAACACTCCCCCTCGTTTGCTATCGCACCAGTGCGCGACGCATGGTCCCGTACAAAAAAGAAAAGAGCCAAATCCGCTGATTTGACTCTGGATGAGTATAAAAGCATTAACATGACAAATAAAATATCACGTTAATAGCTCTGTCCTTTTGCCTGAGAGATTCATCGGCCCGCAAACCGACTTGCCCCTTCGGCGCCCTGTTGCCAGGGGCTCTCCAGAGTTCCATCCACTTACGGTCCGCAATAAACTGTAAACAAAGCCAGCACAATGCGCCATTTTACAGCCAAAGTGTTCCGCAAATTTCACATGGATCTTTGCTATTTATTCTTTGTATCAACCGGGGCACTGTCGTAATTATAGTGAAGGCGAAAGTATCTTGTCAAGAGGCAAATGTTCTTTTGCGCCGATTTTGCCGATTGATATCTCCTTCATAAATTGTTAAAATATTCTTGAAAGGAGGAACGGAAGAAAAAGACGAAACGCAACCATCGATCACGCCACATTAGCATGTAAAGGAGAAAGAAAAATGAATTCAGTAATGCTACTCATCGTCTCGGCCTGCGGTTTTGTTCTGGCTTATCGCTACTACTCCGCTTTCATTGCAGCAAAGGTACTTATGGTCAACGATGCCATCGAAACGCCCGCCCATCGCTGCAATGACGGCAAAGAATTTGTCCCTACCAACAAATGGGTGCTGTTCGGCCACCATTTTGCGGCTATCGCCGGCGCCGGCCCGCTCATCGGCCCAGTGTTGGCAGCCCAATACGGCTGGGGGCCCGGATTCATGTGGATACTGATCGGCTCAATCTTCGCCGGTGCTGTCCACGATTTCATCATTCTATTTGCATCAGTCCGCCACAACGGCGAATCGCTGGCGACGATCGCGCGCCGCGAAGTCGGCCCTGTCACGGGCGTAACCACCTCGCTTTCTATTTTGTTCATCATTATCGTCGCCCTGGCCGGTTTGGCTATCGTGGTTGTCAATGCTCTCTTTAAAAACCCGTGGGGCGTCTATACCTTGGCCATGACTATCCCAATTGCTATCATAATCGGTTTGTACATGTTCAAAATTGCCCCTGGCTCAATCCGCTCGGGCTCGATCGTCGGCTGCCTCTTAGTGCTGGCAGCGGTCTTCACCGGCCACTATATCCCGGGCTCTCCTTACGCGGAAATGTTTTCCCTGACCAAAAACCAATTATCCATCGCCTTGCCGGTCTACGGCTTCTTTGCCGCCGTGCTGCCGGTCTGGCTGCTCTTGGCGCCGCGCGATTATCTCAGCTCCTACATGAAAATCGGCACCATTTTGGCCCTGGCGCTGGGCATTTTAATTGTCCACCCGACGCTTAGCATGCCCTTCACGACGAAATTCATCGCCGGCGGCGGCCCCATCATCCCCGGTCCGGTATGGCCCTACGTATTCATCACGATCGCCTGCGGCGCCATCTCCGGCTTCCACTCCCTGATCAGTTCGGGCACGACGCCCAAAATGCTCGATCTGGAAACGCAAGCCCGCCCGATCGCCTACGGCGCCATGCTGATGGAAGGCTTCGTCGCCATGATGGCCCTGATCTCGGCCGTCGTTCTTACCCCCGGCGATTACTTCGCCATCAACACGACGCCGGCCGTCTTCGCCAAGCTCGGCATGGCACCGGTTGAAATCGCCCGCCTTTCGGAGCTAGTGGGCATGGATGTCGCAGGACGTCCCGGCGGCGCAGTCTCGCTGGCCGTCGGCATGGCCAGCGTCTTTGCCAGCATCCCCGGCATGGGCCACCTCATGAACTACTGGTACCAGTTCATCATCATGTTTGAGGCCCTGTTCATCCTGACGACAATCGATGCCGGCACACGGGTCGCACGCTACATTCTCCAGGACATCATTGGTACCTACGCTTATGCGCCGATGAAGCAAGCGCACTGGTGGCCGGGCATCTTGTTCACCAGCTTTCTCGTCACCTTTTCCTGGGGCTATTTGCTTTACAGCGGCGACGTGGCCAGCATCTGGCCGCTGTTCGGCGTGGCGAACCAACTGCTCGCTGTATTGGCGCTGGCCCTTGGCACAACGATTATTTTAAAAATCGCCCCCTTCAAAAAGTATGCCTGGGTAACGTTCGCTCCCCTGGTGTTTTTGGCCATCACCGTTA
Source organism: Sporomusaceae bacterium (assembly GCA_029265905.1). Lineage (GTDB taxonomy): Bacteria > Bacillota > Negativicutes > Acidaminococcales > JAJUGR01 > JAJUGR01. The sequence continues at coordinate 4,217 of JAJUGR010000029.1, read as the reverse complement.
TCTACGCCGGCATCATGAACATTTCCATGTTCTACAAGCGCGGCGATACGCTTGGCAACATTAACGGCACGACAAGCATCATTTTGATTGCGTTAGTTATCATCACTCTCCTTGACTCGCTCCGCAAATGGCTTGAATTGCTGAAGACAGAAAAGCCGGTCGGCATGAACCTGGAAGAATTAAGCTGCCAGATCGGCGAAAAGGGTCCCCGCATTCCAAGCTAACTTGCCTTAGAAACCGCCAAAAAGAAAAAGCGCCTGTGGCCTCATCCAAGGGCCAGGGCGCTTTTCTTATGCATTAACGCAGTTTTTTAAGCGTTGCCGCCGTAAACACTTCGACGACTTTGGCATCAAACTGGCTGCCGGCCTGCCGGCGAAGCTCCTGAGCCGCTTCCTCAACCGTTACCGGCCGTTTGCTCAAACCGCTCACCATCGCGTCATACGCTTCCACTACCGCCAGCATCCTGGCCATCAAGGGGATCGCCTCTCCCTTCAAGCCTTTGGGATAGCCGGATCCGTCCCACCGCTCGTGGTGGGACAAAATCACCTTGGCAATATCGGCAAACTCATGAACGGCGCTCAAAATATGATAGCCTGTTTCCGGATGCCGCCGGATTTCCTTCCATTCCGCATCCGTCAGCAAGCCATCTTTTGTCAGAACATCTTTGCTAACGCCAATTTTACCGATGTCATGCATTAAGCCGGCCGTCCGCATGTCGCCCGCCTCGTCGGCGCTCATGCCCATGTCAACCGCCAATAGCTCGCATAATTGCCCGACCCGGTCGGAATGCCCTTTTTCCCGCGCATTCTTTTCATAGATTGTTTTTGTAATTAGCTTGAGGGTCTCACTCTTCATGCTTGTGCTCTCGGACAGCTTTTTCCGGTACATGTGGTCTTCCGCCTGCATGTAAACCTGGGACATGCTTTCCGCTACGCTTGTTTTTGTACTCCAGCCAAACGATACCGACAAGACGGTATTCCCTACCCGGCAGGCGTCAACAAGCGTCTTGATGCGTCTGACAATCTCGCCCGCCGCGTACGAGTCAGTTTTCGGCAACAGCAGCATAAACTCGTCGCCGCCAATTCTGGCGACGATATCGTCAGACCGGCAGGCGCCTTTAATAATGCGGGCAAGCGCCTGCAGCAGTTCATCGCCTGCCGCATGGCCAAAAGCATCATTTGTCATCTTCAAGCCGTTTACATCCGCCATTACCAACGTGATCGGCAAATTCCGCTCCAAATCGAGGCGGATAAGTTCCTCTTCATAAAAACGCCGGTTATACAGACCGGTTAGTTGATCGTGGTAGCTCAAGTAGACAATCTCCGCTTCCTTTTGCTTGCGCTCGGTGATGTCCCTGATGATGCTGATCATATGCGGCACGCCATTGAGTGAAATGACCTTCGCTGATAGCTGACCCGTTCGCCTCGCCCCGTCTTTTTTGCAAAAGGCTACTTCAAGATTATCGCATGCGCCTATTTCCTCAAGAACAGACAACAAGCGTTCGCGCACAGTCCCGTTCGCATGCAAATACGTGTCCAATGTTGCGCGCCCCAGCACCTCTTCGCGGCTGTAGCCGGTCAATTGCGCAAACGCCTCGTTGCAGTTAACAATAATCCAATCTGAGCAACGTGTGATAAACGTCGCATCAGGGCTCATGTTGAAAATCAATTCGAAATGCTGCCTTGCCTCTTTTGCTGCATTTTCCGCTTTTTCCGCAACCCCGATTGTATATTCCAACTGTTTTTCCACACGCTGGAAAGAGGTTAAAAAGCCACCCCAGCCGCTGGTGTCCCCGGCGTCATTTTTAAGCGCCATCATTTTAATCCTACGTAATAACGCTTGCATATCACGCCGCAGCGTTCTGCGCGCCTCTGACAACTGTCTCATACGAACCCCTCAACACTTTTTCCGTATTCGGTATTTTAACGCCTCTTTCGCAGAACAGGCATTTTTGATAAAATCAAGAAGATTCATCGTATCCAAAGCGACCGGGAAAGGATCACTGCCGTGAAAACATATCATAATCATATTATCACAAAAGAGCAAGCCGGGCTAACGGTGGAAGCCTACTTAAAGCAAGTCCTGCGTTTATCGGGCCGCAAGCTGCAAAAATTAACCCGTCAAAAGGGCATTTTGTTAAACGGTAAAAGCGTCTTTTTGCAAAAGAAGCTAAAAGAGAACGATTCGCTCCGCTTATTAGTCGCCGCCGATGCCAATTACGGCCTTACACCTGAAGAAGGCCCGCTTGAAGTACTGTACGAAGACGCCTTTATGTTTGTCTTAAACAAGCCCCCCGGCTTGCTGGTTCATCCGACCAGTTGGACCTGCAGCGGCACCTTGGCCAATTACTTAGCCTGGCACCTGCAGCAGCGCGGCATCATTCTCGCCATCCGCCCGCTGCACCGTCTCGATCGGGATACCTCCGGCTGCGTCGTTTTCGCCAAAAGCGACCACAGCCAGTTCCTCCTGGAACAACAACTGAAATCCGGCAGGCTAACGCGCACCTACACCGCGCTAGTCCAAGGAGCAGTGGAACCGCCGACCGGCACGATCGCCGCCCCCATCGGCCCCCACCCCACGCACCCCAACCGCCGGGCCGTACAAGAGCACGGCGACAGCGCTGTTACCCATTACCGCACGCTTGAACAATACCCGCAGGCTGCCTTGCTGGAGATTGCTTTAGAAACAGGCCGGACGCATCAAATCCGCGTTCATTTGGCACATATCAAGCACCCCGTCATCGGCGATAAGATGTACGGCGAGCCGGCCGCCTGGATGAAAAGGCAGGCGCTGCACGCCAGCGCCCTCACCTTCAACCACCTGCAAGAGCAAAGGCCGATCACGATTAAAGCCCCTCTGCCTGCCGATTTCAGGCTAGCCATTGCGCATTGCCGCCAACCGGCTGCTTCGCCTAACGAAAACAGATGAAGCCAGTTGCAAAAGCCATGCGGACAAGCTGTCCGCATGGCTTTTGCTGTATGAACAGGAAATTATCGCTTAGATTGCAGATTGAGCGCGTGAAACGGTTCGCCCAACAGGCACGCGCGGACGTTAAGAAACGACTTGCGGAAAACATTTCTCGATGCATCCACCGTCCCGCCGCCGATATGCGGCGTGGCAATGACATTGTCCAGTTGCAGCAAGGGATTGGCCGGGTTGATCGGTTCCTCCGCCCAGACATCAACGGCAGCGCCGGCCAGACGTTTTTCGACCAGCGCCTGATAAAGGTCCGCTTCATTGACGACATTGCCGCGCGAAACATTGATTAAAATCGCATTTTTCTTCACCAGCGCCAGCTTCTGCGCATTGATCAAATCGGCCGTCGCGGGCAGCAGCGGCACATGGACGCTGATGATGTCTGACTGCCGCATCAAATCCTCCAGCTCGGCATACCGGACGCCAAGCGCCGCCTCTTCTTCCGGCGAGACCCGAAAAGCATCGTAATACAAGACCTCGCTGCCAAACGCCTGCGCCAAGCGAGCCACACCTCTGCCAATATTGCCAAAACCGATAATGCCGTGGGTCTTGCCCCGAACCTCGAAAGAAGAGGAACGGTAGTTAAACATCAGCCATTTGCCATTCTTCGTCCCCTGGTTCAACTCCGGCAGATGGCGGTAAAGGCTAAGGATAAAGGCAAAAGTAAGCTCCGTCACGCCGTTGGCATTCCCGCCCGGCACGTTGCCGACCGCGACCCCCAACTCAGTGGCGGCCTGGTCATCGATATTGTCAGTTCCGACCCCGACCTTCTGGGCAATCCGCAGTTTGGGCATTTGCAGCATCAGTTCCCGCGTAACAGGATAAACGGCCGTCAGCGCCCCTTCTATTTCGGCCAGCGCCCGTTGTCTTTCGCTTTCATTCGTCAGTTCATCCCAAAACAGCAGCTCTAGGTCAGCCGGTTTTTCGGATGTAATCAATTCCTTCATTTCAGGAGCAGTCTTGTCAAAAAAAACACATTTCATTGTCGTATCCGCCTCACCTTCGTCATTTTTACGAACAGATCAATGCAACTACATACCGCCTCACTTACATAATCATTTTAATCTGTACCATATTGTCTGTCCATCCGCAAACGCGCAAATGATAGTGTCAAGGCACTGTTGTAGTTTTTTTAAGAAGAAGTGACCGCACCAAAGAACGAGTAAAGGCACCGACCGCTACGCCAGCGCACTCGAAAGCCCCTGCAACGCTTCGAACAGGAAGGATTTCGGCCCCTTCAG
>JAJUGR010000032.1 GCA_029265905.1 Sporomusaceae bacterium | reverse complement strand
CGTTCGACTTGCATGTGTTAGGCACGCCGCCAGCGTTCGTCCTGAGCCAGGATCAAACTCTCCGTAAAATTATCTACGAAGAACGCTTGGCTCTTTGTATTAACTAAGTTTATTGTTTTTGACGCGTTTTCCACCTTGCGGCGAAAACCGCGTCACACACATCCGACATTCTCTCTTATTCAGTTCTCAAGGACCCGGTTCATCGCGCCTCTCAGCGGCGACTCATTTATAATACCACTCCGCCGCCAGTGTGTCAACACTTTGTCAGTGCTTTTTTTAACACTTTTTTTGAGGTAACCTCATTGTATCACGCGGATCCGGAAGATGCAACCCCTAATTGCGCAAAATAATCTGATTTTTAAACAAAAAAATACAACCGCGAACGTTTCGCGGTTGTATTTTTGTAACGTTCAGGGTTAGTCTTCGCTCATGCGACGCTGCACCGCCGCTAGCCCCACCACTTTATCGCCTTCATCAAGGCGCATCAGCTTCACTCCTTGCGAGTTCCGGCTAAAGACCGATACTTCATCTACCTCAAAACGGATAATAATCCCGTCCACTGTAATCAGCATCAGCTCTTGCTCTGGGCGAACAATGCGGAATCCAACTACCGGCCCGGTTTTTTCCGTCACCTTGAGATTGATAATGCCCTTTCCGCCTCGCGTTTGCGCGCGGTATTCGGCGATCGGCGTCCGCTTGCCAAGCCCCTCCTGGCAAACCGTCAGCACGTCGCCGTCAGGCACAACCACTTCCATGGCAACAACTTCATCGCCATCCAGCAGATCAATGCCATGCACGCCGTGCGCCGTCCTGCCCATCGAGCGGACGTCCGTCTCAGCAAAACGAATCGCCTTGCCGTCGCGCGTGCCGAGCAAAATCTCCGCGTCGCCAGTCGTCATGCGCACGGCAATCAGTTCTTCTTTGTCGTCCAAATTAATGGCAATCAGGCCGGTCGTCTTCAGGCGCGTATCGAAGTCAAGCAGCGCCGTCTTTTTAACCGTGCCTTTGTTCGTCGCCATGAACAGGTATTTTTCCCCTTGGAATTCCTTCACGGGAATGACAGCCGTAATTTTTTCCGATTTTTCCAGCGGCAATACGTTCACGATCGCCGCCCCTTTGGCCGTCCGGCTCGCTTCCGGAATATCGTATCCCTTGATCCGGTAGACACGTCCCTGGTTAGTGAAGAAGAGAATATTGTGGTGCGTCGTGGAAATAAAAAGGTGTTCCACGAAGTCCTCTTCCTTGGTCGTCATGCCCGTGATGCCGCGGCCGCCGCGCTTTTGACTGCGATAGGTGTCGACAGGCTGGCGCTTGATGTAGCCGTGATGCGACAGCGTGATCACGATGTCTTCTTCGGCGATCAAATCCTCGACGTCCAGGTTCGACACGTCGCTGGTAATGACCGTGCGCCGCGCATCGCCAAACCGCCGCTTCATTTCCAGCAATTCTTCCTTAATCAGATCGAGCACTTTGCGTTCGTCCGCTAGCACGCTTTCCAACCACGCAATCGTTTCCATAACATCGATGTATTCGTCTTCGATCTTCTTGCGCTCCAGGCCGGTCAAGCGTTGCAGGCGCATCTCCAAAATCGCCTGAGCCTGCCGATCGCTCAGTTTGTACTTGTCGATCAACGCCGCCCGCGCCACGTCCGCGGTCGCCGATTGGCGAATAGTGGCAATAACCGCGTCCAAATGATCAAGGGCGATTTTTAAGCCTTCCAATATGTGCGCCCGGTCGCGCGCCTTGGCCAATTCAAAGCGGGTTCTTCTGACAAGGACGTCTTTTTGATGCTCAAGGTAATGGTGCAGCACTTGCTTGAGGTTCAGTACCATCGGATGGCCGTCGACCAGCGCCAGCATGATGATGCCGAAGGAGTCCTGCATTTGCGTATGCTTGTACAGTTGGTTCAAAACGACATCCGCATTGACGTCGCGCCGCAGTTCGATGACAATCCGCATGCCGTTGCGGTCGCTTTCATCCCGAAGATCGGTAATGCCGTCAATGACCTTTTCATGCACCAATCTGGCGATGTTTTCAATCAGCCGCGCCTTGTTGACCTGGTACGGCAATTCCGAAACAATAATGCGCATCTTCCCGTTGGACATTTTCTCCGCCCGCGCCTGGGCCCGCATTTTGACCACGCCGCGCCCCGTCATATAGGCATTGCGAATCCCTTCGCGGCCGAGAATGAGGCCGGCCGTCGGAAAGTCCGGGCCTTTGATCGCCATCATCAGCTCCGGAATCGACACATCCGGACGATCGATCATCATGATGATGCCGTCAATGACCTCACCCATATTATGCGGCGGAATATTGGTCGCCATGCCGACGGCAATGCCGGAAGAACCGTTGACCAGCAGATTCGGAATCTTGCTCGGCAGGACCACCGGTTCTTTGAGCGATTCGTCGTAGTTCGGCATGTAGTTGACAGTGTCTTTTTCAATGTCGGCCAGCATCGCTTCCGCCACTTTTGACATGCGCACTTCCGTATAACGCATGGCCGCCGCCGAATCGCCGTCGATGGAACCGAAGTTGCCGTGACCGTCCGCCAGCATATAGCGGGTCGAAAAATCCTGCGCCATCCGTACAATCGCGTCATAAACGGAACTGTCGCCGTGCGGATGGTACTTACCGAGCACATCACCGACGATGCGCGCCGATTTCTTATAAGGCTTGTTCGACGCCATGCCCGCTTCATGCATCGCGTACAAAATCCGGCGATGAACAGGCTTCAATCCGTCACGGACATCCGGCAAGGCGCGCATAACAATAACGCTCATTGCATAGTCGATGTATGATTTCTTCATTTCCTCTTCAATGCGAACCGGCATGACTTTACCCAACCCAAAATCCACACACTCACCCCTATTCAATCATCTCATAGTAGCAGGTTGATATCCGCTTGATAAACGTATTTATTGGAACAGTTGCCAGACTTGCTTGCCAACTAGGATAAACGAAACGACTAAAAAAAGTGGTCTTACATACCGTACCCCATGCGTAATTGCTACGCGCGAACCGGCAAAAGCCCCGAAAATCATCGCCGCCCCCATGATCAAGCCGTAACCGACGTTTACTGCTCCAGCCAGAAAAAAAGTAAGCAACGCGCCGATATTGCTGGCGAAATTCAGCACCTTGGCATTGCCGGCCGCAACAACGAAATCAAAACCGAAGGTTAAAAAAGCAAAAATCAGAAATGATCCCGTGCCCGGGCCGAAAAAACCGTCGTAGTAGCCGAGCACAAAGGCCGCGACGGGGCACAGCCATACGGCCCGGCCCTTCAGCCCTTCATACGTGGAAACTGCGCCCCAGTCTTTTTTCAATACCGTATAAGCCGTAACCAGTAAAAGCAGTACGATGACCAGAGAGCGCATAAACTCCGGCGACAGAACGCGCACGGTCAGCGCACCAGCCGCGGCGCCCACGAACGCAAGCGGAAACAGCCGCAGCGCCAAGCGTTTGTCCACCTTGCCGGAATGCAAGAAAGACAAGGTGCTTGTCATGCTGCCCATCATGCTGGCCAACTTATTTGTCCCCAGCACCGTCCCCATCGGCAGGCCTGTCATCATCATCGCCGGCAGCGAAATCAGGCCGCCGCCACCGACAGCAGCATCAATGAACGCCGACAAGAAGCCCGCCAGCAACAAGGGGCCCACTATTTCAATGGGTATTCCTTCGAATGGCACACTCAGCCCTCCTGTTCTTCACTCATCCTTCATGCCAGGCCAAGTAACAGCCTACCATGCCGACCGAAACGGTGATAATCGGCCTCTCGCCCGCCAGCACCCGATTGCTGACAGCGTAAGGATACGCCTGACTCAAAGAAGCTTCCTGCAATGGCCAGCGCACGCCTTGGAGCGAAACCGTCGCCGACGTCGACAGGGGCAGCAGCGACAAGACAAGCGGCTGCATGCGTTCTTTATAATGGAAGGCTATTTTCTCCGTCTCGTAAAGGATCGCCAAATGTTGCTGGTCATCCGCCATGATCACCCGGAAGCCGGCGCGCCGCCCCCAGTCAGCCAAGGAAAACAAGGTGCTGAAAAAATGATCCGGACGGCTGCCCCAACCGCCGCAAACAATCACATTGCCACCGGCTGGATAAGCCTGCTGCAACAGGGCTAACGCCAACTGCATATCGGTGTCGTCTTTTTCGCTTGGATAGCGTTCCGCTGGGACACCCTGCTCAAGCGCCCACTGCCAATCCTCCGGCCTGGCGCTGTCGCCGTCGCCGATCAGCTTGTGCGGAACAAGGCCCGCCGACCGGCAATAGCTCAAGCCGCGATCGACGCTCCATACCACGCGTCCCTCCGCCGCGGCCGCCAACCAGGTTTTATCCGGCTCCGACCCGCCCGCCACCAACAAGCACGGAACGCCTTCCGCCGGCAAAAGCCAATCCCCCTGTGGTAAACGAATCATTTCGCCCTCCAAGCCTGCTTGTTGTTCTCTATTCAATATATTATTGTACCATCTTTTTGCCCAGCGCGTACGCTTTTTCCGGCAATAAACCTGACCTGAAGCGATTTGCTTCAGGTCAGGTTTATTGCCTCTTAAGAAGGATCATCTATGCCGTTTGCGGTCAAACAAAAAGGAAGTAAATAAAGCTGGCGGCAGAGTTCCGGTTCAGGCGCGGACGCTTGCCTTGCTAATTCTGAAACTGCTATAATTCTTTCATGCATCTCGTGTAAACAAGTAACTTTTCGCGCGTTAAAAAAGGATTTTATGCTCCATAGCGTGAAATATTCAACAAAAGATTATTCACCCGACTGGCTTTTAAACACTTGCGGAACTGTTTTTTGAATAATTTTTTCATGTAAAAGGGGCGACGTCAAATGAGCCTGATGCATATCGGCATTGATATTGGGTCAACTACCGTCAAACTCATTTTGTTGAATCGTACCGGTCAAGTGGTTGACCGGTATTACGTTCGCCACTTATCCGACCCGCGCGGTACACTGGCAACCCTCTGGTCGTCCTTGACAGACAAGCTGGCGGGAGCGTCGTTCACGATCGCCCTCAGCGGCTCCGGCGGCTTGTCCCTGTCCGAGCAGCTCGGCTTGCCATTTGAGCAGGAGGTGATTGCCTGCACGCAGGCGGTGCGCCATTTGCTCCCTGACACTGACGTTGTGATCGAGCTTGGCGGCGAGGATGCCAAAATTACCTACCTGACGGATGGGCTGGAGCAGCGCATGAACAGCAGCTGCGCCGGCGGCACGGGCGCTTTTTTGGATCAAATGGCCTCCCTGTTGAAAGTCGAAACCTTGGAACTCGACCAACTGGCGGCCGCCAGCGCCAACCACTACCCGGTTGCAGCGCGGTGCGGCGTTTTTGCAAAAACAGACGTCCAATCCTTGCTGAATGAAGGCGTCGCGAAAAGCGACATTGCCGCTGCAATCCTACAGGCAGTTGTCAACCAAATCATTGCCGGATTGGCCCAAGGCCGGCCGATTCGTGGCAAGGTCGCTTTATTGGGCGGCCCCCTGCACTTTTTGCCGCAATTGCGCGAGCGGTTCCAACGAACCCTGGCCTTGTCCCCCGACGATTTTTCCATTTCCGACAACGGCCTTTTCTTTGTTGCGATCGGCGCCGCGCTGTCGTCGCGGAGCATGAAACCAATTGACCATGCGCATTTTCAGCAGCGCCTGGAGCAAGCCATGAGCATCCCCTCTGAGGATACGATCCGCCATCTGGCGCCGCTGTTCGCTTCGGCAGCAGAGTATGATCAATTTGTGCAAGACCACAACCGACATACCTTGCCGCAACGCCCGCTGTCCGACTACAGCGGGCCGGCTTACCTCGGCATCGACGCCGGCTCGACAACGGCAAAAGTCGTCTTGATTGGCGAGGACCGTTCCCTGCTGTATACGTTTTACGCTCCTAACCAAGGCGATCCGCTGACCACCATTAAAAACGCCTTGCTCGACCTCTACCGGCAGTTGCCGAAAGGTGTGACCATTGTCAGCGGCTTAGCCACCGGCTACGGCGAGCAATTGATCAAAACGGCCTTCAATCTACCGTACGGTGAAGTAGAGACAGTGGCTCACACTCGGGCGGCGCAGTTTTTCGCCCCGGAAGTCGATTGCATTCTCGACATCGGCGGGCAGGATATGAAATTCATCGCCCTCCAGCAGGGTTATGTTTCTGACATTATCCTGAATGAGGCCTGTTCCTCCGGCTGCGGCTCATTTTTAGAAACGTTCGCGGCCACGCTCGGCCTTTCGGCCGGCGAATTTGCCCAACAGGCGATTGCGGCGTCACGCCCAGTCGATCTCGGCACCCGTTGCACCGTCTTTATGAATTCCAAAGTCAAGGAAGCGCAAAAATGCGGTTGCAGCATCGGTGACATTTCCGCCGGCTTAGCCCTGTCCGTGGTGAAAAACGCCCTGTTCAAGGTAATCCGCGTCAAAGAGGCCAAGCAGCTCGGCCGCCATATCGTCGTCCAGGGCGGAACCTTCTTGAACGACGCCGTTTTGCGCGCTTTTGAACAGCAGTTGGGCTTTTCCGTCGTCCGGCCGAGCATAGCCGGCCTGATGGGCGCCTTTGGCTCGGCCTTGCTGGCCAAAGAACGGGCCGAAGCAGCAGCCGCCCCATCCGCCCTTGCCCTGTTGCCCGAATTGCAAAAATTCGCGCCCTCCGTCGAAATCGCCCGCTGTCAAAATTGCAGCAATCACTGCCAATTGACCATCACCCACTTTTCCGCCGACCGCAAGCAGGTCAGCGGCAACCGTTGCGAGCGCGGCGCCGGCCTCGAGCGCGTTTGTACCCGAACGCTGCCTAACGTCTACGACTACAAGCTGGGCCGGCTGTTCTCCTACCGCCCGCTAACGGCCGACGCGGCGCCGCGCGGGACGATCGGCATTCCCCGCGTGCTCAACATGTATGAGGATTATCCGTTTTGGTTCACCTTTTTCACCACCTTGGGCTACCGCGTCCAGCTGTCTCCGGCCCCTGACCAAGCAAGCCGCAGCAAAAGTCTGGAAACCATTTCTTCTGATTCGATCTGCTACCCGGCCAAAATCGCCCACGGCCATGTTTTTTCCCTCCTGTCACGCGGCATAACAAAACTCTTCTACCCGTGTGTCCTGGACAATCAAAAGCCATCGGACGAACAACCCGGCCATTATAACTGTCCGGTTGTAGCTTCTTATCCCGAGGTCCTGCGGGCCAACATCGAGGCCCTGCAGCAAGGCGGCATCACGTTCTACCATGGCTTTTTGCCGCTCGATGACCCAAAACGTCTGGCCGCCCGGCTTAAAGAAGAACTGGCCCCGGAAAACCTGATGGAAGACGAGATTAAATCCGCCCTTGCCGCCGCCTATCGGGAAAAGCAGGCCTATCGCCAGGATGTGCTGGCTTACGGCAAAAAAGCGTTGGCAACGATTGCGGCGGACAATCTGACCGGCATCGTGCTTGCCGGCCGACCTTATCATCTTGATCCAGTTGTCAACCATGGCCTGCCCGCCTTGCTGGCCGGCTTCCAGGTAGCCGTGCTGTCGGAGGACTGCCTGCCAGACGCCGCCGTCAAACCAAAATTGAAGGTGGTCAATCAGTGGACCTACCACAGCCGGCTTTATAATGCTGCCCAGTATGTCGTGGAGCAGCCCCGTTTGGAGTTGGTCCAGCTCACCTCGTTCGGCTGCGGCCTCGACGCCATTACCGCCGATGAGGTTGCGTCGCTTCTCCGCGCCGGCAACAAGCTCTTTACCCTCCTGAAATTGGATGACATTAATAACCTGGGTGCGGCGAGAATCCGCATCCGTTCGCTGCTGGCCGCCAAACAGCGCTCGCTCGCAAAAGCAGCGGCGCTCAACAACGCGCGGCATGCCCGCCCGGCCTTCACGCGGGACATGCGCCAAACCCACACGATTCTAGTCCCGCAGCTGTCCCCCATCCATTTTGAGCTGATAGAACCCGCTTTTGCGGGAGCGGGATACCGGCTGGAAGTCCTAACAGCCACCGACCACGAAACAATCGAAACCGGCCTGCGTTATCTGAACCATGACACCTGCTATCCGGCGATCATCGCCATCGGCCAGCTGATTCAGGCCCTCCAGTCAGGACGGTACGATCTGAACAAAACCGCCTTGATGATGAGCCAAACCGGCGGCTGCTGCCGCGCCACCAATTATCTGCCGCTTTTGCGCAAAGCCTTGGAGCAAGCCGGGCTCGGCCATGTCCCAACAATCTCTTTTTCCGCCGGCATTGAAGTGAGCCCTGGCTTCACCTTGTCTTACGGCCTGTTGGACCGTTGCCTCAAGGCGCTTGTCTATGGCGACCTCCTCCAGCAGTTGCTGCTGCGCACGCGACCGTACGAGAAACTGCCCGGCGCCGCCGAATCGATCTTTAATGCTTGTCTGGCGCGCTGCAAGGAAATCATCCGCAGCGGCAGCAGCAAGGCTTATCGCGCCAGCTTCAAAGACATTATCCGGCAATTCGACTCGCTTGCCTGCGTAGCGCGCAACAAGCCGCGCATCGGTGTTGTTGGCGAAATTCTGGTCAAATTTCACCCGGCGGCCAACAACCAGCTCATTTCCTTTTTGGAAAAAGAGGGGGCGGAAGTCGTCGTGCCGGACCTGTTTTCCTTCTTGCTGTACTGTGCCTATGACCGGAAAGTGCAGCACGACTTGCTGTCCGGCTCCTGGCTGGAAAAGCTCGGCGGGCTTGCGTTTATCAAGTTCATTGAATGGTATCGCCGCGACATGAAGCAAGCCTTGTCCGACAGCCAGCATTTCGCGCCGCCGCCTAATGTTGAGACACTGGCCGATTATGCCCTGCCCCATCTGTCGCTGGGCAACGTCAGCGGCGAAGGTTGGCTGCTGACCGCCGAAATGGTGGAGCTAATCAAGCACAAGGTGAACAACATTGTCTGCCTGCAGCCGTTCGCCTGTCTGCCCAACCATATAACCGGCAAAGGCATGATCAAGGAGCTGCGCCGCGCATACCAGAACGTCAATATCCTCCCCATAGACTATGACCCGGGCGCAAGCGAAGCAAACCAACTAAACCGCCTGAAACTTCTTTTGACCTCCGCTAAGCGCCAGCTATCCGCCCACAGCGACCGGGCCGCTTCGGCCTTGCCGCTGCACCAACCGCTGGGCGGCTGCTGACTATTTCCCGGGCAATAAACAAGGAGGGAGAATTGAAATTGGATCTCAATCCCCCCTTTTGTCAATCATCGTTACTCGAAATGCATTACCGTAGACACGAGGAAGCCGGCAACGCTGTTGGAACAAAGCGCTTGCCGGCTTTCTCATGTCTATATGCGTTTGACGCTTAGCGTCCCAAGGCTTCGATCGCATCCACGCCGGCGTTTGCTAGAAGCATCGCCACGGTTGCGCGCCGGATCCCGTTACTAACGGTTCGGCCACCGCGCGTCAGACAGACTGTTAACCAAGGGCTTTGCCGTTATTATGCCGTTTGTTATACCGGCTGCAGTTTATTCGACCGGCGCCAAATGCCCAGCCTGTCGGCATCTTGGATGAGCGCTTCGCGGAAATCCGGATGTGCAATGTTGATCAACCGTTCCGCTCGTTCCCAAGTCGATCTCCCCGCCAAATCGGCAATGCCCCACTCCGTCACGAAGCAATGAGACTGGGAGCGCGGATTCGTCACAACCGCATTTTGTGGCAAGCACGCCAAAATGCGTGACTGCAGCCGACCAGTTTTTTTGTCGGTAAAAGTGGATGTAAAACAGATAAAGCTTTTCCCACCCTTAGATAAATATCCGCCTGTCAAAAAGTCAAGCTGTCCGCCTGTCCCGCTTATCTGCCGACTGCCCGACGTTTCAGACGTCACTTGGCCAAGCAAATCTATTTCCAAACAGTTGTTGATAGTAATCAGGTCGTCGTTGCGCGACATGACATGCGGATCGTTGGCATAGTCGATTGGAACAGAGGCCAGCATATCATTTTCACGCGCCCAATCATACAGCGCTTGGCTGCCGGCACAGAAAGAAAATATGCCTTTCCCCCGATCGATATTCTTGCGGGTGTTGTCAAGCTTGCCCGCCTTAGCCATAATCATAAAGGCATCAACAAGCATTTCCGTGTGCATGCCCAAGTGCTTTAAATCTGATTCGGCGATCATCGTTCCGACTGCATTGGGCAGCGCCCCGACACCTAGCTGGATCGTCGCGCCGTCAGCGATTTCTCCCATGATCAGGCTGGCAATGCGCTTGTCCACCTCGGACACCGCCGCCGGATTAATCACCGGCAAGTCCGGATTGTCGCCCTCAACCACATAATCGACTTCACTGATGTGGATGGAGTTGTCCCAACCGCCAGCCAAAATTGGCAATTTGTCGTTCACTTCCAAAACAACCACCCTGGCCCGTTCGGCAATCGCCCTAGACGCCGAGTTCGTTAGAGAAAAGCTGAAAAACCCTCTTTCATCCATCGGCGCCACGGTCAAAAACGCCACGTCAACCTCAAGACTCTTGCGGTAGAAAAGCGGCATATTTCGGTAAATCATCGGGATGTAGCTGCACAGACCTTTGTCGCTCAACTGCCTCTCATAGCCGCTAAAGTGCCAGCTATTGTGGCAAAAATGTTTCCGGGACGGATCCTTCTCCACCACCTGCAATGGCTGCAGCATTAGTCCCCCTCTTATTTTCACATCCCATAGTTCATCTTTGCGGGCCGCCAGCGCCTTGTCCAAAACAACCGGCTGCGACAAGCCAAAGCTATAATCTACCCAATCGCCCGAGCGAACCATTTGCACCGCTCGCTCGGCAGAGACCAGTTTCTGCCGATACGCCTGCATGACCACCATAAATTGCCCTCCTATTAATGTCGGATTACCTTACGCCAGCCATCCGGCGCGCATTCTTGATGCATTGCGCACCGATCATGGCCGCCTGACGGTTGGCTTCCACCATGCCCGGTTTGCCGCCAAACTGCTTTACAAACGCCTTCTGCAAAAATTCATCCGGCACCGCCGCTATTGCGCAGGCCAAGGAACCCAGAGCAATCATGTTCAGGTAGCGGACATTGCCGCACTCCGCCGCGATGTCATTCATCGGCACATAAAACGCCTCCACGTCAGTGCGCATGCATTTGCGTCTAACGAGCGAGCTGTTGATGATCAGCACGCCGCCCGGTCGCACCGCAGCTTCAAAGCGGTCAAGCGACGGTTCGTTCAATACAACCAATGCGCTTGGCTTCGTCACAATCGGGCACCCGACCGGCTCATCGGAAATAATCACCGAGCAAGAGGCCGTGCCGCCGCGCTGCTCCGGACCATACGCCGGGATCCAGGATACTTCCTTGCCAGCCATCATCCCGGCATAAACCAGCATACGTCCGGCCAGAAGCACGCCTTGGCCGCCAAAACCAGCAAATAGAATTTCATGCTCCATGCGTTTCCACCTCCGCAGCCTTGATCGTTCCGAGCGGAAAGTACTTCATTAGGGATTCGCCGACAAATTTGTCTGCTGCAACGGGCGACATGCCCCAACCAGTCGGGCAAGCGGACAGCACTTCAACTATCGTAAAGCCATCGCCGCGCAGTTGACGTGCAAAGGCTTCTTTAATGGCCGCCTTAGCCTTTTTGATATTAGCAGGCGTATTCACCGCCACACGTGCCACATACTTGGCGCCGTCGAGCGTCGCCAGCATCTCAGACATCCGGATCGGCGCCCCGGCGTGCGCCCCGCTCCGCCCATACGGCGAGGTGGCTGTCACCTGCCCTTCCAAAGTCGTCGGCGCCATCTGACCGCCGGTCATGCCGTAGATGGCATTGTTGACAAATATCGTTGTAAACCGCTCGCCGCGCATGGCGGCATGAATAATCTCGGCGCAGCCGATGGCCGCCAGGTCACCATCCCCTTGGTAAGTGAAAACAACCGCGTCAGGATGCACCCTTTTTACGGCTGTTGCTACGGCAGGCGCGCGCCCGTGAGCCGCCTGCACGCAATCCATTTTGAAATAATTATGCGCAAGAACAGAGCACCCTACCGGTTCCACCAAGATGGTTTTATTGAGCACGTCCAATTCCGCGACAACTTCCGCTACAAGTCGATGTATAACACCATGATGGCAGCCTGGGCAATAATGCGTGGGCGTATCCTGTAGCCCCTCCGTAATGGCAAAGATTTTTTCCGGCGTCTGTTGAACAGACAGCTGCCCTTTGCTTGTTTTATCTTGCACGTCCACCAACCTCCTTGCCTTGCATAATCCGCAGAATTTGGTCGAAGAGCTCGTCGGCACAAGGCAAGTTGCCGCCCGTCCGGCCATAGAAATGAACCTGTTGGCTGTGCGTGACGCGTTCTACGTCCTCGACCATTTGTCCACAGCTTAATTCTGTCACAAGATATGCTTTCGTCGTTTGGGCTGTTTCATACAACGCCTCTTCCGGGAATGGATACAGCGTAATTGGCCGGAACACGCCAACTTTCAGCCCCGCAGCCCTCGCCTTCGCCATGGCCGATTTCGCAATTCGCGCGCTGATGCCATAGGCAACCAGAATCAAGTCGGCATCCTCCGTGTTCAGGGCTTCATAGCGAACTTCATTTTTGCGCAGCAAGGCATACTTGTCCTGCAGCACCCGGTTGTGCTCCTCTAGCGTGTCTTTATCAAGCGACAAAGTTTGAACCACGTTCAGCGTCTCCCGATCCCGCCGTCCGGTTACAGCCCAAGGCTTGTCCGGCACAGGCTTGACTTCGTGATCTAGCCTCACAGCCTCCATCATCTGTCCGAGCGCGCCATCCGACAGCAGCAAGGCCGGAATCCGATATTTGTCGGCCAATTCGAAGCCTAGCAGCGTGAGGTCATACATCTCCTGAACACTGTCCGGTGCCAACACAAGCAGGCGATAGTCACCGTGTCCGCCGCCTTTTGTTGCCTGAAAATAATCAGCCTGGCCCGGCTGTATCGTCCCCAATCCCGGCCCGCCCCGTTGGACGTTGACCAGCAGGCAAGGAAGCTCGCCGGCTGCCAGATACGAAATCCCTTCTTGTTTCAGACTAAAACCGGGACTAGATGAGGATGTCATTGCCCGCACGCCGCAGGCCGCCGCCCCATAGACCATATTGATCGAAGCCAGTTCGCTCTCCGCCTGCAGGAAGATTCCGCCTCGCTTGGGCAGTTCTCGCGCCATAAATTCGGGTAACTCACTTTGAGGCGTGATGGGATAGCCGAAATAATACAAACAGCCAGCACGAATAGCCGCCTCGCCGATCGCTTCATTCCCCTTCATCAAGACCTTTTCACTCATCGCATTTCCCCCTAAGCGTTATTTGTAAATCTCGATTACGGCATCCGGGCACACGCTGGCGCAAAAGGCACAACCGATACATGACGCCTCATTGATGCATTCCACAATTGCATACCCCTTGCCGTTCAACGTAGTCCCCAACGCGAGAATTTTTTTTGGGCAAACTGAGATACACCTTTCGCAAGCTTTGCATTTTTTCTCATTAAATACTGGTTTCGGCACAACACCTTTCCCCCTCTTTTCGTCCGCCACACGTAAGAATCCGGCAATTCCGCCCGCTGCGCGCAGGATCTTTTCCGAGCGAACATCATTAACTTGACTTCACTTCAATTTCATATTATCATCGGCATTGACAGATAAAAAATATCCTTTTTATCGCAACTTCATACCATTTCAGTATTAATATGTACATAATTTAGAATATAGCATAATTTTATTCACGTACTGTTTCATTGTCCTTTCCGTCTATTGCGAACAACCAAGCATTGCGCCGAGCCACTTTGGCTGTTGGTTTTTTTATAAGATTCAAAGCCTGCTTCAGGGAGGATTCTGTATGGATATGCGCCAATTGCGCTATTTTTTAGCCATTGCCAAGGAAAGGCAGATCACGCGCGCCGCCAGGTCGCTGAACATGGAACAACCGCCGCTAAGCCGTCAGCTGCACATTATGGAGCAGGACCTCGGCGTGAAGTTGTTCGATCGCGTCGGAAGGCACTTGACGTTAACCCAGGCGGGCTACGTTCTGGAGCAAAGAGCCAGAAGCCTGCTGCACCAGTTGGACGAAACACTAATCGAAATCAAGGAGATCGACCAAGGGCTGCGCGGGGTGCTGGCCATAGGTTCCGCCTTTTCCTGCATCTCTCTGCTGCCCCCTAAAATCTCAGCTTTCCGTGCCAAGTATCCGCAGGTGAAGATCCAGATACTAGAGGGAGACCACTTTATTCTGGATGAATACATGAAAAGCAACGCAATCGGACTGGGCATAACCCGTCTGCCCTTTGAAGCCGACAACGGGTCAGAAGACTACGTCATATTGCCATTGCCGCCTGATCCGTTTGTGCTCGTTATCCCTAGGCGCTGGGATCTTGGACAAATCCAAAGATCGATCCGCATCGGGGATCTCGCCGACATGCCGCTCCTGGCATTAAAAAGCGACAAGACGAAGCGATTGCACGAAAAAATCGTCAACGAATGCCGCCGCTTTTTATTTGAACCAAATATTGTCTGCGAGTGCTCCAGCGTTGCCATTATCATCTCCCTTGTTGTAGCCGGCATCGGCGCAACCATCCTGCCCAAGTCCGTCATGTCATCATTTCCCATTGACGAAATCGACATGTTGGACATATCCGACACCTCGTTTTTGTCAGAGGTCGGCGTCGTGTGGTTGCGGGATCGGTACTTGTCGCAACACGCGCGCCACTTTATCAACATCCTGCAAACCCATTAATTTAGTGTGCGCCATGCGTCTGAATGGTTCGCGGATAAAATTCTTTGCCGCTATCCTGGCGCTCTTCTTTCCGCTCATAGGGCTGATCTGCGCTCTGTTCTGTGGCTTAGGCTTGCAGCACTTAGTCAGGGACAGATAACATGAGAAAGCTGGCAACCGCTTTTACCCAACAGCGGTTGCCAGCTTTCTCATGTTTATATCGGTACTGAATTTAAATGGCAATAATTACATCCGGCCTCTCTGCTATGCCCCCGCGACGCGATCTTTCTTACGGTTTCACGGTTGCCTTATACCCCTGCTTACCGTCTTTCATTTCAATGATAACCGCACTCTTGACCGCATCATGCGTAGCATTCAACGTCAGCATACCCGTAACCGCATTGAAATCCTTTGTGGCGGCAAGCGCTTGCTGAATCTTGACCGGATCCGCTTCACCAGCGCGCTTAATCGCATCGGCAAGCAAATACACAGCGTCATAGCCCAAAACGGCAAAAGCATCCGGCGCTTGATTGTACTCTTTCTTATAGGCCTCAACAAACGCCTTAGACGCGGAACTTGTATCTTCAGGCGAATAATGGTTGGTGAAGAAGGTATTGTTCAAAGCCGCCGGGGTGCCAATTTCAACCAGTTTAGGCGAATCCCAGCCGTCGCCGCCCATGAAGGAAGCGGTAATCCCCATTTCCCGCGCTTGGCGAACAATCTTGCCGACTTCTTCATAATAGCCCGGTACATAAATCAAATCCGGGTTGGCGGCCTTTATTTTGGTCAGGATCGTTTTGAAATCCTGGTCTTTTTGCAAGTAAGCTTCTTCCGCCACCAAGGTGCCGCCGTTTTTCAAATAGGACTCTTTAAAAAATTGGGCCAGCCCCTTGGAGTAATCGCTGCTATTGTCGATCATGATCGCGGCTTTTTTCGATTGCAGCGTGTTCAGGGCAAAATTAGCCCCCACCGTCCCCTGGAACGGATCGATGATACAAACGCGGAAGACAAAATCTTTCACCTTGCCCGTCTTTTCATCCACCGTTACCTTGGGATTCGTCGCGGCCGCCGAAATAAGCGGCACCTTGCTCGACTGGGAGATGCCGGTAGCCGCCAGCGCATTGGAGCTGGTGGTGAAACCGATCACGGACACGACCTTGTCCTGCGTCACGACCTTCGTCATCGCGTTGGCGGACTCGGACGGTTCACTCTTGTTATCGGCGACAATCCCTTCCAGTTGCTTGCCCAGCACGCCGCCTTTGGCATTGATTTCCTTCATTGCCAGCTTGGAGCCGTTCAGCGCCGAATTGCCGAAAGTGGCCGTGCCGCCCGTCAGCTCATAAACATACCCCAGCTTGATTGTCTGCCCGCCAGATTTTTTTTCACCGCCACAGCCGGCCGCTACGCCGGCCAGCATCGCCAGGCCGGTTGCCAGGCTGATGAATTGAATGCTCTTGCGCTTCATAGATCGTTCCTCCCGTCATCTTGTTTCATACAATCCTGGTTGCAAATGATCGGTTTCCCTGCTGTTTCACCTCCCGGCCAACCGACGAAAGCATTCAACACATGCGCTTTGCCAAAAGCATACAGCGGTGTTTATATGGGAAATATTTTATTACTTATTATTCATTTTTTCAACACAACAAAAGCAATTTTGTTACTGTATTCTTAATACAAGAGTTGTTTGTTTTTCGCAAAAAAACAGGCTGCTTTCCTTCGGGAAAGCAGCCTGTTTTGCTATTTGGGCGATGGCGTCAGCAAAATGCCTTCCGGCGTGCGCGTCACCTTCCATTTCACTTCTTTTACGCCGTTTCGGAACTGCTCGAGCCTGATGTCCAAAACAAGCTGCTCAAGCTTCTTATGCGCCTCATCGGGCAAAAAACTCTCTTCCTTGGCGTTTTTCTTCGCGCCGCCGGATCGTTTTGCCGGCGCTTCGCCTTGGTCGAAAATGGTCTCGAAGCTCTCTACTTCGTGCCAGTTTTTCAGCATATCCTGGTCGCTGAGGTTCTTTTTGATTTTACTCATAACGCCTCTTCATCCCTTCACCTTTTCTTCCGGCTCCATAATCAGCTCGACAAAATGCCGGGCCGCCGCCGATAAAGCTCGCTTTTTCATCCAAAATAACGCCTTTTGCACCTGCAGGTCAACCCCTGCGATATGCTTGTAAGCCAATTGGTCAGACGGCACCAGTTCCATGGCCGAACGCCCGACTATCGCCACGCCAAGCCGGCTGTTCGCCCAGGCAAGCAGCGTACGCACGTCGTCGCCCTTGCACATAATTCTCGGTTCAACGCCGCACTGGCGGCAGACCTCCAAGATCATCTGCTCATTGTTTCTGTGCACCAAGAGCGGAAACCGCGCCAGCACGCTGACCGGAAGCGACGCCCCGCTTGCCTCGGCTCCGAGCAGACTCCGGGAAAAAGCCGCCAGCAGCGGTTCCGGGGCGAAGGGAACAATTTCGCATTCTTCAACGCGCTTTGTCATTCGGGCGATGCCAAGTTCAACCACGCCGCGCTGCAACAGGTCCATGACGCCGGCCGTGTCCCCTTCCCAAACCTGAAAGTCGACAGCAGGATACCGCTGATGAAACAAGTGGATCCGGTCCGGCAGAAAAGCCGCCCCGGCGGACGCCACCGTACCGATTGTCAGCGTGCCGGTTGTGCCGTCCTGCATCCCCCTGAGTTCTTTTTGCGTCAGCGCCAACAGTTCAAGAATCTGTTCGCCGCGGTAGGAAAGCAGCTTTCCCGCTTCCGTCAGCATGACGCCTTTTCGATCGCGGTTCATCAGTTGCACGCCCAGTTCCTGTTCCAATTGCTTCATTTGATGGCTCAGGGGCGGTTGCGCCATGTTGAGCCGCCGCGCTGCTTCCGTTATCGTTCTTTCTTGGGCAATAGCCAAAAAATACTGCAACTGCTTTATGTCCATCCCAGCCCTCCTTTCCATACATTTATAGTATAAATAAGGTATTTTCTTGGTATTATGCATATGGAATAAGTCTTGCTATAATCATAAACGAAACAGCCTTAACTGGCAAACGAAAGGTGCTGATGACGATGTTTTTGAATACGCTTTCAACCCCGGCGGAAAAAACCGCCTTCGCCAATCTGGCCTTTACGGTCGCAAAGGCCGATGGCAGCATAGAGTATGAAGAATTGCCCCTGTTGGAAAACTATATGGCAGAAATGGGCCTCAATTATCATGACTACCCGTTCCGAGTGGCAACGCCGAGGGAAGCCTGCCGCTGCTTTACATCTGACGGCACAAGGCACCTTGTCTACGTCAATTTGCTGGCTCTTAACGCCGCCCTTCCGAAAACAAAACGTCCTCGTCAGAAAGCCTTGCTGCATACCATTGCTGAATCGCTGCTCATCAAAGAACAGGAAGAAAAAAGTTGTTCTGACTGGTTAAACCATCTCAATGGCGCCAGTCGAATCTATTATTCGGATTAAAACCATTGGTCACTTGCGTGCAATACCTCGCCGCCTTGGCTATGCCAGCATAGCCAAGGCGGCGAGGTATTTGTTTTTACTCTTGCCGGGCAAACGCGCAACATGGCCCTGCCGCAGCGCAGAACTGCAACAGGACCATGTCAGTAAAGCGTGGCGCTGCTCAATAAGCCACCAATTCGATTAGGAAAACGCAAAGGCATGCCGCCAGAGAAACTTTAAACAAGCTTCCTCCCCGATAGGCAAAGATTATCGCGATAATAAAGCCGCCCACCGCCGACCACATGGTTGCCGTGGCATTTAATATGGCCGGGAAGGTCATGACCGCCAAGGTCACAAAAGGGACATGATAAAGAAACGACCTGACGTAAACGTTCTTGACGTCTTTTCGCATCAACGTCAGCGGCAGCAAGCGAATGAGATAAGTAACGCAGGCCATCACGAATATATAAAGATAGACATTGTCATTCATGGCAATCCTCCTTGATCGGAAAGAAAATGGCCGCCACTCCGGCAATCAAGACGGTCAAAATGATAATCCTGAAACCGGCTGAGATATGGCTGAAAACCGAGAGTTTGGCAAAGAGCAGACTCATCAGCATCGACAAAAAAATAATGAATGACAGCCACTTGTTGTGCTTGGCCGGCGGAATGATTACGGCCATAAACATGCCGTAAAGTGCAATGCTCAAGGCGCTGACAACCCGCTCCGGCAAAATGCCGCCTGAAACAACCCCGCAGAAGGTGCCCAGCGCCCAGCCCGGAATAGCAACACTCATCAACCCGTAATTGTAAAAAGGATTGATCTTGCCTTCTTTGCAAACCGACACCCCGAATATTTCATCCGTAACGCCATGCGCAACCCCAAACCGGTGCAACAAGGCTGTCTTTTCATTGAACTTCTGCGACAGCGAGCACGACATCAGACAATACCGTGCGTTCAGCACTACTTGGGTCAGCGCCAGCTCCAGAAAGCCCGACGACGCCCCGATCAAGCCCAGCGCCGCAAATTGTCCCGCGGAAGCAAGATTGGTTACAGACATTAAAACGGCTTGAAAGGGCGTAAGCCCCGCATTCTTGGCCATAATGCCAAAAGTGAACGCTACGGTAAAATAGCCAAAACAAATCGGCACACCGTCCCGCGCGCCGCTTTTCCAATGACTGATCTTGTTCTCCATCATAAGCACCTTTCGCAAGTTGTCTTCTTGGTTTTTCATTTTACCGTTAGTGTAAAATTATTGTAGGGGTTTTTGAGGGGGAAATAGAAGAAGACAACACCGTCCGCCAGGACGAGTAACCAAAATGATTACTCAGAGGTGATGTCTTCTATGAAATTAATTCGCTCTCTTATGCCAATATT
>JAJUGR010000027.1 GCA_029265905.1 Sporomusaceae bacterium | reverse complement strand
TATACATAGTGACTTCAACCTCCATTTGCTGGTTTTGATTGGTTTGTCACTTGATAAATTCGGCAAATGTAGGGGTGAAGTCCTTTTTATTGCCTCTAAAACCCTTGATTTATCTGGGTTCAGAATTATGAAAATTACTCAATTGTAAGAATGATTGTTAGGCGGGATTACGATGGACAAAATGCGAGTCAAGAAGAACCGGCAATTTGCTTTTCAATGTTTATGTGCACACTTGGGAGCGTACGCAGGGTTTTTGTTCGCTTTGACAAGGCTTTATCCGGCCCAGGTTGTATTAGCGACTGAAGTTGAAATCCTTTTTTGGTTCAAGTTTGTTTTATTATGTTCCCTTGGCGGGCCCGGCATGTTGATTGTCTTTGGCCCGTTGATCGTTCTGCGTGAAGTCAAGCAGCTCGAAAAATATAAAAACACCTACGCGCTCGGTGGCGTAACGTTGTTTGCCGTTTCAGCTGTCCTGACTTTTTTCATCAATCCGCTGCCCTAAACAAGGAGCGGCGAGGGACAATGACGGCAGGGGTGTTCTTTGTATTCTTTTTCGCCCATATTTACTTTCATTAATATTTATGCGATACTGAAAAAGAATTAATAGTTACTATTAATTCTTTTTGTTTAAGGGTTTGATGCTTAATATCAATTGCTGCAATCGCTGCGATTGATTTAAGGCAGAATAATGGCCGGGTGCTGATGGGACAGGCGGTGCGCCTTGGCGAAGGAGGGTAGGAGTCAATAATAGCCTGATTTTCTTTTCTACAACCACCAAAGTGTGGGCGGAAAAAAGAGAGCCACGAATAAAAGCTTTGTTAGACAGCCGAATATCGCTAAAAAACGGGAGGTTACGGGATGTTTGATTTGAATGACCTTGCGGTTCTTGGCGGGATTATTGGCGTTGACTTAGTGATGAGTGGAGATAATGCGGTCATTATTGCTCTTGCGAGTCAGCGGTTACCCGACAAGATGAAGAGAAAAGTCATGGTGATGGGATCGTTTGCGGCGGTTATGCTGCGTGTCCTGTTCACCTCGGTAGCAGTTACCCTGCTGGAAATGCCTTATTTGCAGATGATAGGCGGCATGATCCTGGTCTGGATCGCCTACAAGCTGATGGTGAACAAAGAGGAAGAAGTGAATTGCAAGGCGGCTTCCGGTGTGTTTGAAGCGGTCAAGACGATTTTAATCGCCGATGCGGTTATGAGCATGGATAATGTGTTGGGCTTGGCGGCGGTCGCCCGGAATTCGCAGCATGAATACCTCTTCTTGATGGTGGGGCTACTGATTAGTCTCCCGCTTGTGGTATTTGGCGCAACCTTGGTTTCGCGTCTGTTGGAACGTTTTCCGTCGTTTGTTTATGTCGGTTCCGGGATTTTGCTTTATGCGGCCGGGGAATTGATTGTCAGCGAAGCGTTTTTGGCGGGGTCCTGGATTGATGTGCATCATGTGGCGTTCGTCGGCCTCTTGACCGCGGGCACACTGGCCTTGGGCTACTGGCAAAATACGCGTTCTGTTGCGCAACTGGAAACTGCGCCGATTGAAGAGTGACGGAATCAATGTGAGGATGTTTGTTTTGAGGGGCGACGGCTTTGGCCGTCGCTTTTTTTTTGCGTGTGGGAGATTCTGTATTTACGTTGTTATCATTTTGTGAGACAATTAAGAAAGTTAGTGAAAGCACAATGATTCGCAGCCATCACTCTTGCCAATTTACGCAGCAGCAGATCACGACGACGTTTTAGGTCCGGGCAGAGCGTCTGGAAAAAGGAGGCGAAACAGCAATAATCGCCTGAACTTCCTTTTGTTTACCGCTATGCGGGCATAGGCGGGCAGCAACTGGAAAACCACGAATAAAAGCTTGGTTAGACAGCCAAATAGCGCTAAAACGGAGGTGTGGACATGCTTGAAATGTTCAACTGGAACGACCTTGCGGTTATTGGCGGGATTATTGGCGTTGACTTAGTGATGAGTGGGGATAATGCAGTCATTATTGCTCTTGCGAGTCAGCGCTTACCTGCGCAAAAGAAAAAGAAGGTCATGGTGATGGGCGCCCTGGCAGCGGTCATGTTGCGCGTCCTGTTTACCTCGGTGGCGGTTACCCTGCTGGAAATGCCATATTTACAGATGATCGGCGGCATGATTCTCGTTTGGATCGCCTACAAGCTGATGGTGAACAAGGACGAGGAAGTGAATTGCAAAGCGGCTTCCGGCGTGTTCGAAGCGGTCAAGACGATTCTAATCGCCGATGCAGTTATGAGCATGGACAATGTTTTGGGCCTGGCGGCGGTGGCCCGGAATTCGCAGCACGAGTATCTCTTTTTGATGATTGGCCTGCTGATCAGCCTGCCGGTTGTTGTGTTCGGCGCCACCTTGGTGTCGCGTCTGCTAGAGCGGTTTCCCGTGCTGGTTTACGTCGGTTCCGGGATTTTGCTTTATGCGGCCGGGGAATTGATTGTCAGCGAGGCGTTTTTGAAGGAAACCTGGATTGGAATACATAATACGGTGTGTGTTGGAACGCTGACCTTGGGCGTTTTGGGCTTAGGATATTGGCGAAATGACCGTTCAGGCGCTGAATTAATAGCCACGTCCGCCGATGAATAAGACTAATTTTAGTGGCCAGTGGACAGCGAAGTCAAAGAGGCGGTATAATGTTACCAAGCCAAGTCGAGAATGGAATATTGCGCTGGATGCCGGATAATATCGCAGAAACAAAGGAGTTTCCTCATAATGAGGAAACTCCTTTTGGTGTTTGCGGGTGTGCGGCGAGTGCTCTGGTTTAGCGGGGCCTTTTGAATGCATCCTTGTCGTAAGGGAGCGGGATGTACTGGACCGACGGGCGGCGCTGCACGGGCTGCGGATAAAGTTCCATCAGGTCGTACAAAGCGGCCGGAAAGTCGGTGTTGATTGCCAGCCCCATATCCTTCAGTTGGTCGCAGGTGATGGGGTAGTCGTGGGTCCATCTTCCTTCGCTTAAGGTGCGGGCAAGTGCGTTGACCTGTTCGGGCGGAAACTTGTCTGCCAGCAACCGAATGAGGAACTCCTCTACTTGCCGGATTGCTTTTCCCGCAATGTCGGACAAAATCAAGGTGGCGTCGTCCAGACGGTTGATATTCTTCTGCTTTACCGCGCTCAAAATCGAACTGGCTGGATATTGTCCCACTTGGGGATCAATGGGGCCGAGGACGGCGTTGCAGTCCATAACGATCTCGTCAGCGGCCAGGGCGATCATGGCGCCGCCGCTCATTGCGTAATGCGGAATAAACACCGTTACTTTCGCCGGATGGCGCAGCAGGGCGTGGGCGATCTGCTCCGTTGCCAGGACGAGGCCGCCGGGCGTGTGCAGCACGATGTCGATTGGCATGTCGTCTGGCGTGAGGCGAATCGCGCGCAGCACCTGCTCAGAATCTTCAATGTCGATGTAACGGTTGATCGGCAGCCCAAGAAAACTAATCGCTTCTTGGCGATGGATCAATGTGATGAGCCGAGAGCCGCGGCTTTTCTCGAACGCTCGCAGGAAATCGTAGCGGGAGCGCTCCAAGGCCTGTTTTTTTACCATGGGCCAGATGCTCATTACGAGAAAAACGATTAGCAGTAATTGGCCAAAATCGAAAGCCACAAAAATCCTCTCCTTTACCTGGTGGCATTGGGGAAAAGGCTTTGTGCTAAACATTCTCTGACGAACAGAGAAAATCCTCCAAAGATGCCGCGCAACCATGAATGGGAAAAAAATCACTTGCTTTTACGCAGACAGTGGAGTAAAATGAAGACACAAAGAATATTGTATACATAATACAAATAGCAACACAAAAGTTGTCGCAGCAACTAAAGGAGGATCATGATGCGTATTGAGAAAGATTTTCTCGGGGAGATTGAAATTCCAGACGAGGTGTACTATGGCGTGCAGACGACGCGGGCGCTGCACAATTTTTCGATCACTGGCCATATGCTGAATGAAGATTTCATCGCCGCATTGGCAATCGTCAAGGCGGCCGCCGCCCGCGCCAACATGCGGACCGGCAGGATGCCGGCTAAGGTCGGCGCGGCGATTGTGCAAGCAGCGGAAGAAATCATTGCCGGTCAGTGGCGGGATCAGTTCGTTGTCGATTGCATCCAGGGCGGGGCGGGAACCTCGATGAATATGAACGCCAACGAAGTGATTGCCAATCGCGCTTTGGAAATCATCGGTGAAGCGAAGGGGAACTATGCGCTGATTTCGCCCAACAATCATGTGAATATGGCGCAGTCCACGAACGACGTGATACCGACAGCCATTCGCATTTGTACGATTCGCAAAGCAAAGAAGCTGATGGCGGCGGTCGGCGCTTTAGCCGACGCCTTTGATGCCAAAGGCGAAGAATTTGCGCAGGTGCTGAAAATGGGGCGGACGCACTTGCAGGACGCCGTGCCGATTACGCTGGGGCAAGAGTTTCATGCTTACGCAGCGGCGATCAAACGCTCGATGCGCAGGATTGAAACCGCCGAACAATCGCTGCACGCCGTTAATATTGGCGCAACCGCTGTTGGGACGGGTTTGAATGCCGAGCCGGAATACATCACTTTTGTCATTGAAGAATTGTGCCATCTGACCGGCGAGACGATTTATTCGGCCCGGAACATGGTCGATGCGACGCAGAATACGGACGAATTGGCCGAGTTCTCCGGGACGTTGAAGGTGTGCGCCTTGGCCTTGTCGAAAATTGCCAACGACCTGCGCCTGATGGCGTCAGGGCCGAAGTGCGGTTTAAATGAACTGCTGCTG
The DNA here is from genome assembly GCA_029265905.1 of Sporomusaceae bacterium. Classification (GTDB taxonomy): domain Bacteria; phylum Bacillota; class Negativicutes; order Acidaminococcales; family JAJUGR01; genus JAJUGR01. The sequence continues at coordinate 21,534 of JAJUGR010000027.1, read as the reverse complement.
CCGGCAATGCAGCCCGGCTCTTCGATTATGCCGGGCAAAGTCAATCCCGTGATTCCTGAAACGGTTAACCAAGTGGCGTTCCAGGTCATCGGCAATGATTTAGCGATTAGTATGGCGGTTGAAGCGGGTCAATTTGAGCTGAACGTCATGGAACCGGTGATGGCCTACAACCTCTTTAACTCGTTGACCGTCCTGACAAATGCCGTCAATGCGCTGAACCACAAGTGCGTGCAGGGAATTAAAGCGAACGTGGAACGTTGCAACTCGATGATCAGCGCCAGCGTTGGGGTAGTGACCGCCTTGCTGCCACATATCGGCTATGAGCAATCCTCGCAGATTGCCAAGGAAGCGCTTGGGACCGGCCGTCCGGTCAAGGAAATCGTCGTCGACAAGGGGCTGCTGACGACCGAGCAGGTGGAAGTCATTTTATCGCCGGGCGAAATGACGCAACCCGGCATTGCGGGCAAACAGTTTTTGTCCGGCGCCAAGCGCACAGCCTAACTAACTTACGGCAGCATTATGGAAGCAAAAAGCAAGGACAGCGGGGATAGGCCCGCTGTTCCTTGCTTTTTTTTGTGTATTTGGAAGGGTTTTGCTCGGCGCCTCGAATTGCATCGCAGCAGATTGCGTTTAATAATATCGAGATGCCTTGTATTGTGTTAAAATATAATAACGATATCGCTATTATATACTGACGGAGGCGCCGATTACATGGAAGAACGGGAAACCTTGCTGGCGGAATGGCCATATTTGACAACGCTGCCCGCGGAATGGGCCGGCTTCTCCTTGCAGCTATCGGGCGCGTGGCAGGGGGCGGTGCGGGAGTTGTTTTCGTACCAAAGCAAGTGCAACAAGCGACAGATAACGGTCGTGTTTGACAAGGCGACGAAGGACTATATGCTGCGCTGGGACGTAGGCTTGCACAGCTACTATGACATGAATTACATCCACCCTGATCGCGACAAGTTCGAGCAGTGCCTTGTGGCCGGCTTGGGACGCGTGCTGCAGTTAGCCCAGGATCCCTTGTCGGAAGGGAAAAACGCTTTGCTGCAGCAAAAGGGCATTTACGATTGGCGGGGGTATCAGCAGTTTCCAGAAAAATGGCATGGGTTTGAGCGCTTCATTACGCCCGACAAGGCGTTTCCCTTGCCAAACGGCGCATATGCCATTTTGGATTACAGCGATTTTGCGACCGGCAGTCAATTCCTGGTTTTGTACAACCAATTGCGCAACATGCTGTATGCGGAGAAAAAAGTTGCCCGCACGCCTGTAGCTACGATTGAATTTGATGCGCAGGAGCTGGCTGCGTTGGAAGTCAGCTTGACAAAGGGTCTGGAGAGGCACTTGCTGCTGATGCGGCAGGAAGCGGCGGCGAAGCAGGCATGATTCAACTCGTAGCAAGTGGAGGAAAAAACAGTGGCGCGATTTTTACTGTGTGATGATTCGGCGTTCATGCGGATGATGCTCCGGCGGTTGTTGGAGCGGGCTGGTCATCAAGTGATAGCGGAGGCCGGCAACGGAAAAGAGGCTGTGCAGCAGTATCGCAAGCATCAGCCTGATTTGGTAACGATGGATATTACCATGCCGATCATGGACGGCGTTGAGGCAACGCAAATGATCACGCAACAGGACCCGCAGGCGCGAATTATCATGGTTACGGCGATGGGGCAAAAGGAAATCATCATGAGTGCCCTTAGGGCGGGGGCGACTGACTTTATTGTAAAGCCCTTCGAGCCTGAACGGGTAATTGACGTCGTCAATAAACAAATCAAACTGAGATGACGATTTGGGGTTGACAGGCTGGTCGTTATCCCATACAATAGTATTCGTTAACGGCCCGGTAGTTTAGTCGGTTAGAATGCCGCCCTGTCACGGCGGAGGTCGTGGGTTCGAGTCCCATCCGGGTCGCCATCTTGCCACGGTAGCTCAGTCGGTAGAGCAGAGGACTGAAAATCCTCGTGTCGGCGGTTCGATTCCGCCCTGTGGCACCAGGTGTTTATGTGCGGAAGTAGCTCAGTGGTAGAGCATCGCCTTGCCAAGGCGAGGGTCGCGAGTTCGAATCTCGTTTTCCGCTCCATATATGGCGGCATAGCCAAGTGGTAAGGCAGAGGTCTGCAAAACCTTTACCCCCAGTTCGAGTCTGGGTGCCGCCTCCATTTTTTTTTGCTGATTAAAGATTTTGTCTACCTGCGGGTATGGTGGAATCGGCAGACACAACAGACTTAAAATCTGTCGGGAGTAATCCCGTGCCAGTTCAAGTCTGGCTACCCGCACCATCGCTGTCATCGAGGACTGTTGAAAAACAGTCCTTTTTTGTTTTTACTGTAACTGGTCTTTTTGCCCCAATCTTTTACATTCTTTCTTGCCAGTAAACTGTGAATGCGTTACGATGAATGGTAGAGAGGGTAAAAGAAGGAGCAATAGCGATGCAGCGAGTTTCAGTCAGCAACCTGCTGCCAGGCATGGTGGTAGCGCGCAGTATTCATGATGCCAACGGCATATTGTTGCTTGCCAAGGGGTTTTCCCTGACTCAAAAGTTCATTGACGGGCTGGTTCAACAGGGGATTGTCAGCATTTACATAGAAAACAATCTGCTCGAGCAAGAACAGGTTGAAGATTTTTTGCGCGAGGAGACGCGGGTTGTCGCTGTTAAAAGTGTAAAGACGTATTTTTCCCATTACGGCTTAACGGACAAGGTCAATGTCGAGAAGGTCAAAACAGCGGCCAATCAAATTGTCGATGAGATTATTTTGAATCCTGATGCCATGATCCAACTGACGGACATCAGGACGCATAATGACTACACGTTTGCTCATTCGGTCAATGTTTGTGCTCTGTCGGTTTTGCTGGCTGCCTCAATGAGTTATAACCAGGAGCGGCTTAGGGAACTGGCGCTAGGGGCGTTGCTGCATGACGTCGGCAAGCTCGAAATTTCCAATGACATTTTGAACAAGCCTTCACAGCTGGACCCCGACGAATGGCGCATCATGCAGCACCACCCGAAGGCGGGATTCCAGATCCTGAAGAAGCGGGGCCAGGTTTCTACGCCGGCGATGATTATATCGTACGCGCACCATGAGCGCTATGACGGCTCGGGCTATCCGCGCGGCGTGGCGGGGGACGAAATTCACGAATACGCCCGGCTGGTTGCGATTGCCGACGTTTTCGACGCCTTGACGGCGGACCGGCCATATCGTTCCGGTCTGATGCTGCATGAAGCGTACGATCTGCTGATGGCCAGTTCCGGCGCGCATTTTGATCCGCGCTTGCTGGCCAAGTTTTTGCAGTCGATCGCCGTTTATCCTGTTGGCAGCGTGGTCGAGCTCAGCGATGGTTCGATTGCGATTGTCAAAAAAGTTCACGCTGGCGTATCCTGGCGGCCTACGGTGCAAATGCTGGCCGATGCCGCTTTCAATACGGCGGTGCGGGGGCAGACGATTGACCTGCGCGATCAACTGGCGCTCACCGTGCGCAAGGTATTCCGTGAACGCGAAGTGCTTTCACTGATGAAGCAACTTAATCTACCGTGGTAAGAGGAGGCTGGCTGCAATGAAGAACGTGAACAAGGATCGGTTGCATAACTGGCTTGAGGAAATCAACCGCCATGGCGTGACGGAAAAAGGCGGGATTACGCGCCTGGCCCTGTCTGATGAAGACATGGCGGCGCAGGCTTATGTGATGAAAGAACTGGAGGCGCTGGGCCTTAGCGTGCGGCGTGATGCTTTGGGCAACATTATCGCTCGGCGGGAGGGGACGCAAGCTTTGCCGGCAATCGCCATGGGGTCGCATTTGGACACGGTCATTGAAGGCGGGCGCTATGACGGCGTAGCTGGCGTTGTGGCGGCTATGGAGGCCGTCGCGATGCTGCAGGACGAGGCTTTGCGGCATCCGCTTGAGGTGATTATCTTCATGGCGGAAGAGTCGGCGCCATTCGGCTATGCGACAATGGGCAGCAAGCTAATCAGCGGTAAGGCGGCGCCGCGCGATTTTGCAAAATCGATCAAGGCGGGCAAGCCATCCTTTGTCGACATGCTGAAGCTGCGGGGGTTCGATCCTGACAACTACCAGACCGCTTTGCGGCATCCAGATGAGTTGAAGGCGTTCTTCGAACTGCATATCGAGCAGGGGAAGGTTCTATATGAATCCGGCGAGCAAGTGGGGATCGTCGAGAATATTGCCGCCCCGACCCGGTTCAAGGTGACGGTCGAAGGGCTGGCTGACCATTCCGGGGCGACGCCGATGGGACAGCGGCGCGATGCGCTGGTCAGCGCCGCCAAGCTGATTTTGGCAGTGCAGGATTGCGGCTTGGCCTATGCGGATGAGGGGACGGTCGCAACGGTTGGCGTCGTTGACGTTGAACCGGGCACGATCAATGTCATTCCCGGCAAGGTGACGATGCTGGTTGATTTGCGCGGCGTTGTTTATGATGCGGTCATGCAAGCCTTCCAGGACTTCAAGGAAGCGGTGCGGGAAGTGGCGGATGAGGACGGCGTGCTGATTAACGTCGACATGCTGTCGAGCGATCAGCCGGTGCCGCTCTCGCTTGATATGGCGAATGTATTGGCAGAGGCCGCGGAAGAGCAGGGGCTTCGCTATCGGCGCATGAACAGCGGGGCTGGCCATGACGCCATGTTCATGGCGGGGATCACGCCCACCTCGATGATTTTCATTCCCTGCAAAGACGGCATCAGCCACAATGCGGCCGAACACGCCGAACTGGAGGATCTGGCCGCAGGCACAGCCTTGCTGGCGGCGGCGGTGAAAAAAGTGGCGCAGTGAAGCGCCGATTGTTGTATTGATTGACAATTGCGTTTTCTTGCCTTATACTGGTTTTAGCTAAACAGCATATTGTGGAGCAAGCTTCCGCATTCGCGGATGAAAAGCAAAGTTTGGTGTGATGCCAACGCGGTCCCGCCGCTGTAAGGACAATTTGTCCTGAGCCAGTAAAGCTGCTTGCTGACAATCACCGTTTTAACCCACGAGCGATGGGGAGGCGATTTTGACGCAGGGCTGAGGTATCTGTGCCGATCGATGAATGGTGAATTTATCGATCGGCTTTTTGTTTTGCGTCGAAGTGCATCTTTTTCCGTGGGCGTCGTTTGGCTATTCTCAAGTCCTGCTTTGTTTTTGTTTTGGTTGTGCATTGGGGGTGCGCAACGAGTCTCGCCTTGGCGGGACTTTTTTTCTGCCCTTTTTTGGATTTGGATTGTGGTATAATATACTGTATTGGCAAACGCCTGAAATAGAAAGGAAGCGGTTAGGGATGAAGGATATACGCGTACGCTTTGCACCCAGTCCGACGGGATACCTCCACATAGGAGGAGCGCGCACGGCCTTGTTTAACTGGCTGTTTGCGCGGCAACACGGCGGACAGTTTATTCTGCGCGTTGAGGATACGGATACCGAGCGCTTGAAGGAAGATTCGGTTTCGCAAATTTTAAGCAGCCTCAGGTGGCTCGGCATGCAATGGGATGAAGGTCCGGAGGTTGACGGCCCCTGCGGTCCTTACTATCAATCGGAGCGCCGCGCGCTGTACATGGCTGCGGCTAAGCGGCTGGTGGAGGCCGGAAAGGCTTACTACTGCTTCTGCACGCCAGAGATGCTGGAAGCGGAGCGGGAAAAACAACGCCAAGCAAAGCAGCCCTTCCGTTACGGACGCCAGTGCCGCGAGCTGTCGCTTGCAGAGGCGGAAGGGCGCATTGCCGCCGGCGAGAAGGCGGTTATCCGCGTGAAGCTGCCGCCGGCCGGCGAAGTCGTTGTCCAGGACCTGATTCACGGCGAAGTGCGTTTTTCCTTAGAGCAGTTGGATGATTTTGTTATCTTGAAGTCGAATGGCTTGCCCGCCTACAACTTTGCTTGCGTGGTCGACGACCATGCGATGCGCATTTCTCACGTCATGCGGGCGGAGGAGCACCTGTCCAATACGCCCAAGCAGGTGCTGCTGTACGAGGCGCTTGGTTATGAGGCGCCGCAGTTCGCCCATTTGCCGATGATCCTGGCGCCGGACCGCAGCAAGCTGAGCAAGCGCCATGGCGCAACCTCGGTTGAAGAGTTCCGGGACCAGGGCTTTTTGCCGCAAACCATCATGAACTATCTGGCGCTCTTGGGCTGGGCGCCGGGCGATGAGCGCGAGATCTTTTCCATGGACGAAGCCGTGGCGCTCTTTCAATTGGACAAGGTGTCGAAAAAAGCCGCCATTTATGACGTGAAGAAGCTGACCTGGATGAACGGGCAATACTTGTCCAGCTTGCCGGTTGAAGAGCTGCTGCCGCAGGTCAAGCCGTTTTTCCTGTCGGCCGGACTGGTGGAGGAGGCTTGGTTTGACCAGCACGAAGCCTATTTCCGCCAACTGGTTGACGTTGTGCGGGTGCGGGTAAAAACCTTGGTCGAACTGGCCGAGGGCTGCCGCTGCTTCTTCTTCGATGTTACGGAGTATGACGAAAAAGGCGCAAGCAAATATTTCACGCCTGAAAGCGGCGCGAAGCTTGAGGCAGCGAAAGCGGCGCTGGCGGCGCTGCCGGTGTTTGATTTGGCGACGACCGAGGCGGCCTACCAGGCCCTGGTGGAGCAGCACGGCTGGAAGCTGGGCGAGCTGGTTCATCCGTCACGGCTGGCTCTGACCGGCAAGACGGTCAGTCCGGGGCTGTTTGACGTGATGGTGCTGCTCGGCAAGGAGAAAACACTTGCCCGTCTTGACGCGGCGCTTGCGCACTGCCAGGAAAAATAAGTTGCTTTGAAAAGGGCCGAAAGTGCTTGCAAAAAACATGCAAGGCGTGTATAATCATTTGTGTCAACGTTCCGGGGTAGTGTAATGGTAGCACGAATGATTCTGGATCATTTTGTCTGGGTTCGAGCCCTAGCCCCGGAGCCAATTTTTCGGCCCCATGGTCAAGTGGTTAAGACGCTGCCCTCTCAAGGCGGAGTCAGGGGTTCAATTCCCCTTGGGGCTACCATCGGTGGCAGGACGGAAGCTGTTCGCAGCTTCCGTTTTTTGTTTCTGCACAAAATGCTGGCGCTTGGCCGGCTGGTTGCAGTGCGTACCTGTTGCTTGCTGCGGCACGCCATTAACAGGTTGCGAAAAAAATTTCATCCGGGTATAGACAAGTGTTATTCCATTCGGTATAATACGAACATACAAAAGAAAATGGGGCATGAGTCAAAGGCGACTCATCTGGATTGGTGAACTTATTTCTCTAATTCGGGTGGTCTTTTTTTGCTTTTTTGCCCTAAATTTTAGTGACGAGGTGAAAGTATGAAGACACAAGATCTGATTTACGTCATTCCGCCTGCACAACATACAAAAGAACAATTGACGACTTTACTGACCGCACATCCGGAAATTAAATTCGTTTCTTTGGTTGCCATCGACTTTGCCGGCAACGATACTGATGAAAAAATCCCCGTATCCCTTTTCCTCAAAGACATCGACGTATTCCTCGACGGCAGCGCTGTTCAAACAGACGGTTCGTCCGTTGTCTTGACTGGCATTGCCACGTTGAACAATGCCAAGGTCGACATGGTTGTCGATAAAGACGTCAACTGGATCGTTGACTACAACCACGACTTCATTTGCGAAGAAACCGGCAAAATGGTCGGCACCTTGCGCATGCCTTGCTTCCTGATCCACAACGGCGTGCGGGTTGATTCCCGTTCCATTTTGGCTGACAGCCTTGCTTATGTCAAAGGCGAGTTGCTTGCCCTTTTCAAAGCCAATCCGAAAATTGCCGGCATCACTACCGCCACTGGCGATGAAATCGAAGATATCATTTTCACCTCCGCCACGGAGTTGGAATTCTGGGTAAAAACGCCGACCGAAGAAGCGCATGTGGAGGAACTCTCCACGTCGCAAGTCATGCAGGAGCAATACTGGCAACGGACGCGCGGCAACGTGCGTACGGCGATGGAACAGGCTGTGCTTGCGCTTGAAGCGTACGGCTTGGAGCCGGAAATGGGCCATAAGGAAGTGGGCGGCGTAAAAGCGCAAATTTCCGAAAGCGGCCAATTGACCCACGTTATGGAACAGCTCGAAATTGACTGGAAATACTCCACCGGCTTGCAAACGGCTGACAACGAACTCTTGGCGCGCAACCTGGTCAAAGAAGTATTCCGCATGAATGGCCTGGACGTCACGTTCCAAGCCAAACCGATCATCGGCGTTGCCGGCAGCGGCGAGCACACGCACTTCGGTTTGGCGGCGAAGCTGAAATCCGGCAAGGTCATCAACCTGTTCGCCCCGAGCGATATGAAAAAAGACTTCCTGAGCGCAGTCGGCTACGGCGCGATCATGGGTCTTTTGAAAAACTACGAAGTCGTCAATCCGCTTGTAACCAGCACCAACGACGCTTTCAACCGTTTGAAACCGGGTTTTGAGGCGCCGGTTTGTATCGTCACCTCCTTGGGCCATGATCCGGCTGTCCCGTCCCGTAACCGTACCATCTTGGCTGGCTTGGTCCGTGATGCAGAGAACCCGATGGCGACTCGCTTTGAGTTGCGCGCGCCAAACCCCTTCACCAACACCTACCTGGCTTTGTCCGCAATCTACCTGACAGTGCTCGACGGTGTCAAGGCCGCTGTCGCTTCCGGCAAAACCACGGAAGAACTCTTGGCTTCCCTCTCCAAAGAGCCGGGCGTGGCAGACTTCTATCTGGAAACAGGCCGCGCATACCGCAGTGAGCACGACGTGTTCGATGACTACACGGCGGAAGAGCGCGACCGCCTGTTCGGCAAGCCGCCCGCAACGGTTTGGGAGAACATGCATGCCCTTGAATTGTATCCGGAAAAAGTGGCGGTTCTGACGCAAGGCAACGTTTTCCGTCCGGAATTCCTGCAATCCTTTGCTGCCGGCGCGATGAACCGTTGGAAAACTGAACTGCTCAACCGCATCATTCCTGAATATCATGACACGGTCATCAACATCTGCTGCCTGCATGACGCAGAGACGGCCACCGATCTTGACGTAACGGCTTGGAATGAAATCCAGGCGTTGCGGATGGAAATCGCTAAGAGCTCTTCGGCGAAGAAATCCCTCATGGAGCAAATCCGCGCTGCTTTTGCTGCGAAGGATTACCAACTGGCTTCGGCGCTGCAAGTCGAGCTGGCCGCTAAGGTTGAACTGCTCAAAAAGCGTTACGCCTGCTACAAGAAAAACATCATCGACTAAGGTTTCACGGAGCCCCTGCCGTTGTGCGGGGGCTCTTTTAGGATTCAAGCAGGATTTTTCCCTTTCAGCGCGAATACAAATGAAGTGGTGGACTATAATTTCATAAGAACGCCGAATCCAACCGGTACGGGGGAACCAATCTTTAGGGGTGAATTCGCCTTTTGGCGAACGGGATGTTTTACCTTCTCCACATTCCGAACCCGTCAGCTAACCCCGGAGGCGTCGAAAAAAGGGAAGAGGTGCAAGGGTGAAGCGAATCACGCTATTGGTCTGTCTATTTTTGGCTTTGCAGGGCACAGGAGTCGTTTTTGCCGATCCGTTTGACGTGGTGGCAAAGCGCGGCATGACGGGGGAAACCGTCACGCGGGTGCAGACAATGCTGATGTCTGCCGGTTTCTATTATGGCCCGGTTGATGGCGCTTTCGGTTCTGGGACTGAGGCGGCCGTCAAGGCTTTTCAAGAGCGGCTTGGCATTCCGGCCGACGGGGTTGTCACAGAAGACATTGTTCGTTTGCTTAAATACGCTCCGAAAACTGACAACACGCCATCGCGGTATCGCCGCGTCATGACGATGGAGGCCACTGCCTACAGTTCGGAAGATCCGGGCTGCGGCTTGTATACGGCGCGAGGCAGCCGTCTGACGAAAGGCTTGGTTGCAGTCGACCCAAGCGTCATTCCCTTGGGGACCAGGCTGTATATCCCCGGCTATGGGCCGGCCATTGCGGATGATACAGGCGGGGCGATCAAGGGCGCAAGAATCGACTTGGCCTACAATTCAAGGGGCGAGGCCCTGCAGTTTGGCCGACGCCAGGTTACGGTATATATTCTTGATTAAGAGGAACAGGCTACGGCCTGTTCTTTTTTAAAATGAAGGGACAAGGGGAGAGCACAGGATGTCGCAAAAAGTGGATCTGGACAAGCAGCTACTGCATTATTTTCAAGAAAAATATCACGACAATCAATTTGTTAACTTGCTGGGCATGAAGATGGTTGCCGCGCACCAAGGCAGCATTGAATTGTCCATGCTCATCGATGAGAAGCATACCAACCTGTACAAGGTCATCCATGGCGGCGCTTTGGCCTCCCTGGCCGACACCGCCATGGGGGTCGCCTGTGCGACGCTCGGCTCGCGGGTCGTGACGATCGAGTTCAACATCAATTTTATCAGTAATGTAAAGGCTGGCGACGAAGTGCGGGCTATAGCCAAGGTCATTCATCATGGGCGCACGACAATGGTTGTGGAAGCTGACTTGACTGACCAGGAGGGCAGATTGCTGAGCAAAGCGCGCGGCACGTTTTTTGTTATCGGAAAATTCGAAGCAGTTCCGGCTGAGGACGAAGAACAGGCTTAACAACTGGCCGGTCGGCATGCTATACTAATAGGGTGTTTTGGTATTTATTAATGAAGCAGCCATACAGAAGGAGGCGTAGCATGGATTTTCAATTGACTCCTGATCAAATGGAATTACGCGACATGGTGCGGGATTTTGTGGAAAAAGAGATAACCCCGCATGCTCTGGAAATGGATAAAGACGGCGTTCTGCCCCCCGGGTTGATCGAAAAAATGGGCGACATGGGCCTGCTGAATTTGGTCGTGCCGGAAGAGTACGGCGGTCCCGGCTTGGACGGGCAGACCATCGCCTTGCTGTACGAAGAGCTAGGCAAAGGGTGCGCCGGCATCGCCACTTCGATTGCGGCTAACGCCTTAGCCTCCTACCCGGTCTTGATCAAAGGGACGGAGGAGCAGAAGCAGCGCTATTTCGACGTCCTGAACGCCGGCAAGCTGGCGGCGTTTGCCTTGACGGAACCGAACGCCGGTTCCGACGCCGGCGGCGTTATGACTACGGCGGTTAAAGACGGCGACGACTATATTTTAAATGGCACGAAAGCCTTTATCACCAACGGCGGCAATGCCGAAATCTACTTGATTTTTGCCAATGCGCGCAAAAGTGCCGGTATCCGCGGCCTGACCGCGTTCATTGTTGATCGCAACGCGCCTGGCTTAAGTGTCGGCAAAAAAGAAGAGAAAATGGGGATTCGCGCGTCCAACACGTGCGAACTGGTGCTGCAGGACGTGCGTGTCCCGGCCAGCAGCCGTTTGGGACGCGAGGGCGAAGGCTTCCGCATCGCCATGCAGACGCTTGACTCGGCGCGGCCGTTTGTCGGCGCGGTGTCGGTCGGTCTGGCGCAGGCGGCGCTGGACTTGTCGGTTCGCTACGCGAAAGAACGCCGGCAGTTCGGCCAGCCGATTGCTTCCTTCCAGATGATCCAGGCCATGATCGCCGACATGGCGATCCAAGTCGAGACGGCGCGATTGATGGTGTACAAGACCTGCTGGATGCGCGACCAAGGCCTGGAATTTACCAAGGAAGCGGCCATGGCCAAATGCTATGCGGCCGACGTGGCGATGCGCGTTACCACTGACTGCGTGCAGGTGCTGGGCGGCTACGGCTATTCGAAAGAGTATCCGGCGGAGAAATACATGCGCGATGCGAAGATCATGCAAATTTACGAAGGTACCAACCAGATTCAGCGCCTGGTCATTGCCAATAAATTGTTGTACTGATGCTTGAAAGCCCGCCGTCCGGCGGGCTTTTCTTTTTCTTGACATTTTAGCAGAACCTTCTTATACTGATATTGAGGATGAAATTAATTCTCAATTAGATGCGGGTGGTGAGAACGTGAGAAGAAAATTATCACAATTGCGACCGGGTGAAGCCGGTGTTATTTCTCATGTTAGCGGCAAAGGGGCTATTCGCCGCCGTATGATCGACATGGGCATTGTTCCGGGAATGACGATCGAGGTAGCCAAGCTAGCCCCGTTGGGCGATCCGATGGAGATCAAGCTGAGAGGGTTTAACCTCTCCCTGCGCAAAAATGAAGCAGAATTGATTCAAGTAGAAACGGTAGCTTGAGCTGAGGAATATGGAGGCACGCGTGTGGAACGTCTAGTAATCGCCTTAGCTGGCAATCCCAACTGTGGGAAGACAACTTTATTTAATAATTTGACGGGCGCAAACCAGCGGGTTGGCAACTACTCTGGCGTGACTGTCGAAAAGCGCCAAGGCTGCCGCTGTTATGGCGCCATTCAATACGACATCATTGACTTGCCGGGGACCTACAGTCTTTCTGCAAAAGCGGAAGATGAACGGGTTGCCCGGCAATTTTTGCTCGATGAGTCGCCGGATTTGATTGTGAACGTCGTCGATGCAGGCAACTTGGAACGCAACCTGTATCTGACGCTGCAATTGGCGGAATTGGGCCGGCCGATGCTGTTCGTCCTGAATATGGTGGATATGGCGGAGCGGCAGGGCATCGTTATTCACGACAAAAAAATCGCCAAGCTGCTGGGCGTGCCCGTTGTGCGGACTGTGGGCAGCAAAGCGCGCGGGACAGACGAATTGCTGGATGCGATGAGCGTCATGAAGGTTGAGCAGTTTACGCCGACGGAGATCGTCGTTGATTACGGCGAGCCGGTGGAGTCGATCATCGCCGAGGTGCAGCGCCGTCTGGAAACAGTCGCCTATGATCCGGCGCGGTCGGCCCGCTGGCAGGCGATCAAGCTTTTGGAAGGCGACAGAGAGGTCGAGGCTTATTTTGCCGCGCTCAAAGGCGGGGAGGCCGTGGTGAAGCTGGCGGCTGAGCTGCGGGCGAGCTTGGAAGAAAAAATCGACGAGGAAGTCGATATTTACTTTGCCGAACGGCGCTATCAGGTCGTCCGCGAATGGGCGGCGCAAATCACGACCAAGAGCGAGACAAGCGCCCCAGACCTGTCGGAGCGGATCGACCGGGTGCTGACGAACCGGGTCGCCGGCTTGCCGATTTTTCTTCTCTTGATGTGGGTGCTGTTCAATGGCGTGTTCACGTTCGGCGCCTATCCGCAGTCGTGGCTCGAGGATGGCTTCGCCTGGCTGGGCGACATGGCGCGCGCTTTGCTGCCTGACGGCGAACTGCGCGAACTCGTGGCGGACGGCATTATCGGCGGCGTCGGCGGGGTGCTGGTTTTTTTGCCGAATATCTTGCTGCTGTTTTTGGGCATTGCGATTTTGGAAGGAACCGGCTACATGGCGCGGGCGGCTTTTTTGATGGATCGCATCATGCGATCTGTCGGCCTGCACGGCAAATCGTTCATTCCGCTCTTATTGGGCTTTGGCTGCACCGTTCCGTCAGTGCTCGGCACCAGAACGCTGGAGAGCCCGCGCGACCGCCTGGTCACCATGCTGGTTGCGCCGCTCATGAGCTGCAGCGCTAAGCTGCCTGTCTATACCTTGCTGATCGGCTCTTTCTTCTCCGATGAGTGGGCGGGGACCGTGCTGTTTTTTGTCTACTTTGTCGGGATTTTGCTGGCGGTGCTGATGGCGAAGGCCTTTCGCGCGCACCTGCTGCCCGGCGACTCCGAACCGTTTGTCATGGAAATGCCGCCGTACCACTGGCCGACGGCCAAAAGCCTGGTGCTGCAGATGTGGCAGCGGGCGGGACTGTATTTGAAAAAAGCCGGCACCATGATCCTGGCCGCCTCGATCCTCGTCTGGTTTTTGACGAACCGGCCGGCAGAGGTGCAGTACAGCCAGCCGTATGACGAACTCATCGCCGCCGGGCAGCAGCAAGCGCTGGTTGCCGATGACGAAGGCCGGGCCGCGCTCGAAGCGGCGGTGCAAAAACTGCAGCGCGAACAGCAGAGCGAGAAGCTGGCGCAAAGCTACGCCGGGCGGATTGGCAAAGCTGTCGAGCCGCTGGTCAAGCCGCTGGGCTTTGACTGGAAAATCGCCGTCAGCCTGTTAGCGGCCGTCAGTGCAAAAGAAGTGTTTGTCAGCACGATGGCCACGATTTACAGCGTCGAAAGCAGCGAAGAATCGCTGGCCGCCTTGCGGGCCGCGCTTGTCGCGGATCAAACGCTGACGCCGCTGGTCGCCCTGGCCCTGATGATGTTCGTGCTGATTTACACGCCGTGCGTGTCCACGCTGGCGGCGATTCGGCGCGAGACGAATTCGTGGCGCTGGCCGCTGTTTAGCGCCGCTTACAGCGTGGCCCTGGCTTGGATCGTCGCTTTTTTGGTGAACCAAATCGGCAGCCGGTTAGGGTTTTAAAAGGGGGATGTTGGAGATGGATCAATGGATTGTCTGGCTGCTGGTCGGCGGGGCGGCTTGCTACGTCGCCTGGAAAGCTTTTCGCACCTGGTCGGGTAAAAGCGACTGCGGAAGTTGCTCCTCGTGCTCGTCTTGCTCCTCTTGTCCGATGACGGACAAAGCGCCGGATAAGCGTTCAAACCAAAAGAATGGATAGTTGTTTAGAATTGCTTTCCATACTGGAGAACAAGTGTTATAATGGACAAGTAAAGTGAATAGCCGCTAGGGGTGCTGAATAAGCTGAGAGGACGGACGTCCAACCCTTTGAACCTGACGTGGTTAAGACCACCGTAGGGAAGCGTTCCGCATGAGGACAACGGAATCTTACCAACGGTAAGGTTCCGTTTTTGTTGCGGCTATCCAAACAAGAGAAAGAAGGTTGAGTCATGCAGTATAAAACGCAAATGGAAGCGGCGAAAAAGGGCATTGTTACGCCGCAAATGACGGCGGTTGCCGAAAAGGAACAAATCGACATCAAGTTGCTCATGGCGCGCGTCGCCAAAGGTGAAATCGCCATTCCGGCCAACAAAAACCACAAGAGCCTGGCGCCGGCCGGCATCGGCCTCGGGCTGAGCACGAAGATCAACGTCAACCTGGGCGTTTCGAACGACTGCTGCATTCCCGAGCTGGAGCTGGAAAAAGCGAAAATGGCGGTTGACATGAAAGCCGATGCGATCATGGACCTGTCCTGCTTTGGCCAGACGCGCCCGTTCCGCAAGCAACTGATTGAACTGAGCCCGGCGGTGATCGGCACGGTGCCGATGTATGACGCGGTCGGCTTCCATCACGGCCGCGAACTGACCGATCTGACGGCCAAGGACTTCCTCGACGTTGTCCGCGCCCACGCCGAAGACGGCGTTGACTTCATGACGATTCACGCCGGCATCAACCGCTCTACGGCGGAGCGCGTGAAAAAAACCAAGCGGATCACCAACATCGTTTCCCGCGGCGGCTCGCTCCTGTTCGCCTGGATGGAAATGAACAACGCTGAAAATCCCTTCTACGAATACTATGACGAACTGCTCGAGATTTGCCGTGAATACGACGTCACGATCAGCCTCGGCGACGCCTGCCGCCCGGGCAGCGTGCATGATGCGACCGACGCCTGCCAGATTGAAGAATTGATCGTGCTGGGCGAACTGACGCTGCGCGCCTGGGAAAAAGACGTGCAGGTCATGATCGAAGGCCCCGGCCACATGGCGATCAATGAAATCGTTGCCAACATCCAATTGGCGAAGAAATTGACGCACAACGCGCCGCTGTACGTCCTTGGACCCTTGGTTACCGACATTGCCCCGGGTTACGACCACATCACTTCCGCGATCGGCGGCGCGCTGGCGGCGTCGGTTGGCGTCGACTTCCTCTGCTACGTCACGCCGGCCGAGCATCTGCGCCTGCCGACCCTCGACGACGTGCGCGAAGGCATCATCGCCTCCCGCATTGCCGCGCATGCCGGCGACATCGCCAAAGGCGTGCCGGGCGCGATCGAACAGGATCACGCGATGAGCCGCGCCCGCTGCGCCATCGACTATGAAACCATGTTCAAATATGCGATTGATCCGGTCAAGGCGAGAGAATACCGCGCCAGCGCCCAGCCGGCGGAAAAAGACACCTGCACCATGTGCGGCCGCATGTGCGCCATGAAGACCATGAACACGATCCTGGCCGGCGAGAAAGTCGTTTTAAAAGAATAGCAGCGTAAAAAACAGCCCTGCGCAAAAACGCAGGGCTTGTTTTTTGCAGCTAGTCGGCCAGTTGCCGGGCAATGCGCTGCATATCTGATTCGACGGCGAGAAAGGCGGCCACAACTGCCGGATCAAAATGCGTGCCGTCCCCGTCCAGAATGATGGCGCGCGCTTTTTCATGGCTGTAGGCCGGCTTATAAATCCGTTGGCTGATCAGCGCGTCATATACGTCGGCCAGCGCCATCAAGCGGGCGGAAAGGGGGATCGCTTCGCCGGACAGCCCTTGCGGGTACCCGCTGCCGTTCCATTTTTCATGATGGCCGTAGGCGATTTCCTTGGCCAAGTCTAAAAAGGTGTCCGCTCCATCCAGCACTTCTTCGGCTGAGGCAATCGCGCTGCGCCCGTACTCGGCGTGGCGCTTCATTTCTTCAAACTCTTCGGTGGTCAATCGTCCCGGCTTGAGCAAAATGCGGTCGGGGACGCCGACCTTGCCGATGTCGTGCAGCGGCGCCGACTTGAACAGCAGGTCAATGCGCGTTGGCGTAAGCACCGCCTGATAGTGCGGCTGCCGGCTCAGCTCTTCGGCGAGCAGGCGCACGTACCATTGCGTGCGGCGGATGTGGTTGCCGGTTTCGTTGTCACGCGTCTCCGCCAGGGAAGCCATCGCCATGATAATAGCGTCCTGCAAGGCGGAAATGCGCCTGGTCCGCTGCTCGACCCGCTCTTCGAGCAGGGCGTTATACTCGCGCAGTTCGTCGCGGGTCTGCTTGAGGTCGAGGTGCGTTTTCACCCGCGCTCTCAACACCGGCGGACTGAACGGTTTGGTGATGTAATCAACGCCCCCGACCAAAAAGCCTTGGTTTTCTGACTCCTTTTCCATCCGGGCCGTCAGAAAAATTACCGGAATATCCGCTGTACGCGGCGAAGCCTTCAAATGTCTGCAGACGGCGTAGCCGTCCATGCCGGGCATCATCACGTCCAGTAAAATCAGCTGCGGGAGCGTTCCCTTTTGGCAAAGGGCCAAGGCGTCGGCGCCGCTCGTGGCGATGCTTGTCCGGTAATCATCCTTGAGCAGGCCGTGCAGGACCATTAAGTTATCCGGGTTATCATCCACTAAGAGAATTCTTGCCTTATCATCCATTGCTAACCGGTTCCTTTCCGCAGATTTCCGACAACATGCGATCGGCCTCCGAAAATGCAAAGGTGCGGAGCGCCTGCTCCAGGTGTTGCGGCGCTACGCCGCAGGCGGTGAACTGCGGCAGCAGCGCCTGGAACAACGAAAACGCCTCGCCGTCATGATCTTTGACAAGCCGGTGGAGCTTTGCCAGTTGTTGTGAAAAGGTGCCGAGTTCGCAGGCAGCGCTCGGCAGGAGGGAGGCGGTCGCGGCTGACGCCAAACCGGCCTCGGGCTCGCTGACGGGCGGAAGCGGCGCCTGGACCGGCTGCAGACGCACGGTGAAGGCGAACGTGCTGCCTTCACCGACCGCGCTTTCTAAAGTCATGGTTCCGTTCATCAGTTTGACCAGCCGTTCGGCGATGCTAAGGCCCAGGCCTGTGCCGCCAAACCGCCTGGTTGTAGAACTGTCCCCTTGGGTAAAGGCTTCAAAAATGCGCTCGCGTGCTGCTTTTGATATCCCGATGCCGGTGTCGCTGACCGAAAAACGCAGCAGTTCGCCCTGACGATTGCGCTCCAGCAAGGCGACGCGCAGGGTTATCTTGCCGCGCTCGGTGAATTTGACAGCATTGCTCGTCAGATTGAAGAGCACCTGCCGCAAGCGCAGCGCGTCGCCGTTCAAAATGGGGGAAATGCCGCTGTCGGCAGACCACTCAACCAGGAGGCCTTTGGCGGAAGCCAGGCCGCGGGCGAGGGAGGCGGTTTGCTCCAGCTGCTCCAGGAGGCGAAACGGGCGGTTTTCCAGCTCCATGTGCGATGCGTCAATTTTTGAAAAATCGAGCACGTCATTCACTATTTTTAACAGCGACTGGCTGGCCTGGTCGATCCGCTGCAAATAGTCGCGCTGCTCATGCGTCAAGTCGGTGGCGAGCGCCAAATGGCTAAAACCGATGATCGCATTCAAGGGCGTGCGGATTTCGTGGCTGATATTGGCGATAAACTGGCCCTTGGCCTGGTTGGCCCGCTCGGCGCGTTCTTTTGCCTGAGCTAGCTCGGTCTGCTGCTTTTGGCCAATGGTGATATCCTCTTTGACCGCGATGTAGTAGGCGATTTTCCCCTCTAAATTGCGCACCGATGAAATCGAGGCTTGTTCGTAATAAATTTCGCCGTCCTTTTTCCGGTTTTGAAAGATCCCCCGCCAAACCTGGCCCTTGCTGATGGTTTCCCACAGCTCCTGATAGAAAAGGGGCTCGTGAAGCCCGGACTTGAACAAGCGCGTGTTTCTCCCCAGCACTTCTTCCGGCGTGTAACCGGTCAACGCAAAAAAGCGCGGATTGGCGTAGCTGATATTGCCGGACGAATCCGTTACCACGACAACAACCGGGCTTTGCCGGACGGCCTCGGAAAGATTGCGTATTTCCTCCTGCTCCCTATAGCGCTCGGTGATATCGCGGATGCTGACCAGGTAATGCTTGCCGTCGATACTGAGCAGGGGATTCACGGACAGCTCCATCGGAAAGGTTGTTCCGTTTTTTCGCCGGCCGGAAATTATCCGCATCCGGCGCCTCTGCCGGTTTAGCATGCGCAGCAATAAGCGGGGCTTGGCATGGGCCGGAAGGAGCAAGCAATCGGTGAACTGGCCGACGACTTCTGCCGGTCGGTAGCCGAACATCGCCTCTGCGGCGCGATTGAAAAAGCGGATCACGCCTTGCGCGTCAAGAATAACCAACCCGTCAGCCAGCGCGTCAAGCACGGGGGACGAAAAGCGTTCCATAAGGCATTCTCCTTTTGCTCGAGGTGGTCAATGAACTTGCAATTTGCGCAGATAAAAGCGACCCCGAACCACTCCCAGGCGTGGCGCGGAGTCGCTAGCTAATCTGCTTAGTTTGCAGTAATTAACTTGTCTTGTTTGATGATGTGGAACACAAGCCAATCCGATACGAACTTCAAAATTTCATGGAGGTATTCATTTTGGCCGTCATCAATTTTGCTCAGGTCTATCTCGTCCATTTTTTCCAAAAATTCATTGTGTGCGACTTTTTGCGACAGGAATTTCCGGTAGCCGATGCTCGTCATGTACTCTTCCTCGGATTGGAAATGGTAGCGCGTGTAGTCTTTTAACTCTTCAATGATCTCGACAATCCGGTCATATTTGTCGGTCAGCAACTGATTGTTCAACAGGGCGAAGATTCTGTTGGCTATTTCAAACAGCTGTTGATGCTGTTCGTCGATAAGCTGCACGCCTACGCAATACTCGTCTTTCCATTGCACCATAATATTTGTCCCTCCTGATGCGCGAATCAATTTCATCAACTGTCTCTATGTAACAGCCACCCGGCGTCAAGCCGGGTAGCTGCTGGCCGCTTCAAATTGTATTAATAGTTTTCGGTCTTGAGCGCAAAATAAGCTTTCGGGTGGTCGCAAACCGGGCAGGTTTCCGGCGCTTCATAGTCGTGGTGGACGTGGCCGCAGTTGGCGCAGACCCAGATTTGTTTTTCTTCCCGCTTGAAAACCGTCCCATTTTTAAGGCTTTCGAGCAGTTTTTTGTATCTTTCTTCATGATCTTTTTCAATCGCGCCTACCGCTTCAAAGAGATAGGCGATTTTAGTGAAGCCTTCCTCGTTGGCCGTTTTGGCAAACTCGGCATACATATCAGTCCATTCATAATGTTCGCCGGCGGCGGCGTCAGCCAGGTTGGCTTCCGTGTCGGGCATGCCATCATGCAAGAGTTTGAACCAGATCTTCGCATGCTCTTTTTCATTGCCGGCGGTTTCTTCAAAAAGATCGGCGATTTGATTGTAGCCTTCTTTGCGGGCTTTAGCGGCATAATAGGTGTACTTGTTTCTGGCTTGGGATTCTCCGGCGAAAGCGGCCAGGAGATTGGCTTCGGTTTTTGTTCCTTTTAGCGACATGTGTAGCGACACTCCTATCATAATGTTTTATATTGTACATTCGACTTTGCTTATAAAAATCCTGCTAACGAATGTTAATTAAATATCATTATTGATAAAGGCAGGCGGCTAGGCAAATGGGGCAACGAAATTCAGCGCTGTCGGCGAAGGGGGCATATTATCAAAAGTTAAACATAACACGAGAAAAAGAGGGTTGACAGACCTCTTGAGTATGCCTTATAATACAAAAGTGCTCAGGCGGTAGCAACGCCGGGCGGCAAATGAATAAGGGGTTATAGCTCAGTTGGTTAGAGCGCTTCGTTGACATCGAAGAGGTCTGCGGTTCGAGTCCGCCTAACCCCACCAGTAATTACGAGCCTTCCGAGAATGCGGAAGGCTCTTTTTGTTGTATTTTGACGACAATTTGAGGTTCTTTGTCAAATGGGTTCTTTGTCAAATGTAGGGGTAAGCGAGCATAAAGTGAATGTCGTGATCAGAGGGATTGTTCATCGCTCTGTTTTTTCCTTTAAGAACTGGCTATGTATAAAATGCGGTTTCTAAAGCGATTGAAATTTCTCACACCATAGCATACTCTCTTTAAAACTTTGGTTCGGTTGTTGCAGCCCTCGATAAAACCATTGTTGTAACCAGTCACAGCCGACTGCAAGATTGCCTTTCTGCATTTGGATGTCATATCTATAAAGCGGTTGAAGGATGGCAGGTTGCCGCTACGACATGCTCATGCCACGTCCTCCAGCACTGGGTCATTTCTTCGTAATTTTTGCTGCGCAGAACTTCATAAAACTCTTCCTTAAGGGCATACGCTTGGCGTAAGGGCTTGGAAATACTTAGCATGTTGCTCAACTGCACCTTCTCATCAGGCTTCAATAATTCCTTCTCGACTGCAGATGGGCCTTTCTTGAACACCTCAGCAACTCGTCCTAGGAATTCGATTTTCCAACGACTGAGCATGACCAGATTGATTCCATACTGGGAGGCAACCTCATTAACAGTTTCTTCATCGCGAAGGACTTCTAGAACCACCTTGGTTTTAAATTTGGTAGCGTATTGATTTCGCTTATTCATGCACCCATTATAATTTATTTGTTCTTTTTCGTGTCTCACCATATGGGAGTATTATATGAGGGAATTTCATAATTCCCTCAATATAGAATTGAGCGACGAAGTGTTTGGAAAAATTACTGATGATTTTTCGGAAACGGAACACCATATTTTTAAGTTGTATCATCAATTCATCAATACGGTTCGTCAAATTGTTGATAAAACGCGAGATGGGAAAATTGACGAAATTGAATCTTGGATTTCCGAACATTTGATATTCGAAGGCGCATCTCATGATTACGATACTTTTCAAAACATGTTGAAGGCGTTTTTCCGAGAAACGATACTGTCATATGTGTTTTTTGCAAGCTGTTTTTCCCCACTTTTGCAAAACTTTTTCCTCACCCCTGCAGGTGGGGAATTTTACCCGCCTTGCCGCATGAGCGATCCGCGCATGCGGTTGCTTGGGCCATCGTAAATCAGCAGATAACTGTGG
>JAJUGR010000024.1 GCA_029265905.1 Sporomusaceae bacterium | reverse complement strand
GCATCTCGCATTGCTTGCATTTGATGCAATCTTGTTCGCGAGCGACGACAACCTTTTCCAGTTCACTCAACTCCAACACTTTTTTCGGGCAGAACTCAACGCAAATGCCGCAACCTTTGCAGCGTTCCAGGTAGACTTTCAGACTCACGCTTTTCACCTCCGCCATTTTTGTTCAGGGCGCTTTTTCTATGCACAGTCAGGTTATTAATATACAGTTTAGGGAGCGCACACAGGAAAAGCGCGCAGATGATCCAACCCTAATTGTAAATTATACTAGTTGACGGCAGGGGTGGCAAGGAAGAAAGCCGTTTTTCGTGTATTATAGTCAAAATTTTCACAAATGGAGGCCCGAAGCGCCTCCGAAAGAAAGATGGCTTGGGATAGGCGCTGGGAAACAAGCGATACGGCAATGGCAGTTGTTTGCATAAAAACCAACTGCCAAACGGAGAGAATTGACAGCCGCTTTGATGCTTCCTATAATGAGCGTAGTGGGAAACGGAGGGGACGGCATGGCTCGAAGCCGCAGCAGGACAGAAAAAAGCGCCTCAAAGCGAGAGCAGATACTGGCCGCGGCAGCGGAGGTTTTTTCGCAAAAGGGTTATTTCCGCGCTACGATTGACGAAATCATCGCTAAGGCGGATACGGGAAAAGGGACTGTCTATAATTATTTCAGCAACAAGGAAGAACTGTTTTACATACTTATTAAGGAAAAGAATGCGCCGTTTTTGCAGGCGCTAGAGGATATTGCCGCTGGAGAATGCCACGCGCTGGAAAAAATAACGGCCATGTTGCGCGTCTTTTTGGCTTTTTATCTGGAAAATGCTGATTTGTGGCGCGTGTTGATGCATGAAATGCGCGGCTTGGAGGATGAGAAATTGGCGGCGGAAGGCGGCCAGGGACGTTACCGCCAGGAATTCCACTCCGGTGTAGACATCTTGAGCCGCACGCTGGCATTAGGGATGCAAGAAGGCGTGATTAAGGAAAATGACGCCAGGCGCATGGCATATGCTTTGTTCAGCGTCATTTTATCGATGGTTTATCAGGGTTATGCCCGAGACAGGGCTGATGAAACGGCGCTGGCGATCGCCGATGCCTTTTTCAACGGCGTAGCCGTCAAGTAAACAAATCGCAGAAAAACAGCGCGCTCCATACGGAACGCGCTGTTTTTCTGTTACCAGGCGGTAACGACCGAGCCTTTAAAGTGCTCTTCAACAAATTTTTTCACTTCCGGCGAATAGTAAGCCTTAATGAGCTTCTTCACGCGCGGATCTTCCTTATCTTTGGCGCGGGTGGCGATAATGTTGGCATAGGGGGAGTTGGCGTCCTCCAGCACTAAGGCGTCTTTTGTCGGAACAAGGCCGGCTGTCATGGCGTAGTTTGTGTTGATGCCGGCAATATCGAAGTCGTCCAAAGAGCGCGGGATTAGGGCGGCGTCGAGTTCTTTTAGCTTGAGGTTTTTGGGGTTAGCCACGATATCGGCGACAGACGCTTTTGCACCAACGCCTGGTTTTAATTTAAGCAGGCCATGTTTTTCAAGCAGCAAGAGCGCGCGGGCCCCGTTCGTCGGATCATTCGGCATGCCGACAACAGCGCCGTCTTTGAGCTCATCGAGTTTCTTGATTTTTTTCGAATACAGGCCCATCGGGAAAATAACCGTATTGGCAACGCTGACGAGCTCATAATTGCGGTCCTTCACGATGTGGTCCAAATAGGGCTTGTGCTGGAAGCTGTTTACGTCAATGTCGCCCTGGTTAAGCGCTACGTTGGGTTGGATGTAATCGTTGAATTCAACGATTTGAATGTTGAGGCCGTCTTTCTCGGCGACCTTTTTCACTGCCTCCATAATTTCGGCGTGCGGGCCGGCTGTAACGCCGACTCTTAGTTTTTGCTCAGCAGCCGGCTTCCCGCCGCAGCCGGCGAGCAAGGCGGAGAAGGCGACGATGAAAGTTAGGAATAAAGCAAGCGTTTTTTTGTTCACGGTAAATTCCTCCTGTGCTGATCATTACAGCTTATTTTTGTTCAACCGAGCGGATAACTTGTCACCGATTGATTGCACGAGCTGAACTTGGATGATCAAAACGACTACGGTGGCGATCATGATATCCAAGCGAAACCGCTGGTAGCCGTAGCGGATGGCCAAATCGCCGAGACCGCCGCCGCCTAAGGCACCCGCCATGGCCGAGTGGCCGATCAGGTTGACAACCGTGAGGGTCAGGCCCAAAACAATGGATGGCATGGCTTCCGGCAATAAAACCTTGCCGATGATTTCCAACGGCGTGGCGCCCATCGATTGCGCCGCTTCAATGACGCCGCCGTCAACTTCCTTCAAGGAGGACTCGATGATGCGGGCGATGAAGGGAATGGCCGTAATGGTCAGCGGGACAATCGCGGCCGTCGTGCCGATTGAAGTGCCGACCAATAGGCGCGTAATGGGAATAATGGCGACCATCAGAATAATGAACGGCGTGGAGCGGAACGCGTTGACAATGCTGCCGACGGATTGGTTGAGCCAGAGGTTTTCTTTGATGTGCCCGCGGCCGGTGATGGTCAGCAGCACGCCGAGGGGAATGCCGGCCAGCGAGGCGATTACGGACGAAACGCCGACCATATAGAGCGTTTCCAGACAGGCTTCCGTTAACAGTTTAATGACGTCTTGCGACATAACCAATTACCTCGATTCCCAGGTCGCGCTCCTGCAAATGACGCAAGGCTTCCTGAATATTGTTGTCATCGCCGGTCAGCGAAACCAGGAGGGTGCCGTACGGCGTGTCTTTAATGTGGTCGATGTTGCCGTATAAGATGCTGATGTCGACATTGAAGCGGCGAATCAGGCCGGCGATGATCGGTTCATCCGCCGCCTGGCCGATGAAGGAGAGGCGCAGCAGCAGATCGGCCCCCGCAATCGGCGTGGGGGAGGGCGGTGTTTCCGACCATTCGGGCGGCAGGGACCGGTTGATGATCGTGCTGATGAAATCCTGGGTCGTCTTGGCCTGGGGTTTAGTGAATACCTCCAGCACAGGGCCTTGTTCAACGATGCGTCCGTCTTCAATGACGGCGACTTTGTCGCAAATTTCCTTAATGACCTGCATTTCATGGGTGATGAGCACAATGGTTAAATTAAAGCGGCTGTTGATGTCGCGCAGCAGGGCGAGGATCGACTTGGTCGTCTGCGGATCAAGGGCCGAGGTGGCTTCGTCGCAGAGCAACACCTTGGGCTGGCTGGCAAGCGCCCGGGCAATGCCAACCCGCTGTTTTTGGCCGCCGGACAGCTGCGACGGATAATAATCTTGGCGGTCGCCGAGACCGACAAGATCCAGGAGCGGCAGGACGATCGTGCGGATTTCCTCCGGCGATTTGCCCTGAATTTCAAGCGGAAAGGCGACATTGTCATATACCGTCCGCGAGGTCAACAGGTTGAAGTGCTGGAAAATCATGCTGATTTTTTGGCGGGCCTTGCGTAGCTCTGCTTCCGTCATCGCGCCCATATCTTCGCCGTCCACCAGCACTGTTCCGCCGGTCGGCCGCTCGAGCATGTTGATGCAGCGGATCAAGGTGCTCTTGCCTGCGCCGCTATGGCCGATGATGCCGTAAATTTCACCGGCTGACACGTTGAGATCGATGCCCCGCAGCGCTTCGATCGTTCCAGCTTTGCTTTCGTATGTCTTGACTACGCTGGAGAGTTGAATCATTGTCTAGCCACCTCTTTCTTTAAAAACAAAAAACCTCTTCGCAGTGAAGAGGCGCGCAAACAGCGTTACGTTTCTTCATCTACCAGGATTGCAGCGCATCCTGCTGGACTTGGCACCGTTTCATGCAAGCATGATGGTTGCCGCGGGTTCATCGGGCCATTCCCTCCGCCGCTCTTGATGAAAAGTCATCATATGAAGTTGTTTGTAATCTTACCGTACCGGTGTGGATTTGTCAACAGGTAAAAACAAGTTGCTTGTTGCAAAATTGATTGTTAGAATGGTAGATGTATTTTCGAATGATAAAGAAAGAAAGCAAGAAAGCAGGGAAAGCCGGTTGCATGACGAATAAGTTAGGGCGGGCGTTCTTAAGCAATAAGCAAGGGTGGGTGTTTGAGCATGTCAGTGAATCCTAAACTGAAGGATCCGCTTGTGGATCAATTGTTTGAGGCGATTTTAGCGCTTACCAGCCAGGAAGAGTGCTACCAATTTTTTGAGGATGTGGCGACGGTCAGCGAGCTGAAAGCCTTGGCGCAACGGCTTGAGGTGGCGAGAATGCTGCGCGCCGGCTATATTTACGATGTCATCGTTGAGCGGACGGGCGCCAGCACGGCGACTATTTCCCGGGTCAAGCGTTGCTTGAATTACGGAGCGGACGGCTATCAGCTTGTCTTGTCGCGCATGGCGCCTAATAAGGAGGAAAAAGACAGTGAGTAATCGTGAAGGGGCGGCGTTTGTGCCGCAGATTCCCTATGGAACGCGTGATTTTTTGCCGCGCGAAGCATGGCGCAAGCGGAAGGTTGAAAATACCTTGGCCGCCACGTTCGCTAACTGGGGTTATGAAGAAGTTGTGACGCCGACCTATGAATATTTGGCAGTGTTTGGCGAAGGCGGGCTGGATGCGGTTGACCAAGTGTTTAAATTCTTCGACCGCTCCAACCGAACCCTGGTGCTCAGGCCGGACATGACGACGCCGATTGCCCGGCTGTCCGGCACCAGATTCCGCGAAGAGACGGCGCCGCTCAAGTTTTTTTATCTGGCCAATGTCTTCCGCTATGAGGATGCCCAGGCGGGGCGGCAATGTGAGTTTTACCAGGCGGGCGTAGAACTCTTGGGCGAGTCAAGCCCGGTAGCGGACGCCGAGGTGATCGCCTTGGCGGTAGAAGCTTTGCGGGCGGCCGGATTGCAGTCGTTCCAAATCAGCATCGGGCAAGCGGATTTTCTGCGCAGCCTGATTGGTGAGATTGGCTTGGACGAGCAACAGGCGGAAGAACTGCGGCACCTGCTCGTTTCCAAAGATATGGTGGGCTTGGTTAATTTGCTGGAGTCGGCCCTGCTGTCCCGTGACTTGAAAGATCGCGTCAAGCATGTCTTGCTGACCAATGGCAAAGCGGAGCTGCTGAAGGAGGCCAAGGCGCTGGCCGGCAGCGAGGCCAGCCGGAAGGCGATTGAGAATCTCGAAACCATTTACAGCCTGCTTAAGGCGCACGGGGTAGATGAGTTTGTGTCGTTTGACCTCGGCCTGGTGCGGGATTTTGATTATTACACAGGCATGGTGTTTGAGGGCTACACGCCAGGGCTTGGCTTTCCCGTCTGCGGCGGGGGGCGTTATGACAAGCTGCTGGAAGCGTTTGGGCGCTCCCAGCCGGCCACCGGCTTTGCGCTGGGCGTAGACCGGCTGCTGATGGCGCTGGAAAAACAGGACAAAACGCTGGTCAAGCCGCCTGCCCCGACCATTGTCGCCTGGGAGGATGGCGCACAGGAAAAGGCGATTCGTTTGGCAGCCTCGCTGCGCGCTGCGGGCAAAGCCGTGCTTGTGCAAACGGCGCCGTCGGCGAAGCCGGCGGCTGGAATGGCGGAAGATGGCGAGTACATTTTCGTTGAGAAATGAAGAAGGACGCCGGCTGGCAATGCTGCTAACCGGCGTCCTTTTTTTGCGGGATTAATAGCCCCGTTCTTTGTCGACCATGTTCAGCATTTCCCGTCCGTCCAAGTAGCGACTTAAGTTGTCGGCAAACAGCTTAATCGCTCGGTCGAGGTAAAGCGGTGAAATGCCGGCCACGTGGGGCGACAAAATTACCTTGTCCATCTGCCAAAAGGGGTGGTCATCGGGCAACGGCTCTGTGGCAAAGACGTCCAGACCGGCGCCCCGCAGTTTTCCGCTGGCGAGGGCATCAATCAAATCCTGCTCAACGACCAGGCCGCCGCGGGCGATGTTGATAAATACAGCCGTTTCTTTCATTAACGCGAACCGGCCGGCGTCAAACAGGTTTTTTGTCTCCTGGATAAGCGGTGTGGCGGCGATGACATAATCGCACTGCGGCAGCACTTCGTCCAACTGGCTGGTGGTGTACAGGTGGTCGATAAACAGTTCGGTCGTCAGCGTCGGCTTGACGGCCAGCACCCGCATGCCCATTGATTTGCATTTTTTGGCGATCTCCCGGCCGATATTGCCCAGGCCAACGATGCCAACCGTTTTTTCATGCAATTCATCCAGCACAACCGGGCGCGCCCATTCCTTTTTTACCTGGTTCCGCAGCATTTCCGGCAGGCCGCGGGAAAAGGCAAGCATCAAAGATAAAACGTGCTCGGAAACAGGAATACTGTGGATTCCTGTTGAATTGGTCAAAATGGCATCGCTGTGGATGATCTCGGCCGGCAGCAGGCATTCGATCCCGGCGCTGAGCGAGTGGATCCACTTCAGGTTTTTTGCGGCGGGCAACAAGGGCGTAATGTCATATGTACCCCAAGTTACCAATATGTCGGCGTCGCCGATGTTCGCCACAACCTCATCGGTGCGGACAACACGAACTTCTGCGTCAGGAGCGACATTGGCAATTGCAGCGAGATGGCGGTCAGACAAGGGGTTGACCACTACAATTATTGGCGTATTCACAGTAGACCTCCTTGGGAGACAAGATAAAAATACAGACGTTTTTGGTCGGTCGAATCTAATCATAATGATGCTTATTCGACGTGTGAGAAGAAAATCCTACTATAGCATATCTTGACGATGAAAAAAAAGCATGGTAACATGTCACTAAGTTAATCCTTTAACGAGATAAAGAAAAGAAGGTGCGGTATGCGACAAGAGCTGACGATTGCCTTGCCGAAGGGCAAGTTGTTTGACAAAGCGGCTGGGATGTTGAAAAAAGTGGGGTTTGAAGCGGAAGGCCTATCGGAGAGTTCGCGCAAGCTTGTTATCGCCAATGAAGAACTGGCAATCCGCTTTATTATTACGAAGACAATGGATTTGCCGACTTACGTTGAATATGGCGCAGCGGATATCGGCATTATCGGCAAAGACGTTCTGGCGGAAGAAAAAAAGAACGTATACGAACTGCTGGATTTAGGCTTTGGCCGCTGTCGCATGATGCTGGCGGTGCCGGAAGCGATGCGGCGGGAAAAACTGACCGATTACGCGCACCTGCGGGTGGCGACAAAGTTTCCCCACGTGGCGGAACAGTTTTTCCGCCGGGCGGGCATTCAGGTTGAGATTATCAAATTGAACGGCTCGATTGAGCTGGCGCCTATGGTAGGGCTTTCGGAGCTGATTGTCGACCTGGTGGAAACCGGCCGCACCTTGAAGGAAAACAAACTGGTCGAGATTGCTGAGATACAGGTGTCGACAGCCCGCTTCATTGCAAACCGGGCCAGCTACAAAATGAAGTATGATCGAATCAGCCGCCTCGTGGAAGCGCTGCGGCAAGAATGCGGAGGGTGATCGGTATGCGCAAAGTGTATGCGGAAAATTGGTCGCAGGACAGAATTAAAGCATTGCTTAAAAAGCCTGCTTTTGATGAGATTGAGGTTTCGCCGGCTATTCGCCGATCGATTGAGGCGATGTTCGGCAAGCCATTGACCGCGCAGCAGGTGGTTGATCTGATTGTAAATGACGTGCGGCGCGAAGGCGACCGGAAGGTACTGTACTATACGAACCTCATCGACAAGGCCGGCCTGACGGCGGAAAGTCTGATGGCCAGTCCGGCGGAATTGGAGCGCGCCTATCGGGCTGTTGATCCGGACGTGTTGGCGGCGATGCGCAAGGCAATCGCCAACGTCCGGCGGTTTCACGAAGAGCAGTTGCCGAAAACCTGGCTTACCTATCGGGAGGACGGCGCCATGCTTGGTCAGCAGGTGACGCCGCTTGATTCGGTCGGGCTTTATGTCCCGGGCGGCACGGCCGCCTATCCCTCATCCGTGATTATGAATGCCGTTCCCGCCGCTGTGGCGGGTGTGAAGGAGATCATCATGGTGGCGCCGCCGGCGCGCGACGGCTCGCTTAATCCGTATGTGCTGGTTGCGGCCAATGAGACCGGCGTCAGCCGAGTCTACAAGGTCGGCGGTGCGCAGGCGGTGGCGGCGCTTGCTTTTGGCACGGAATCAATTCCGAAGGTGGACAAGATTGTCGGACCCGGCAATCTGTTTGTGACGTTGGCGAAAAAGGCTGTCTACGGACATTGCGACATCGATATGCTGGCCGGTCCGAGCGAGATCCTGATTTTGGCCGATGATTCGGCTGAGCCGCGCTATCTGGCGGCGGATTTGCTGAGCCAGGCGGAGCATGATCCGCTGGCTTCGGCGATTTTGGTGACGACCAGCCAGGCGATCGCCGACGCGGTGGAGGAGGAAGTGGCGCGCCAGTTGTCGCTTTTGCCACGCAAGGAGATCGCTTCCCAGGCAATGGAAAACCAGGGGCTGATCGTCGTGGCGAAAGACCTGGAGGCCGCGATTGAAATGGCAAACTATTCGGCGCCGGAGCACCTGGAAGTTGCGGTGCGCGAGCCGCTTTCCCTGCTGCCGAAACTGCGCCATGCCGGGGCGATCTTCCTCGGCAACTATTCGCCGGAGCCGCTGGGCGATTACTACGCCGGCCCGAACCATGTGCTGCCGACCGGCGGCACGGCGCGTTTTTATTCGGTCCTGAACGTGGAGACCTTTATGAAGAAAACCAGCTTGATCTCTTATACGCAAGCGGCGCTTGACAAGGTGGCGGATGACATTATCCGCCTGGCGGAAGCCGAAGGCCTGCAGGCCCACGCCCAAGCGGTAAGGGTGAGACGGGAGGTAACGAAAAATGGCAACGCTTGAACGTCCCGGCTTGTTGCAGCTGCCGGTTTATCACGCGGATGACAGCAATGCCACGATCCGCCTTGATGCCAATGAGAGAACGAAAAACCTGCCGGAACCGGTGCGCAAGGCAGTTGTCGACCGTCTGAGCAACATCGCTTTCAACCGTTATCCGGAAATGAACATGACGACTTTGAAAAAAATGCTGGCGGCTGGGCTGGGGGTAAGCCTGGAGGAGGTCGCGATCGGCTGCGGCTCCAGCGCGCTGCTGGAAGCAGCCTGCCAAGCGTTTGGCGGAATGGGCCGCAAGATTGCGTATCCGGTTCCTTCGTTTTCCATGTATGAAGTGTACGTGCGCCTGGCGGACAGCGAGCCTGTGCAGTTGGCGATGGACGATGATTTTAAGCTGGATGTTGCCGCGGCCATCAAAACGCTGGCTGAGCAGCAGCCGAGCCTGTTGTTGCTTTGCAATCCGAACAACCCGACCGGCACCGTGATGACGCCGGAGGAGCTGATGCCGCTTCTTAAGGCGGCGCAATGTCCCGTTTTGGTGGACGAGGCCTATATCGAGTTCAGCCAGGAAGTTTCGTTGCTGGGAATACAACAGCAGTTCCCCAACTTGATCATCATGCGCACTTTTTCCAAGGCGTACGGGCTTGCTTCGGCGCGGGTCGGCTACATGACGGCGCGGCCTGAACTGGTCGGCCTGCTGGAGCGGGTGCTGCTGCCGTACCATGTCAACGCGATGTCGCTGGCGGCGGCGGAAACCGTGTTCGCCATGCGGGCGGAATTCACGGCGGACATTGCCGAGACGATCGCGGAGCGGCAGCGGATGGCGGCGGCCCTGGCCGCCGTGCCGGTGCAGGTGTACCCGTCCGGTACGAACTTTCTCTTTTGCCGGTTCAAGGATCCGGATGAGGCGGCCGCCTTGTTTGACTTTCTCTGCCAGCACGACATTGGCGTGCGCGACTTCTCGCGCAAGCCCCTGCTGGGCGGCCTGCGGATCACGATCGGTACGCCGGCAGAAAATGATCAGGTGTTCAAGATGATCAAGCTATTTCTTGACAGCAGGAGGACAATATAATGCGACAGGCATCGCTTTCGCGCACGACGGCGGAGACGACGATCAGCCTGAGTCTTTGCCTTGACGGGCAGGGACGGCAGGAGATCGCGACCGGCATCGGCTTTTTTGATCACATGCTGACGCTGTGGGCGCGGCATGGCCTGTTTGACCTGACGCTTTCCGCCGCGGGCGACCTGGCTGTGGACGGCCACCATACCGTTGAGGACTGCGGAATCGTTTTGGGGCAGGCGTTCAAGGCGGCCTTGGGCGACAAAGCCGGCATCGCCCGCTACGGCGACAGCTTCGTTCCGATGGACGAGGCGCTGGCGCAGGTCGTTGTTGATTTGAGCGGCCGCAGCTACCTGGTTTTCGCGGCCGAGTTGCCGCGCACGGCGGTGGGCGGCTTTGACGCCGAGCTGCTGGAAGAGTTTTTGCAGGCCTTCGTGCGGGCGGCCGGCGTCAATATGCACGTCCGTCTGCTGGCGGGTAAAAATACGCACCACATGATTGAGGCGATTATGAAGGCCTTCGGACGCGCGTTGAGCGCGGCTTGCCGCAAGGACGAACGGATAAGCGGCGTCTTATCCACAAAAGGTACGTTGGAGTGAGGAGGCTGCGCAATTGATCGCGATTATTGATTATGGCATGGGCAACCTGCACAGTGTGTCCAAGGCGTTTGTCGCCGTCGGCGCGGAAGTGACAGTCACCGATGAGGCGCGCGTGATTGCTTCCGCCGATAAGGTGGTGCTGCCCGGCGTGGGCGCGTTCGGCGATTGCATGGACAATTTGAACCGCCGCAACCTGGCGCCGGTCATTCGCGAGGTGCTTGCCTCGGGACGCCCGTTCCTCGGCATTTGCCTGGGTCTGCAGCTCCTGTTTGAAGGCAGCGAGGAGGCGCCCGGCGTGCCGGGACTGGGCTTTTTTGCCGGTCAGGTCGAGAAAATCAAGGCGCCGGGGTTGAAAATTCCGCACATGGGTTGGAACAACCTGCAGGTCAAAAACCCCAGCCCGCTTTTCCCGCCGTGCGCCGAAGAGCGCTACGTTTACTTCGTTCACTCTTATCAGGCGGTGCCGCAGGACGAGTCGATCATTACGGCCGTCACGGATTACGGCGGACCGGTTACGGCGGCTGTCGGACGCGGCGCGGTGCAGGCAGTTCAGTTTCACCCGGAAAAATCGAGCACCACTGGCCTCGCCATGCTGCGTGCGTTTAAGGAGATGAACGTATGATACTTTTTCCCGCGGTAGATATTCGCGGCGGCAAATGCGTCCGGTTGACGGAAGGCCGTTTTGATCAGGAAACGGTTTATGGCGACAACCCGGCGGCCGCCGCTTTTGCCTGGCAGCAGGCGGGAGCTGAGTACGTGCACGTTGTTGACCTTGATGGCGCGTTGGCGGGCGAGCCGAAAAATCGCGCGGCGATTCGGGCGATCAGAAAGCAGCTTTCCGTGCCGTTTCAATTGGGCGGCGGCATCCGCACGCTGGCAGCGGCGGAGGCCTGGCTTGCTGAAGGCGTCAATCGCGTGATCTTGGGCTCGGTGGCCGTGCGCAACCCGGAACTGGTGGCGGAGGCCTGCAAGCGCTTTGGCGGCGAACAGGTCGTTGTCGGCATCGACGCCCGCAACGGCGTGGTAGCGGTCGATGGCTGGGGCGTGAGCGGCGATTTGGCGGCCGAAGAGTTGGCCCGCCGGATGACGACAGTTGGGGTGGCGCGCTTCATCTTTACGGATATCAGCCGCGACGGCACGTTGGGCGGCGTGAATGTGGCCGCCACGGAGGCGCTGGCCAAAGCCAGCGGCGCGAAGGTCATCGCCTCGGGCGGCGTCAGCGGCCTTGCCGATATCAGGGCGTTGAAAAAGGCGCAGGGAATTGAGGGCGTCGTGATCGGCAAAGCGCTTTATACCGGCGCGCTGTCCTTGCCGGAAGCCTTGCGCGTGGCGCGAGGGGAGGATGAGCAATGCTGACAAAACGCATTATCCCCTGCCTGGATGTTAAAGGCGGCCGGGTTGTCAAGGGAACCAATTTTGTGGGCTTGCAGGATGCCGGCGATCCGGTCGAATTGGCGGCGCGTTATGATGCGGAGCGAGCGGATGAGCTTGTCTTCCTGGATATTACCGCCTCGGTGGAAGAACGCAAATCGATGCTTGACGTGATTGCCGAAACGGCCGGCAAGGTGTTCATGCCCTTGACGGTTGGCGGTGGGATACGGACGGTCGAGGATATGCGCAACACCTTGCTGGCCGGTGCGGATAAAGTTTCCGTCAATACGGCGGCGGTGAAGAACCCGCAATTGATCGCCGAGGGCGCCAAACTGTTCGGCAACCAGTGCATTGTCCTGGCCGTCGACGCCAGGCGGGCCGGCGACAACCGTTGGGAGGTTTATATCAACGGAGGGCGCACGCCAACCGGACTTGACGTGATTGAGTGGGTGAAAAAAGGAGTTGGCCTGGGCGCCGGCGAAATCCTCCTGACCAGTATGGATGCCGATGGAACGAAGGACGGCTATGACATTGAATTGACCCGGGCTGTATCGGAGGCAGTTCCGGTCCCGGTGATCGCCTCCGGCGGCGCCGGTGAGCTGGCGCATTTTTATGATGTGTTGACCAAAGGCGGTGCGGACGCCGTCTTGGCCGCTTCTGTGTTCCACTATGGCACCTTCACGGTCAGGGCGGTAAAAGAATATCTTCGGGAAAGAGGGGTGGAGGTTAGGTTATGATGGAACAAAAAATAGCGTCGCTCAAATTTGACGCCAATGGCCTCATTCCGGCCGTTGTGCAGGAGGTCAACACGCGCACGGTGCTGATGGTCGCCTGGATGAACGCCGAGGCGCTGCAAAAAACGATCGAGACCGGCGAAACTTGGTTTTACAGCCGCAGCCGCCAGGAACTGTGGAATAAGGGGGCGACTTCCGGCAATACGCAGCGCGTGGTTCGCATCGCGGTGGATTGCGATCAGGACACGCTGCTGTTGTTGGTTGAGCAAAAAGGCGTCGCTTGCCATACCGGCAATTACTCTTGCTTTGCCGACACGCTCTGGCAAGCGCCAGAACGGGCTTTGGCCGCGGCGGTCGATCCAACGACGATTTTGGAACAACTCTACGCCCTGATTAACGAACGGCGGGAGGAAAAGCGCGAAGGCTCCTACACCTACTACCTTTTCGACAAGGGTCAGGACAAAATCCTGAAAAAAGTCGGCGAGGAAGCGGCGGAAACAATTATCGCCTCGAAAAACAACGATTTGCATGAAATTACTTACGAAATGGCTGATTTGTGGTATCATTGTCTCGTGCTGCTAGCTTATCACGGCCTGAAACCCGGTGACATTTTGACCGAGTTGACGCAGCGCAGAAAGTAAAAAGCGCGAGGAGACGACAATGAGCGAAATGGAAAGAGAAGTATTAGTTATTGGACACCGCAATCCCGATACCGACTCGATTTGCGCGGCGATCGCCTATGCCTATTTGAAACAGCAGTTGGGCTGGAACGCAGTTGCCGCTAGAGCTGGCAATGTGAATGCCGAAACTGCTTTTGTTTTGCAGTACTTCGGCCAAGAGGAGCCACGGCTGGTTGCTGATTTATATCCACGGGCGCAGGACGTGCTGCAGGACTGTCCGCTGACGATCCTGCCCGAGGCAACTCTGCGGGAAGCGGGAAAGCTGCTGATTAACAGCGGCTCGAAATCGTTGCCCGTTGTAGCGGCGGACGGACAACTGCAGGGCATTGTCAGCGTCAGCGATTTGGCGGCGCGGTATTATCGCGAGGTTGAACTGGAGGATCTGGCGGAGGCGGGGGTGCCGCTTGCCAGCCTGGCCAAGGCGATTGACGGCCAGTTTGTGACGGCCGTTCCGACTGACGAGCTCGTGCGCGGCCGCGTCCGGATTGCCGCTGCAACCGGCAAGACGCTGCGGGCGCTGATTGCGGCCGGGGATATCGTGCTGATCGGCGACCGGCTGGACGATCAGTTGCTGGCGATCGAGGCGGGTTGCGGTTGCATCGTGTTAACGACTGGCGCGGCGCCTTGCGAGACGTTGCTGGCGACGGCAAAAGACAAAGGCGTGTTCGTCTTGACGACGCCGCATGACACCTACACGGTAGCGCGGCTGGTGCAGCAAAGCGTGCCGGTCTCCCGCGTGATGCGCAACGACGTGGTCACGTTTGGACCATCCGAATTGCTGGCTGATGTACGGCAACGCGTGGCGGAAACCAACTTCCGCAATTATCCGATCACGGACAACGGTCGCTTCCTCGGCATTGTCGACCGCGGGCAGATGATTGTGCCGCAACGGCCAGCGGTGATTTTGGTCGATCACAACGAGCGCGGACAGGCGGTCGAAGGCTGCGAAGAGGCTGATTTGCTGGAAATAATCGATCACCACCGGCTGGGCGGCCTGACGACCGGCGAGCCGATCTTTATTCGCCAGGAGCCGGTCGGTTCCACGTCGTCCATCGTTGCTGCCATGATTAAACAAAGCGGCGTGCCTTTCCCGCCGACGATTGCCGGACTGCTGCTGGGGGCGATTGTTTCCGACACGCTGTTCTTCCGTTCGCCGACGGCTACCGAAAGCGACAAGAAAATCGCCGCGGAATTGGCGGCGATTGCCGGCGTAGAGATGGAAAGCTTCGCGTTGTCCGTTTTAAAGAGCGGTTCGGAAATTATGACCAAGCCTGCCAGCAAGCTTGTGCAAAGCGATATCAAGGAATTCCGCTTCGCCGACTACCGCGTGGCCATTGGTCAGGTGAACACGATGGACCGCCAGGATGCGTTGACGCGGGAAGCGGAATTGCGCGAAGCGCTCGAGGCGTATCGCAAAAAAGAACACTATGATGCCGCCTTGCTGATGCTGACCGACATTTTAGGCGAAACGACTGACTTGATTGTGACCGGCGGTTTGCGGGCGCAATTGCAGGAGGCCTTTGGCCAGCCTGGCGCGACAGGCAGCTTCTATCTGCCGGGGGTGCTGTCGCGGAAAAAACAAATCATCCCGCCATTGACGGAAGCGTTCCGTTAAGCGCGATGGCAAAAAGACCGATCGAACCGGACTCGCCCGGGTCGATCGGTCTTTTGCTATTGGCCTGTTTTGTTTTTGCCCCAAAAACGGCGGAATTTTTGCATCATGTCGTTTTTGGGCAAGGGCGACGGCCACAACTCGTTTTGCTGGCAGCGCATCGCGGCTGACAGGTGGTCGTAGGCGCCCGGGTCGAACGATTCCAGGCTGCGGATGAATTCTTTGGCCTCCTGGCGCTTGGTGTATCCGTCGTGCGGGCAAGGGCTTTTCAAGGGGACAATGCCGGCCTCTTGGCCCATGGCGCGGACTTCATCTTCACGGTAATAAAGCAGCGGGCGGATCACGGTCAGGCCTGTTTTGGAAAGTGGCGTTACCGGCAAAAATGTTTTTAGCTGCCCGGAAGTGAGCAGGTTGAGCAAAAACGTTTCCACCGCGTCGTCATGGTGATGGGCGAGCGCGACTTTGTTGTAGCCGTGTTCTAATGCCACGCGGTTGGTGGCGGCCCGGCGAAAATACGCACAGGAAAAGCAGGGCGTTTTGCCGGGGCGGGCGCGCGACAATTGCTCAACGGGGACTTTTTCGGTATAATATGAAATCCCGAGTGATGTGCAAAAGTCACGCAGTTGTTCGGTAAGAAAGTCGCTGGTAAATTGCGGGTCCATGGTGAAAGCGCCGAGCTCGAAAGGAAAAGGCGCTCTGGCCTGCAGCTGGCGCAAGGCGAGCAACAGCAGCGAACTGTCCTTGCCGCCGGAGAGCCCGACCAGGACACGGTCGCCCGAGGACAGCATGTCGAATTCAATAATGGCTCGCCAAAGCCGGCTTAGTTGGTCAGCGGGAATTGGTTTCATGGCAGAAACCTCCTTGGGGATGGTGTCAGCCCTAAGTATAGCGGCGATTTGCATTGGCGGCAAGCGCATTGCACGGCAATCGCGGCAGACCGGTGCCGGTTGTATTATTTTTTACAAAAAAATTTTTGCAAGCAGGAAAAAACGAGTTTTACGCGAATTTAAAAAAGGTTATTCATAGAATGATGAATGGATTTATTGGAGGCTGGAAAGTTCATGGAGAATTACGTACGCGGTTTGAATCCGCAACAAGCCGAGGCAGTCCGGCACGGCAAAGGGCCGTTGCTGGTGGTGGCCGGGGCCGGATCTGGCAAGACGAAAGTGCTGACTTGCCGAATCGCACACTTAATGCAAGAAGGCGTTCGTCCTGAGCAGATTTTGGCGATCACCTTTACAAATAAGGCCGCACAGGAAATGCGAAGCCGTGTGGCAAAAATGGTTGGCGATACAGCCCGTCATATTTGGCTCTACACGTTCCATTCTTTTTGCGCCAGGGTGCTGCGCGCCGAAATCGCCAAGCTCGGCGGCTATGAAAGCAATTTCAGCATCTACGATGCTGCGGACGCCTTGAATTTGGTGAAGTCCTGCCTGAAGGAAATGAACCTGGATGAAAAGCATTTTGCGCCGAACGGCGTGGCAGCGGCGATTTCCAATGCGAAAAACCAGTTGCTGGATGCCGCTGCGTTTGCCCGGCAAGCGGATGATTTTCACAGCACCAAGATCGCGGAAATCTATACGCTGTACACGCAAAAACTCAAGCAGAACAATGCGCTGGATTTCGACGACCTGCTGCTGTTGACGATCCGCCTGTTCCAGGAGCATCACGACGTATTGGAAAAATACCAGCAGCGCTTTCAATATGTCATGGTGGACGAGTATCAGGACACGAACCGGGCGCAATACCTGCTGACAAAATTGCTGACGGAAAAAACGCGCAACCTGTTTGTCGTAGGCGACGCCGACCAAAGCATCTACGCGTGGCGGGGCGCCGATATCCGCAACATTCTTGATTTTGAGCGCGATTACCCGGAAGCAAAGGTGGTCAAGCTTGAGCAAAACTACCGCTCTTCACAAAACATTCTTGATGCGGCGAACGCTGTGATCGCAAACAACACAGACCGCCGGCCGAAGGACTTGTGGACGGACAATGAGGGCGGCGAGACGCTTTCCTACTACCAGGCCGTTGACGAGCGGGACGAAGCGCGCTTCGTCGTGGACGCCATGGTGCACCTGCATGAGCGCCATCAGCGCTCTTACGGCGATATGGCTGTTTTGTACCGGACCAACACGCAGTCCCGCGTGTTCGAGGAAATGCTGATGAAGTGCGCCATTCCGTATACGATCGTCGGCGGGCAGAAGTTCTACGACCGCAAGGAAATCAAGGACATGATCGCTTACCTGCGGGTTGTGTTTAATCCGAACGATGCAGTCAGCTTGTTGCGGATCATCAACGTGCCGCGGCGCGGCATTGGCGACGCGACGATTGCCAAATTGCAGGTTCAGGCCCAGGAAACCGGCGGCACGCTGTTTGACGTGTTGTCGGCGCCGGACCAGGTTCCCGGCTTGAGCAGCCGTTTCCGCGACAAACTGGAGGAATTGGCGGCGCTCATTTTTGAGTTTATTGCCCAGGCCAACAAAAAGCCGGTCTTCGAGCTGATTGAACAGGTCATGCTCAAAACGGGCTATATGGCCGAGCTGGAGGAAGAACGCACGCCGCAGGCGCAAAGCCGCATTGACAACCTTCGTGAATTGCTGACGGTTGCCAAGGAGTTTACCAAGAACGGGCAGGAGGACACGCTGGAGAATTTCCTCGGCCATGTGTCGCTCGTTTCTGATATCGACGACGCCAAATTCGGCGGCGACGTGGTGACGCTGATGACGCTGCATTCGGCTAAGGGCCTGGAGTTCCCGATCGTCTTTTTGGCCGGGATGGAGGAAGGGATTTTCCCGCATGCCCGGACGCTGATGAATGAGGCGGAGCTGGAGGAAGAGCGGCGACTCTGCTACGTGGGCATTACGCGGGCCAAGGAGCGGCTGTTTTTAACCAGCACCCGGATGCGCAGCATTTACGGCAACACGGTCATGTATCCGCCTTCCCGCTTCTTGAACGAGATCCCGCAGGCGCTGCTTAAACCCGTTCGCCGGAACCAGCTGGCAAATGAACAGCCCGCGCCGCGCGCCAAAACCGTTGCGCCGGTTAGGCAAGCGGAACAGCGCTGCAGCAATTTCAAAATCGGCCAAAAAGTCAATCACCCCAAGTGGGGCATCGGAACGGTGGTCGACTTGAAAGGCGCCGACGATAAAACCGAGTTGAAAGTGGCTTTCCCTAAGGAAGGAATTCGCAATTTGCTGGCTAAATATGCACCATTGACGCAGGTGGAATAACCGATCGGAGGGATTCCGGTGGACGCGGACAGACAAACGCTCGAGCAGCTAAAAGAAGCGATAAGACAACATGATTACGCTTATTATGTGCTTGACCGCCCCAAGGTTCTCGACAGCGAGTATGATGAATTGATGCGGCGCTTGCGCGAACTGGAGGCAAGGCACCCCGAGTGGGTGACGCCGGATTCTCCGACTCAGCGGGTTGGCGGGGCGGTGGCGCAGGGGTTTGCCGCCGTGCGGCACAAGACGGCGCTCCTCAGCTTAGCTAACGCTTTCAGCGCGCAGGATTTGCGCAACTTTGACCAACGCGTCCGGCAGCTGCTTGACGGAGCGCCGGTGGAGTACGTGCTCGAACCGAAGGTTGACGGCCTGGCGATTAGCTTGCTGTATGAGAACGGCCTGCTTGTGCAGGCGGCGACGCGCGGCGACGGCGAAACGGGGGAAAATGTCACGAGCAACGTGCGCACGGTCCGTTCCGTTCCGCTGCAGCTGGTTGGCGAGGCGCCGCCCGCGCTGCTGGACGTGCGCGGGGAAATTTACATGCCGAAGC
Source organism: Sporomusaceae bacterium (assembly GCA_029265905.1). GTDB lineage: Bacteria > Bacillota > Negativicutes > Acidaminococcales > JAJUGR01 > JAJUGR01. The sequence continues at coordinate 18,992 of JAJUGR010000024.1, read as the reverse complement.
GTTCGTTTGCCAAGCTGAATGAGCAGCGGGCGGCGGCGGGAGAAGCGCTGTTTGCTAATCCGCGCAATGCCGCCGCCGGCTCCTTGCGCCAGCTTGATCCCCAGGTCACGGCCGGCCGCGAGCTGGGCCTGCTGGCCTACGCGCTGGGCGAAAATCCGTTTGCTACCCACGCCGACGCGCTGGAAGCGCTGCGGACCTGGGGCTTTCCGGTCTATCCCCACTACAAAGTGTGCAGCGACATCGAGCAGGCGATTGCCTATATCGATGAATTTGCTGTTGCCCGCCAGGCGCTGCCTTATGAAACGGACGGATTGGTGATTAAGGTGAACAGCACTGCGCAGCAGCAGGCGCTGGGGGCGACCGGCAAGGACCCGCGCTGGGCGGTGGCGTACAAATTCCCGGCCGAGCAGGCGGAGACGGTGCTGGAGGACATTTTTGTCCAGGTCGGCAGAACCGGCGTTTTGACGCCGGTCGCCGTCCTGCAGCCGGTCAAGCTGGCCGGAACGACGGTCAGCCGCGCTTCACTGCACAACGAAGACTACATCCGCGACAAGGACATTCGCATTGGCGACACGGTGCTGGTGCAAAAGGCGGGGGAAATTATCCCGGAAGTGGTCCGCGTGCTGACGGAGCGGCGAGCGGCGAATGCCGCGCCGTTTGTCATGCCCGCGACTTGTCCGGAGTGCGACGCACCGGCCGTGCGCCTGGAGGGCGAGGCGGCGACTCGCTGCACAAATCCGCATTGCCCGGCGCTCGGCCGCGAAGGGCTTGTCCACTATGCGAGCCGCAACGCGATGGACATTGAAAACCTCGGGCCGGCGGTCGTGACGCTGCTTTGGAACGCCGGGCTTGTGCGGACGCCCGCTGATTATTACCGCCTGCGCGCCGAACAGCTCGTTCAGCTTGAACGGATGGGCGACAAGTCGGCGCACAACCTGCTGGCCGCTATTGAGGCAAGCAAGGCGCGGGGGCTGGAGCGCCTGCTTTTCGCCCTGGGCATCCGGTTTGTCGGCGTCAAGGCGGCGAAAACCCTGGCGCAGGCCTTTGGTGATATCCGGCGCCTGGCGCAGGCCGGGCAGGCGGAACTGACGGCGATTCCTGAAATCGGACCCCGCATTGCCGAGAGCGTCGTCACCTGGTTTTCCGCCCCGGAGAACCAGTCGCTGATCGACGAGTTGGCGGAGGCGGGCGTGGTGATGCAGGCTTCCGCCAAACCGGTAGCCGCGCAAAGCGCCTTGGCCGGCAAAACGATCGTCATTACCGGCACTTTGCCCGGCTTATCGCGCACGGAAGCAATAGAACTGGCGGAGAACGCCGGCGCCAAGGTCGCGTCGTCGGTCAGCAAAAAGACGGATTACGTGCTGGCGGGCGAAGCGGCAGGCAGCAAACTGGACAAAGCGAAAGCCCTGGGCATCGCCATAATTGACGAAGCGGCCTTTCGCGCCCTGTTGTAACCGAAAGTGATAAAGGTTCGCGCTTGCGCAGGGCTTTGTGATATAATAAACGGAAAGTTTAAAATGCTGAGCAGGATGGTGACGCAATGAAAATCACGACTCAGGACGTAGCCCGTGTGGCCCTTCTCTCCCGTTTGGATTTCGGCGACGGCGAGATGGAAAAATTCACAGCGCAGCTTGACGATATTCTGACTTATGCAGAAATCTTGAACAAGCTGGATACCGAGGGCGTGGAGCCGACCGCACACGCTTTGCCGCTGCAAAACGTATTTCGGGATGATGTCGTTTATCCTTCTTTGGATCGTGAAGCGGCCTTGCAAAACGCGCCGCAGGCCGAAGAGGGCTGCTTTAAAGTGCCGAAGATTGTGGAAGGCTGAAGGAGGTAAACGGAGTGGAATTGTTCAAACTAACCGCGCACGAATTGCACGACAAGCTTGTGGCGCGCGAAACCAGCTCAACTGAAATCACGCGCGCTATATTTGACCGCATTGAAAAGGTGGAGGGGCAGGTGCAGTCGTACTTGACCTTGACGAAGGACTTGGCTTTTGAACAGGCGGCGGCAGTTGACGCCGCGCTGGCCAAAGGCGAAGCGATTTCGCCGCTCGCCGGCATTCCCGGCGCACTCAAGGACAACCTCTGCACAACCGGCATCCGCACTTCCTGCGCCTCAAAAATGCTGGAACATTTCGTGCCGCCCTATAATGCTACTGTCGTTGAAAAATTGGCGGCCGAGAAGGCGGTTTTCATTGGCAAAGTCAACATGGACGAGTTTGCCATGGGGTCTTCCTGTGAAAACTCCGCTTACCAACTTACCCGCAATCCTTGGGATCTGTCCGTCGTGCCAGGTGGTTCGTCCGGCGGTTCGGCAGCTTCGGTCGCTGCTTGCGAGGCAATCTGGTCGCTGGGTTCGGATACGGGCGGCTCCATCCGGCAGCCGGCCTCCTTTACCGGCACGGTCGGCCTGAAGCCGACCTATGGCCGCGTTTCCCGCTACGGCCTGGTGGCGTTTGCCTCTTCGCTCGACCAAATCGGTCCGATCACCCGCGATGTAACGGACTGCGCCCTGGTGATGAACGCGATCGCCGGCCATGACCACCGCGACTCCACTTCCGTGCCGGGCGAAACGCCTGACTTTACAAAAGCACTGGGTCAAAACGTGAAAGGCTTGAAGATCGGTCTGCCGACGGAGTATTTCGGCGCCGGCCTTGATCCGCAAATCGACACGGTGCTGCAAAAAGCCATCCGCCAGCTGCAGGACATGGGGGCGGAAGTCGTGGAGTGCTCGCTGCCTCACACGGAATACGCCCTTTCGGCTTATTACTTAATTGCTACGGCCGAGGCCTCCTCGAACCTGGCGCGCTATGACGGCGTCGGTTTTGGCCACCGCGGTGCCGGCGACAATATCGTCGACATGTACAAGCGGACCCGCACCGAGGGCTTCGGCGCGGAAGTCAAGCGCCGCATCATGCTCGGCACCTATGCCTTGAGCTCCGGCTATTATGACGCATACTACCTCAAAGCGATGAAGGTCCGCACGCTGATCAAGCAGGACTTCGACAAGGCGTTTGAACAAGTCGACGTGCTGCTGACACCGACCGCTCCGACCGTGGCCTTTAAAATCGGCGGCATCGTAGACCCGCTGTCAATGTATCTGCAGGACGTCTGCACGATTCCGATCAACCTGGCCGGCGTTCCGGCGCTGTCCATGCCTTGCGGCTTTGTCAATGGCCTCCCGGTCGGCATGCAGCTGATCGGCAAACCGTTGGATGAAATGACGCTGTTGCGCGTCGCTCACGCGTTTGAGCAGCAAAATGATTATCACAAACAGTTTGCGCCGCTAGGAGGAATCTGAGATGAAATACGAAACAGTGATCGGGCTTGAAGTCCATTCCGAGCTGAAAACGAAATCAAAAATTTTCTGCGGCTGCACGACTGCCTTCGGCGGCGACCCCAATACGCATGTTTGCCCGGTTTGCCTCGGCTTGCCAGGCGTTTTGCCGGTCATCAACAAGCGGGTTGTGGAATTTGCCATTAAAGCCGGTCTGGCGATGAATTGCGAAATTTTGCCGTTCAGCAAATTCGACCGCAAAAACTACTACTACCCGGATCTGCCCAAGAACTTTCAAACCTCGCAGTACGATTTGCCCATTTGCGTAAACGGCCATATCGACATTGAAATAAACGGCGAAACGAAGCGGATCGGCATTACCCGCATCCATATGGAAGAGGACGCCGGCAAGCTGGTTCACTCCGGCGACACCATTACCAGCTCGAGCTCCGCGCTGGTCGACTACAACCGTACGGGCGTGCCCCTGATTGAAATCGTTTCCGAGCCGGATATGCGCTCGCCGGAAGAAGCCAAGCTGTATCTGGAGAAAGTCAAAGCAATCCTGGAATATATCGACGTTTCCGACTGCAAAATGCAGGAAGGCTCGCTGCGCTGCGACGCGAACATCTCCCTTCGCCCGGTCGGGCAGGCGGAATTTGGCACGAAGAGCGAGCTCAAAAACCTCAATTCGTTCCGCTCCGTACAGCGCGGGCTTGAGTACGAAGAGCTGCGCCAGGCGGAAATCCTCGACGAAGGCGGCCGTGTCATTCAGGAGACGCGCACCTGGGACGAACAGCAAAATGTCACGAAATCGCTGCGCTCCAAGGAAGAGGCCCATGACTACCGTTACTTCCCCGAGCCGGACCTGGTGCCGATCATCGTTGCGCCGGAATGGATTGAAGAAATCCGCGCCACCTTGCCGGAACTGCCGGACGCGCGCAAGCACCGCCTGATGGACGTATACGGCTTGTCGGCTTACGATGCGGACATGATCACCATGACGCGGGCGATGGCCGACTACTTCGACGCCGTCATGGAACATACGGCGGATGCGAAAACCGCGACCAACTGGCTGATGGGCGACGTTTCCGCGTACCTCAACAATGCGGGCATCACCATTACCGAGTTTGCCGTAAAACCGGCCGACCTGGCGCAACTGGTCGCGCTGATCAACAAAGGCGTCCTCTCCAGCAAGCTGGCGAAGGCCGTCTTTGAAGAGATGGTCGCCAGCGGCAAGACGCCGGAAGCGATCGTCAAGGAAAAAGGCCTGGAGCAGATCAGCGACCAAGGCGCGCTGGAAGCGATTGTCGACGAGACGCTGGCGGAAAACCCGAAGTCGATCGAAGACTTCCGTGCCGGCAAAGACCGCGCCCTGGGCTTTTTGGTCGGACAGATCATGAAGAAGACCAAAGGCAAGGCCAACCCGGCGATGATCAACGACATGCTGAAAGAAAAAATGAAATAGACGCAGCAATGCGTTGTGCGAAAAGATGGCCGCAGGGCCATCTTTTCGTTTGCTGGCGGACGGCTGGCCGCCGGATATGGTATGATACAGATGACGGGAAAATCAATGATGAGGAGATGTGATGAACCTGCTCGGCTTTTCGATCTTGCCCAAATTGCGTTTTGTGGTCAAAGCGCTGAAAAGCGAAATAATGGTGCTGTATTTTGTGATGCGGCACCGGCAGACGCCGTTGGTGGTCAAGGCGCTGACGGCGTCTGTTGTTGGCTATGCGCTGAGCCCGATTGACCTGATTCCGGATTTTGTGCCGCTACTAGGGTATTTGGACGAGTTGGTCCTCTTGCCGCTGGCGATTTCTCTGGTGCTGAAGCTGACCCCGTCCCCCGTCCTGTCGGCCTGCCGTGAACAGGCGCGGCACTACAAGCAGAAAATTAAACCACGCTTGTGGGGGTGCGCGATCGTCATTGTGCTGATCTGGCTCTTGCTTCTCTACAAAATTTGGACTTGGCTGCAGTAACGGGCCGGGCGAAAGGGGCTGTGAAGATGAAATTCATCCATACCGGAGACTGGCACTTGGGAAAACTGGTCAACCAGGTGTCGATGCTGGCGGATCAGGAATATATATTGGCGCAGTTTGTTGCCTTGGTGAAGCGGGAACGTCCCGACGCAGTTTTGCTGGCCGGCGATCTGTATGACCGGGCCGTGCCGCCGGCCGAAGCGGTGGAATTGATGGACCGGGTTTTGACAACCCTGGTTAATGACCTGCAAGTGCCGGTGTTGGCCGTGGCGGGCAACCATGACGGGCCGGACCGGATTGACTTTGGCCGCCGGCTCTTGTGCGGGCGGCAACTGCATGTGGCTGGGCGCGTGCATCTGCCGCTGACCCCCGTCGAGCTGGCCGATGAGGCAGGGCCTGTTTCCTGCTATTTGCTGCCGTATGCGCATCCGTCGGAAGTGCGCACTTTGTTGGGGGATGAAGCGATAAAAACCCATGAAGATGCTGTGCGGGCGCTGATCGGGACGCTGCCGCCGCCGTCGCCCGGCGAACGGCGCGTCCTGGTCACGCATGGCTATTTCCAGGGCGGGGAGCCGCTGGAAACCTCCGAATCGGAAAAACCGCTGTCGATTGGCGGCTCCGACGTTGTCAGCGCCGCGGCGCTGGCCGGTTTTCATTATGTGGCGCTGGGACACTTGCACGGCCCGCAACGGGTTACAGAGCGCATTCATTACGCCGGTTCGCTGCTCAAATACTCCTTTTCCGAAGTGCGGCAGGCCAAGTCGGTTGCCGTTGTCGAGCTGGATGGAGCGGGCGTCGCAGCGGTTCGCCGCGAGCAACTTGCTCCGCTGCGCGACATGCGCCGTATCCAAGGCGCGCTTAAGGAATTGCTTGACCCGGCCGCCTATGGCGATACGAATAAAGACGACTACCTGACGGTGCTGCTGACGGACGACGGTGAAATACTTGATCCGATCGGGCAGCTGCGCAGCGTTTATCCGAATGTGATGGCAGTCGAGCGCCTGCCGCGCGACTTGCAGCCCCTGTACAGCCAGGTCTCCCTGGGCGAAGTGAAAAACGCCTCGCTGGAGACGCTGTTCAAGGGCTTTTACGAGGAAATGACCGGCGCGGCTTTTTCCGCCGAGCGACAAGCGGTGGTGGAAAAAGCGCTGGAGAAACTGCTGCATGCGGAAAGGGAGGCCTGACGAATGCGTCCTTTATGTTTGCGGATGACCGCTTTCGGCCCTTATGTGGAGCAACAGACGATTGATTTTTCGGCGCTGGCGGGGCGGACGCTGTTTTTGATCACCGGGCCGACCGGGGCTGGCAAGACCACGCTGTTTGACGCCATCGCTTACGCGCTTTACGGTGAAAGCAGCGGCAAGGAACGCGACGGTGAGGCGCTGCGCAGCGACTTCGCCCCGCCGGAGCTGCCGACCGAAGTTGTTTTTGATTTTTCCTTAAACGGACGCCAATACCAGGTCAGGCGCGCGCCCAAGCAACTGCGGCCGAAATTGCGCGGAACCGGGCTGGCGGAGCAGGGGGCGGAAGCGAGCCTATACTTTTTGGACGAGCCGGACAGGCTGCCGCTGGTCGGCATCCGGGAAGTGAACGAACGGATTGCGTCGCTTTTGGGGCTCAAATACGAGCAGTTCCGCCAAATCATGATGATCCCGCAAGGCGAGTTCCGGGAGCTGCTGGTGGCGGACAGCAAGGAACGCGAGGCGATCCTGCAGAAGCTGTTCGGCACGGAATTGTGCGCCGCTCTGCAAGCCGAACTGCAGCAGCGGGAAAAGGAATTGGCCGATGTCGTCCGGGATGAAGCGGCGCGCCAGGATCAGATGGAAGTGCAGCTGCTTGATGTGCTGGAAGCGGCGGAGCGGCCGGCTGGGACGGAGGCCCGCATTCAACTGGCGATGACCTGGCAGGAAGAAATGCGGCTCGCTTTGGCGCGGCAAGCCGAGGTCGTGCGAGCGGCGCAGCAGGCGATCGGCGCGCAGCAGACGCTTTGTGACAAGGCGAAAGCGGGAAATGAAGCATTGGCCGCCCTGCAGCAGGCCCAAACCGCTATGGCGGCGTTGGCAGAAAAACAAGACGCCATGGAGACACAAAAAAGGCTGCTTGAACGCGCGGAAGCGGCGCAGTCATTAGAGCCGCAAAAGGCAGAGGGTGTCAGCCTGCGCCAGGAACTGAACGCCAAGCTGCTAGCGCGGCAAGCGGCCGAGCAAGACAAAGCGACGGCGAACGCGGTGCTGCTGACCGCCGCGCAAGCGTTGGCCGCTCTGGAAGCAAAAGAGCCGGAGCGGGAGGCGTCACGACGGGAAATCGCACGCCTGGAAGCCTTGCAGCCGCGCATTGCTGAATGCGAAAGGCTGCAGCAAGAAGTGGCCGAACAAACGGCAGCCCTGGCCAAAAGCCGGCAGCAGGCCGAAGTGCGGGAAGCGGAGCTGGCCAAGCTTGTGGTCGATTACCAGGCTTTAGAGCATCAGGCCAAGGAAAAAACGCTTGTGCAGCAGCGGCTGCAAGCCAGCGCGTATGACAAGGAGCGGCTGCAAACCTATATCACTAAGCTGGAGGAAGCCGAGGCCGTAAAGCTTCAGACGGCTGGCCTGGGCCAGCAAATGGCGGCGGCGGACCAGCAGGCGTTGCGGGCAAAGGAGCGGCGGGAGCGAGCGGAAAATCAGCTGTTGGCGCTGCGAGAAGCCTACTATGCTGAAGCGGCCGCCATGCTGGCCAACAAACTGGAGGCCGGCGTGCCTTGCCCGGTTTGTGGCGCCAAGGAGCATCCTGCGCCGGCAGCTGCGCTGCCAGGCGAGACGGTGGATGAGACGATGGTAGCGGCGCAGGAAAAGCAGGTGCAATCGCTGCGAGAGCAGGAAACGCAGGCTGTGAGCGGACAGGCGGCAGTGCAGGCTGCGTTGCAGGCGGCAAAGGCGCAAGGTGCGCGACTGAGCGCCGAGTTGGCCGACGCCGGTGAAAAGCTGTCGCCGGTGCCGGAAACGGCGGCCGCCGCCAAACAGCGGTTGGCCGAACTGGTTAAACAAGATCAAGCTGACCAACGCCAGCTATCCGCCTGCGAACAGGCAGAAAAGCGCCTTGCTTCGCTGGCCGCGCAAAAAGCAGCGCTGGAACAAGCTTTGAAAGCGGCGCAAGACGCGGTGATGCAATTGGCTGTTTTGCTGCCGGAGAAAAAGCGGCAGCTGGCAGAACTGGCGGGTCAGCTGCCAGACGGGACGCGGTCTGCGTCGGCTCTGGCTGACCTGATCCGCGCGCAGGCCCAGCGGCTTGCTGACGAACAACAGGCTTTAGCGAACGCTCAGCAGCAAGCCGTTAAGGCGCAAACGGAAGTCGTCCGTTTAACCGCGGTAGTCGACGGCTTAACCGGCGGAATAGCTGATTTGGAGCGGCAGATCCAGGCGGCGCTGGAGCGGTTTTCCGCCTCCTGCCGCCAAAAAGGCTTTGCCGACCTGAAGGCCTATAAAGAAGCCAGTGCTTTGGTGCCGGCTATCGATGAAATGAGACTGGCTGTTCAGCAGTTTGATGCCGACTGGCAGCGCCAGACGGCACTGCTTGAGGAGTGCCGCAAAAAGTCGGCCGGTGCTGTGTGGCAAGACTACGAAGCGCTGGCGGCCAAACTCGCCGACCTGCAAGCGGCGGAGAAATCGGCCTTGGCCGAATCAGGACGGCTCACCTACCAGATGGAAATGGTGGCCGACTGCCTGGATAAGGTTGTCGCGCACAAAAGCGCAGTGGCGCAGTGCCTGGCAGACTATGCGCTTGTGGCGGATTTGGCCAAAGTCTCCCGCGGGATGGGGGCGAATGTACGCAAAATCTCGTTTGAACGGTATGTGCTGGCGGCTTATTTTGAGGAAGTGCTGCGGGCCGCCAATGGCCGGCTGCGCCAGATGACGAATGGCCGCTATGAGATGCACCGCCGCCTGGAACAGAACAAGGGAGCGGGGCAGAGCGGCCTCGATATTGATGTTCTGGACAACTATACGGGCCGCGAGCGTCCGGTTAAAACGCTGTCCGGCGGAGAGAGCTTCAAGGCCAGCCTGGCGCTGGCACTCGGCCTGGCGGACGTCGTGCAGGCGCATGCCGGCGGCGTGAGCCTGGACACCATGTTCATCGACGAAGGCTTCGGCACGCTTGACCCTGAGTCGCTCGACGGCGCCATACGGTGTCTGGTGGAATTGCAGCGCAACGGCCGCCTGGTGGGCATCATTTCCCACGTGCCGGAACTAAAGGAGACAATCGACGCCTGGCTGCTGGTGGAAAGCGCTCGTTCCGGCAGCAAGGCGAGCTTTTGCATCAAATAGCGATGAACGGACGTGCGGTACAAATTTTATTACAAACTGTTGCGTGCCGTGCGATAATATGCTATCATTTGTTTCAAGAAAATACTGTCATAAGCGATGAAGAGGCAAAGTAGTCATGGCAGGCCGTTTTAGAGAGCCGGGGGAGCTGGAAGCCCGGTACGGCCAAAATGTATGAAGTTCGCCTTGGAGTGTTGCGCTGAATTTCCTTGTGAATAGTAGGTGGCAACGGTGGCTCGACCGTTAAAGCGAGACGGATATCGGCGTCAGCCCGTATCTTGCGAGCGATTCGCCTGCTGGCGAATAACGAAGGTGGTACCGCGGTTCATACCCGTCCTTTTTAGGACGGGTTAATTTTTTTGTAGGGGGAAGCGTCAGATGCTAGTTGGTTACTTAGGACCGGCAGGAACCTATACTGAATTGGCGGCGCGGTCGCTGTATTCATCGGCGGATGTGGTGCTCCGGCCAGTCGCCGGCATTGACCGCTTATTAAACGACACGGCGGCGGGCAAGCTCGATGTCTGCGTGGTGCCGGTGGAAAATTCACTCGAGGGCTCGGTGAACGTGACATTGGACGTATTGACGCACGATGTTTCGCTATACGTGCAGGCGGAAATCGATTTGCCGATCCATCACCACCTCTTCATGAAGCGCCGGGCAGCCGGCGAGGCTTATGCGCCAAAGCTGATTATTTCCCATCCGCAGGCGCTGGCGCAATGCCGTAAAACCATTGCCAGGCTATTTCCGGAAGCAGCTGTCCGTACGGCTGACAGCACGGCGGCCGCGGCGGCGATGGCCGCTGAACAGCCGGATGTGGCCGCGATTGCCAGCGAGCAGGCGGGGGTGCTGTATGACCTGGCGGTTGTGGCGTCAGACGTGCAGGATTTGTCTTACAACCGGACCCGGTTTTGGGCGATCGGCCGAGAGCCGGTAGTGGCTGACCAAGCCTGCTGCAAGACGTCGATTGTCTGCTACACGGACTGGGACAGGCCCGGAAGCTTATGTGAGCTGCTGCAGGTTTTCGCTTCGCGAGGCATCAATCTGTCGAAAATTGAATCGCGTCCGGCCAGGACAAGATTGGGACGATATGTGTTCTACTTCGATTTGATGGGATCGGCGGCCGATCCGGTTGTCGCGGCGGCATTGCAGGAGGCGGCGGCGCGGTCGAGTTGGTGCAAGTCGTTCGGTTCGTATCCGGTTCTCTCGAAGGTTAAGCAAGCAAAGGAGGACGCGTAAGCTATGAACACAGGCAAAAGCAAATGGTTGGCGCTGGTAGGCATGCTGGTGGCAGGGATGATGCTGCTGGCTGGCTGCGGTTCATCGACCCCGGGGGCAAAACAGGAAAATAAAAAGGTGTCGCTGGCGGTGCTGAAGTTAACCAGCTCGGCCCCGTTGTTTATCGGGATGGAAAAAGGTTACTTCAAAGAGCAGGGGTTGGAGCTTGAACCGCAGTGGTTTGATGCGGCCCATCCGATTGCGGTGGCGACAGCGTCCGGCAAGGTTGACGTCGGCGCGACCGGCATAACGGCCAGCCTGTTCAACATGGCGTCGGCCGGACAGAAAATCAGCATCGTGGCCGACAAGGGGCGGGAGCAAAAAGGCTACCCCTCCTCAGCCTTGATGGTGACGAAGAAAATGTGGGATGAGGGGAAAACGAAGATCGAGGACTTGAAGGGGAAACGGGTCGGCATTACGCAAAAAGGCTCGACCTTCCACTATATGTTGGGCCGCCTGCTGGAGAGCAAGGGCCTTTCGCTAGCCGACGTGGAAATCGTCCCCCTCACGAAGGTCAGCGCGTTGATGGCGGCGCTGGAGTCCGGCCAGGTTGACGCCGTGATTTTAAACGAACCGAACGTGACCCGCGTCGTGACGGCCGGCTACGGCAAGGTTGTGGCCAGCGTTGGTGACGTGATGGAATATCAGACCTCCGGTATCTTTTTCTCGCCGGACATGATGAAAGACAAAGACAAGGCGGTCCGCTTCCTGAAGGCCTACGTGAAGTCGACGCGCTATTATTATGACGCTGTGCTGGCCGGTAAAAACGGCAAAGAGGCGGAAGAAGTCGTCGGCATCATTGCCAAATATACAGGCGCGCCGGTGGCGGAAATCAGGCAGGGCCTGCCCTACATTGATCGCGACGGCGTGTTGTTGGAACGGGATATTGCTACACAGATCAACTGGTATGCAACGAATCAGCTAATCGAGAAGCCGCTTGATCCGAAGGTGGTTGCCGACACGTCGCTGCTGACCCAGGCAATCAAAGAGCTGGATAAAAAGTAAGTCAATAATGGGGGGCAAAGCATGCAGATTCTGATTGACGGCGTCAGCAAGTCTTATATGGACAGCAAGCAAGGCGCGGTGCTGGCGCTCGACAAAATCAGCTTGACGATCAGCGAAAATGAATTTGTTGTGTTAGTAGGACCATCCGGCTGCGGCAAGTCTACTTTGCTCAACATTGTAGGCGGCCTGCTTTCGCCCAGCGGCGGACATGTGTTTGTCGAGGGCCTGCCTGAGGAGCGCGACCCGGCGATTGGCGTAGTTTTTCAAGACGTCGGCCTCTTTCCTTGGCGGACGGTGGCCGACAACATCGCTTTTGGGTTGGAGGAACTGGGTGTGGCGCAGCCGGAAAAACAGGCGCGGCTGGCGCGCTACATAAAAATGGTCGGGCTGGAAGGCTTTGAGCACGCCTATCCCCATCAGTTGTCAGGCGGTATGCGGCAGCGAGCCGGAATCGCCCGCGCGCTGTCCATCCAGCCGGATTTGCTGCTGATGGATGAGCCGTTTTCGGCGCTCGATGCGCAGACAAGGACACTGATGCAGGAAGAACTGCTGCGCATCTGGCAGGCAACGCGTGTTACCACGCTGTATGTAACGCACAATATCCAAGAGGCCGTATACTTGGCCGACCGGGTGGTCGTGCTTTCCCGCCGGCCAGGCCGCATTGCCAGCATTCTTCCGATCGAACTGCCGAAATTTAGCCGCGACAAGGGGGAGAACTTGCCTGCCTTCAACCGTTATGCGGAGGAGATCTGGAATCTGATCCGCGATGACGCGCAGCAGGCGCTGCTGGAAGGAGCGGACGGCTGATGACGAGGCGGGAAGTAGTCAATCGCTTTGCGTTTATGGAGGACAAGGCGGCCAGTTGGGTGCCTTGGGTCAGCATCTGCACGTTGCTGCTTGTGTGGGAGGCGGTCAGCCGCAGCCCCTGGGTGTCGGCCTTGTACTTGCCGCCGCCCAGCGCGATCGTCGCCGCTGGGGTTGACATGGCGGTTTCCGGTGAATTGTGGACCAATCTGATGGCAAGTATGGGCCGTATCGCGGCAGGATACGCCCTGGGCAGCATAGTAGGCGTCCTGATTGGTCTTGCTTTAGGGTTTTCTGCCATTGCCGAAGCGGCAGGAAACCCGATCCTTTATTCGCTTTACCCGGTGCCGAAAATTGCCCTGCTGCCCTTGATCATTCTGTGGCTGGGGATTGGCGAGGTATCGAAAATCACGATTATCACGCTCGGTGTGTTTTTCCCCGTGGCGATCAATACGTACGCCGGGGTAAAAAATATTGATCCGCTGTTTGTCAAGGTGGCGGTCAGCTTCCGGGCGAACCGGCTCGGGGTGTTGCGCAAGGTAGTCTTGCCGGGCGCCCTGCCGATGATTTTTGCCGGCTTGAAGCTGGCGGCCGGCACTTCGCTGCTGTTGCTTGTCGCGGCGGAGATGATTGCGGCAAAGGAAGGGATCGGCGCATTGATTCTGCACTATGGCGATCTGATGCTGACGACGAAGCTGATGGTTGGCGTGGTGGTGCTGTCCTTGCTGGGCGTGCTGTTCAATCAAGCCATTCATGCGATTGAACAGCGGGTTATTCCCTGGAAGCAATGAAAAAGCGGGTCCGCTCATGTTGAGAGCGGACCCGCTTTTTCATTGCTTTACTTTTTTTGCTCGAGGTCCTTATACCAAAAGATTAGCTTCTTGGGGCTCGGATGCCCTTTGCCGGTATCGATCCAGGAAAGCTCGCAGCTTAAGTCCTGAAGCCGTTCGTAGCCATGTTCGCGCCAGTACTCATCCAGCGGCTTATAGCCGCGCGGGCGCAAGGGGTGGTTGGGGGGGCGCTGGATTGTGCAAAACGTCGTGAAATGATAATGCAGCTCTTTGGCATGATCTTCCAAGGCCCGCAAGAAAAGGCCGCCCAGCCCGCGGTTGCGCCATTGCGGCGCGAGAATGATCTCGCCGATATAAAACCATTGGTTTACTTTCAGGTTGTTGTCGATGAAGGGCCGTTGCGTAACGTCCGCGGCGATGGCCAGCGGGATGCCGGTGGCGGCTCCGATCAATTCGTTGTTGGAGAAGGCGGCGGCCAAAAAGCTTTCTGGTTTTACGTATTGCGCCAGGTATTCATATTCTTCTTTGAGGTTGCCTTCATATAGGTAAGGGTATTCTTTGAACACGCGAAGTCTGAGGCTGGCCACCTCGGGTAGATGCCGATTGATGTCCTTGCCCTTCAACAAGCGAATGGAGTAAGGTTTGTCCATAAGAAAGCACCTCCTGTATTGCGTTGAAAGTAAATATTCTGTTATTTTAACTATTCAACGGCGATAGCGTTCTTCCTGCATACTTTTGGTAATTAATAAAAAAATGTTCAAGAAAAGTTGCATAAGTGGTATGCTGAAAGAAAAAGACCGGGGGTGGAAGAGATGGATCAACGGTCTGTGCGTTGGTTGTATCAGCAGCTGCCTGCCTTGGTTGAGAAAGGCGTCGTTGCGCCGGAAACGGCGGAGGCGCTCAGACAGCATTACGGACCATTGCCTGAACGCAACCGGTTGCTTGTTTTCGGCCTGTTGGGCGGCGGCTTGATTGGGCTGGGCATCATCCTTTTAATAGCAAATAACTGGGAAATGATCAACCGCGGCTGGCGTCTGGCCTTGTCAATCACGCTGCTGCTGATCGCGCAGGGGATTGCGATTTTGGCGCAGAAGAACCAGCTCGACTTGAGCTGGGTAGAGGGGGCGGCGCTGTTTTGGGCGGCGATGACGGGCGTGACCATCGCGCTGGTGTCGCAAACGTATCACTTGTCCGAGGATACGGGCGCCTTTTTGCTCACTTGGCTCCTGCTTGTTCTGCCCGTTGCCTACTTATTAAACAGTGCTATGGTGGCGGCCGCTTTTGCCGTCCTCGCCACTGTCTGGGCCGGAACCGTCCATTGGTCTGGCGATGACTGGTGGGTGTGGGGGCTGTACTTATTGCTCGGTCCGCTCGTTTGGCGGCTATGGCGCCAGGAGGACTGGAGCGGACGCCTGGCCTTTGCCATCTGGGTGCTGAGCCTGGCGCTGTTGGCCGCCCTCGCCATTACCGGGCAGCGCTGGCTGCATTCATTGGCCTGGCTTGTCTTCGGCGCTTTTTTGCTCCGCTACCGCTGGGAAAGCTATTATGTTCTGCCGGAAGATACGAAATTTTATAGTGCGCCGCGGCGCATCATCGGCACAGGCGGTTTGTTCGCGCTCCTGTTTATTTTGTCGTTTCGCGGCGTGTGGTACGACATGGCGCCGCTTTGGAAGGCGGCACAGGGCGAGTGGCTCCTGTTAGGGGGCGTGCTGGCCTTGCTGGCGCCCTATTTGTGGCTGGTCGTCCGCGGCAAGCGCTGGGGTGAAGGGTGGTATGCCGCCGGGCTGCTGGTCATGGCGCTTGGCTATCCGCTTGTCCACTGGTGGCCGTCCGGTCTGCCGTCGGTTGTTGCGGTGAACCTATACCTGCTTGTTTTTTGCGGGTGGCAATTGGTTAATGGTTATCGGGCCGGCAAGCAGACGGACATGAATTTGGCCTTGCTGCTGCTCGGCGTTGTTGTGCTGGCGCGCTTTTTTGATGCGCAGGTGAGCTTTATCATGCGGGGCTTGGCGTTCATCGTCCTTGGCGTTGGGTTCCTCTTGATTAACCGCTGTTTGCTCGGCAAAGGGGGCGGAAAAGCATGAAAGCGCGCTCCGTGTTGCTCTGGGGGATTGTTTGCCTGCTGCAGTTGGCGGCGCCGCTGTATTTGGTTTGGCGCTGGGAGAATACCTTGGCCGCAGGGATTGCCTATAAGTTCCAAGCGGCGCCGGTTGATCCGTTCGATGCGGTGCGGGGACGTTATGTCGCCCTTGGGTTTGCCGAGCAAAAAGGCCCTGTGGCCGCCGGCGCAGTTTTGACCCCGGGCGAAACCGCGTATGCCAAAGTGACAGTTGACGCGCAGGGGTTTGCCCGAATTGCCGAGGTTGCTTTGCGCATGCCGGCGGAGCAAAACAATGACTGGGTGAGGGTGACTTTTGTTTCGCAACGCAACGGCATGGCTTTTGTGCGCTGGCCGTTTACGCGCTACTATATGCCGGAGGCGGCCGCGCCGATCGCTGAAGAGGCGTATCGCCGCTCGGATAAGAAAAATACCTGGGCGGTTGTTCGGGTGCATGACGGTGATGCCGTCCTGGAGACGCTGGTGATTGATGGCGTGCCGGTCAAGGAATTGGTGCGGGGACAAAAATGAATATTCGCTCTTTTTAACAAAGTGCTGGTGTGATACAATCAGGGTAGAGGCGGATGAGCCGTAGTATTAGCAAAAAGGAGGGAACGTCATGTTGAAAGATGAATACATGACCCCGTATCGTGATGCAGGAAGCGGCGCTAGATGCCCCCATTGCGGCAGTCCTAACTTTTTGTTGGTAAGCGCCGGGCCGGACGACGGGCGGGAAAGAACGCCGGCGATCCAGTGCCGTGATTGCGGGCACCGCTGGGATGATGATGTTCAGCTTATTGATTCGATGATGGATGAAATAGACTCTGAGTCAGAATAAAAATCAAACGAGAATTGGAAAATCTCTTAACAAAAAACGGACAGGGCGGCCGCATTGGCGCCCTGTCCGTTTTTTGTTTCGGTTTGTCAAACGCTTTTTTCCGTCAGCTGGGAAGTGCAATTCGGACAGCGGGTGGCGGCAAGCGGGATTTTGCTGCAGCAGAAGGGACAGGCTTTTGTATCAGGAGCTTTTTCCTCTGCCGGCTTTTTGAGCCGGTTAACCTGCTTGATTAACAGGAAAATCGCCGTTCCAACCAGCACGAAGTCAATCAGGCTGTTGATGAAAAGACCGTAATTGAGCGTTGGGGCGCCTGCTGCCTTGGCGGCGGCGAGCGAGGGGTAGGACTGCCCGCTTAAGCTAATGAACAAATCGGCAAAATTCATTTTTCCCAGCAAAAGACCGAGAGGCGGCATTAAGATGTCGTTGACAAAGGAGGTAACGATTTTTCCGAATGCACCGCCGATAATGACGCCAATTGCCAGGTCGAGAACGTTGCCCCTCATTAAAAAATCTTTCCATTCTTTCAACATCGCACTCGCTCCTTTCAGTTGAAAATCGTCCCATGTTTTAAAAGCTATTCGCGGTGCTGAAAAGAGAATCCTGCTTTGCGCAGCGGGAAAAGTGATAGGAAAAGCCCGGACCGCTGATTGCGATCCGGGCGCAAATTACGTTAGGCACGAGCGATAATCAGGCGCTGTTTGGCGTCGCCGCAGGCTTGCGAGACGGAAAACGCCGGGTTGAGGGCGGCGACGAAGGCGGCCAGCCAGAGTTGGTAAAGCTTTTGCATGTTGGGGACGGAAACGCCGACTTGCTTCCACAGGCCAGCCTTTGGGCACGTGGTGCGCTCCAAGACAATTTCCTGGTCAGTGCTGGAGACTTCTTCAAAGCCGCCGTCGCAGGGCATGCCCGCCAGAAACGTGTCATGGAAGGCTCGATACAGGCCGCTTGCTTTTTCCAGATCGTAACGGTTGGTTTTGACCGCTGCTTCGCCCAGACGCTTGCCGTCTTCGGCAAAGACTTTTTCCGCCAGCTCCCAGGCGGTGCCGCCGCAATAGTCGCTGAGCTCTTTAAGCAGCGCCGCTTCGCGCGCTTCGGTCAACTGGATTTGCCGGGCCAGCCAGCCGTGAATGTTGGACGGGTCGATCAAGTCGGCCAAGTCCGTTTGCCTGGCCGGTGGTTCGCCGTAGGTTTCGTATACAGTCGCCAGGCAGCTTTCGGCTAGGGCGCTGCAGGCGGCGTTCGCTTCTTGTGCCAACCGGGCGGTGCGGTCCTGCACATGTTGGATTTTGGCATACAGCCAGTAATGGATCGGTCCTAAAAATGCACTCATTTGGCTGAGCCTCCTTTGATGGCGGCATTGATCTCCGCTACTAGTTTGTCGGCAGACATGCCATGGATGCCGGCGGCGTTGGCCACGCTTTCGCCGGCCGACGAGGGACAGCCGAGACAGGCCATGCCCATATTGCGCAGGGCGGGGATAGCCTCCGGGTAGACGCGAATAATATCGCCAATCAGGGATTCGTGCGTGACCGCTTGGCCGCGCGCCAAGGCGACTGGCTGCGGCGCGGAGGGGGTTGATATCGCAGGGGCAGCAGCGCTGGTTTCCGTGCCCGGCGCTTGCTTGTATTCGGCCAAGACGGCTTCGCTAAACAGCGGAAAGCCGATGCGTTCAATAAAGGTTCCCATCCGCTCGATGCCGGCGTGGCGCTTGTAGTAACGCACGACGATGTCAATCAGGCGCAGGGCTTCATCGGTCGTTAAGTCCTTAGCCAGCTCGTCGCCGATGCGCGGGTGGGCGCCGCCGCTGCCGCCGACGTAAATCGTCCAGCCGGTTTCGTACCCGATGGCGCCGACATCTTTCATGCGGGTATCGCCGCAAGCGTTGAGGCAGCCTGCTACGCCAAATTTCATTTTCGAGGGCATTTCCTGTTTGCTGTAGCGTTTGTCCAGGATCATGCCCAGCTTGATGCTGTCTTGCTTGCCGCGCTTGCAAAACACATCGCCGGGGCACATTTTGACGCTGCGGACGCAGTTGGCGGGGGCGGCTTTTGGCTCTATGCCAAGCAGCTGCCAGACCTTTTCCACGTCGTCCTCTTTTAACATGGTAATCATTATGCGCTGGGCGGAAGTGCATTTCAACACGCCGCCGAATTGTTCGGCCGCGTCGGCGAGCTTGCGCAAAAACTCTGGCTTGACAAAGCCGCCGGGTATTTCCGGGGTGATTGCATAACGGCGGTCTTGCGGATCCTTAACCTTTTGCAGGGTAGCGCCTTTTGGCATCATATTACATCACTCCTTGGTGTTATTTCCCTATGTGCTTATTGTAGCAACAAAATTGTCCCGCTGCTGTGATTTTTGTCACGGGGCTAAAAAAGATTTTCGCGAAACGGCAGAAAAATGAAGCGGTAAAAGGTTGACATTAGCATGATAAACGTCTATAATCATTCCTTGTCAGGACTCCGTAGCTCAGCTGGATAGAGCGTTTGACTACGAATCAAAAGGTCGCAGGTTCGAATCCTGCCGGGGTCGCCATTGCTATCAAGGGTTTCAGCGTTCGCTGGAACCTTTTTTGTTTGCCAGAACGGGTTGGTGCACACAAAATGATCACAAAATGCACACAACCCT
>JAJUGR010000017.1 GCA_029265905.1 Sporomusaceae bacterium | reverse complement strand
GGAATATTGGCATAAGAGAGCGAATTAATTTCATAGAAGACATCACCTCTGAGTAATCATTTTGGTTACTCGTCCTGGCGGACGGTGTTGTCTTCTTCTATTTCCCCCTCAAAAACCCCTACAATAATTTTACACTAACCTTGCTCGCACCAGGCTTCGCCGAGCAGGCGGTCAAGGATGATCGCCACGGCGCTCCGCACCGACAAATGGTTGTATTCCACCGGGCCGTAAATGGGGCGCAAAATCGCGTCCGCCCGTTCCATCACCGGCTTTTCCAACCCCCAGCCCGTGCCGAACAGCAGCAGCACCGGCCGCTCGTCAGTCTCGATCCGCCGGCGGAGCGACTGGTAGCCGACCGATTTTTCATACAGCCTGGCATCAGTCGTCACCACGAACGGCTCGACGCCCTCGCTCTCCTTGATCGCGGCGACAACCGCCTCGATCGAATCCTGGACCGAAATCAGCGCCAGCGCGGTCTTGCGGTCCGGGTTGTAGGCAGCGCCATACCCTTCTTGCCAATAGGCCGTAATCTCCCGCACGACCGCCTGCTGCGAGGCGACCGGATGGACGATGAAATACTTGGCAACGCCGTACGTGCAGGACGAACGGGCGATGTCGTGCACGTCCAGGTTTGTGATCGCCGTCGCCACCACGTCCATGCGCTTGTTGTAAACCGGATAATGCACCAGTGCCAAAAACACCTTAGCCACGCTTTTCACCTCCCTTTGCCTCCCGCAGCAGCTCCAAAAGCAGCAGGCCGTCCTCCGGCTCCAGCGGCGTCGTCTTCAGCAAGTCGGGGCGCGACTGCCAGGTCCGGCGCAGCGACTCCTTGCGCCGCCAGCGGGCGATCCTGGCATGATCGCCGGAGCGGAGCGCCTCGGGAACCACCTGTCCTTCGAAGTCGACCGGGCGCGTATACTGCGGGTACTCCAGCAGGCCGTTTAAAAACGACTCGTCCTCCACGCTCTCCTGATGGCCAACCACGCCGGGCAGCAGGCGCGAAACAGCGTCCAGCACCACCAGCGCCGGCAGCTCGCCGCCGGTCAGCACGTAATCGCCCAGGGAAACCGTTTCATCCGCCTCGCGGCGGATGCGTTCATCAAAGCCTTCATAATGGCCGCAGACCAAAATCAGGCCCGCCTGTTTTGCCAAACGGGCCGCCGTTGCCTGCGAAAAAGGCTTGCCGGTCGGACAGAGCATCACCACTGTCGCTTGCGGGGACGCCGCCTTCGCGGCGCGAATCGCCTGGCAATACGGTTCCGGCTTCAATACCATGCCGGCGCCGCCGCCAAAAGGCGTATCATCAACCGTTCTGTGACGATCGCTCGTAAAAGAACGCGGGTCTATCGTATCCAGAGAAAAAAAACCTGCTTCCAGCCCCCGCTTGACAATGCTGTGTCCAGCCGCCGCGCGGATCATCTCAGGAAACAGGCTCACCACTGTGATTTTCACGCCTCATCATCCCATTCCGGCGGTCTTACAACCATGCGCCGCCCGGCAATGTCCACGGAAAGGACAACGGAGCGCAGCGCAGGCAACAGCATTTCGCCGCCATTTGCTAGCCGAATAACATACACATCGTTCGCCCCCGGCTGCAGCACCTCCGCCAGCGTGCCAAGCAGCGTGCCGGCTTCATCAAAAACCTGCAGGCCGACCAGGTCGAACACATAGAAATTGTCCTCAGGGAGCGGCGTCAGCTCAGCGCGCGTGATCTGCAGCAGGCGTCCGCGCAAGGCGATGGCCGCATCGCGGTCCTTAACCTCCGCCAGCGTCAGCAGCACCATCGTCTGATGCGGCCGCACGCCAGTGACGGTCATTTTGCCTTTTCCTTCGACCAGGACCTCTTTCATCGTCAAAAACCGCTCAGGAAAATCAGTCAGCACCGCTACACGCAACTCACCCCGCACACCGTGCGGGGCGACGATCTTGCCTATAGCAATCAAGTCAGTTGCGTTGTCAGGCACGAAAAGCTATTACCTTGTCGTCTTCGACGAGAATTTCAGCACCCATCAGTTGACGGATGTTGTCGCCGACAGCCAGCGTGACCATGCGCTCCATTTGGCCGCGTACGATTTCAGAGCCAAGCTCCAGGGCTTCCGCCTCCTTGAGCTTGTTCTGCATGTCGTTTTTCATCGCCAGGCGCTGCTGTTTTTCGCCTTCAATTTGCTGCCGAAGCCCGGCCAAACCCTGAGCGTCGATTTTAGCCTGTTCCGTCAGCAAGCGGCGGGCATGGAATTCGATTTGCTCCAACTCCATGTCAACCTTTTTGATCGCCTCTTGTACTTCAGCGGTCAATTGTTTTTTCAAGCCTTCTGTAACTTTCGCTTTGATCGTCACAGGCAGCTTAATCGTCATGTTCTCCATATTGCCTCCAAAAGTTAGACAATCTCAACTACGACTTTTACGTTTTCACGCGTTGCTGCAGCTTTCATGACCGTACGGATCGCCTTGGCGATCCGGCCTTGTTTGCCGATGATCCGCCCCATATCGTCGGGAGCCACCTGCAAGCGATACACAATCCCTCGCGCGGTGGTTTCCTCCTCAACGACAACATGCTCCGGGTGATCAACCAGCGCTTTTGCGAGAGTTTCCACTAATTCCTTCATGGTTCATCTCACGCTTCTTTCTTCGCCCGTTTTTGTTCATCCCATTTTTTCATAACGCCGTTTTGGCTGAAAAGGGATTTGACGGTATCAGTCGGTTGCGCACCGTTGTCCAACCAAGCAATCGCTTTCGCTTCGTCGATATCGACAACAGCCGGTTGTTTCGTGGAATCGTAATGACCGATCGTTTCAATGAAACGGCCATCGCGCGGGGAACGGGAGTCAGCTACTACGATACGGTAGTAAGGGCTCTTCTTCGCACCCATGCGTTTCAGTCTGATTTTCACTGCCATGTTTTTTCACCTCCTCTCAAAGCAACTCGAACTTATTGAAAAACGGCAAGTTAAAACGGTAATTTGAAACCGCCCTTTTTCGTCAACTTCTGCAGGTCTTTCATCTTCTTCATCATCTTGCGGCTTTCTTCAAACTGCTTTAAGAGCCGGTTGACGTCCTGCACCCGCGTGCCGCTGCCCTGAGCGATGCGCTTGCGGCGGCTGCCGTTTAAAATCGACGGGTTGCGGCGCTCTTCCTTCGTCATCGACTGGATGATCGCCTCGACGTGCGCCATTTCCTTCTCGTCAATTTTGACGTCCTGCAGTTTTTTCAGCTGCCCCATCCCGGGCAGCATGCCCAGAATCGATTCCAGCGAGCCGAGCTTTTTGATCTGCTGCAGCTGCTCCAAGAACTGCTCGAGCGTAAACTCGTCCTTGCGCAGCTTGCGTTCCAGTTCCTCCGCCTTGCCGGCGTCGAACGCCGCCTGCGCCTTTTCAATCAGGGTCAGCATGTCGCCCATCCCCAGGATGCGCGAGGCCATGCGGTCAGGGTGGAACGGCTCGAGCGCATCGAGCTTCTCGCCCATGCCGACGAACTTGATCGGCCGGCCGGTGACCGCCTTGACGGACAGGGCCGCGCCGCCGCGGGCGTCGCCGTCAAGCTTCGTCACAATCAGGCCGTCAATGCCGAGCTCCCTGTGAAAAGCCTCGGCCACCGCCACGGCGTCCTGGCCGGTCATGGCATCGACGACGAGCAGGATTTCATGCGGCTTGACCGTCGCTTTGACCGCCTTCAGTTCGTCCATCAGCACTTCATTGATATGCAAGCGGCCGGCCGTATCGATAATGACCGTATCGCGGCCGGTGCGAACCGCTTCCGCGATGGCGCTCTGCGCGATTTCCACCGGGCTGACCTTGTCGCCCATTGTGAAGACCGGGATATCAAGCTGCTGGCCGAGCACCTGCAATTGCTGAATGGCAGCCGGGCGGTAAATGTCGCCCGCGACCATCAGGGGGCGCTTGTTTTGCTTTTTCAAGAGCGCGCCCAGCTTGCCGGCCGTAGTCGTCTTGCCGGCGCCCTGCAGGCCGACCAGCATGATCACCGTCGGCGGCTTGGACGCAACCATGAGCTTGCTTTGCGTGCCGCCCATCAGCTCCGTCAGTTCGTCATGAACAATTTTAATGACATGCTGGGCCGGCGTCAGGCTGGCCAGCACCTCGTCGCCAACCGCTTTTTCCTTGACGCGGTTGATAAAGTCTTTTACAACCTTAAAGTTAACGTCGGCTTCCAGCAGGGCCAGCCGCACTTCGCGCAGCGCTTCGTTTACATCAGCCTCGCTCAGTTTGCCGCGGCCGCGCAATTTCTGAAAGACCGACTGCAGCCGGTCTGATAAGCTATCAAAAGCCATCGGGTAAAGCCTCCTCATCCAACAGTCCACGCAGGCTGTTGCGCACCACAAACAGCGTTTCAGGACGCTTGTCCGCGCCAGACAGGTACTCATCCAGCTGGACGACCGCTTCCTTCACCACCTGGCGTTCCGCCTGATTGCGCGCCACCAGCCCCAACCGGCTTTCATAAGCCTCCAACACGCCTTCCGCGCGTTTCAACACGTCGTGCACCGCCTGGCGCGTCACGCCGAATTCTTCGGCAATCTCGGCCAGGGACAAATCGTTTTGAAAATGATACTCCAAGTACTGCCGCTGTTTTTCCGTCAGTAATGCGCCGTAAAAATCAAGAAGCAATACCACTCGCAACCGGTGATCCAGCTGATCTTGCAAGTGGACACCTCCTTCATCTGACAAGCATTATTCCTTTACAGCAAGATTCTACTACAGCCCGCCAAGCCTGTCAAGCATTATTCCTTGTCAAAGAGCGCCTTCACAAACTCTTCCGGTTCAAACGGCCGGAAATCCATCACGCCCTCGCCCACGCCGATCCATTTGACAGGAATGCCGATTTCCTCCTTGATCGCCACGACAATCCCGCCCTTGGCCGTTCCGTCGAGCTTCGTCAAGACGACGCCGCTGACGTCGGCCACTTCCTGAAATACTTTTGCCTGGTTCAAGGCGTTCTGGCCCGTGGTCGCGTCGAGGACCAGCAGCGTTTCATGCGGCGCGTCGGGAATTTCGCGCTTGATCACGCGGTGAATCTTGCGCAGCTCTTCCATCAAGTTGGCCTTGTTCTGCAAGCGGCCGGCCGTATCGATGAATAAAATGTCCGCCTGCTTGGCCTTGGCCGACTGCAGGGCGTCGAATACAACCGCCGCCGGATCCGAGCCCTCCGCCTGCCGGACAACCGTCGCCTTGGCGCGCTCGCCCCAGATCGCAAGCTGGTCGGCAGCCGCCGCCCTGAACGTGTCGGCGGCTGCGAACATGACCTTGTAGCCCAGCAGCGAATAGTAATGGCCCAGCTTGCCGATGGTCGTCGTCTTGCCGACGCCGTTGACACCCACCACCAAAATGACGGTCGGAGTGCCGCTAATTTTGGTGCGCGCCACGCCTTCGCCAAGCCGCTCCGACACATAGGCCCGCAAAAACGGCAGCACCTGGTCCGGCTCCGTAACTTCGCGCCGCTTCACGGCCGCGCGGATCGCTTCGATCAGCTTGCCGGTCGTGTTGACGCCCACATCCGCCATCACGAGCAGCGCTTCGAGTTCCTCATAAAAATCCTCATTAATGGCGGCCGAACCTGACACCAGCGCCGCGATTTTATCGGTGAAATTCTTCCTCGTCTTGTCCAATCCGGCCCGCAGTCGTTCAAAAAATGCCATTTAATAATGCCTCCTTTGGCCTTTCCTCTTCCATTTTGACTGACAACAGCCGCGACACGCCGGACTCTTCCATCGTCACCCCGTGGAGCACGTTGGCGGCTTCCATCGTCCCTTTGCGGTGCGTAATGACAATGAACTGCGTGCAGCCGGCCAGTTCGCTCAAAAATTGCGCAAAGCGGTCGACATTCGCTTCGTCCAGGGCGGCGTCGATTTCGTCCAGCACGCAAAACGGCGACGGCTTGTACAAGAGCACGGCAAACAGCAGCGCGATCACGGTCAGCGCCCGCTCGCCGCCGGACAAGAGCGCCATGTGCTGCATTTTCTTGCCGGGCGGCTGCACGGTGATGTCGACGCCCGAACCGAGCACGTCCTTGGGGTCCGCCAGCGACAAGCGCGCCACGCCGCCGCCGAACAGCCGGGCAAAGCAGGTGGCGAAATGCTCGTTGATGGCCGCAAAGGCCGCCTCGAACTGATCTGTCATCGTCTTATCCATAGCGGCAATGACCTCCGCCAAAGACTGCCGGGCTGCCAGCAAGTCAGCCTGCTGGGCTGACAAAAACTGATAGCGTTCATTCGCCTGTTCATAATCCTGCACGGCCGTCGGATTCACCGGCCCCAGCGCTTTCATCTCCGCCTCCAGCGCGGCAACCCTTTCGTTCAAGACGTCGGCCGGCTCGTCCCGTTTCGGGAAAGCTTTGGCCTCCGCCACGGAAAGGCCCGTCTGCGCCTGCAGTTGCTCCGTAGCCGCATTCAGTTGGAACTCCGTCTTGGTCAGGCGAATTTCCAGGTCGTGAATGCGCCGCTGCATTTCAGTTTGCCGGCGGCGTTCGTCCCGCACTCTATTTTCTACTTCTTTTTGCCGAACCAATAGCGCCATTTTGGCCTGTTCGGCTTCTTGTTTCTCAACGCGGGCCGCGGCCAGCGCGCCGTTGACGGCCGTCAATTCATCGGCCAGCGCGGTTAGCTGCGTTTTTGTTTCCAGAAGCTGCTGCTCGAGGGCGGCCTGTTCATCCAAGAGTTTGGCGACCTCGCCGTGGCGCTTTTCCACCTCGCCCGTCAGTTCCCGCCAGCGGCTCTCAATCCATTCGCCGCGCTGCCTGGCGGTCTGATAGGCCGCCTCCGCCGCCATAACGGCCGTAACCGCCTGCTCCTGCTCCGCGGCCAGGGTCTGGCGCTGCTCCTCCAGGTCGCGGTCCAGATCCGCCGCCGAGCGCTGGCGTTCCTCGAGCGCCGACAAGGCCTCCTTGGCCTGCTCGCCGCGCCGCTCCAATTCAAGCATCGCTTCCTGATGCTGCTTGCCTTCACTGGCCGCCACATCAGCCTGCAGCTGCAGGCGTTTTTCCTCTGTCTGCAAATAATCGAGACGCGCCCTGGCCTGGATCAGCAGCGCCTGCGTGCTGCTCTGCGCTTTGCGCAGCTCTTCCACCTCGTGCTCCAAGGCCGTCAAGGCTCGCTGCTGCTGCATCTTTTCATTGCGCAGCTGCGCCAGCTCTTGCTCGAGGCGGGCCAGCTGCTCATTCGCCTCCGTCAAGGCCGCCTGGCGGGAAAGGAGGCCCGTGTCCCGCTTGCCGTGGCTGCCGCCGCTCATGGAGCCGCCAGGGTTGACCAGGTCGCCTTCCAGCGTGACAATCCGCACCCGGAACTGATGCTTTTTCGCGCAAGAGAGCGCCGCATCGATCGACTCCGCCAGCAGCGTCCGGCCGACAAGAAACTCAACGATCGGACGATAGGCGGCTGCGCAGTCAATGAAATCGCTCAAGCGCCCGAGCATGCCCGGTTCTTGCGCGGCCTGCAGTTCCTGCGGACGCGGCGCGCCCGGCTGGATGGTGGACAAGGGCAAAAAGGTAGCCCGCCCCGCCTGCTGGCGTTTCAAAAAAGCGATTGCCTTTTTCGCCGCTTCATCCGTTGCCGTGACAACATGCTGCAGCGCGCCGCCCAGGGCGATTTCCGCCGCCGTTACATATTGGTCCGGAACCTGAATGACCTCCGCGACCGTGCCATGAATATCGGCCCGGAAGCCTTCCTCCGCTTTCAGCAGCACGCGGATGCTCCGGGCATACCCTTCATACTCGCGCTGCATATTGCTCAGCAGGGTGCGCCGCGCATTGACGGCGGCATATTGATCCTGGAGCTGGCGTTCAGCCTTCTGATCGGCCTGCTGGCGGCCAAGAAGCTGCTGCCGCTGTCCGGCCAGACGCGCCTGCTGCTCTTGCTCTAGCGCTGCTTGCGCCTGGACGGCGGCAATTTCCGCCTGCGCCGCCGCCAGGTCCTGATGGCAGCGCTGCAACGCTAGAGCGCCCGCCTCGCGTTCACGCGCGCAACGGGCCGCGGCCGCGGCTAATTGCTGCCGTTCCTTTTCAACCGCCCGAATCTCGTTGCGGTACGCAACGGCCTCATGTTGCTGCTGGAACACATCATCCTGGCGCTGGCGGGCCTTCTCCTCCAATTGGCGCAGCGCGTGCACGATCTGTCCGCGCCTGGCCTGAGCCGCCTGCAGCTCGCCATGCTTTTGCTGCAAGCCCGCTTGCCAGGCAGCCCGTTCCTCGGCCACCTTCGCCTGCTGATTGATCGCAGACTCGTGTTCCAGGGCCACCCGTTCCCGTTCACGCGCCAGCCGCTCGCCGGCTTCCCCGATTTGCCTGGCGCGCTCCTCAAGCACCTGCTGCTGGGCGGCCAGCTGGCCCGCGCAAGTTTCCCGGTCGTGCAGGCGGCCCTGGACTTCCTGGCAGGTCTTGTCGGCCAAGGCCACTTCAAGGGCGTTCGCCTCCAAGGCCGCCTCCTGGACGGCCAGCGCGCCGGCAAGGTCGTCCGCCCGTTCTTTTTCGCCGCCGAGTCCTGTTGTCAGGGCCTGCTGCTCTGCTTCCAGGCGCTCGATGTCGCCTGCCGCCAACGTGATCAGGCAGGCGCGCCAAACGGCCTCCATCTCCAAATACTTTTTGGTCCGCTCCGCGCTTTGCGCCAGCGGCTCCAACTGTTCTTCCAGCGCGGCCTTGATATCCTGAATCCGCACCAAGTTAGCCGCGGTTTCCTCCAGTTTTTTTTCCGCGTCCCGCTTGCGCAGTTTAAAGCGGGCGATGCCGGCCGCCTCCTCAAAAAGCGCGCGGCGCTCCTCCGGCCGGCTGTTCAGGATTTCATCGATTTTGTTCTGTCCGATAATCGCCAAAGCGCCCTTGCCCAGCCCCGTGTCCGAAAACAATTCATGGATGTCCTTTAGCCGGCAGGCGGAACGATTGATCGTGTATTCGCTTTCGCCGGAGCGGAACAAGCGCCGGCTGACGGTCACCTCGGCGTAATCAAGGGGCAGCGTTTTCTCCGCGTTGTCGAACGTAAGGGAGACCTCCGCCACGCCCAGCGGCCGGCGTTTGCCGCTGCCGGAAAAAATGACATCCTCCATTTTATTGCCGCGCAGGCTGCGAATGCTCTGCTCGCCCAGCACCCAGCGAATGGCGTCGGCAATGTTGCTTTTGCCGCTCCCGTTCGGCCCGACAATCGCCGTAATCCCGGCGTCAAACTCCACATCAATTTTCTCCGCGAACGATTTAAAGCCATAGGCCGAAAAGCTTTGCAACCGCAATAAAATCACCCAATCCATTCTTTATGTCAAAGTTAGTTCAATTTTACCATTCCCGCACAGGTCAGCACAAGAAAATACAAAAAACCTGCCCTGCGGCAGGTTTTTTATCGTAAAGCATTAGCGTGGTTCGACAATAAAGCGGATTGCAGTTCTCTCCTCACCATCAATGGAAATTTCTGCAAAAGCCGGGATGCAAATTAAGTTGATCCCATTCGGAGCGACAAAGCCTCGCGCAATTGCAATGGCTTTAACGGCTTGATTGACCGCACCAGCGCCAACAGCCTGTACTTCAGCTGTATTGTTTTCGCGCAGCACGGCTGCAAGCGCGCCAGCCACTGACTTGGGAACAGACTGGGCAGATACCTTTAGAATTTCCATGACGTTTACCTCCTTTAGTAGTACGAGTTTAATAGTAAGACGAACTTAACCGCTTTATGCCTTTATTCGTCAATGCCTAGCATTATCCTTCTTAACGGGCCGAAAAGTGTTCGATTTTTTCTGTCAAATTACATATTTTAATTAAATAATCAGAAGCAAGATCATTATTGGCAATTTCAAAGTAAGTATCAGGGTGGTTTTTCAATAACTGGATCAAGGCGGGCTTGTCCTGCTGCAAAACGGCGCTGCGCTTTCCGCGCGCCAGGCTGAGGCGCACGCAAGCCTGGCTGTCAGCAAGCCCGTCCAAATGCCCGCCCAGCACGGCACGCGCCCCGTGGGCCGCCACAAGGGCGGCGAACGACGGATGCCAGGGTCCGGCCGCGACCTGGCGCAGCTCCGGCTGGGCCAACTGCAGCCCGATGCGAAACACCGGAATCTTCGCGTCCGCAAACGCGCTGCGCCAGTAGGAAGCCTGCGCCACGGCCGTGCGCAGCGGCAGCGGCCGATACGCGCCGGCCCGCCACGCCGCCGCCAGCGCCGTACCCTTGAATACAAGCAGGGGGTAAATCCGCACGCCGGCCGGCCGCAGCCGCTGCACCGCCCGGGCCGTCTCGATGACGCTGCGCCAATTTTGCCTGGGCAGCCCCAGCATCAGCTGAAAGGCGGCCTCTATCCCCGCGTCCCGCAGCATTTCCTGGCTTTCCACCACGCAGCGCGGCTCGTAGTCCCGACCGCTGGCGGCCAAGACGCGCGCATCCAGCGACTGGACGCCGAGCTCAACCAGCTTCACCTGGTAAAAAGCCAGGCGGGCGCAGGTCTCCCGGTCGATCGCGTCCGGCCGGGTCGACAGGCGGATGCGGCGGATGTACCCGCGGTCTTTTTCCCGCACCGCCGCTTCCAACAACCGTACCTGACGCTCAGCCGGCAGCAGGGTGAACGTACCGCCGTAGAACGCCAGCTCGTCCGCCTGGCCAACGCCCTGCCCGCGGAAAAAGCGGCAGGCGTCCGCCACAAGCGCTTCCGGGTCCGGCGCCGCGTCGGCCGTACCGCCGCCCACGACCGCCTTCAGGCAATAAATGCATTGGCACGGGCAGCCTTGCTGCGGAATAAAAATAGGAATGATTGTCGGACCAGCCATGTTCCCTCCTGAAAAGAAAAAAGAGCGCAGCCTCTGCGCCCCTTGCTTGCACCTATTCTTGCCAAGCGCCGACGGCTTCCCTGGCGGCACGCTGTTCAGCCTCTTTTTTTGAGTGGCCTTCGCCAAACCCCAAAGGCTTGCCATTCACTTCCACACTGACAGAAAAAGTCTTGTTATGGTCCGGGCCTCTTTCGCCCACGACCCGATAGCAAATCTGCGCTTCCGCATCACGCTGCGCCAGCTCCTGCAGGAGGGTCTTGTAGTCTTCCGTGCCGTTTTCCACGTCAACGCTGGCCAGCACCGACGACAGAAACTGAAGCACGATCCGTTCGGCATGGGCAAAGCCGCCATCCAAATAGGCTGCGCCGAACACAGCCTCCAGGGCATCGGCTAAAATCGAATGCCGTTCGCGGCCGCCGGATAGCTCCTCGCCCCGCCCCAGCCGCAACAAGCTGCCAAGGCCATGCTCCGTAGCGACTTTCGCCAAGGTTGTCTCGCAGACAACCTTGGCGCGAATCCGGGTCAAGTCGCCCTCCGGCAGGTTCGGGAACTGCCGGTACAGATATCCGGCCACCGCCATGCCCAGCACCGAATCGCCAAGAAACTCCAAGCGCTCGTTATGGGCCGGCTTGCGCTTGCCCTTCGCCTCATTGGCATAAGACGTATGGGTGAGCGCCGTGTCGAGCAATGGCAACGCATTCCAGCTCACGCCAATTGATTGGCAAAAATCATTCAATTGGTTTGCTCTGAGCTGGTTCATTGCGCACTCCTAACTGGCAGCGTACTTATTTGTATTTGCGAACGACAAGCGTAGCGTTGTGGCCGCCAAACCCGAAGGAGTTCGAAATGGCGACATTGACAACCGCTTTGCGCGCTTCGTTCGGCACATAATCAAGGTCCAATTCCTCGTCCGTCGTTTCGTAGTTGATCGTCGGCGGAATGATGTCCTGCTGAACGGTCAAGACGGAGGCAATCAGTTCGATTGCGCCGGCCGCGCCGAGCAAGTGTCCCGTCATGGATTTGATCGAGCTGACCTTCATGTTCTTCGCATGTTCGCCAAAGATGCGCTTGATCGCCAGCGTTTCGTTTTTGTCATTGAGCGGCGTGGAAGTGCCGTGGGCATTGACGTAGTCAACTTCCTCCGGCTTCAGCCCCGCATCATCGATGGCCAGCTGCATGCAGCGGCCCGCTTGTATGCCTTCCGGCGCGGGCGCCGTAATGTGGTAGGCATCGGCGTTCGTGCCGTAGCCGATCAATTCCGCATAAATCTTGGCGCCTCTGGCCAAAGCGCTTTCCAAGGTTTCCAGCACGACGACGCCCGCACCTTCGCCCATGACAAAACCGTCGCGGTCCTTGTCAAACGGACGGGAAGCTTTCGTCGGTTCATCATTGCGCGTCGAAAGGGCTTTCATGGAGCAAAAACCAGCGACTGCAATCTGCGAAACCGCAGCTTCCGTGCCGCCTGCCACCATGACGTCCGCATCGCCCCGCTGAATAGCGCGGAACGCCTCGCCGATGCAGTTCGTGCCGGTAGCGCACGCGGTAACGATGCAGGTATTCGGACCTTGCAGCCCAAACATGATCGAAACTTGTCCAGCCGGCATGTTGGCGATCATCATCGGCACAAAGAACGGGCTTACGCGGCCCGGCCCTTTGTCAAACAGGGTTTTGTACTGGTCATGCAGCGTTTCCACGCCGCCGATGCCGGTACCGATGCAGGTGCCGATGCGGGCGCGGTCCATCGCGTCAAGATCAAGGCCGGAATCCTCAATGGCCATTTTCGAAGCCGCAATCGCAAACTGCGTTACGCGGTCCATCCGCTTAGCTTCTTTCTTATCCATAAACTGAGCCGGGTCGAAATCTTTTACCTCGCCGGCAATTTGCGTGGAAAAATCCGTTGGATCAAAGCGGGTAATCCGCCCGACACCGGAAACACCCTTCAACAGGTTGCTCCAGAAAGCGTCTTTATCATTACCAACCGGCGTCAAGGCGCCCATACCGGTAATTACTACACGTCTACTCAAACCCTTCACCCCAATCATTCAACTTGCTCTGCTTCGTGAATCAGACGAGCAAAAATCTCTTTAACAGGTAAAATTTCTTTGATACGATGTATATTCTCTCCGGTAAAAACCAGTCCGGTTTCAACGTCACCTTGCTGGGCTCTGATTAGCGCCTTAATGATGCAAAAATTTCTAGCGCAATGTTTCAAACAGGCATCGCAAGTGGCCGGCCGCAAATCGGCGCCTTCGAGCGATTGCTGGGCAAAGGGGTTGCGCACAGCACGACCCGGAAGCCCTACTGGACTATTTATAAGAACAATATCCTCCGGCTTGGCCTTCAGATAGAATTCCTTTAACGCAGGAGCCCCATTCGATTCTTCACTTGCCGCAAAACGGCTGCCCATCTGAACGCCATCCGCACCAAGCCGCAACACTTCAACAATATCACGGCCGGTAATGATTCCACCAGCGCCAATCACCGGAATCGAAACCGCCGCTTTAATATCCGGCAGTATTTCACGCACCGAGTGATCCGTCCCTAAATGTCCGCCAGCTTCCTTACCTTCAACGATAACAGCCGCCGCGCCCAACGACTGGGATATCTTGGCCAATTTCACAGAAGAAACAATCGGAACGATCGGCGTTCCCGATTCTTTTCCCATACCAAACATGTCACGGGAAAAACCGGCGCCAGCCACGACCAAATCAATTCCCTCTTCGATTGCCGTCGACACCAGTCCGGCAAACTCGCGCGCCGCCACCATCGCATTGATACCGATAATCCCCACACCGTCCGTCAGTTCCCGCGCCAGGCGAATCTCGCGACGCAGCTCATCAAACGACATACCAGATGCGGCAATCAGACCAATGCCCCCTTCGCGGGCAACAGCAGCCGCGAGACGGGCCGTCGAAAGGCGAATAGCCATTCCACCTTGGATGATTGGCACTTTAGCTACCAATCGGCCGATCTTCAGCTCTGGAAGTTTCAACAACGACTCCTCCAATCAGCATGCATTACCTTCAAGAAAGTCCCGTTTTACAACGGGACTTTCTTGCTCAACACCCTGTACAGGATCTTGATT
The DNA here is from genome assembly GCA_029265905.1 of Sporomusaceae bacterium. Taxonomy (GTDB): domain Bacteria; phylum Bacillota; class Negativicutes; order Acidaminococcales; family JAJUGR01; genus JAJUGR01. Next base: position 34,056 of record JAJUGR010000017.1, on the reverse strand, counting down.
ATGCTTGTTTTTCTTTGTCGATCAATTCTACAGCGTCACGTACTGTGCGAAGCTTTTCAGCTACTTCGTCCGGAATCTCGATGTTGAATTCCTCTTCGAAAGCCATGATCAATTCAACGATATCCAGAGAATCTGCGCCGAGGTCGTCTACGAAAGCAGAGTCCATAGCCACTTCAGCTTCATCAACGCTCAACTGCTCGACAGTGATTTGTTTTACTTTATCAAAAGTCGTCATCCCTTCACCTCCTTCCAAAGAAAACCCTTCTTACATTACCATACCACCATCAACATGTAAAGTTTGTCCGGTAATATAACCAGCCCAATCAGAAGCCAAAAACACAACTGCTTGAGCAACATCCGCCGGTTGCCCCATTTTGCCAAGCGGAATGGCGCTCGCCATTTCCTCCTTGACCTTCTCAGGCAAGCCAGCAGTCATGTCCGATTCAATGTAGCCCGGCGCCAAGGCGTTGACCGTAATGCCCCGCGAACCCAGCTCCTTGGCCACAGATTTGGTGAAGCCGATTACGCCCGCCTTGGAAGCGGCGTAGTTGGCTTGTCCGGCGTTGCCCATCACGCCGACGACGGAGGTCATGTTGATGATGCGTCCGTAACGCTGCTTCATCATGCCCTTCACTACGGCTTTGGTGCAGTAGTAAACGCCGTTCAAGTTCGTTTTCAGCACTGCGTCCCAGTCCTCGTCCTTCATCCGCATCAAAAGCCCGTCGCGGGTGATGCCGGCATTGTTGACCAGGATGTCAACGCGGCCGAATTCGGCCGTCACTTTCTCGATCATCTGCTGCACGCTGGCAGCATCAGAGACGTCGGCCTGGACAACGAGCGCTCTGCGTCCCATGGCGCGGATTTCCTCCGCCACCGCTTCCGCCGCCTGCGCGCTGCCCGCATAGTTTACCGCAACATCGGCGCCGTTTGCAGCCAGCGCTAGCGCCACTGCCTTGCCAATCCCGCGGGAAGCCCCTGTAACAAGGGCTATGCGCCCATCTACAAGCATTTTAACGAACCTCCCTGAAATAATCAAGCGTTTTTTCAAGACTGGCTACGTCCTCAACATTCAAGGTCTCGGCCTCTTTGAGGATTTTCTTCGTGAAGCCGGAAAGCACCTTACCCGGTCCGATCTCAACAAACAGATCGCACCCCAGGCTGCCCATCGCTTCGACCGATTCAATCCAGCGCACCGGACTGGCCGCCTGCGTCACCAGCAATTGGCGGATCGTGTCCCCGTCGGTGACAGGCGCAGCGGTGACATTGGAAATAATCGGGAAAGCAGCCTGCCCGATCGAAACGTCAGCCAAAGCTTCCGCCAGGCGCGCCGCCGCCGGCTTCATCAACGTGCTGTGGAAAGGCGCGCTGACCGGCAGCGCGACAGCCCGTTTTGCGCCCGCCGCTTTCAAGGCCGCGCTGGCCGCCTCGACGCCCTTTGCGGCGCCGGCAATGACAATTTGCCCCGGGCAATTGAAGTTAACCGCCTGGACGGCCAAGCCGGTTTCCTGCTCGACCTGCTGGCAGATAGCGACGATTTCTGCGCTTTCAAGGCCCATGACAGCCGCCATGGCGCCTTCGCCAACCGGCACGGCCTCCTGCATGAACTGGCCGCGCTTGCGCACCAAGCGGACGGCGTCGGCAAACGCCAACGCGCCGGACGCCACCAAAGCGGAGTACTCGCCCAAGCTATGCCCCGCCGCCACCGCCGGCTTCAGGCCGTGCTCGGCCAAAATGCGGTAAGCGGCCACGCTCACCGTCAAAATAGCCGGCTGCGTATTGAAGGTCAGGCGCAAGTCTTCTTCCGGACCTTCAAAACAAAGTTTGCTGATGGAAAAGCCCAGTGCTTCGTCCGCCTCTTCAAAGGTCTTGCGCGCAACCGGATAGCGTTCCAGCAAGTCTTTGCCCATGCCTACTGTTTGCGAACCCTGACCTGGAAAAACAAACGCTACTTTTTTTTGCAAGATAGTTCCCTCCTTCGGTTCTTCTTACAATTTCTACAGTTTTGGCGCTAGCTTCCGAACAACCTGCTCGTAGCCCGCAACCAACTCAGCCACGATCTCCTTAACCGGCTTGACGTCGTGCAACAGCCCGGCGATTTGCCCGGCCATAACCGAGCCGCGCTGCACTTCACCCTCACGGGCGGCCAGACGCAACTTGCCGGCGCCAAGCTGATCAAGCTCTTCGACAGACGCTTGCTGCCTTTCCAGCGCCGCAAACTCTCTCGACAAAGCGTTCTCGATTACCCGCACCGGGTGGCCGGTAGAAACGCCGGTCAAAACAGTGGAGCGTTCCTTCGCCTTTAAAATGGCATGCTTATAATTCTCATGGGCGATGCATTCCGTGGAAACGACAAAACGCGTGCCAACCTGCACGCCCGCCGCGCCCAGACAAAAAGCGGCTGCGACACCGCGCCCGTCGGCAATGCCGCCAGCGGCAATAACCGGAATCTTCACGGCGTCAACCACCTGCGGAATCAGACAAAACGTGCTGACTTCGCCGACATGGCCGCCGCTTTCCGTGCCTTCGGCAATCAGCGCGTCAACGCCGGAGCGTTCAAGGCGTTTGGCCAGCGCCACCGAGGCAACTACCGGAATGACCTTTGTTCCCACAGCCTTCAAAGCCGGGATATATTCGGCCGGATTGCCGGCGCCCGTAGTAATGACAGGCACCCGCTCATCGATGACGACTTGCATGACTTCCCGCACAAACGGGGAGCGCAACATGATATTCACGCCAAACGGCCGGCTTGTCCGCTCCTTCGTTGCGCGGATTTCCGCCCGCAGCGCATCCGGAGGCATATGCCCGGCGCCAATGACGCCTAGCGCGCCCGTTTCAGACACGGCCGCCGCCAATTCATGCGTTGCAATCCAAGCCATACCGCCTTGCAAAATCGGGTATTGAATATCTAGCAATGAACAAATTTGATTTCCCTGCAAAGGACTACTCCTCCTTACTCCATTTCAACACGCAGCCGGCCCATGTCAGACCGCCGCCGAAGCCAACCAAAACCAAGGTGTCACCCTTTTTAATCTTGCCTTGATCGCGCGCTTCCGCCAAGGCGATCGGGATCGACGCCGACGAGGTATTGCCATAGCGGTCCACATTCACGATTACCTTTTCCATCGGCACATGCAGCCGCTTGGCCGCCGATTGGATGATCCGGGTATTAGCCTGATGCGGGATCAGCCAGTCCACCTCATCGGAGGTGACGCCAGCGTGCTCCATGGCGCGGATCGCGCTGGCGCCCATGACCTTCGTGGCAAAACGGAACACTTCCGGCCCGTTCATGTGAACAAAGTGCTGATGGTTGGCGACCGTCTCCGCGGAGGCCGGCATGCGCGTTCCGCCGGCCGGCACCAACAGCGCATCCGCGCCCGTGCCGTCAGCCCCCAGATCGATGCCTAAAATCCCGTAGCCGGGTTCTACCTCGCTCAATACGGCCGCGCCGGCGCCGTCGCCGAACAGCACGCACGTATTGCGATCCTGCCAATCGATAATTTTCGACAATACTTCCGCGCCGATGACCAGCACGTGCTTGTAGATTCCGGTAGCAATCATCTGGCTGCCGACGCTCATCCCGTAGACGAAGCTCGAGCAAGCCGCGCTCAAATCAAAAGCGCCAGCGTTCTTGGCGCCGATTTTCGCCTGCACCAAGCAAGCGGTCGAGGGAAACAGCATGTCCGGCGATGCCGACCCCACGATAATCAAATCGATATCTTCCGGCGAAAGCTTCGCATCCGCCAGCGCCTTCAGCGCCGCCTCCGCCGCCAAGGCCGATGTGCTGACGCCTTCCGCCGCGATGCGGCGTTCACGAATCCCCGTCCGTTCAACGATCCATTCGTCGCTTGTGTCGACGATTTTTTCCAGATCCGCGTTCGTCACGATTTTTTCCGGCACGCTGTAACCAATACCGGTAATGCCAACGGACTTGATCATGAATGCTGTTCCTCCTCTTGGTTTATTGACTCCCGAATGTGTTCCAGAACCTTGCCTTCGGTAAACTCTTTTGCCACCCGCACGGCGTTTTTAATCGCTTTTGCCTGCGAGCTGCCGTGGCAAATGATAAACCCTCCGTTGACGCCCAACAGCGGGGCGCCGCCGTATTCGGCCGGGTCCATTTTTTTCTTCAGCGTGCGAAACGCCGGCATAATCAGCAGCGAGGCCAATTTTGCCAGCCAGCCCGCATTGCGGATGGCGTCCTTGAGCAAGTGCATAATCGCACTGGCCAGCCCTTCGCCGAACTTCAGCACAACGTTGCCGACAAAACCGTCGCAGACAACCACGTCGACCGTGCCTTTGGGAATATCCCGCCCCTCAACATTACCGACAAAACGAATATTCGTCAACTTCTCCAGCAGCGGATACGTCGACAGGGTTTGTTCATTGCCTTTATTTGGCTCTTCGCCAATGCTCAGCAGGCCGACCCGCGGCGCCTTGATGCCAAGCACATACTCGGCATAGATGGAACCCATGATCGCGCTTTGCACCAGGTGCTGCGGCTTGCTGTCGACATTGGCGCCCGAGTCCAAAACCACGGTCGTGCCGGTCAAATTAGGCAGCGGCGTGGCGATCGCCGGGCGCTCGATGCCCGTCAGCCGCCCCAGCCCAAACAGAGCCGCAGCGACAGCCGCACCCGTGCTGCCGGCGGAAACTACCGCCTGGCAGACACCCTCTTTAACCAGGCGCGTGGCAACAACAATGGAAGCGTCTTTTTTCTTCCGCACGGCGACTCCCGGCGGCTCTTCCATGCTGATCACTTCCGCCGCCGGCTGAATCGTTATCTTCGGACGGCTTTTATCACTGCCGTATTTGTCCACAAATTGCTTGATGGCCGCTTCGTCGCCGACCAGGACGACTTCACAGTCAAAAGCCTCGACTGCTTCAATAGCGCCACGCACAATCGGTTCCGGGCCAAAGTCGGCCCCCATGACGTCGACTGCTATTTTCATTTGTCTTTTCCTTCTTTCTTTTCCTCCAGTGAAACAATCAGAAACTTGGCGCGAAAAACCTCTTCACGGTCATTTCTGGTTTTCACCCAAACGATTGTATTGTTGCCCCGCTGCCGAATGACCTCTGCTTTTGCAACCAGACGCTCATTGATCCTGATGGGACGCTTATATTTCACATTAGCCACCCCGGTGAGGGCGGCCGGCGCATCGATAACGGCCATGGCCAGGGAATTGGCTTGCGCGTACAGATAATGCCCTCTGGCAATCCCCGTTTTCTCGAGCACCATATCCGGGGTAACTTCCAAGACGGAAATGCCCGATTTCCCAAGCTCCAAATCAATCAGATCACCAACCAGGTCGCTGCTGGCAATAGCCTTGACTTTTTGCCGAGCCGCTTCCGCCATCAAGCGGGTGCGCTCGCGCAATTCGGGAATGCCAAGGCGCAGGCGGTCCAGCCGGATCGTCTGTACGCTAACCGAAAAGGCTTCCGCCAATTGTTCATCCGTCATAAACGGATCCAAGCGCAGTTGTTCTTGCAACGCCTTATGTCGTGTAATCTTTTTTGCTGCCGCCATTTCAAACCACCTGGTTTTATTAGTTGGTACTAATTACGTAATTCATTATACCTGCTGCCGGCAAGAATGGCAACAAAAAAAAACAGGACGCCCCGTCAGGACGTCCGTTTTTTTAGTTAACTAATTCAACTACTTAGGCGTTGCTAACAATTTGCTTACCATTGTAAGTACCACAAGTCGGGCAAACCCGGTGCGGCATCTTCATCTCATGGCATTGGGGGCATGCTATCAGACCAGGAACTGTTAGCTTCCAATTCGCACGACGTTTGTCACGACGGGCTTTGGACATTTTTCTCTTTGGAACTGCCATTGCTTTACACCTCCTCGTCGGCCTTCAAGCCTTACTTTTGAAAGAATTGCTGCAAACGGGCCAATCGTGGATCAATTGAGACTTGTTCGCAGTCGCAGAATTTTTGGTTACGATCTACACCACAGACAGGACACAAACCACGACAGTCCGGTTGGCAAACCGGCGCAACAGGTCTAGCTGTCAACACCATATCCCGGACGAGTTCATCCAAGACAAGCTCATCGCCGGTATAGGTTTCGCATCGTTCTTCCTCAGCTTGCCTACTTTCCGCAGATCGGTACTGCTCGTCGAATTCATTGACGAACTCGGTTTCGTACTGCTTCAAGCAACGGGGACAGGCCGTGCGTGCCTTCAGCGCAATGCCGCCGCGCACCCACATGGCGTCTCCGGTGTTCGTCACGACACCGTTTACCTCAACCGCATCAAGCGCTTGCCATTCAAGCGTTTCCGGCAAATCCGGCACGAGCTCTGACAATGGCAATGAAAACGAAAATGCATGCTCGCCGCCAATTTGTCTTTTCAATTCGGTCAAATCGATCTTCAGCATACATTCACCAACCGTAACAATTATAGCGGTACATTAGCCTATTGTCAATACAAGGCGCAATTACTTCGCAGGCACCAGCGGCGCGCAAATCGCTTTGGTGTCGCGGGCGATAACGATTTCTTCGTTCGTCGGGATCATAAAGAGTTTGACTTTTGACCCGTCGGCGCTGATTTCCGTTTCCTTGCCGCGAACGTTGTTTTTCGCCTCATCAATGCGCGTGCCCAGGAACTCAAGGCCGTTGCAGATCTTCTCCCGCATGAAGGCGGAGTTTTCACCCAGGCCAGCCGTGAAGACGATCGCGTCAACGCCGCCCATCGCCGCCACATAGCTGCCGATGAATTTTTTCACGCGGTAGGCGAAAATGTCGATCGCCAGCTGGGAGCGTTCGTCGCCCTTGCTTGCCGCTTCCTCGAGGTCGCGGAAGTCGCTGGACAGACCGGAAATGCCGAGCACGCCGGATTTTTTATTCAGGTAGTCATCGACTTCCTGGATGGTCATGTTTTCCTTGACCATCAGGAAGGGAATGATCGCCGGGTCGATTTCGCCGGAGCGGGTGCCCATGACCAGGCCGGCCAGCGGCGTGAAGCCCATGCTGGTGTCGATTGATTTCCCGTTTTTGATCGCGGTGACGCTGGCGCCGTTGCCCAAGTGGCAGGTGACGATGCGCAAGTCGGTCATGTGCTTGCCCATCATCTCGGCCGCGCGCTGCGCGACATATTTATGGGAGGTGCCGTGGAAGCCATAGCGGCGCACGCCATATTTTTCATAGAGTTCATACGGCAGGCCGTAGAGGTAGGCTTGCTTCGGCATCGTCTGATGGAAGGCGGTGTCGAAAACAGCAACTTGGGGCGCATGCTCGATCAAGCTCTTGCAGGCTTTGATGCCCAGCAGCGCAGCCGGGTTGTGCAGCGGCGCCATTTCCACGCATGCCTCGATGCCTTTTACAACGTCAGCCGTAATCAAAACGGAGTCGGTGAAGCGTTCGCCGCCATGCGCCACGCGGTGGCCGACAGCGTCGATGTCGCGCAAGCTGCTGATCACGCCGTGCTCGGCGTCAGTCAGCGCATTCAATACCATGCTGATGCCAGTGGAATGATCAGGAATCTCCGCTTCAGTAACAACCTTATCGCGGCCGACCGGCGTATGCGTAAGAACGGCCCCTGGCAGACCAATTCTTTCCACAAGGCCCTTCGCTAAAACATTTTCCGTCTCCATATCAACCAATTGATATTTGATCGAAGAACTACCGCAGTTGACAATAAAAACCTTCATGTCAATCCCCCTTGTGTCAAATTACTTGTTATACTAGAGAATAAGAATATTGTACACTACTAATCGCGAACTGACGAGACCTTTTGTGAATTTTTTTACCTAAACAATTGAAGGGAGCCTCCGCGCATGAACAAAATTGCGGGCATCGTCGCCGAATACAACCCCTTCCACAACGGGCACGCCTATCAGGTTGAACAGGCCCGACAGCACGGCGCCCAGGCCGTCGTCGCGGTTATGAGCGGCCACTTTCTGCAGCGCGGCGAGCCGGCCTTGGCCGACAAATGGCGGCGCGCCGGCTGGGCCGTCGCCTCGGGCGTCGATCTGGTGATCGAACTGCCGCAGGCGATTGCCTGCCGCAGCGCCGACTACTTCGCCGCCGGCGCCGTGCGCCTCTTGAACGCCCTGGGCCTCATCACGCACCTGGCGTTCGGCGCGGAATCAAGCTACGACACGCTATCGCCGCTCAGCCGCCTGGTGCCGGAGCCGGCAACGCAAGCCGCCTTGCGCGAAGGCCTGAAGCAGGGCCTGTCTTACCCCGCCGCCCTCGAAGCGGCCATAAAAAAAGGAGCGCCGCACCTGGCGCCCGCCCTTCGCTGTCCGAACAACATCCTCGCCCTATCCTATTTAAATGCGCTGCGCTTATACGCCCCGGCAATCGCGCCGCTAGTCATCCCGCGCCGCCAAAGCGCTTACCACGACCGGACGATCACCGGCACGGTGGCCAGCGCCACCGCCATACGCGCAACTCTCCAAGCCCAAGGGCTCGCGCCGCAGCTCGAAGCCGTCGTGCCGTCCGCCACCTGGCAGGGCCTGCAGCAGTGCCAAGCAGAGCACAGGCTGCACCTGACTACGGCACCGCTCGACCGCGTGCTGTTTTACAAACTGCGCCTCGACAAGCTAGACGGCCGCCTTCCCTTGCTCGGCGAAGGCCTGGAAAACCGCCTGGAAAAAGCAATCAACCAGACCAACGGCTGGGACGGGCTGCTTGATTTTCTCAAAAGCAAGCGTTACCCGCGCACGCGCCTGGCCCGCCAGCTGACGCATTACCTGCTCAACACGCCGCCCGAACTGCTGCACCGCGTTGACCGCGAAGGTCCGCCCTACGCACGCGTGCTGGCCTTCAACGACACCGGCCGCCAGTTGCTGCACGCCTGCCGCAAGCAAGCCGGCCTGCCGCTTATTACGCGGGTTGCACCGCACTTGTCGGCCGGCGCGGATCCGTTCCTGGCGGCCTGCCTGAGGCAGGACGTCAAAGCCACAGACTGCTACGACCTGCTCGCCGACACAAGCGCGCCGCCCTGCGGCAGCCGCGACCTGACAACCTCGCCGCTCTACTTGAGGTAGCGGCTAATCTCGGGCAGCGCGGCCTCCGCCGCCTGCACGCCCGCCGCAAACGCCGCCTCCATGGACTGGAAGGAGGCCGGCGAAACATTCGCCACCGCCGGACGGATCAGCACCTCGCACGCCGGCTGCTTGCAGCGGAACAGTTCCTGCGCCATTAAATCAATGGACCCGATAATCACGTCAAAAATATTGCGCACGTCATTTACGGTCCCGGCATGCGCCAGGTCGACTGCGATAACCACATCGGCCCCCATGCTGCGCACCACGTCGACCGGCGTCGGGTTCATGACCGCGCCGTCCACCAGCAGCATGCCGTCGTGCTCGTACGGCACAAAAATGCCCGGCACGGAAACGCTGCCGCGCACTGCTTCCGCCACCGACCCGCTTTTGAATACCACCTCTTTGCCGGCGCGCAAATCGGTCGCCACCACGGCCAGCGGCGTCTCCAACTCCGCAAAATTTTTGCGCTGGGTCAGCACCCGCAGAACCTGGACGATTTTCTCCCCGGCAAAAAGCCCCATCTTCGGCATCGTCATGTCCAGCCAGTGTCTTCGCCCCATCGCCTGCGCCAGCTTGTAGATGTCCGCCGCCGCCAGGCCATTGCAGTGCAGCGCGCCAATCAGGCTGCCGATGCTCGAGCCGGCCACCATGTCGATCGGCACGCCCTCTTGCTCCAGCACGCTCAAGACGCCGATATGGGCAATGCCCCGCAAACCGCCCGACCCCAAAGCCAAGCCTATCTTGCGCGCCAAAACGCTCAGCTCCGTTCGCCGTTTTTGCGCTCGATGCGGCTGCTCTTCACCACCGCCGGTTCGCGCTTGGCGCTGTGCTGCAGGCTCGCATGGCCCTGCGCCACCACTTCCTGCGTCTTTTGCAGCGTCGCTTCAATATAAGAGAATATCTCGTTGGCGTAATCCGTGGCATCCTTTTGCAGCTTCGCGGCATACGCATCGGCCGCCCCCCGAATGCTCTCGGATTCTTGCTGCGACTTCATCAGCAGGTTGCGGGACTTTTCCTGCGCCTCCTGCATGATCGGCTCTTCCCGCACCATTGCTTCGGCCTTTTCCCTGGCCTGCTCGATGATGCGCTTGGCTTCCTGCTGCGCTTCCTGGATGATGCGCTGCTGCTCGTTTAGAACCTGCCGCGCGTGCTTCAGCTCGTTCGGCAGCACCAGGCGCAATTCATCCATCAGAACCGACAGCGGCTCCTCCTCGATCATGCGCTTTTTCGTCAAAGGCACGCGCGTCGCTTCCAGAACCAGATTTTCCAATTCCTCCAAAATGCGTTCCACGTCTGTCGCCATACTTGCCGCTCCCTTCCTCTATAAACAGCTGTTTTGCTTATTCAGGTTCTTTGCCTTATAATATTCGTGCAAACGTTTCGCAACCCCTGCCGGAACGAGCGACTCGAAATTGCCGCCAAACGCCGCCAGTTCGCGCACGCCGCTGGAGCTTAAAAACGAATATTCCGCGCTCGTCATCATAAAGACCGTTTCGATGTCCGGGTCAATGCGCTTCATGAGCAGGGCGCGCTGAAACTCGTATTCAAAGTCAGTCAGAGCGCGCAGGCCGCGCACGATCACATTCGTACCCTGCTTGCGCGCGTACTCGTTGAGCAGCCCGGAGAAGCAGTCCACCCGCAGGTTCGGGATATCGGCAGTCGCTTCTTTGAGCATCTCGACCCGCTCCTCCATGGAAAACCAGGGGTTTTTGGCGGGGTTGTGAAAAACCGCCACCACGATCTCGTCATACATAGCGCTGGCCCGCCGAAATACGTCGACGTGGCCGTTCGTAACCGGGTCAAAGCTTCCGGGGCATACTACTTTTCGCACTCCGCATCCTCCTTGCACTGCTCCGATTCATCATGCCGGGTCAAAAAAGAAACCACGGTGTCGCCGTAGGCCGCCTGGCGCATTACCCGCCACCGCTTGCCGGCCGCTTGCAGCAGTTCCGCCGCCTCCCGCCGGTCATGTTCGAAAACGAGCACCCCCGCTTCCCGCAGGACGGCCAATAGCGCGTCTGACGCCAGCAAGCGGGCGATCCAGCCCTGGCGATAGGGCGGATCGCATAATACCCAGTCAAAGGACTGCTTTTGCCGGCCGAGATGCGACAGCACCTGCAGCACATCGCCGCGCATCAGCGCGACCTCCGTTGCGCCGATGAGGTTGCGATTTCGCTCGGCCAACCGCATGCTATCCTTATGGCAGTCGACAAGCGCGACCGAGCGCGCCCCCCGGCTCCAGGCCTCCAGGCCCAAATTTCCCGTACCGCAGAACAAATCCAGTACGTCGGCCTCCACAATGCGGGGCCCGATGATATTGAAAAGCGCTTCCTTAACCCGGTCGGCAGTAGGCCGAACGCGATTGTCCGCAGGAGTGAACAGTTTTCGCCCCCGCGCTTTTCCTGCAATGATTCTCATGTCATTCCCCAATTCTAACCATAAAAGAGGTTCAGCATGCGTAACTATTGTTGGTGGTTCTTCGGCGTCCTAGCCCTTCTGGCAACGCTCGCTTATGTAACGCCGCTCGCGCCGCGAAATGCGGCCCCAGTCGCCGCAGCGCCAATTGACAGCCTGGGGCACGGCCCCCTGCTGCTTGCGCCGCTCGACAGCCGCCCCCCCTGCAACCAGCTTGTCCAAAAACTCGCCGCGATTGCGGGCGTCGAAATTATTGTACCGCCAAACCGTCATCTTGACAACTACAAGAGTCCCGCAAACAAAGAAGCCATCCGGCAGTGGGCCTACAATAACGCAAGCCGCGCCCAAGCCGCAGTCCTCTCCAGCGATTTGCTCATGTACGGCGGTCTCATCGCCTCCCGTCAGCAGCAGACCATCGACAAGGCGGAGGTGGATCGCACCATTGCGCTGTTGGGCAGCCTGCACGCCAAATACCCGGGCCGGCCGGTGTTTCTCTTTTCCATCATCCCCCGCCTCCTGATCGCCGAAGACGACGCGACCAAGCTCTGGCAGGAACCGATGCGCCAGTGGGCGACGTTCAAGGACGTATACGACACCTTCGAGCAGCCGGACGACTTCAAGCGCCTGGAAAAAGTGCGGCGCATGCTGCCGGAAAAAGTGATCGACCAATATGAAAACCTGTACCGGGAAAACGCCGACCGCAACCACCAGTTATTGGCCTTGGCCCAACAGAAAACCCTGCACTACCTCGTCCTCGGGCAAGACGACGCCCAGCCGTTCGGCTTGCCCAACCGCAACCGCAACCTGTTTCGCGACGTAATCGACCAAGAGGGGCTGTCCGGCGTTGCCGCCACCACGCGCGGCGCCGACGAAATCGCGATGCTGCTGTTGGCGCGCTGGTACAACGAGCGCACGGGCTTTGCGCCCAAGGTGTATGTCGAATACTCCGACCGCTCCGTGCCGGAAACCATCATGCCCTTCATGTCCGCCTCCACCGCTGAAAGCGCCCGGGAAAAAATCCTGCTCGTCGGCGGCGCAATTGCCGACACCCCGGAGGCGGCCGACTTCATCCTCTTCGTCCATAGCGGCAGCCGCGCCGTCTCCGCCCGCAAGCTTGACCTGGCCGCCAAAAAAATCGACAATTACCTGTCCGCCGGCCATCAGGTGGCGCTCGTCGACCTTTCCCAAGAATACCGCGCCCACCAGACGCTCTTGCCCAGCCTGCTGAATAACAATACACCGCTCGGGCAACTGGCGGCCTACGCCGGCTGGAACACGACCAGCAACTCGCTCGGCACGGCCGTCAGCCAGGCGAGCCTGCTCTTGGCGCGCGAGCGCCTGGCGCAAACGCCCGAGGAGCGACTCGCCATCCGGACCAAAAACCTGGCCTTTACGCTGGAGAGGCTGCTCGACGACTGGGCCTACCAGAAGAAAATTCAAAAGGAGCTGGACGACGACCTGCTCAAGCGCGGCAAGAACCCCTATCAGCTTGGCGCGGAGCGCGCCCAGGCCACCGCCTTCATCCAGCGCCGGCTGCGCGAAGAAAGCCAGCGCCTGCTGCAAAGCAACCTGCGCCGCCAGCCCTTTTACCGTCAACCGACGGAGGCCGGATTGCAAAGCTATTATGTTCAGGAACTCAGCTTCGACTGCCGCTTGCCCTGGGACAGGACGTTTGAAATCGACCTGAACGTCCGTCCGCAAGTCAGTGCAACAACAGATTAAGCGCAAAAACGGGTGCGGAAAACTTATGCCAAGTTTCCCGCACCCGTTTTTTATTGTATGACCCGCCGCGCGCCCAGATAGCGTTCGGCGTAATATGCCTTTGAAAGCGGCGTTATCGTTACCTCGCCGGCGCCGGAGCTCGCATGAATGAAAGAGCCGCCGCCGATATAAACCCCCGCATGAGACGGGCCCGGTTCATACGTGGAGAAAAAGACGATATCGCCAGGCTGCAGTTCCTGCAGCCGCACCGAATACCCGGCATAGAACTGCTCATCCGCCATGCGCGGCAAGCTGACGCCCGCCTGGCTGAACAGGTGCCAGACAAAACCCGAACAGTCAAAACCGTTGCCGTTCGTGCCGCCCCAAACATAGGGAACACCCAAATAGCCTTTCGCCCGGGCGACAATTGCTTCGCCCTGACGGCTTCCCATCTGCCGCCTGGAGATCGGCCCATCGCCGCGGTAGTTTTTCATCGCCTGAAGCGTCGCCGCTCCGACCACGCCGTCCGCCATGAGTCCCTGTTCCTGCTGGAACTGAATCACAGCCGCCCGCGTGCCGGAACCAAAAATGTTGTCGACCGCGCCCGAGTAATAGCCAATTTCCTGCAGCCGCTGCTGCACCTGCCCGACCGCTTCGCCGCGCATGCCGAACTTGATCAGGCCATTGCCCGCCGCTTCCACCGCCGCCGCACTAACAGACAGGCAGAGAAACGCTGCCACCAGCAAGCTTGCTGCCCACTTTTTCCCCCGAATAGCCATCGCCTCCTTCGTGCATCCGATATCGAGATTCCAAGAGGTGTTATTCGCCAAGCTTTCGCAAATTCCTTTCTCATCATCCTTCCATTATTGCAATATAATAAAATGAAAATTTCCCTTTATTAATTGAAGGGAAATTTTACCCCATCATAGAATAGAATTAATGGATAATTATTGCACTGATAGCTCTTCCCGGCACACCGTGGTGTCACAAACGGCTGATATGCAGCGGAAAGGAGCGCTTTTATGTTGCCTTTTCCCTTTAACAACCGGTTGTTTCAAGGCTTCCTCGTGCTCATTGTCTTTATTACCGTCGTTTTAAACCAGTGCGTCCGCCTGAGCCATACGGAGTACTTGCGCGACGATTTAATGCGGCTGTCCGCGGCCGCCGCCCTCTACGTCGATGACGATGATTTGCCCAATGAACTCCGCCCTGGCTTTGAAAAAACCGCCCAGTATGCCACCTTGCAGCAAAAATTGCGCAAAGTCCTCACCCTGAACGAGCAACTAGTCTCTGTCTACCTGTTGCGCAAGGGCGAGCAAGCCGGACAGTACGTTTTCATTGCCGACGTCAGCCGGCTAAATGAAAGCGCTCGGTACGGCGAATCATACGACGCGTCCATCGCCCCGGAAATGGCGAACGGCTTCATCCGCCCCAGCGCGGATAAGGACATCATCACCGACAAATGGGGCGCCACCATCTCCGGCTACGCGCCGATCAAAGCGGACGACGGCCGAACGGTCGCCATGCTCGGCCTCGACTACAATGCCAAAGGCGTCAGCGACGCCCTGAACCGCTATTCCATGATGATCGCGCTGTATATGATCCTGATCCTCGCGGTAATGATGTTTTTCATCATTACCGTATCCAGCCGCTTCACCCGGCGACTGCAACGCGTCACCGACGAGCTGGACAACATGATGAATGGCAAAAAGCCGCACGCCATCTTTGACGGCGAACATGATCGTCTGTCGGAGCTGGCGACCCGGGTGACGAAGCTCGCGGAGCGGATCAGTACGGAACGGATGGAAATGATTCTGGCTGCGGTCACCTCCCTGGTCTCCGCCCTGGAGGTAAAGGACCACTATACATACGGCCATTCAACGGCCGTCGCCTCCATCACTGAATTTATCTCCCTAAAAATGGGCGTCATGGAAGACGAGCGCTTCGACATCAACTTCGCCGCCATTTTGCACGACATCGGCAAAATCGGCGTCCTGGACAACATTTTAAACAAGCACGGCAAATTGACAGACGAGGAATGGCGCCAAGTCAAGCAGCACCCGGTCAACGGCTGGAAAATCATCTCCGGCATCCACTCGCTTGACCGCGTGGCGGAAATCATCAAGTACCACCACTGCCGCTGGGACGGCCATGGCTACCCTGAACCGCTGCGCGGCTCCGACATCCCGCTCGGCGCGCGCATTATCGCCGTGGCCGACGCCTACCAGGCCATGGTTTCCGACCGGCCGTACCGCAAGGGCATGACCCATTATCAGGCCATGAAGGAAATCGTCCGGGGCTCCGCCTCGCAATTTGACCCCATTGTCGTGCGAATTTTTGAAAAACACCAAAGCGACATCTTAAAGATTCTTGAAACCTTGGACAATGAAGTTGAATTGGGCCGGCCGGAGAATGCCCAAACTAAGCGGCAGCCGCAAGTTCCAGCCGAAGATGACACTGCCGAAGAGCTCCCTGGCGTCATGCAAGAAAACAACGCAAATTAACTGTTGACAATCCTATCAACCTCGGCTATACTAAGTAACGTTGACGGGGCGTGGCGCAGTTTGGTAGCGCGCTTGGTTCGGGACTAAGAGGCCGCAGGTTCGAATCCTGTCGCCCCGACCACTTTTTTAACGAGTGCATCGGATGTCAACCATGAGCAACCATCTTAATGATGGTTGCTTTTTTGTGTTTTGCGCCGCCAAACAGACAAGCCCTTTTGTGATGGCAGGAGGCTACCACAAAAGGGCTTGTCTGTTTATCTTCTGTTTTCCACTATGCCCTTCAGCCAGGATAACGTATCCCCCTCCTTCATCTCACTTGCCCCGCCGGCTGGTAGCTCCAGCACCATCCTGGCGCCGGAGGCGGAACGTACCTTGCGCGCCGGCAGTTCGCGCACCAACCGCACAATCCGATAGTCGCGATCCAAGAACGCAACATCAATCGGGTAACCCATGCCGAACGTGTGGATGCTGTTGCAGGGGATCAGGATTAAGCCCTCGCCTTGGGTCAGCGGTTTGCGGAAGAGCAAGCCCCGAAGGCGGGTGAAGAAGTTGTCGGCTATGATTATCTCTGTCTTCATGCTGCTATTTCCCTGAAAACGTCTTCATCAGCGAAAGAAGCGCTGGTCCCAGCACAACGATAAACAGGGCAGGTAGGATAAAAAACACCAGCGGGAAAACCATCTTAATCGGCGTCTTCATGGCCAACTCGCGTATTTTCATGCGCCGCTTGTCGCGCGCTTCCGCCGCCTGTATCCTTAATACTTTAGCGATCCCGACACCCAATTGATCAGCTTGAACGATAGCGCTGACAAACAAAGACAGATCCTCTACTTCACAGCGCTTAGCCATGGCACTCAAAGCCGCCTTGCGCGGAATGCCAATACGCATTTCCTGCAACACGCGAGTCAACTCATCAACCAACGGCCCCTTCATCTTTTCCGCCAGTTTAACCAAAGCCCCGTCAAACGAAAGCCCGGCCTCCACACTTACGGTCAACAAATCCAACACTTCCGGCAAAGAGCGCTGGATTTCACGCTGGCGCTCCTTTATTCTTCCGTACAAGTAGTAGGGAACCGACAATACGCCAATCGCTGCACCGACGAATATCGTCATCAAAAAGCGCAACAGTTCCATATTTTTCGACACCGAATAGAGCAACCCTAAGAAACCGCCGGTCAGCACGAGGGCGCCCCACATCACAATGAATTCCCATGGGGTCCATTTCGCCGACAGGCCTGCCATTTTGAGCCGTTCCTCCAGCCAGGCAAATACACGAAATGACGATAGAAACTCAAACTGCTCAGACAGCTTTTCCCCTAACGGCTGTATGACACGTTGATAAAACGACCCTTCGCGCTGCACGCTGTAGACTTCATACGCTTTCCCGGCTATCGGCCGTTTGTGATCACGGTAATGGCGCTCCACATCTTGCAAACGCGCCTCCGCTGTCACCGGCTCCTGCCGGTTGAAAACGGCAAAGGCTAGGAAAAAAACTATCACAAACGTCAACAATACAATGCCAATCAGCCAGCCCATCATCACCCCTCCTTACCACGCGCCGCGTTGCCAGAAAATTTCATTCGGCAAGTGAATACCATTAGCTTCCAGCTTGTCAATGAAATGGGGTCTGATTCCCGTTGGTCTGAAATGGCCGATTACTTTGCCATTTTCATCCTTACCTGTTTGCTCGAACACAAAGATATCCTGCAAGGTGATGACGTCCCCTTCCATCCCCTGCACTTCTGTCACATAGGTGAGTTTGCGGCTGCCATCGCGAAGGCGAGCTTGGTGAATGATCAAATCCACAGCGCTGGCGATTTGTTCGCGAATCGCACGCACCGGCAACTCCATACCGGACATCATAACCATCGTTTCCACACGGCTCAGCATATCACGCGGACTATTGGCATGACCAGTCGTCAGCGACCCGTCGTGGCCGGTATTCATCGCCTGCAGCATATCCAGGGCTTCACCGGAACGCACCTCGCCGACAACAATGCGGTCAGGCCGCATGCGCAAGGCATTGCGCACCAAATCGCGGATTGTAATCGCGCCTCGGCCTTCAATATTCGCTGGCCTCGCCTCTAATGTTACGACATGTTCTTGGCGCAACTGCAACTCTGCCGCATCCTCAATTGTAACGATGCGTTCATCTCCAGGGATGAAGGACGACAGAACGTTAAGCGTCGTTGTTTTGCCCGAACCGGTACCGCCGGAAACAAAGATATTAAGCTTTCCTTCAACACAGGCCTTTAAAAACTCAGCCATACCTTCGGTCAAAGTGCCAAAACCAATCAGATGATTAACCGTGTAGGGATCGCGAGCAAACTTCCGGATCGTCAAAATCGGCCCTTTCAACGACAGGGGGGGAATAATCGCATTGACACGCGAACCGTCCGGCAGGCGGGCATCGACCAAAGGCGAGCTTTCATCAATACGGCGTCCCAGCGGGGAAACGATTTTCTCGATCACATGCATGACATGCTGGTCGTCGCGAAAATGGATATCCGTCAGCACCAGCTTGCCTTTGCGCTCGACGTAAACCTGGTGCGATCCGTTGACCATGACCTCCGTTATGCTGTCCTCCTTCAACAGTGGTTCAATCGGACCAAACCCCAGCACTTCATCGATCATTTCCTCAATGATGCGTTCTCGGTCAGCCCGCGGAACAACCGTCCGCTCCTCATCCATGACAGCAGTTGATATGCGCGCTACCACCTCATTCAATTTGCTGCGGTCGGCATTGCGGTCCGTCAAAATTGCACGTGTGTCGCTGCTCATGTCGTCAATAATCCGCCTGTGTATCTTGACCTTCAAGTCCTGAAAGGGATCCAACCGCACGGGAGCAATCCGCTGTTTTACATCAGCACCTCCGGTGCTTCCCGGTGCAACGCCTTTTTGCTGTTCCTCCAAACGACGTAACAGCGACATAATAATCCCTCCTATTCAACAAGTGTAGCGACGTAAAGCCCTGTGTCAACGCTGCCCCCCCCATACCCGGAAACAGTCAGCGGTCCTTCAATAAACCGCCCTATAGCATACCCGCCATTGCCTTTTGCCGGTTGAAAGTCCTCCAAAAAGAAAGCAGAAAAGCCGACAATCGTTACATCGGTCCGGCCGCTGATGTCACCTACGCCCGGGTTTATGATCGGCACGATAATGATTCGCGGCGAATTCTCCGCTACATTGTCGTACGTGGCAGTCGGATCTAGATTAACCCGATATTCAACCGCCTTGTCAGTCGGCCCGCTCATGACACCGGGCTCGGTCGATACGATATCGCCGATTTTAACCGAAAAGCCCGGCGGTGTACCGTACCTAATATTGTCGCCATATACGCTCGCACCACTCCCACCGAGCGCAAGCGAGCCGAAATTCCCCTTAAACGTGTTGGAAAGCGGATAGCCAAGATCGGTAATCTCGGAATCCTCCGGCGGCTGCGGCCCATACTTAACGATATAGCGTTCACCCTTTTGCATGTTGTTCAAAACTTCTTCCGTAATCCCAAACGGGACAATTCCCGTTCCGCCTGTGTAGTGGGACAATCCAGCGCTTGCCGTGGCCCCTACCGCCTGCGCGTCGAAGCCCAACAGTTTGGCAAACATAAGTACCTTGTTTCGCGTTGCCGTGACCTTAATTTTGCCATTAGGAATGGTAACGCTTGTGCCATCCGTAGCTGTATAAGTGTGGCTGGAAATTTCAGAGCTGACTGCGGCGTCCGGTTCAGTCAAATGCACGTATGCTGCCGCCCGCGTTTTCGATTTGCTCCATGGCGAAGCATCAGTCCCCAAGGCGCTTGCGCCGGCCAGTGCGCCGGCATCAGCGGCGTTTACCAAGCTGGAGCGGTCGGCATACAACATGCCCACATCGATAACGAGCGCAAAGACACCTAATATGACCAATAGTCCAATCGCCACGAAAGGAAGTACCGATCCCCTTTTTTCTTTTCCTTTATATATTTTCATTATGCTCAGCTCCTTGTTATTTGCCAGTCCGGCTATCTCTCTTTGCTCCACCGAACGCGGCAAGAACTGGCTAATTGTTGTCAATATTCCTTGCGCATCTGTGCGGTCCCGACCACCCTCGCTTTTGAGCCAGGGAAAAACGCGCCAATGACCGGCGTGATCAGTGGTACATCATGCGCAACCGTCACCTTAATCGATTGATTTGTGTCACCTGACACTGCGGCAACATTCCAAATAATTTCAATCTCAGCATCAGTCAGATTGAGCGATGGTGCTAACGCTTTAACCTTGGTTTTCACCGCTGCATCGTTATTTTTATAAATTTCCAGCACGCCCGCGCGCGCACCTTCGCGCGCCGCCTGGGTTACTTCAATTTGGGCATTGTAGATGCGCCCGAACTCAAAAATGGCCAAAATCAACAGAAGCAGGAGAGGGATCACGACCGCAAACTCAACCATTGATTGACCGCGCTTTTGTTTAGCGATGTTCATTTCAACATCCCCCTTCCCTAACTCGTTACTGGTATTTTGGCGGCGGTCGCAAGCGGCCGCCGCCAAAAAGCTAACGACCAAGTTAATGGCTAGATGGCGCCGCTAACCGCCGTCGACACTGCAGCAAACGCAGTGTTCAGGGCGTCCGCCAACGGACCGTCAGACGCGAAAATCACCGCGCAAATCAGCGCTACCAGCGCTACCATGACGGCGTATTCCGTCATACCCTGGCCTTTTCTCGACGCCAACCATCTCTTCAACATAGCAACCCCTCCTTATCCCCTTGTCGCCCACTAAAAAGACTCCCTGCACCATCCAGCTAGATGGCGCCGCTAACCGCCGTCGACACTGCAGCAAACGCAGTGTTCAAGGCGTCCGCCAACGGACCGTCAGAAGCGAAAATCACCGCGCAAATCAGCGCTACCAGCGCTACCATGACGGCGTATTCCGTCATACCCTGGCCTTTTCTCGACGCCAACCATCTCTTCAACATAGTAACGCCTCCTTTTCTATGGTACACTGCTGACGGTCGAAGCAAGGAAATCAAACGCCGACTTCAACGCGTCATCAAATGGCCCCTGGTTGACAAAAACAGCGCTTGCAATGGCAATTACCAGCACCACTAAGATAGAGTATTCGGGAATACCTTGGCCGCGCTTAGCGCTTAAAAGGCGTTTTACCGAGCCAGCCGTATCAGTTATCACCACTTCTTCCACCTCGTTTTCTGTGCTAACGTCGTGATAACATACCCCCTTTGTTCACCGATAAAGCACTATGTCAAATCAGACATCTATCGAGATAATCTTGTTGATCCAAAAGGCGCCGATCACTTGCATGCCAATCCCGATCGCAATCAAGATTTGACCAATCGGCGAAGTCCACAAAATGGAGATAAAGTCCCTGTTCAGAATATAGAGATAAGCCGCCAGCCCAAAAGGCAAGGAACCAACCACAATTCCGCCTAACCGGCCTTGGGCAGTCAGCGCAGAAATTTCGCGCCGCATGCGGGCCCGCTCACGGATGGTTTCCGCAATTGAATCCAAGACCTCGGCCAGATTGCCGCCAACCTGCCGCTGAATTAGAACCGCGGTGACAACTAACTCCAGCTCCATGCTCGCCACGCGGTTGGTTAGATTTTCTAACGCATCATCAGCTGTGGCTCCGAGGTTCATTTCGTTCAACACACGTGCGAATTCGCGCGATATCGGGGGTGACATCTCGCGGGACACCAGTTCAATCGCCTGCATGAAGCTGAAGCCGCTGCGCAATGAGTTGGCGATCAACACTAATGCGTCCGAAAGTTGCGCGGTAAATTTTTTCCCCCGCACTTCGATTGTCCGTTTCAAAAACATGTGCGCCAGCATCGCCAGGGCCCCCGCCATAAGCAGGCCGCCAAAAAAACCTAACCACAACCAGCCAAGCAGGCCGCCAACCAACGCCATCATTGCCAGGATGCCCATAAATTCCGGAGCCCTGATTCGCCATCCGGACTGCAACAAAAGCTTCCCATAGTAAGCATTCCAGGCGGACGGCATCAACTGCTGCCCGATCTTATGGAGCATTTCCCGCAAGCGTGCATCGTCACTGATCTCTTCGTCAACTTCGCGCTGAAGAGCCGCCCCCCCTGCAAACCTGTCCAGCCGCTGTTGCACGAGCCGCTGTTCTGACGTTCCTTTCCAGTAAATTATGAATACCCATAGCAGGCAAGCGCTCAGCAAGACCAGAAAAATAAGGTTCAGCATCATGCCCCTTCACCTCGCTTCCTGCAGACGCGAGGTGCATTTCTTTTCCCGCTCCTGCAGTAATTCCGCAAACTGGCTGACCGCCCTTCCGATCTGACTGCCCGGCTTGCTCTTCACCACCGGCACGCCGCTGTTCAGCGAAGCGGTTACAGATGGATAATCGTTCGGGAAGAAGAACAAGATCGGTTTGCCCCCCTCAACGCGAAAACGGTTGACATCCGCCAGGTCCTCTGTCTTGATGCGGTTGAGCGCTACTATTTGCTGTTCCGCACTGAGGCCAAGTTCCGTGAGAATTCGCCTTGCCGTGGATATATGGAGTTCGGGAAGAAGCCCCCCCGCTTCCGTCACCAAAACAAGCTGGTCGACCTCCGGCAATAATGCCAGTGCATTAGCATGAAATCCGGAAGCTGCATCAATGACTACGTAGCGAAAAGTCTTTTTAAGAAACTGCAGCACGGCTTTCATTTCTTTTGCCGTCATTAATTCAGCCTGTTCCGGGCGGATGGGCGGCGCCAACAGCCACAGGTTCTCACCGCAAGAGGAGAAGAACGATGTTGCGCTGCGTGCCGTCAGGCCTTCCAACTCACGGTGCAGGTCAATGACCGATGCGCGCGGCAGCACGTTAAGCAACAGGGCTGCGTCGCCAAAGTGCATGTCTGCATCCCAAAGGCAGACACGCCCCTGGTCTCCGCAAGAAAACTCCGTGGCCGTGTTCACCGCCAGCGTTGTCTGCCCGACGCCACGTTTCGGGCTTAGGAACATCACTACGTGTCCCAGCTGTAGTTGCTGCGGCTCGTCTCTTCTTGCTTCAGGATCGCCCTGAGGCTCTAACATTTCTTGCACCAACTGCACCAGCTGCCACTCCTCGAACGGCTTGTTCAAGTAGCCGCTGATGCCGGCACCAAACGCCGGCCTAAGCACCGGGTCCTCCCACTTGCTGCCCGTCCCAATCACCTTGATGGCAGGATGCGTTTCGCAAAAGCGTGACAGTACAGTTAAATCCTCTAACTCATGAAGATCCAGGTCAAGCAGCGCTACCTGCGCGTCGTTGTTCTCAAGTTTGCTTACAGCTTCCGCAAGGTTGCTCGCACGCCCGGCCAACATAAACCGTTCGGACGAATCAAGCAACTGGCACAGTTCGTCTCGCACCGACCTCACGCCGTCAATGACAAAAACCTTTACTGCTTTTTCTGCCAATGCTAATCACCTCCCCAAAAGCGCCGCCAACCACTTTTGGGCGGCGGGCTTTCGGACTCCATCGCTTCCGCACCACAATCAATCACTTCAGCAAGCCGCTTGACCGCATGGCTGATGGCCGCCGACGGCCAGTCCAAGATGAACGGCACGCCCTTGTTCAGCGCATTCATAACACACTTGCCGTCACTGGGAAGTTCTGCAATCACTTCATGGTCAATGGTTTTTAAGGCAAGCGCCTTATCCAAAGCCCCTTCAGAATTGACCCGGTTAAGGATTATCTTGATTTTATCCTGACCAATGTTGATTCGCTCCATTGTATCAAGCGCCAGGCGCACATTCTTGACGGAAGGCAAATCCAACGTCCCTACCATCAAAATTAAATCCGCCACTTCCATTACAGCTAACGCCTGTTCGCTGAACGAGGGGTCTAAATCAATTACTACATAAGCAGCCCTGCTTTTTGCAAACTTTATCGCCGCCATCAGAACATCCACTGATACATCTTCGGCCTGTTCCGGTCTGACTGGGGCCGGCAGTACCGATATTCCTGCCGGCCCCGGCAGGAGCATTCTTTCATCCCACAATCCCGGCGCATTGCGTCCATCCCTGGCCGCGTCGTACAGCGTCCAGCGCGGCTGCATATTGATGAACAACGCCACATCGCCAAACGCCAACGCCCCATCTACCAGCACCACTTCTTCTTTGGTGCGCCGCTGTTTTAGCGCTACGGATAGGTTTACGGCCAGTGTTGTTTTGCCCACACCACCTTTAGCACTAAATACCGCGATGGCCTTTCCCTCCGGCAGAGGTTGCAACCGCCGTTGCCGCTCCATGGTGTCCTTGATGGTTGAGGCCAGTTCAGTTGAGGAAAATGGTTTTACCAGGTAATTATTAGCCCCGGCTAGCATCGCCCGGCGAAAATACTCTACTTCCTGCTGAACGCTCATTAATATGACTATTAACTCTGGAAACTGAAGGCGCATTTGCTCTGTCGCCTTCATTCCGTCAATGCCGCCCATGTTGACGTCCATCAACACCACATCAACGGGAAGCCCCGCTAATTTCTCAAAAGCCTCCTCCGCCGACTTGGCTTCTCCCGCTACCGTCAGATCCCCCTGCATTGCTGCCAGTTGCTTAATGTTGTCGATGGTTTCTTGTATATCGTCTACAATAAAGATGCTTATCTGACGGGCCATCTAGCTCACTCCTTGCCGTGCTTTCCCGGATCGTCAGGAAAACCATTTGGTAAATCTCTTCCACTCCGAACGCTGTTCTTGCTCCCATGATCCGGTGCGCACCGCTTCCGCCAAGCCAACAACTTCTTTCGCCAGACTTGAATGCGAGTCGCTTTTTACAAAAGGCATCTTGTTTGCCAACGACCGCCGCACTAAAGAAAAGTCATTAGGCAGTCGCCGAACGATCGGATACTTGAGATTTTTCTCCACATCCTGCACCTGCAGGTTGTATTTGGCCGTTGCCCGATTTAAAACCAAGCGCACTTTTTCATCGTCATAGCCGAGCGACCGGAAAATCTCCAAGCAGACCTTGATGTTTTTCACGCTCGGCACCTGCTCGAGCACCGCCAACAATAAAATCGTATCCGCCGTGTCCAATGCAGCTATGATCGTGTCGCGAAATTCTGGCGCAGTGTCAATAATCACAAACGCAAATTGCTCTTCCAGCAACTTAATAAACGCCGCCATCCTGTCATAGCCTAGCTTGTCCCGTTCGATGATCATGTCGGAAGCCGGGGCAACCCACACCGGATACTCGTTGAAACGCGCCAGATATTCCCGCCAGATGATGTTTTGGTTGCCCACCGCAGCAGAAGCCAGCGTTTCGACGCACTCACCAGTTGCCCCGGTCGCCGGCGCCACATCCCCGAAGGGCGCTGCCAGGTCCAGCAGCACGACTCCCCGCTCATCCGTTTCCCCTAGGGCTACCGCCAGGTTAACGGCCAAGCTGGTTTTGCCGCTGCGCCCTAATGGGCTGAAGCAGACCACAGTCCTCCCTTTGGTCGTGTTCTGATTGGTTGCCTGTCTGATCCGTTCTTCGCATTTTTGCAACACGCTGATCATTTCATCCTTGTCAAGCGGCAAAATCAAATAGTCGTCGGCATACGTGCGAAGCAGCCGCTGCATTTCCTGCCGCCTGCTGAGCGCCGACAGCAGCACGATCTGTACTGCCGGAAACCGCTTGCGCCATTCGCTCAGTTGCCCCGCTGAGGATGAGGTCCAAAAATCTTCTCCCACTAGCAAAACATCGCAGCTTTCTGCGCCGATTTGCAGTGTCCGCTCCCAGGAAAATCCCCATTCCGTAAACGCGACCAAAGCCTCCAGCTGCTCTTTTAGCACTTTGTCTTGCCCTAGCAAGCCGATTCTTTTTGTCTGCACGATCATCCCTCCGGTTTCACACCCGCATCCTGAACCACTGTGGCAGTAATCAGAATAACAACTTCTGTTTCACCACGGCTGAACGATGTGCTTTTAAATAAATGGCCTAATACGGGGATGCTGGACAAAAGTGGAACTTTGGTTACGCTCTTGGTCTCTTCTGATGCCAACAAACCACCTATCGCCATCGTTTCCCCTGAAAAAACACCAATTGTGCTTTCAGCCTTACGTGTTTTAAGCGGTGGGATAACCAGGTTATTGCCAAGGCTGATTGCCAATCCTGATGCGAAATCAAGCGTGCTTACCTCCGCTTTAATCTTGCTTTTAATTAAACCTTCCTGGCTGACTTCCGGCAGCACTTCCAGTTTAATACCATATTCTTTCCACTCAATATCGATTTCGCCGTTGTCATTGCTGGTGGGAACAGGAATTTCGCCGCCAACTAAAATGTTGGCTTTTTCACCGCTCAACGTCACCATGTTGGGCTGAGACAACAGTTTCGCGGCACCATTGGTGATCAAAAGGTTCAGTTGCGCATTAATCGGACTATACGTACCTGCTTTATTGAAAGCAGTTGGGTCTAAGCTGTTGCGAATCCTGTAGCCAACATCCTTGTCGCCATAGATTGGTCCCCCTTGCCCGAAGAGAAAGCTGCCTGGAGCTGTTACGCTATTGCCCCAAACGATCCCCAAATCGCTCGTTTTCTCTTTGCTAATCTCAACAATTTTGGCTTCCATTTTCACTTGCACAGGCCGACTGATTTCCAACAGGTTAACTACCTTATCCCCGTAAGCGCCGCCAACTTTTTCAGCGCGTTCCCGCTGATACTGGTCGCGCACCGTGCCTTCCAAAATAATCGTCTTGCCGACCTTGCTCACCTTAATGCCGGGGTACCCTAAAATATCCCTGATTTGCGCCGCGACAGTCTCATCCGCCGAGACCACTTCAAGCGTATACGGGTACCGTTCGCCATCCGACCAGACGTGAAGGCTCGTCGCCCCCGGCGATTTCCCGACAATCAACAAACTGTTGCCCGACAAGACAACCACGTCTGCAATAGCCGGATTTGCTACGGCAACGCGCTCAATGTTGTTAAACGAAATGGATTTTGACTCGCTAACACTGAGACGAATCGGATCGCTAGCCGCCAGAACAGGCAGGCTCCAAACAGCCAACAAAATAACAACCAACACCAGCATTAACTGCTTCCACCCACGCCGATATGTATTCACACAATCACCCGCTTTCGTTGGATTTTAGATAACTTCATTTCTGCTACTTCACTGCTACTTTTTCAATCGACGTTCCCCGCACTACTTCCACCGAATTGCCGCTGCTGACCACAGGGGCGGAAACTGGAGCGCTCATGCGGTATTCCATCGGCATGTAGTTAACAGCTGAGACCGGAGGCGTACTGCTTTGCGGTGCCCGGTAGAGGTAGCCCACCAAATCTCTAGGGGTCATGGCGCGAACCGGCATAATCGGCATTGCTTCCGTTGCGAAAGGCCGCAAGGCCAAGCGGATCCGCCCGCGGTCCTCGGCCAAAGCCATTTTAGCCGCATCTTCCGGCGTGATGGCCAACGTAACCGAGGTCAACTTGTTGTCCGTTGCAGCGCTGCTCTTCGCCGGCCCCTTGGCATCGCCGGCGGCGACTGGCGCGGGCTGCACATCACTACGATTCAATGCCAGCACCGTTATATCCTGCAGGACTAAATGACTAGTATATTCACCAGTGATAGATTTGTCATAAGTCGCCAACACGTCCACCTTGTCTCCCGGCCGAATGAAGCCCGCCCCGCCAGATGTTTCATTTACGCCAACAGTGTAGGCCCGCATGCCGGGCGGCAGTTGAAAAGCCAGTCCATCACCCTTGGTATCCAACAGCAACCGATGTTTTACTACTTGTTCGCCAGCCATCAATTGCTCTTTCACCATAACGCCGACAGCCGTATTAATCTTGTCAATTGCCCCCGGCTGCACATAAATTGATGGCACATTCTCTTGTTTCAACATTTCCTTGGTCAGAATAGTCTTGGGCGCAACATTTTGCGCGACAACCACGACCGGCCGCAAATCTTTTTGTTTTGCGGTTGCCACATCGCGCAGATACGCATACACCATTCCTGCCACCACGATACTGAGTATCACCGCAATTCCTACTGCTAGTTTCATCGACAATCTAGGCACAATTCATTCCCCCTCTCAAGAACTTAACAACTAAAAAACATAAGAGCAGAATCCATTTCGCCATAGACGACCGGATTCCGCCCTAAACACCCATGAACACCAGGAGCAAAAAGCCACACACACCATAAAGTTTGTTATGTATTATCTGACCACCAACGTTCGTCCATGGAAAAACGATATTCTTTTATGACTTAATTCTATCGTAATTTGTCTGACAATACAATACTATAGAGGGTCTATTAAACTGTTTTTACATGCATTTTACTTTCATTTTTACATTCGTTGCTTTTTTTGCTTCTATTCACCGATTTTTGTTTCAAACCGCGGCTAATTTGCCAAAATCCGCTTGACAACTTGCTGGAAGCGGGCTTCAGCTAATTTATACACAGCTTGCGACGCCACACCTTCTGTCTCAACACGCTGCGCGACCACACCGCAAATAGCGGCGGCTTGCACGCGCATGGCTCGCGCCACGGTAAACAGGGTTGCCGTTTCCATCTCATAGTTCAACACGCCCAAGGCCTGCCACTCAGCCATAGACCCTTGAAACTTGCGTGGTACATAGCCGGTAAAACTGTCATACCGTTCTTGTCCAGGCCAAAACGTATCAGTGGATGCGGCTATTCCTAGGTGATGCGGCACCCCCAACTCCCGCGCGGCCTGCAGCAAGACGCCCGTCAGCGCATGATCCGCCACGGCAGGAAATGGCAAGGGTGCATAGTGCGTCGAAGCCCCATCCAACCGGACCGCCGCCTCATTGATAATTAAATCGCCCAGCGCTATTTCCGGTTGGATCGCCCCGGTCGTGCCGACCCGAATGAATTGTCGCACGCCAAGCCGCGCCAACTCCTCCAGACCAATGGCAACTGACGGTCCTCCCATTCCGGTCGACATAACCAGCACGTTCGTTCCGTTTACCCGCGCGAGCGCGCTTTTATATTCCCGATGAAAAGCCAGGGGACTGGCATCACCTACCGCCGCCGCCAAATCCATGACGCGTCCGGGATCGCCCGGCAAAAGGGCCAACGTCGCCCCGGCCAGCATATTTCTCGCGAGTCCGATATGATACTGTACAGCATGTTCGTCGGCAAACTTGCCTTGCATGAACAACCCCTCCCTGCACGCATGATTCTAACGCCTATTACGCTTCCCGTTCGCTAATAACAACTTTATCTTCACCATCAATATCCTTCAACCGAACGCCGACGACCTCCTGGCTTGAGGTAGGAACATTTTTGCCGACGTAGTCCGCTCTAATCGGCAATTCACGATGACCACGGTCAACCAACACCGCAAGCTGAATCGCCTTAGGCCGGCCAAGATCAATAACCGCATCAAGCGCAGCGCGAACCGTTCTGCCTGTGTATAAAACATCATCGACGAGTACGACGACCTTGTCGTTGATGTCGGCAAGAATCTCGGTACCATGCACAATCGGTTGATACGCCAGAGTCGACAAGTCGTCGCGGTAAAGCGTGATGTCCAGCATGCCCACCGGCACGTCAATGCCTTCAATGCGCTTGATCCCCTCCGCCACGCGATTAGCCAAAGGTACGCCGCGCGTGCGAATGCCAACAATCACAACATCCTCCACGCCCTTATTCGCTTCGATGATTTCGTGCGAGATCCGGTTCAAAGCACGGCGAACTGCCTGTTCATCCATAATCACTGCTTTTTCAATCAACTTGACCATCTATAAATCCCCTTTCAACCTTTTCTTTTTCTGCTTGAAGAACCAGCGACCCCAATGACTTCAAGATTGCGGCCATGTCGGCCGGCAACGGTGCAAAAAACTGCATGTTCTTGCCGGTACTCGGGTGAATCAAATGCAGTTCCTTAGCGTGCAACGCCTGCCCTTGAATGGAAAAACGATGCTTGCGTTTGGCGTAAACCGTGTCACCAACGACCGGGTAACCAAGATGGGCAAGATGGACGCGAATTTGGTGCGTCCGGCCCGTTTCCAACCGACAGCAAACCAGCGTCATATCTTTAAAGCGTTCCAGCACCCGAAAATGCGTTACAGCCGGCTTGCCATTTTTTTTCACCACCGCCATCCGTTTCCGCTCATTTGGATCCCGGCCGATCAGCGTTTCAATCCGCCCCTCATCTTCTTTCATGACGCCATGGACAATCGCCCAGTAAATGCGGCCGGCCGTTTTCTTTTGGATCTGCACGGCCAGCGCCAGGTGGGCGCGGTCATTCTTAGCCACAACAATCGCACCGGACGTGTCCTTATCCAACCGATGAACGATGCCCGGTCGCAAAACGCCATTAATGCCGGACAAGTCGCGGCAATGGTGCAGCAACGCGTTCACCAGCGTTCCGTCTGGATTGCCGGCTGCAGGGTGCACCACCATGCCTCGCGCTTTATTAATGACGATGATGTCGCTGTCTTCATACAAAATATCCAGAGCAATAGACTGGGGAACGACCGCCAAAGGCGCCGGGGGCTCTTCGCGAACAGCAATTTCCTCGCCCAGGCGCAGACGGTGGTTGGCCTTCGCCGGCTTGCCTTTTATCAAGACAGCCTCCTCAGCGATCAGCTTTTGAACATGCGCCCGGGAGGCCTCCATAACATCGCTCAGGTAGCGGTCCAGCCTTTCATCAACTGACGCCTCATCCACAACAAAACAAATTTCAGTTCTCTCAGTCATCAACTTCACCCTGATCCTTAAACATTGCCAGCAGAATCAAACCAACGCCAACACAAATGGCAATGTCGGCCACGTTGAAAATAGGCCAGATGCGAAAATCGAAGAAATCGACGACTTTGCCAAGACGAACACGGTCAATCAGATTACCGATAGCCCCGCCGACCAGCAAGGCAGCGCCATAACGAAGCAATGGCGGTTGCTTCGACAACTCACGCGATAAGCAGACGACACAACCGATTAGCAGCAAGGCCACTAAAATAAACAGCCATTGTTGATCGACAAACAAGCCGAAAGCAGCGCCCGGATTCAGAATGTATGTCAAGTGAAAAAACTCCGGCACTACCGGTATGCTCATGCCCTCCGACATCCTGTGCTGAACAATAAATTTCGTGGCCTGATCTGCGACCAGGACAGTGCTTGCAACAAAAAGTATGCGTATCATCGTACCCCCGTGGCAAACCGTTCCGCGGAAGCCCATTTTGCCGCACGCGATTGTCTTATTTTGTCATCTATCTTGACAGAAATATTGGTCACCTTCGATTCACGTCCCTCTATAATTACTTATTGTCATATTATACACTAGAAGAATAGTATTCTAAAGCACTCCTTCACATTTGCGTCGATTTCACGTTGCCTTTTTGCATCTTGGCAGGTTTTCGTTTCGTTAAGGCGAAGTAACTGTATGTCATTGGACCGCAGAAACCATCCAGGCTCATTCATTTTAAGAGAGGAAGTGGGACGCCCTGATGAAAAAGATAAACTTTTTAGCATTTGTTTCGGCAAGTCTTTTGCTGATATACATATGCATATTTGCCTATTCTTTTGTCCTTGAGGGCAAAAACGGAGGAAAACTTAAAACTTCATTTGGCATTGATGCCGCAATTTTTTATTCGGCAGGCCGCTTGACTGTCGAACAGCCGCCCGCTTCGCCTTTCAACATTGATAGTCTTCGCACGAAAGTTGAGGCTGTTGTCGACAAGAAAATACCGGCGCCCATGACCTGGGCCTACCCGCCGTCATTCTTGCTTTTGTTGGCGCCGCTTGCAACGCTCCCCTACCATTTATTCCTTTTTATTTGGCTTGCCGTGCCGGCCACTTTGGGTTTTTCCGCAATATACAAGCTTGCCTCGGACAGTCGGCAAGCGGCACTGTTGGCCTGCGGCTACCCCGGAGTGCTTATGAATTTAATTTGGGGACAAAACGGCTATTTGACAACAGCATTTCTGGGATTTGGCCTGTATTTTATTGAGGTTAGACCCGTTCTAGCAGGATGCATGTTCGGCCTGTTGGCCTACAAGCCTAACATGGCTTTCTTTCCATTCCTGCTTCTCCTGCTGGCAAAAAAATGGCGCGTTTTGCTTTGGGCCGCGCTCTTCGCAACCGCCGTCTCTGTTATTTCCGTTTTTTTATTCGGTTTTGCCTTGTGGGAGCAGTTTTTTAACGCCTTCCTGTATTCATCCTCCACGCTGCTGCTCGGTTCGGCCTGGGAAGCGACCAGCGCTACACAAACGTCCCTGTACAGCTCCCTTCGCTTGGCCGGCTGGAGCCTGCCATTCGTGTATGCCGCTACAG
Source organism: Sporomusaceae bacterium (assembly GCA_029265905.1). Lineage (GTDB taxonomy): Bacteria > Bacillota > Negativicutes > Acidaminococcales > JAJUGR01 > JAJUGR01. The sequence continues at coordinate 2,238 of JAJUGR010000017.1, read as the reverse complement.
GCCTCGTGAATGTAGCGGTGACAATTATTTCTCTCTGGGTGTGGCGGAAAACAGATTCGACAGCGTTGAAAAGCGCGGTTATTGTTGTGGGCATGTTTATCGTCATGCCTTATTCCCGCCTGTACGACCTGGCTATTCTTGCGCTGCCCTTTTCCCTGCTTTCCTTTGACTGCTGGTCGCGGGGCCATCATCCGTTCGAGCTGGCGATACTGGCGCTGCTGTGGGCGCTTCCCGTGATTAGTCCGGCGCTGGTGTACGCAACGGGAATTCAACTCTGCCCGTACATTTTGCTGCTTGTGCTGGCAATGATTGTCGCAAGAGCGAAACATCCGCACAAGCAATAGCGGCTTACTCGCGTCGTTCGAGGCGGGTGATATCTGTTAAAACGGTTGGATTGGCCTCAGCAGGATAGTCCCGCCTGAATAGTAAGTAAACGCCGGGCAAATAAGCGTACACCCCATATTGATTGTCGTTCAGCAAAAGCCGGATCTGTTTGTAATAGTCTTCTTTCGCGGCTGGCCATCGGCTCTTGTCTTCATCGCGCAGATCAACCGCAACCCATGTTGTATGATCAATGTCCCCGAGCGGTTCCGGAAACAAATAGGCCGAGTTTCGTCCGGACGAATGAGAACCGAGCCGGTTGCTGATCCAAACGGAATCGGCTTCGGGGATCATGCGCAACGCTTCGTCAATTGGTCGCGAGTTATTCATCTCCCTTGCCATCAAAAAAAATTTTTCATGTCCCATTAGCTGCGGACCAATAAAAACGGAAGTCGCTAAAACGAGGCAGCTTAATACCCGGTAAAACTTATGATGAAATTTCCGAACCGACAGCAACACCCCGTAAAACAATAAACACGTCGAAACGACCGCGTAGTGCATTGCAAACATATACTGATAGGCATAACTGGATAAAACATTCAAAATAAGAACCGGAACAAGCAAAATCAAGCCGCCGATACTGAACAGCGGCAAAAAAGCAAAGCACAGCAGGAACCCGGTTAAAAAGACGAGCTTGCTGTTCGACAACAAATCGCACCATAGTGCAGACGGATTATGCAGCACCGCTTGAATCAATTCAACACCGCCGCCGCCTCCATTCGGCAATAAATTGGCGTACCGGTCATACATCGGGCTTCCTCCGAAGTATGGGAAGGCAACAGCGGAAACGAACCAGTAGTAAAGCAAAGACAGCCCGGCGACCAATGCGCCTTGGGCATGCCGTTTTTTGACCGCCAGTATGTAAACGCCAACAAAGAAAACAGCAACCGGTATTTCTTCCTTCACCATGAGCGAGGCAAGCAATAACAATGTCAATAACCTTTTATTATTATTGCTTTCAATATAATAAAAAGCCCATAGCAGGAACGGCGCCGCCAAGGAAATTTCATGGAAGTCATATAAGTTCGCTCCGTGGATGCCAAAGGAAAACAAATATGCCAGCGCAAAAAAACTCCCTGCCCATTCATCATTCAGCATGGTTGAAGCAAGGCGATACAGAGGGAAGGCGCCAGAAGCCAATAAGACCGTTTGACTTAGCAGCAACGTAAGCGGCGTCGGAAAGAGCCAATATAACGGAGCCAACAAGTACAAAGCCGGCGAAATATGAATTGCGAAATGAGGGAGTGCGCGATTTCGCTCTATTGTGGTGTTTTGGGTGCCATGCTGCGTCATGGAGTCAAAAATTTGCGTGAAAATACCCAAATCGAAGGTATTCGTATGAAATGCCAAGTAAGTCATGCTGGTGTAACTGCCAAACAGCAGAACGTAACCAGCGAAACCGGCCGCGACCAGCCACCAGGGCCTGACACCGCCAATAAAATTTGTTACCAGTCGAACCATGTTGTCGCTCCTTTGCTGTTTATCCAATCGGGGCTTGCCGCATGAGCGCCCGAACAGTTGTTATTACTCACATTTCCACGAAACCAGGAAAAAACCTTCCATGTCCCATGCTTTTCACCATTCATGCGTAAAAAGCAGGTTTTCCAGTCCTTTTCGGAGAAGTTCTACAGCAGTTCAGAAACAGTCAGCAGTTGTAGGAGGAATTATGCCGGAAAACAACACACTGCTTTCCCACGTTGAGCAAGAATCCCCATCAAGTGTTTTTTGCAAGCTGTTTTTCCCCACTTTTGCAAAACTTTTTCCTCACCCCTGCGGGTGGGGAATTTTACCCGCCTTGCCGCATGAGCGATCCGCGCATGCGGTTGCTTGGGCCATCGTAAATCAGCAGATAACTGT
>JAJUGR010000020.1 GCA_029265905.1 Sporomusaceae bacterium | reverse complement strand
TATACATAGTGACTTCAACCTCCATTTGCTGGTTTTGATTGGTTTGTCACTTGATAAATTCGGCAAATGTAGGGGTGAAGTCCTTTTTATTGCCTCTAAAACCCTTGATTTATCTGGGTTCAGAATTATGAAAATTACTCATGTTAAAGGTGGATAGGCGCACATGGATATTTTTTTGCATATACTGGGACATAATATTGTGCCGATTTTTTTACTGATCATGGCCGGGTTTTGTTTGAGCAGAAAGTTTACGATTGATATCTTTACACTCAGCAAATTGAATTTTTATATTTTTATGCCGGCGTTCATGTTCGTTAATCTATATACAGCCAATATCGATTCAACGATGATAAAAATACTGGGCTTCGGCATAGGCATGTTGGTGGCAAATGATGTGGTTGGCTTTGTAATTGCGAAGGTGCGCCACCTTGAACCTGGTCTTGGCAATGCCTTTCGCAATGCGGTTATGTTCAATAATTGCGGCAATATCGGGGTGTCGCTCATTACGCTTATTTATTCTGGTGAGCCATACATTGTTGATGGCCGGACGCCTTATTTGGATACGGCCATTGCGGCGTTGATCGTCATTTTGGTGCTGCAAAATATAACCACCAATACGGTTGGCTTCTTTTATGCTGGCCGGGCTAAGTTTAAAGCCAGAGAGTCGTTGTTGAATATTTTGTCAATGCCGACGATTTACGTAGTGCCGGTCGTTTTTGCCTTAAAAGGGCTTGGGCTTGACGTGAAGCCGACCGTTCTTTGGCCCGCACTGGAATATCTGAGCAACGGACTGGTGCCGATTGCCTTGCTGACGTTAGGGGTGCAGCTTTCTCGGACCGAATTTGACCTGGGAAACCGGGAGGTTCCGCTGGCGGCCTTCGCCAGGCTGGTCATAAGCCCAGTGCTGGCGGTGATTGGCATTCATATCTTCGGCTTTTCGGGGATTATTGCCCAAGCTGTTTTTATTGCCTGTGCCGTGCCGACTGCGGTCAACGTGGCGCTCATCGCCGTGGAATGCGACAATTTTCCGGATTTTTCGGCGCAGGTTGTGATGGCCTCCACGATCTTCAGCGCTGTTACGCTTACCTTTGCCATTTATATCGCCAGGCTTGTTTTTCCGGTGTGAGGCGGCCTTGCTTTATTCGGGCACCCTTGTTATCATGATGACACAATAAACGCATCGCACCAGGAGGCGGCAAATGATGAATCGAATCTTTACCTTGCAAACGCAGCTGCTGGCGGCAATTGACAGCTATGCGGACGGGGAGCGGGACTATCCCTTGAGCTGGGAGCGGCTTCACCTGGCCAGCTGCGCAAAAATCGGCCAATTGCTGGCCGTCAAGCGCGGTGTGAATCCGGAGCTGGCGGCCATCGCCTGTTCGCTGCATGACTTTGGGCGGATCGTGACCGGCCGGCAGGCCAATCATGCGGAAAACGGCTATGAGCCGGTGAAACGCTTTTTAACCGAATGCGGGGGCTTTTCCGCCGAGGAGATCGAGTGCCTGGCCCTGGCGGCGAAAAACCACAGCAGCAAGCAGGCGGTGGGTACGCCGCTTGAGGAGATTGTCAAAGACGCCGATGTGCTTGACTGCCACCAGTACGGGCAGTCGCTCGAACGGCCGGAGCAGCGCGAGCGGCTGCAAAAAGTGTTGTTGGAATTAGGACTGTAATGAACGGGGCTGTCCAAAATAGGTTGTCAAAACCTGTTTTGCGACAGCCCTCTTTTCGTTATGCTTTGATGTTAGGCGAAATCAGGTTGGTTAACATGTCAACAAACGATTTTTCTAAATAGTTATACTCACGCCGTTGCTTTGATACAAGGATAAACTGCCGGGAAATTTTGTCTAGATTAAGCAAGGGGATATTCACCAATTGGCCGCTTGCCGTTTCCCGTGAAATACAAACCGTACTTATGAGGGCAATGCCAAGCCCTTGCTCCACTGCTTTCTTGATTGTTTCATGGTTGCCCATTTCCAATATCGACTTAGGCGTGACGTTTTCCTGCCGCAAATAATCCTCCACCATTGACCTCATGGCTGAACCAGGGCGGGAGTGGATGAGTGTATATGGTTCTGCAAGTTCCTGGGGATAGACCATTGCTCGCCTTGTTAAGGGGTGCCCTTTCGCTGCGATCAAAGACAGGTTGTCGACGGCTATGGGCAGAAACTTCACATCGGGATCATTGGCCCAGTGCACGTTTTTGCCGACTATAGCTAAATCTAGCGTGCCGTTTCGTACCCGCTCCACCATTTCATTTCCGTAACCAATGTGAACCGATAATTCGACCTTGGGGAAGGTTTCTTTAAACTTTTTTAGGATAGGCGGGAGAATATAGTTTCCGGCCAGGGTGGATGCACCAAGGACGAGCTTTCCTTCTGACTGGCTGTGCAATTCCATGAACTTATCTGGAATCGCATCAATCAAGGCCAGTATTTCTTTAGCCCATTTATAGAGGGACAGTCCTTCTGACGTAATGGAAAAAGAACGGCCGTTTCGGATGAAGAGGCGGACGGAATAATACTTTTCTAAAGCGGCTATTTGCTGGCTGACGGAAGCCTGCGCCATGTACAAGCGGTCCGCAGCTCTGTGAAACGACTCTTCTTCCACAACTGCGCAAAAGGTTCGGAGTTGCTGAATTGTCATAGGACCTCCTTGATAATATTAACCTTATCAGTTCGGTTAATTATTATGCATGGTTTGGCGATAATCCTTCTGCTAAGATTAAATTACTTAATATGAGCGAGGCCTCATCATTCTTTTGCATTGCCCGCGCCAGGCGGCGGGACGTGTTGAAACTAAGTCAGGGGGAATTGTGTGTGAAGCGCAAGGCGGTACTCATCAGTATAGATGGCTTAGGCGATCGACCGATACGCGAGCTAGGGGGGCGTACCCCGTTGGAAGCCGCGGCAACACCTACGTTGGACATGCTCGCCAGCGAGGGCGTGGTCGGCTTGGTTGATCCGTATGCGCCAGGAATACCGTGCGGGACTGATGTGGGGCATTTGTGCATGCTGGGGTATGACCCTGCTGACGTGTACTCAGGCCGTGGGCCGATTGAGGCATTGGGCGCGGGGCTTGAAATCTTTCCCGGCGATGTTGCCTTTCGCTGCAATTTTGCGACGGTTGATCATGATGGAAAAGTCATGGATCGGCGCGCAGGTAGAATAAGGGATGGCGTGGCTGAATTAGCAAGCCATTTGAATAATATTTCCTTAAACGAAGCGGTAACGGCTCATTTTGCGCCGGCTACAGACCACCGGGCGGTATTGGTGTTGAGAGGAATAAGCCTATCGCCCCATGTGTCGGATTCTGATCCGGGGGGCAATAACGAGGGCATGGCGATTCAACCGGTACAGCCGCTTGACACAACCGATGCCGCGCGAAGGACTGCGCAAGCCGTACAGCAATATCTTACGATTGCGCGAGACGTGCTTAACCAACATCCTATTAATAAGCAGCGAGTCATGGCGGGGCAACTGCCGGCAAACGCGATACTAACCCGTGGGGCGGGCATTGTTACCCAATGTACTCCGCTGCAAGACCGATTTAAAGGAATCAGATGCGCGGCCGTATCGGGAGAAGCAACCGTACAAGCCATAGCAAAAATGGCGGGGATGCAAAACTATACCCATCCCGGCATTACGGGATCGTATGATTTTAACGGCGACCTCAAAGCCAGCGCGGCAATTCACCTGCTAGAGGACAATGATCTAGTCCTTGTACATGTAAAAGCTACTGACCTAGCCGGGCACGATGGACAATGGGCGCGGAAAAAAACGCTTATTGAGCAAGTCGATAAGATGGTCAGCGCCATAAAGGCGAATATCCATCCGGACACCCTTATCGCCATAACCGCCGATCATTCCACTCCTTGCGAAGTAAAGGAGCACAGCGGCGACCCGGTTCCGGCAGTAATCTGGGGCAGCGGCGTTCGGGCGGATAAACAATTGACCTATGGCGAAACGGCTTGCTCTTTTGGCGGGTTGGGGAGAATTACCGGTAAAGACTATTTTCATATATTAATTGATCTCATGGGCTTTTCGCAAAAATTTGGCGCTTAATTGTATTCGTTCAAAGTAGCTGCGAAAGGCGATAACTACTTTGCCCATAACAAAAATGAAAGGAGATCATACAATGAGCCAAGAAAAAAAGCAGGGGAAGTTTGAAGCCCTAATGAAAAAATGGGGGATTCCCATCGCCGTTATGGTTTTTCTGGTCTTGCTCATGATGCCTACGCCAGAAGGCATGGGGATGAGGGCGCAGCGGTCATTAGCCGTTTTTACATCTGCCCTTATCCTGTGGGTAACGACGCCTATTCCGATTTATCTGACTTCGATCATGGCGATTTTGCTGCTTCCATTGGTGGGGGCGGTTAAGGAGCAGAAAGACGCCTTCGTCATGCTGGGTAATGAGGTTATCTGGCTGATGGTGTCCGCCTTTGTTCTCACCTCTGCCATTATCAAGTCCCAGCTGGGAAGACGGTTTGCATTATGGATGGTAACGAAATTTGGGAAGACACCCAGGATGACGCTATTTACGCTAATCGTCATTAACTTTGTGATCGCCTTCTTCGTTCCATCAACAACGGCCCGCGCCACGCTGATGGTTCCGATTTGTCTCATTTTGCTGGATATATATAAGGCCATGCCCGGCGAGAGCAATCTGGGCAGAGTTATGATGCTGCAAGGGTTGCAAGCGGATGCTCTGGCCACCTCGGGTGTTATGACGGCGACGGCTGGGAACATTATCGCCGTCGGGTTTATTAACTCGCAGGCGGGCGGACATATCGGCTATATGCAGTGGCTGCTGGCCTCGATGCCAACCGCCATCGTCACCATGGTTATCATCTTTTTCCTCGGACTTAAAATTTTTTCGATTAAGGACGAGTTAAATTTCAGCAATGCGATCAGCACGCTTGAGGAAGAGCTGAGAAAGCTCGGCGCTTTCTCCGAGCAGGAAAAAAGGGCCATGGTCATTTTTCTGCTGACGGTTGTGTTGTGGGCGACGGGCGATTACCATAAGCAATGGTTCGGCTTTGGAATCAGTACGGAGCAGACCGCCGTTCTTGCCGCACTTCTTTGTCTCCTGCCGAAAATCGGGTTGCTTACCTGGAAGGAAGCAAACATCAAGTGGGATCTGATGATCTTCGCTGCCGGCGCGTACGCCGTCGGCGGCGCGCTGGACAAATCAAAAGGCGCGGAATGGCTGGTCAAGCACCTGGTTAGCGGGCTGGGGCTGCAAAACATGAGCCACTTCTGGGTCTATGTCATTGTGGTATTCCTCAGCATGTACAGCCATCTTATCTTCACAAGCAAAACCGTACGGGTGACGATCCTAATACCCGCTTTCATCGCCCTGGCTAAGACGCTGGGCATGAATCCGGTGCCGCTGGCGCTGGCCGCAGCTATGACGATGCCTTATACGATTACGCTGCCGCCTCACTCCAAGGTCAACACCCTGTATTTTGGCACCGGCTATTTCTCCATTTTGGATCAAGTGAAATACTCCCTTGTCACCTGCTTTGTCGGCTCGCTTGTCATTAGTGCGGCTTTGTTTACCTGGTTTAAAATAATCGGCATTGCCTAAAGAATTTCAGCGGCGGACGTGTGGTATAAAACTTGAATAACCTTGCCCCGCGAGGGGATGAAGCAGGGGCGTCTCAATCGATTCTTATTGAGACGCCCCTGCTTGTGGTTAGCGGACGAACAGGCTTGCCAGGCAGCTGGCGTCGGCCAGCTTTTCCAGGGCCAGCAGGCCGCCATGGAGTTTTTTGCAACTGGCGCCGTCTTATCGCGTTCTTCCATGCCAGCCTCCGTAGTTGTCGTAGTGTTTAATACCATGATTCTAGAGCACACGGCCAAATCCCTTTTGCACGGCGGGGCTTTTTCCTGCCGCGCGTGCCGGTTTTGAAAATTTGGCTGGCGGGAAAGCGGGCGTATTCGTATAATGAATAGTAGAAAAGATGCTTGGGTTAGAGAGGCGGTACGAGTGATGCTCAAGTTCATTCAAGCGCTTGTGAACAGCAGTCTGCAAGTCAGGCTGGTGCTGATCGGCAATTTTCTGTCGGCGGCCTTTTTGGTCTATAGCGAGGCGGCCAAGGCCGGGCGTCCGCCTCTGCCGGATTTTTTCCTGACGTCAGCAGTTTTTCTGGGCATCACGGCGGTTTTGTCGTTCCTTTACCAGGCGTACTGCCGGCGGATTAAGCACGTTGAGCCGGTTCATTATGCCGGGTTGACCATGTTGGCCTTGCAACTGTTGGTGCTGTGCCTGATCGGGATGGTCATCGCATCGCTGCCGGCCAGCCGCCCGTTGCCCTGACACGCGCGAAAAAAGCCCCCTGCCGGCGTGCCGGCAGGGGGCTTTTGTTTGGAGCGGTCGCCCGTCAGACCATGATTTTGCAGATGTTGTTGGTGTATTCGACCGGATCGTCGACCGGCAGCCCTTCGATCAAGAGGGCCTGGTTGTACAAGAGCTTCGTGTACAGGGCGAATTTTTCCGGGTCGCCCGCTTGCGCGGCGATGAGGGCCTGGAAGACCTGGTGGTGCGGGTTGACTTCGAGCACCTTGTCGGCCTTGACCGATTCGCCGTTGTGGGGCATGGCGCTGAGGATTTTTTCCATTTCAATCGAGATTTCGCCGTCGTTGGAGAGGCAGACGGGGTGGGTTTTTAGCCGCTTGGAGGCGCGCACGTCCTTGACCTTGCCGGACAATAGCTCCTTCATGGCGGTAAACAAGCCCTGCTGTTGCTTCTCTTCGGCCTCGGTCTTTTCTTCCTTTTCCTCCGGTTCGATGCCGAGATCTCCGCTGGAAACGGATTTGAAGGCCTTTTCTTTGTAGTCCATCATCACGCGGATGGCGAACTCGTCCACGTCGTCGATGAAGTAGAGGATTTCGTAGCCTTTGTCGGCGACCAGGTCAATCTGCGGCAGCTTTTCGATGCGCTCGTACGATTCGCCGACGGCATAGTAAATGTACTTTTGCTCTTCCGGCATGCGCTCGACGTACTCGGCGAGGGTAACCAGTTTCTTCTCCTTGGAGGAGTAGAAGAGCAAGAGGTCTTGGAGCACGTCCTTGTGGGCGCCGAAGTCGCTGTAGACGCCGTATTTCAACTGCCGCCCGAAGGATTGGTAGAAGCGCTCGTAGCTTTCCCGGTCGTTTTTCAGGCACAGCTCCAGTTCGCGCTGGATTTTGCTGTTGATGTTTTTGGCGATCAGCTTCAACTGCCGGTCGTGCTGCAAGAGCTCGCGGGAGATGTTAAGCGACAGGTCTTCGGAGTCGACCATGCCTTTGACGAAGCTGAAGTAATCGGGCAGCAGGTCGGCGCATTTATTCATGATCAACACGCCGTTGGAGTAGAGCTCGAGGCCTTTTTCATATTCCTTCGTGTAAAAGTCGTAGGGCGGTTTTTCCGGTACGAACAAGATAGCGTTGTAGCGCACGGCGCCGTCGACGCTGATGTGCAGGTGGCGGATCGGCTTGTCGAAGCCGTAGTGCTTTTCGGTGTAGAAGTTTTGATAGTCGTCCGCCGTCAGCTCATTTTTGTTTTTGCGCCAGATCGGCACCATGCTGTTCAAGGTCTTTTCTTCTCGGACTTCTTCAAACTCGCTGTCGCTGCCTTCCTTGGGCTTGTGCGTGGTCACGTTCATCTTAATCGGGTAGCGGATAAAGTCGGAGTATTTTTTGACAAGGGCTTTTAAGCGGTACTCGTCGAGGTATTCGTCGTACTCCTCGTCTTCCGTGTTGGCTTTGATCGTAAGGATGATGTCGGTGCCGACGGAGGCCTTTTCCGCCTTCTCCACGGTGTAGCCATCGGGGCCGCTCGACTCCCAGCAGTAGGCGGTTTCGCTGTCAAGCGCCCGGCTCACGACCGTCACCTTGTCCGCGACCATGAAGGCCGAGTAAAAGCCGACGCCGAACTGGCCGATGATATCGAAGCCGTCCTTGAGTTCATTTTCCTTTTTGAAGGCCAGGGAGCCGCTTTTGGCGATGACGCCGAGGTTTTCTTCCATCTCTTCCTTGGTCATGCCAATGCCCGTGTCGGAAATGGTCAGAGTGCGGGCCGCCTTGTCCGGCGTAATGCGGATGTAGTAGTCCTCCCGGTTGAAGACGCGGCTTTCGTCCGACAGCGTGCTGTAGTACAGCTTATCGATGGCGTCGCTGGCGTTTGAAATCAATTCGCGCAGGAAAATCTCCCTGTGCGTGTAGATGGAGTTGATCATCAGATCCAAGAGCCGCTTTGATTCGGCTTGAAACGCTTTTTTAGTCAAGAAAAACCGCTCCTTCCGTCGTTGGCGAAATGTTATGCTGCCAGTTTGTTAGCACTCGGTCGACAAGAGTGCTAATTTTTATTTACCATAAATGACCCTGCCTGTCAAGAAAGCAAGGTTTGTCTTGTCAACGCTCGATGAGCCCCTTGGTGAAGCATTCCTGGAGCAGTTTTTTTGCTTGCCGCGCCGCGCTTTTTATTTCGTTGGCGATGACCGCGACTTCGATCAAGGCGTGGATATAATAGCCGCTGGCGATTTCCGCCTGCCAGTGCTCCATGGCGGCGGTTAATTTTTCCCAGTAGGCTTCGCTGATTTCCTCCGGCGTCACCGTCTGGCCGGACAAGAGGGCGGCGCGCAGCTTTTCGTTCACGCGGATGACGCCCGCGTCGCCTTGCCCCAACAACTCCAGCACGCCGCGGAACTCAGGCGTGATTTCCGGCTCGCCCAATTCCTTGCGCCGCTCGTAGCGCACCGGCAGGAGCGCATAAATGCGGTCCGCCTTTTCCGCCAGCGATTCATTGTAGTCGCGCAGACGCTTGGCGGTGGCGAACCATTCGTACTGCGTCGAGGAAGCGGCGGAAAAAAGCGAATCCTCGTTTTTGCAGAGGTCCGCCAGGGTGCGGACCTCTGCGTTCAAGCGGCAGACCAGTTGGCGCTGGGCGTCGTTGGCGTAGGGCGGAGCATCCTGCAGGTGCACGTAGTCGTGGAGGGCCTGGCTGAAGTAGCGGACCGCCTGTTGGTTGGCCTCGCCGAGCTTTTGGCGGAACTGTTCGCCGTACTTGGGCGGCCAAAGCAGGACGTTGACGAGCATGGCGGTGGTGAGGCCGGTGAAGATGACGGCCGTTCTCATCAACGCGTGGGTTAAAAATTGCTCCTGGCTGGAAGTCAAAATGAAGACAGCTGCGACCACGCCGCTTGATACGGTGGTTTGCAGACCCGTTTTTCTATACAGGACGATGACGATGATGGTGATCAAGCCCATGGAAAGGGGGTTGCCGCCGAGCAGGAAGCCGAGCAAGGTGGCGGTACTGACTCCGAGCGCATGGACGAGAAAATGGTCCTTGGCCGTTTTAACCGTCAAAAAGATGGACGGCTGCATGTTGATCACGGCGGAAACCGCGCCGAATACAGCTGGCTCGAGCTGGAACAGCTGGCAGATAAACATGGTGATGGATACGGCTATGCCTGTTTTAATGATGCGAGCGCCAATTTTCACTGGGTCACCGCCTTTTGCAATGTTATGGAAGCTGTGTTTATTTTAGCATAGTTGTTTGTTGCAAAGAAATGGCGCCTTCCCATCGGCAAGCAGGAATCGGTTGGAAAGCGGAGAATATGCAACGTGACTGGCTAATGAGCGGAAAAACAACACAGCAATGGAGGGTGGCGGCATGTCGAGGGTTGATTGGGGCATGGTGGAATGGTTTTTGGAAGATTGGCGTCAGGCGGACGGGCTGGCTTTTTGGGTCAGCGATTCTTACGGCGCCATAGTGGCAAAATCCGGACGGCCGGCTCTGTGCGACCTGTTTTGCGGCAAAAAGGCGGGCGCCTGCTCGCCGCCCTGCCCATACGGCCTGCAGCAGCTTGTTTTCACCGAGCCGGCGGCCTTGACCGGCGGCGTGAGCCTGCACCTGGGCGGCTTTTATGACAGCCACGCCCAACGGGAGGCATGCTTGCACCGCGTGCAGCAAGCATGCCAAGCCGCGAATGAAGCGGCCTGGATGCAAGCTGTCCTGGCCGTGCCGGTTTTGCCGGCGAAGCGGCGCCAGGCCATGGCGACGGCGGCGAACAGCTTTGCGCGCTTGCTCAACAGTTGGCAGGCGGGCGCGCGGCAGGCGGCGGATAACCAGGCGGAACGCCGTGACGCCCTGACTGGTTTGTACAACCGCGGCGTGTGGGAGGAGCGGCTGCTGGAAATCGAGCAGCGACAGGACGTGCCGGTAGCGATTATCATCGGAGACATTGACGGACTCAAGTTCGTCAACGAAACCCTGGGGGCCGAGATCGGTAACCGCGTGCTGGAGCGGACGGCCGCCTTGCTCAGGTGCGCCTACATCGGCGAAGGCCTGCTGGCTCGGATTGGCGGCGACAGCTTCGGCCTCGTTTGCACCGGCATCTCCTTGCCGGAGGCGGAGGGGATGCTGGCACAGCTGCGCCAGGTGCTTGCCAAGCCGTACGACAACGGCATGGCGATAGGGATGTCGTTTGGCCTGGCTTTTGGCGGCAGCATTCCTCTGGTTGTCAAGGAACTGATTTGTGAGGCGCAAAACGCCGCCTTGCAGGAAAAAAAGCTCAAGCACCGCATGACCAGGCACCAGGTTGTGCAGCAGGTGGTGGAGCGGTTGCGCGCGTTTGATCAAGCGCGGCAGGCGCACCCCGGGCAACTTTCGGCGCAAGCGCTGCTCATGGGGAAGGCAATGGGGCTGACTGATGACCGGTTGCGCAAGCTGGCCCTGCTGCTGCAGTACCATGATATCGGCAAGGCCGTGCTGGAAAACGTGCTCGTCTACCACGCCGCCGTGCAGAGCGGGCGTGATCCCCGCGTGCAGCGCCAGTCTGCTTCGGTCGGCTACCGCCTGGCCTTGTCGTTGCCGGACGCCGCGCCGGTGGCCGATTTGATTTTAAAACAGCATGAGAACTGGGACGGCACGGGCTACCCCTTGGGGCTGGCGGGCGAGGCAATTCCTTTGGAGTGTCGCATTTTAGCGGTCGTCAGGCAGTATGATGCGCTGTGCCGCAACCTGGCGGGGGGCTCGGAAGAAGAGGCGCGGGCCGCGTTGCAGTCGCTGAGCGGGCGGCAACTGGACCCGCAGGCGACAACCGTATTTTTGGCCGTGCTTGACCGCGCGAAGCGGCCAACGGCTGATGTCTGGGGTGGGTAGAAATGAAGATCGCGCGCATTTTGCTTTGCTGTCTGGCGGGTTGCCTGCTGTTCGCCGGTATTGCCGCAGCGGCTGACTACCGTCTGGGTGAAAAAAATTGGAAAGTGGCTGTGGCGCAGCGGAACCTGGTGGCGGCCGGTTATCCGGTTGACAGGCAGGATGGCGTGCTCACCGCGCAGACGGTGGCGGCCTTGAAGCATTTTCAGGCGCAGGCGAAGCTGCCGGCGAATGGCAAACTGGACAACAAAACCTATCAGACGCTGGCCGAGGAAGCCTATCGCAAGCAGGCCCCGCTGGGCGTGAAGGGGCGCGATGTGGTCGCGGCGGCGGCGGCCCTTCACGGCGCGCGCTACCGCTACGGCGGCACGGCGCCTGACAAGGGCTTCGACTGCTCCGGCTACGTCAGTTACGTCTTTGCCAAACACAAGGTTGCGCTGCCCCGGACGGCTGATCGGCAATATGAACGCGGTTTGTATGTTTTGCGGCAAGCGCTGCGGGCGGGCGATCTGGTGTTTTTCACAACCAGCGAGCCTGGTCCGTCTCATGTCGGGATTTACGCCGCCAACGGCGCTTTTTGGCATGCCTCTTCTAGCCGGGGCGTGATGCTCAGCCGGCTGGACGATCCTTACTGGAAGCCGCGCTACCTGGGGGCGCGCCGGATCTTGCTGGAGTAGTGCGCGGTGGAGGGACTTTACAATCTGAACAAGGGGGCCGTGTGTTAATTCGGCGAATATAAAACAATTGTCGGGCGATTTTTTTGCCTTTTGCTGGGATTGCGTATAGCGGTTAGTTCGTTTTATTGCGCCGGGAGACGAAATTGGTCTTCCGGTGTTTACATTTTTCTTATAAAATTGCTTTTTGGCGGTAGGAGTTTTGCGATTTGCGCCGAATCAATATGTAACGAAAAGTACACTACAAGCAATCGTGCGATAATACATGAGGAGGACGAACATGATCCGAGAACGGCGCAACAAGGAAAAACTGGCGCAATATTACCGGCGTTTTATTGAAGAAGGGGTGTTGGACCCGAATATACACCCGTGGGTGGCGGAATCCTGGAAGCGCTGTCTGGCCCGTGGCCTGGCGCATGAAAAAATGCCGAAGCTGGTTCAGCTGAGCCGGGAAGAATTGGCGGCGCGCCGGAGAAAACATGAGGCGGCCTTAAAATTCATGGATGGCATTTATGAGCAGTGCCGCGAGCATTTGAACATGCACAACCTGAGCATGCTGCTGATTGACGACGAGAGCTACGTGCTGAAAAATTACGCGCTGCCGTTCTTTCAGCGGACCATGGAGGACGTGCAGGGCGCGCGGGTTTCCGAGCGGGATATCGGCACTTCGTCCATAAGCGTGGCCAAGGAGCACAAGGTGCCGTTTTTGCTCTTCGGACCGGAAATGTGGATTGAGGAATGCCAGACCGGCGACGCCTGCAGTGCGCCGGTGATCGTCGACGGCCGCGTGCAATACATCGTATCGGTTTTTTCCATTGACCAGCCGGATTTGCCCTACGAGAGCGTCATCGCGCTGCTGATGAGCATCCGCTATTCGCTGGAGCAGTTTTTGTCGATGCACGAGCGCCTGCGGGCCTCCCATGTCCTCTTGGATGCGCTGCCGATGGCGATTTATCACGTCAAGCCCGGCGGGCGCGTGGCTTATGCCAACCAGTGCGGCAAGAAACGGCTTGAAAATCACATGGATTTGAGCGAGGTGTTCGTGAATTACGAGCACATCCCCATCAACCGCGGCTTCCAGGGCATTCCTTCCTATAACAAGGAAGTGACCTGGATTGCCCGAGACAAGGCTTATGAGGACATCACCACGGTGGTGCCGGTGAAGGATGACGAGGACGTCAACAGCGTCATTGCCATTACCACTGCGATTGAGGACCTGAAAACGACGGTGGCGCATGCGACGAGCTATTCGGCCCGCTACAGCCTGCTGAGCATGGTTGGGGAAACGGAAGAGTTTGTTGCGCTGCAAAACAAGGCGGCGCGCGTCGCCCGGGGCGATGCGAATATCCTGCTGCAGGGCGAACCGGGCACAGGCAAGCAGCGCCTGGCGCATGGCATTCATCAAGCCAGCGCCAAAGCGGCTGGCGCCTTGATTTCCGTCAAGTGCGGCAAGCTGAGCGAGGATGCGTTGGAGGCGGAGCTGTTCGGCTATGGCGAAGGCGCGGCGCGGGTGGCCGGCAAGCTTGAGCTGGCCGTCGGCGGCACGCTGTTTATTGATGAGATTGAAAAGATGCCGGTGGCGTTGGGCGACAGGCTGGCCGCCGTGCTGGCTGAAAATGAGCAGAAGGCGGAAAAAGAGGGGCGCAAACCGGATATTCGCGTGATTGCCGCCTGCGACTCCAATCTGAAGCGCCTGGCGGACAAGGGGCTTTTCTCCATGCCGTTGTACGAGCTGCTGTCCCGGATCACGTTGCGCGTGCCGGCGCTGCGCAACCGCGTCGAGGACATTGAACTGATCGCCGGGCATATCGTCTCGGAAATTGCGGCGCAGCACTCGCTGCCGCCCAAGCGGTTGTCGGCGGATGCGCTGGCGGTGCTCAAAAAATTCAGCTGGCCAGGCAACATCAAGCAGCTTCAAGCCGTTCTGGAAATGGCGTTCTTCCATACGCCGGGCTTGGTTATCGGCGCCGAACAGGTAAAGCTGCCGGGCGATAAGACGCTGGGGAAATCGTGGAAATACGACCGGGACGCCTTTATTGAAGCCTGGAAGGCGGCGGGCGGCAACATCAGCCGGCTGGCCAACATGCTGGATGTCAGCCGGGTCACGCTGTATCGCTATTTGAAAAAATACGATCTCGGCAAAAAAGAAGAAATGTAGGGTGGTTCGGGTTGTTTCGGCGGGAGAGGTTGCGGCGTTGGCCGGGCCTCCCCGCCTTTTTCGTCCGGCCTTCGGCTATACAGGCTTGCCGCGGTAGGGTAAAATAATAGGCATAGCATTTTTGCATGAAAAAGGTGGTCTAGACGTGCGTTTACGGAGAAAACCCTGGATTGAATCAGCTATTTTAGATTATGCGGGGCTTGTTGATTTGCAGCCGCCAGTCGAGCGGCGCGGCAAATGGCGGGAAGCCTTTGACGGACAGCAAGAACTGCATCTTGAAATTGGCTGCGGCAAAGGGGCTTTTTTGGCCGGCCTGTCGGAGCAGGCGCCGGATACGGCTTTCATTGGCATTGAGTCGCAATTGGGCGTCATCTACTATGCTGTTTTAAAAGCGCACGAACGCGAGGCGAAGAACCTGCGCTTCATCCACGGCGACGCCGCACATCTGACGGAATGGTTCGCCGACGGCGAGGTCGATCAATTGTATTTGAACTTCAGCGATCCCTGGCCCAAAAATCGTCAGGCGAAACGACGCCTGACCCACCGCAATTTTCTCGCGGTCTACCGGCGGATTTTAAAGCCCGGCGGCCGCTTGCTTTTAAAGACCGACAATCAGCCCTTGTTCGCCTTTTCGCTGGAGGAATTTGAGGCGGCCGGGCTTGTGGTGGAGGCTGTCTCCTGGGACCTGCACAACAGCGGGCTGCCCAATCCGGCCATGACGGAATATGAAACAAAGTTCAGCCGCCTTGGCCAGCCGATTTGTTTTTGCCAGGTGCGATTTGAATAGGGGGTACGGCGATGGGTGGTTTGAATCGCTTGTGGCGCAGTCCCGTCGAGGCGGTCGTCTTTTTGGTCTTGTCCCTGATGGTGATCGGCAGCCTGACGATTTACAGCGCTAGCTCCGTGCTCGGGCAGCAGGAGCACGGCAACAGCCTGTATTTCGTAATCCGGTATTGGCTTTTTGGCGCCATCGGCCTGGCGGTCGTGCTGCTGTCGCTGGCGATTGGCGGGATCGATTGGCGCAAGCTGGTGTGGCCGACGGCGGGCTTTGCCGCCGTGACGCTGGCGATGGTTCCGTTTATGGGGGTGGCGGCCAAGGGGGCGCGCCGCTGGCTGGCAATTGGCGGCTTTACTTTCCAACCGTCGGAAATTGCCAAAGTGGCGGTGGTGCTGCTGGGGGCCTACTACGTAGCTGGCTGCTGGCGCTGCCGCCGGCCGGTGACGATTTTTTCCTGGCCAATTTATGCCGCGTCTGGCCTTGCCTTTCTTGTCTACAAGCAGCCGGATATGGGCACGGCGGCATTAATCGTTATTCTGGCTTTCGGCGTGCTGGTGGCCGGCGGCATTACCCGGCGCGACTGGCTGATCATTGTGGTCGGCGGTGTGGCGCTGGCCATTTTGGGCACGCGCGGCGCGGCCTACCGCATGGGGCGGATTGAGGGCTGGCTTGATCCGTGGGGGCATGCTACGACGACCGGCTATCAGCTGGTCAAGTCGCTGATGGCGATCGGCAGCGGCCAGTTTCTCGGCAACGGCTTCGGCCAAGGCGCCAGCAAGTTTTTTTACCTGCCGGAAGCGCACACGGACTTTGCTTTTGCGGTTTTGTGCGAGGAGTGGGGCTTTGTAGGCGCCATGCTGGTGATCGCCCTGTTCGTACTGCTTATGGTGCAGTACGCCAAGGGCTGTCTGTTGGCCAAGCGTCCGGGCGAGGCGGTTTTGCTTTGGGGCGCCTTGTTGCTGTTATGCGGCCAGGCGGCCGGCAATATGCTGATGGTAACCGGGGTGCTGCCGGTCATCGGGGTCCCCCTGCCGTTTATCAGTTACGGCGGCACCTCGCTGCTGGTGAACCTAGGGGTGGTGGCCATATCGCTGCCGATTTTGAGCCGCGTCATCAAGGAGGCGCAGGCGGCGGATGAAGCCGACGGTGCGCCGCCGCCTGCGCCGCGGCGCAGACGACCGCTTTTGCGGGTCGTTCGTTAAGGAGGCGGCAGCATGAGTATGCAAAAAAGTCCTCTCTATAAACCGGTTAAAAAGGCGATTAAGGCGCTGTTGTTTTTGTTCCTGGTCGTGGTGCTGCGCTTGGTGTGGCTGCAGCTTGTGACCGGTGATGAATTAGCGCAAAAGGAACGGGCGCAGTTGTTGACGGAAATCGAGCTGACGGCGCCGCGGGGCGAACTTCTGGACCGCAATGGGCAGGAGCTGGCGGTGAGCCTGATGGCCCGTTCCCTGTATGTTGATCCGGCGTCGATTGTTGATGTGCCGGAGGAGTGGCCGGGCAACCAGGCGCCGAACCGCAATCCCAAGCAGGTTGCGGCGCAGGTGCTGGCGCCAATCCTGCAGCGCAAGGAAGCGGAGCTGTTTGCCTTGTTTTCGGCCGACAGCCGTTTTGAATGGGTTGAGCGTACGCTTGAGCCGGCGGTGGAACAACAGGTCCGGCAAGCGGTGAAGGAAAACAAGCTGCACGGCTTCGCCTTTGTGCCGGAAAGCAAACGCTATTATCCCAAGGGGCGGCTGGCGGCCCAGGTGCTCGGTTTTGCCGGCACGGACGACGAGGGCCTGAGCGGACTGGAACTCTCGCTTGACAAGGTGCTCAAGGGCCGCAAGGAAGTGCTGCGCTTGCAGACAGACGCCATTGACCGGCCGATTTTTGCCTCGGTGCTGGCGCCGACGCGCCCCAAAGATTCAAACCGGGTGCAATTGACGCTCGACAGCCATATTCAGTTTTTGGCGGAGCAGGTGGCGGATTCGATTTTGGTGAAAACGCGCGCCCGCGCCACGACGATTTTGATTATAAATCCGAAGACAGGCGAGATTTTGGCGATGGCCAATCGGCCGACGTTTGATCCCAACCAGTTTTGGAAGGCCGATGCCGCCGCCTGGAACAACCGGGCGGTGACCAGCATCTACGAACCGGGCTCAACGTTCAAGCCGCTGGTGGCGGCCGCCGCGATTGAGGAAAAGCTGGTGACGCCGGACACCGTCTTCAACGATCCCGGCTACATCGAGGTGGGGGCCCGGATGATCCGCAACTGGAGCGACGAAGGCTACGGGCGGGTCACGTTTACCGATACGATCAAAAACTCGATCAACACGACGATGGTTCAGGTCGGCACGCTGCTGGGCGCAGCGCGACTCAACCGCTACGCCAAAGCGTTCGGCTTGGGACAGGTGACGGACAGCGCCCTGGAGGGCGAAGCGGAAGGCCTGCTGTTTGACACGGAGCAGATGCGGCCGGAAGACGTTGGCACCATGTCGATCGGCCAGGGCGTGGCGGTGACGCCGCTGCAGCTGCTACGGGCGCTGTCCGTCATGGCCAATGACGGCATGCTCATGAAGCCGTACCTGGTGGCGAAGGTCATGGACGGGGACGGCAAGGTGCTTGTCGAACGGGCGCCGGAGGTGGTGCGCCAGCCTGTGTCGAAGGAAACGGCGCGGTCCGTCTTCGCCATGATGGAGCAGGTCGTTTCGACGGGCGGCGGCGGCTTGGCGAAGATCCCCGGCTACCGCTTCGCCGGCAAGACCGGCACGGCCGAGCGGCTCAAGGACGACGGCAGCGGGTATGCTTCGGGCCAATACATCGCTTCGTTTGTCGGCATCGGGCCGGTCAGCGACCCGCGCTTTGCGGTGCTGATCATGATCGATACGCCGCAGGGGGCAATCTATGGCGGGCAAATTGCCGCGCCGCTGTTCCGCGAGTTAATGGAACCGATCCTTGTCTATACGGGCATTCCGCCCTCGCACCCGGAGGAGCTGCCCAATCTGGGGCAGACGAAGCCTGGCGGCGAGCCGGTGCGGCTGGCTCCAACCGGCATCAGCAAAACGGCGGACGGCAAGCTTGTTTTGCCTGATTTGACGGGACTGCTGCTGCGCGAGGCGGCCGAGCGCTTGGCGGAACGCGGTCTGGCCTTAGATCCGATCGGCGGCGGGCGGGCGGTGCGCCAGTCAATCGCGCCGGGAACGGCTGTGGCCCCCGGCACGACGGTGCAAGTCTGGTTCGCCTGGCCTTAAATGCGGAAGGAATATCAATAAAAAACGCGAATAACAAGCAAGAAGAGCTGCAGACTATAAAAGACAGGGGTTGTATAGAGTAATGTTAAGCGATATTGAGATTGCCCAGGAAGCGAAAATGCAGTTGATTACTGAAGTGGCGGACAAACTCGGGATTCTGCCCCAGGAGCTGGAGCCCTACGGCCACTACAAGGCGAAGCTGTCGCTTGATCTGATAAAACGGCTGGAAAACCGGCCGGATGGCAAGCTGATTTTGGTGACGGCGATCACGCCGACCCCGGCCGGCGAAGGAAAGTCGACGACGACTGTCGGTCTGGCGCAGGGCATGGCTAAAAACGGCCAGAACGTCATTGTCGCCCTGCGTGAGCCTTCGCTTGGGCCGTGCATGGGCGTGAAGGGCGGCGCGGCTGGCGGCGGCTATTCCCAGGTGGTGCCGATGGAAGACATCAACCTGCACTTCACCGGCGACATCCATGCCGTGACGACGGCGCACAACCTGCTGTCGGCGATGCTCGACAACCACTTGCAGCAGGGCAATAAATTGAACCTTGATCCGCGCCGCATTACCTGGAAGCGCGTTATGGATATGAACGACCGGGCGCTGCGCAACATCGTCATCGGTTTGGGCGGCAAGGCGCACGGTGTGCCGCGCGAAGACGGTTTTGACATCTCCGTGGCCTCGGAAGTCATGGCGATCCTCTGCCTGGCCGACGGCCTGGCTGACTTAAAAGACCGTCTGGCCCGCATCGTCGTCGGCTATACGTACGCCGGCGAGGCTGTCACCTGCGGCATGCTGAATGCGCAGGGGGCGATGGCTGCGCTGCTGAAGGAGGCGATCAAGCCGAATCTGGTGCAGACGCTGGAAAACGTGCCGGCCCTGATCCATGGCGGCCCGTTCGCCAATATCGCCCACGGCTGCAACAGCGTCATGGCGACCAGGACAGCCTTGAAGCTCGCCGATTTCGTGATTACGGAAGCCGGCTTCGGCGCCGACCTGGGCGCGGAAAAGTTCTTTGACATCAAGTGCCGTTATGCCGGGCTGAAGCCGGCGGCGGCCGTTATTGTCGCGACCGTCCGGGCGCTGAAAATGCACGGCGGGGTGCCGAAAACCGAGTTGGCGGCGCCGAATGCCGAGGCGGTGGCCAAAGGCATTGTGAACCTGGAAAAACATATTGAGAACGTGCAAGGCTTCGGCGTGCCGGTTGTGGTGGCGATCAACCGCTTCAGCCAGGACACGGCGGAAGAAATGGCGGTTATCTCCCAGGCCTGCGAGAAGCTGGGCGTGCCGGTCGCCCTGTCCGACGTGTTCGCCCGCGGCGGCGAAGGCGGCCGCGAGTTGGCGGAGCTGGTGACGCAAGTAATGGCAACGAAGGAAAGCTGCTTCAAGCCGCTCTACGAGGACGAACTGCCGCTGGCGGACAAAATCCGCCGCGTGGCCTGCGAGATTTACGGCGCGAAGGAAGTCGTGTTCAGCAAGGCGGCGGCGGCCTCGCTCAAAACGTTTACGGAAATGGGCTTTGGCAACCTGCCCGTCTGCATGGCGAAAACGCAATACTCCTTCTCGGACGATGCGACGCTCTTGGGGCGGCCAAGCGGCTTCACGCTGACGGTGCGCGGCGTGCGGGTATCGGCTGGCGCCGGCTTTGTCGTTGCGTTGACCGGCGACATCATGACCATGCCGGGATTGCCCAAACTGCCGGCGGCGGAAAAAATCGACATTGACGATGCCGGCCGCATCAGCGGCCTGTTCTAACCAATAGCAATGGGGGAGGGGTGCGCAAATGATACGAATGGCAGGCAAACCTGTGGCTGACTTGCTCCGTGAATCAATCCGCCAGCAGGCGGAGGAGCGGGTGAAAAACTGCGGGCCGATTGTGCTGGCAATAATTGTGGTAGGCGACGATCCCGCCTCCCATGTGTATAAGGACCGGCTCGTTAAGCTCGCTGCTACGATCGGCGTGGTGACGAAGGTCAAGCTGCTGCCGGCGGAAACGACGCAGCAGCAGCTGATGGCGACGATTCTGGCCTTGAATGTCGACGACAACATCCAGGGCATCCTGCCGATGATGCCCTTGCCGAAAGGCTTGGACGGCGCAGCGATTGGCGCGGCGATCGCCGTGGAAAAGGACGTCGACTGCCTCAATCCGGCCAACGTCGGCAACGTGTCCTTGGGGCAAAGCCCGTGGGCGCCCTGCACGCCGCGTTCGGCGATGGCGATTTTGCGGCACTACGGCATTGAGCTGGCGGGCAAGCACGCCGTCGTCGTCGGCCGGAGCAACGTGGTGGGCAAACCGCTGGCCATGCAGCTCTTGGCGGCCGATGCGACCGTGACGATTTGCCACAGCCGCACGCCTGACCTCGGCGCCATGACCAGGACAGCCGATGTTTTGGTCGCCGCCGCGGGCGTGCCGCGCTTGATCAAGGCGGATATGGTGAAGCCGGGCGCGGTGGTGGTCGATGTCGGGATTCACCAGGAAGGTGACCAACTGGTCGGCGATGTTGACGGCAGCGTGGCGGAGGTGGCTTCCGCCCTTACGCCTGTGCCGGGCGGCGTAGGCACGGTCAGCAGCATGATGGTAATGCAACGATTAGTGATGGGGTGTAAAGAGCAATGAGCGATTATGGCGGTGACAGGCGACCGATAGCGTTGACGGGAGCGACCATTTATACGATGGATGGCGCGCCGATTATTGGCGGAACGATTGTGGTGGCACAAGGAAAAATTGTGGCGGTCGGCGACCGGATTACGCTGCCGCCTGATTGCCGCATGATTGACGCGCAGGGCACGGTGATTACGCCGGGCCTGATCGACGCCCATTGCCATCTCGGCATTGCCGGCGAAGGCAACGGCTGGGCGGGCGAAGATTTCAACGAAGCGACCAATCCGGTTTTGCCCGGGCTTGATGTGGTAGACGCCATTCATCCCCGCGATGCGGCGCTGGAAGAGGCGTGGCGGAGCGGCGTGACGACCGTCATGGTCGCGCCGGGGAGCGCCAATCCCATCGGCGGGCAGTGCGCGGTTATCAAGACGAAAGCGGCCTCGCGGGTCGACGACATGCTCCTGCGGCGGATGGCCGGACTCAAGATTTCCTTCGGTGAAAATCCGCGCCGCATCTACGGCGAGCAGAAAAAAACGCCGGCGACCAGAATGGGCGTCGCCTACCTGGTGCGGGAGGCGTTTTTGAAGGCGCGGGAGTATCTGGCCCGCCAGGATGCGGAGGATTTCCGCTTTGACCTCAACCTCGAGGCGATCGCCCGGGTGCTCCGCCACGAGATGCCGGTTCGCGCCCATGCGCACCGGGCCGACGACATCGTCACCGCCATTCGCTTGGCAAGGGAATTTGACATTGAATTGGTGGTCGAGCATGCGACGGAAGCGCACTTGATTCCCGACGTGCTGGCTAAAGAGGAAGTGCCGGTAGTGCTTGGCCCGTTATTGACCGCCAAGCGCAAGTCGGAGATGCGCGACCGGAGCTGGGAGGCGCCTTATGTGCTGAATCAGTATGGCGTGCCATTCGCGATCATGAGCGACCATCCGGTGTTGCCGTCCGCCTTTTTGCCGGTTTACGCCGGACTGACCTGCCGGTACGGCTTGCCGGAAGACCAGGCGCTGGCGGCGATTACCAGCAATGCGGCGAAAATCCTGGGCGTCGACGACCGGGTCGGCAAGCTTGCGCCGGAGATGGACGCCGATCTGGTTGTCTGGAATGAATTTCCGCTCTCCTTGCAGGCGCGGCCGCTGTACGTCATGACGGATGGCGTGTTGACCGACCTGGGGGAAGACTGACGGCGCGGATACCGATACAGCTGAGTGCGAGGTGTGTACATGAGCGATGAACGGGACTGGGAGCAGTTTAAAAAGAAGCTGTTCGACAAATCGACGATTGATTTGAACCAATATAAGCCAGCGCAGATGCAGCGCCGCATTACGAACCTCATGGCGCGGCACGGCGCCAAAACCTACCTGGAATGGTTTGCGAAAATCGACAACGATCCGAAGCTGTACAAAGATTTCATCGACTACCTGACGATCAATGTCACGGAGTTTTTCCGGACGCCGGAGAAATTCGACGAATTGGAAAAGCATGTGTATGGCGATCTGATGGCCAAATCGTCCAAACTGTCGATTTGGAGCGCCGGCTGCTCGATCGGCGCCGAGCCCTACTCGATCGCCATGGCGCTCAACGAGATGACGCCAGGCGTGCAGCACAAGATTCTGGCGACTGATTTGGATGTTGAAATGCTGGCCAAGGCCAAGCAGGGCGTATATTCGACGAATGAAGTAAAGAACATCCCCGGCGTGCGGTTGAAAAAGTATTTTTCCGAGCAAGGCGGCCAGTACCGGCTGTCTGACGACATCAAGCGCAAAGTTGAATTCAAGCGCCACAATCTGCTTCTCGACCGTTTTGAAACCGGTTTTGACTTGATTTTGTGCCGCAACGTCGTCATCTATTTTACGGAGGAAGCGAAGGACCAGCTGTACCGGCGCTTCTACGACGCGCTCAAACCGGGCGGCGTGCTGTTTGTCGGCGGCACCGAGGCGATTTTGAATTTCCGCGACATGGGCTATGTGCAGTACCGGCCGTTCTTCTACCGCAAGCCGTGAGGGCGTGCGACTATATTGGTTTTATGTGAGCCTGTTCAGGTGCTTTGAAAAGAGCGCTGGACGGGCTCTTTTTTGTGCCAGAGGGAAACTTTAGGGCGTGGCGGCAAGCTTTCTTAAACGAAGGGGGGCAAATATCAGAAAACAATATAAAAGGGCAAAAATTCTCTCTTTACAGCGCTTGATTCTAGTGGTACAATTCAAGTAATAAAAATTCCCTTCGAAATATAAAAGATAAAAAAATTACAACAGAAGAGTAGGTACTAATCTAGCCTTTAAGAAGGAGGCGGGTGGATGCAAAAAGGCAGCTTGCTCATCAAGGGCGGGATGGTTGTCGATCCTGCCAGCAACGTGTTCGAACAGGCCGATGTTCTGGTCCGGAACAATAAAGTCGTTTCCATAACAAAGCATGCAGCGCTGGAAGCGAGCCGGACAATCGACGCGACGGGTTGCTACGTGTTCCCAGGGATTATTGATTTTCATGCGCATCTCTTTCATAGCGGAACGGAAATCGGGGTTTTCCCCGATGCGGCTTTTTTGCCGCAAGGCGTAACAACCGCCGTTGACCAAGGCAGTGCGGGCATCGCCAATTATGAAAGCTTCCACGACGGCGTTATTACGCATAGCCAGGTAAGAATCTTTGCCTATTTGAATGTCGCTCCGGTGGGGTTGTGCACCTTGCCAAGGGTATTGGAAAACGTTGATCCAAACCTGTTTGATCTGGATAAGGCCCGCCTGCTCTTAACAAAATATGAAAAAGAGCTGCTGGGACTCAAATTACGAACCAGCCAGGACATTGTTGGCGACTTCGGGTTTGCGCCGTTGGAGAAAATGGTGGCGATGGCGGCGCAGTTGGGCTGTCCCGTGGTTGTGCATACGACTAACCCGCCTGGAAGTGCGGGGCAAATTGCCGGGTATCTTCGACCCGGCGACGTCTACACCCACATGTATCAGGACAAGGGACATTGCCTCGTCGACGAAACCGGGGAAATTGACCAAGCCGTGCGCAAGGCGCGGGAAGACGGGGTCGTTTTCGATACTGCGGATGGCCGCGCGCACTATTCGTTTGCCGCCATCCGCCGCGCGATGGCGGCGGGGTTTAAGCCGGACGTGATCAGCACGGATTTAACTGGGGGCAATGTGTATGATAAAGCGGTCTTTGGCATGCCGCTCATCATGACCAAGTACTTGAATTTGGGCATGACCTTGCCGGAAGTTGTAGCCGCCTGCACGGCTGCGCCGGCGAAAGTATTGGGACAGGAAGGGCGGCTCGGGACGCTTGCGCCTGGAGCGTATGCGGACATTGCGCTGTTTAGGATTAAGGAAATGCCTTTGCAACTGCAGGATTTCAAAGGAGAAGTGTTAGATTGCCGGCAGGTATTCATCCCGCAGTTAACCGTGTTAAACGGCAAAGTGGTGTATGCCAGCCTGGAAAGCCAACTATAAGCATTGGGCAGCAAGAAAAAATCAAAGGGGGCAACGGAAAATGAAACTCGGGTTTATTGGGTTTGGTGAAGTTGGGTTTGAAGTGGCAAGGGGGCTTAAGGGGGAAGGTTTGGATGGCATCGTAGCGTATGACGTGCTGCAAAATGATGCTGCCAGGGGCGCACTTGTCAAAGAGCGTGCCGAAACGGCATCGGTTGCGTTGCTGGAGTCGCAAAAAGCGGTGTTGGATAACGTGGATATCGTGTTTGTCGCTGTGCCCGGCACGTTTGCGC
The DNA here is from genome assembly GCA_029265905.1 of Sporomusaceae bacterium. GTDB lineage: Bacteria > Bacillota > Negativicutes > Acidaminococcales > JAJUGR01 > JAJUGR01. The sequence goes on along the minus strand of JAJUGR010000020.1, from coordinate 20,621 downwards.
TTGATACGGCGAAACAATTGAAGCCGCATCTGCGAACAGGGCTGCTGTATGTCGACGTTTCCGCGGCGTCGCCGGAAATAAAACGGAATATTGCCGAGGAAATAGCGGAAACAGGCGCGCTGATGGTTGACGGCGCCATGTTGGGTTCGTTGCCGTTGTACAAGCATCAGGTGCCGATGCTGATTAGCGGCAATGGCTGTGATTTGCTCATCGACCTGATGAAAGACTATCACATGAAGCTTGATAAAATCAGCGATGTCCCTGGTGAAGCGACCGGCATCAAGTTTGTGCGCAGCATCTTCATGAAGGGCTTGCCGGCGCTGTTTGTCGAGGTGCTGGAGGCAGCGGCCTTGATGAAGGTCGATAATTTGGTGCTGGAGTCCTTGGCCTCGACGATGGATGCTTGCCCGTTTGAGGAGACGTTCAATCGGCTTGTGACCGGGAGCGCCATTCATGCCGAGCGTCGCGCGCACGAAATGGAAAGCGTAATCGAAATGCTGGAGAGTATCGACGTAAAGCCGACGATGTCCAAAGCGACGGCGGACAGGCTGGCCTGGCTGGCGTCCAAAAAACTGAATGAAAAATTTGCGGGAAAGACGCCCAAAAGCTGGAAGGACGTTGTTGCCGCCTGGAACTGAATGGATAAAAATTTATAAATACAAAGGAGATTGTTATTATGTCGAACGCAGGTTGCAGAATCTTTTTGAAAATCAATCGGCCGGATAAAGAGCTTGTTCAGGGCTTCAGCGGCATTCCTGTCGCCAACATTGCCGATGAGATGAATCGTTTCTTTTGCGTGGACGCAAGAATAAAACCGTACAATGACAAGCCACTGTTGGGAACGGCGTTTACCGTAAAAGCGCGTGTTGCCGACAACCTGTTTTTGCATAAGGCATTGGAATTGGCGCAGCCGGGCGACGTCATCATTGTTGACGCCCAAGGCGATTTGGCCAATGCCATTACCGGTGAAATCATGATGACGCAAGCCGCCGTCAACGGCATTGCCGGCGTTGTGATCGACGGGGCGATTCGCGACGCCGAGGCGATGAAGCACGTGGACATGTCCGTTTATGCGGCAGGGGTTCAGCCTAAGGGGCCATATAAGAACGGTCCGGGCGAAATCAACGTGCCGGTATGCTGCGGCGGCGTGATTGTGCATCCTGGCGACATCGTCGTCGGGGACAAAGACGGCATTGTCATCATCAATCCGAAAGATGCGCCGGTTATTTTGGAGAAGGCGAAGGCCAAGCTGGCCAACGAAACGAAAGCCCTTGAAGCGATCAAAGCCGGTGAAAAACGCGAAAAACCGTGGCTGGACAAAGAGTTGAAAGCGATCAACTGTGAGATTATTGACGGATATTACAATGAATAGCTAGTCATTGTAAAGCTAGGCGGGCAGAGTGTTACTAACATTTTGTCCGTCTAGCTTTTATCGCTTGAAATGAATTTTACAAATACAAAGACAATGGTATAATGTTAGCAAATGTAGTTGGAGGATTTGCTATGAGTACATCAGTGTTGACATTGTTGGAGGAAAAAATAAGCGAACTAACCGCATCGCAGAAAATCGTCGGCGATTACATTTTGAAGCATCCTTCAGAAGTTGCGTTTATGACGGTTGAGCAAATAGCAGGCGAGATTGGCGTAAGCGTAGCCACTGTCATGCGGCTGTGCTATGGCTTGGGCTTCTCCGGTTTCAGCCAATTTCAAAAGGAACTGCAAGGCATGCTCATCACGCGTGTGGCGCCCCCTTCCCGGCTGGAAAAAAATATTGAACGGCAGCGGGGCAGTGGCTTAATCCAAAAGTGCGCCGAACTGCAAATCAACAACATCAAAAAAACGTCTGATTTTTTGTCGGAAGAAAAAGTCAACCACGCATTTGATTTGATTCTGTCGGCAAAGAAGATCTGCATTGTCGGCGACCGAACCAGCGGCGCCGCGGCGGCTTATTTAAATGAAGGCCTGAACCGCCTGGGGCTTGACTGCGAATGGTTCGAGCACAATTCGAGCCGCGTGCAGTCAAGTGTCGCGAAGATGACGCCAGACGTGCTGGTGGTTGCGATCTGTCTGCCCAGGTATTCAAAACGGTCGGTTGATATTGCCAAAGTGGCAAAGGAGCGCGGGGCAAAGATTCTGGCCATCACCGACGGTTATTCTTCGCCCGTGGCCAACCTGTCCGAGGTTTTTCTGCCGTGCTCGTTTGATAGCTTGTCGTTTCACCATTCGGCAATTGGCGCTATTTTTGTCGCTGATTTGCTGGTGACCGGCGTGGCCAATAAGAATGTGGAAAAGACGAAGAAGTTTTTGGAAGAGATTGAGCTGGTGTCAGTTGCCATTGGAGCCAATGTAATGAAATGATGTTCTTGGCTGCAACCCACAACGAGTTCGCCGTTTGGCGAGCTCGTTTTTTTCAGATTAAGCCAGGCTTTTGGCCGATATCTTCACGCGCAGATGCTTTGGGCGCGCAACTGTATACTGGGAAAGGACTTCTGCGCCTCGTTTCAGGGCGGGATAATGAAAAAACTCTTTACAAGCGGTGAAAGAGTGAATATAATGAAAGTAATAAAATTTTCATAAGATTAGAGTAAGAATTATTTTTTTCACAAACTATCGCGTAAAGACAAATGCATGAATGCCAATCATGCGAAAATGAGCAACTGCTCTAGCCACACGCTGTGAAGGGGGGAATGGCCAACACGCTTAGAGCTGGTGATGAAGGGGTAACTGAGGGAAAGTGGATCGCAAGCTTCTTTTAGAGAGGGATGGCTGACGCATGGCCGGTAAAAGTATGAATGCGCAGGGGGGTATCAAGTGAAGAACGTAGAGGTGTACATCAGTCTTTTCTTCATACTGTTTGGCGGTGTTATCTTTAAAATGGCATCGGGCTTGCAGTATTACGGCGAGTATGGTCCTGGCCCTGGCCTCTTGCCAGTGTGGACTAGTGGAATAATGATAGTGCTGTCGGCAATCAATCTGGTTGCCGCGTTTAAAAAGAGCAACACGCAATTTTCCGACCTACTGCCAACAGGAACTTCGTTGGCCAATGTGCTCAGTTGCGTAGGGTCATTTGCTTTTTATATCATCGCTGTTCCTTACGCCGGTTTTGTTACAACGAGCACGATCATGTTGTTTATCCTGTTTTCCCGAGGGTATTCCTGGAAAACAAGCATGATGTTTTCGGCTATAGTAACTGGAATTGTATTCTTTGTATTCAGTTTTGTGCTTGGCATACCGTTGCCTGTGAATGAATTTGGCTGGTAGAGGGGGATTATTGTGGAAGCACTGGGATACTTGCTGCAAGGACTGGATACGGCGGTAAGCGGCTGGAATCTGCTGTACGCCTTGATCGGGGTGACGTTCGGCATGCTGGTCGGGGTCCTGCCTGGTCTTGGGCCGACGGCGGGAACGGCGCTCTTGCTGCCGCTGACGTTTGGCATGTCGCCGGTGGCGGCGGTAATTATGCTTGCCGGCATCTATTACGGCGCTATGTACGGCGGGACGATTACATCGGTGCTGATCAACACGCCGGGCGAATCGGCGTCGCTGATCACCTGCCTGGACGGCTATCCGATGGCGCGGCAGGGCCGGGCTGGAACAGCATTGGGGGTTGCCGCCATCGGTTCGTTCATCGGCGGGATGTTTGCCTTGGGCCTGTTGATTTTCGTCGGACCGCTCGTCGCCCAGCAAGCGTTGAAGTTAGGACCGCCGGAATACTTTGCCCTTGTGGTGGTCGGGCTGTCGCTGCTGGTCGGCTTGATGGGAAAATCCTTGGTTCGCGGTTTGATCGGCGCGCTGTTCGGCTTGACGCTCGCGTTTATCGGCATCGATTCGGTGACGGGAACAATGCGCTTTACCTTCGGGCAGACAGACCTGGAGGACGGGCTGGAATTTGTTTCGCTGGCCATGGGCCTGTTCGGTCTGTCGGAAATATTTATGACGGCGGAAGAAAATCTGCATGCTCAGGCGACGAAGCCGCCCAAGATCCAAAACATGTTGCCGCGACGGGACGAGTGGGGGCCGGCGCTCAAGTCCATCTTGCGCGGGAGCGCACTCGGGTCTTTGATTGGCCTGGTGCCCGGGACGAACTCCGTCATTCCGACGATTCTCAGCTACTCGATTGAGAAGAAAGTGGCGAAAGATCCCTCGCGCTTTGGCAAGGGGGCGATCGAAGGGGTGGCGGGGCCGGAAACGGCCAACAACGCCTACGCCGGCGCGGCGCTGATTCCTTTGTTTACGCTGGGGATCCCAAGCTCGCCGTCTGTCGCAATTTTGCTCGGGGCGTTCATTATGCATGGACTGACTCCGGGGCCGACGCTGATGCAAAAAAACCCGGAATTCGTCTGGGGCGTTATCGCCAGCATGTTTATCGGCAACCTGATTCTCCTCGTCATGAATTTGCCGTTGGCCAATGTGTGGGCGCAGATCACCAGAATCCCTTTTAGAATCCTGCTGCCGAATATCCTGATCATCATGGCCGTTGGCTCCTACAGCATCAACAACCGCCTGTTTGACGTCGGCATGATGCTTGCCTTCGGCATCCTGGGGTACTTCATGAAAAAAGTCCAGTTCCCGTTAGGGCCCGTGCTCTTGACCTATGTGCTTGGCAAGATTTTAGAGACCTCGCTGATGAAATCGCTGACGATTTTCAACGGCAGTTTTATGGGCTTCTTCCAGCGGCCGATTTCTGCGACGCTGTTGGTCATCGCGATCAGCATCATCGCCGTTAGCCTTTACTTCGGCGCCAAGGATAAAGGCATTGAAGGCGACAGTGAAATGTAAAACGAAAGAGGGGGAAACAGGATGAAACTGAATCTCAAGAAAATGGGTTGCGTGCTCATGGCGGCGGTTTTGGCAGGCGCGGTGCTGACCGGCTGCTCCAAGTCGGCGCCTGCGGACAAGAAATCGGCGGCCAGCAACTATCCGAACAAACCGATTACCTTGATCGTGCCATACTCGGCCGGCGGCAGTTCTGACGTTGGCGCCCGGCTGATGGCCAAGCGCTTGGAAACGGAACTCGGCCAACCGGTTGTGGTGGAAAACGTGACTGGCGCTGCCGGCTGGATTGGCTGGACCAAGATGATGAAGGCGAAACCGGACGGGTATACGCTGTCTTTGATGAACATGACTTTCATCACCTCCTACCTGAATCCGGAAAATAAGCGCGACATGAACCTGAACAATGTGACGCTGCTGGCCCGCCACGTCCAGGATACAACCGCTTGGGCGGTGCGCCCGGATTCGCCGTACAAAAACGTCAAGGAACTGATGGAATACGTGAAAGCCAACCCCGGCAAGGTGTCGGTAGCCACTTCCGGCATCTACACCCAGCATCATATTGCGCTGATCGCGCTCGAAAAGCTGGGCTATAAAATGAAGGCCGTTCATACCTCCGGCGTATCGGAAGCGTTGACGACGGCGATGGGCGGACATGTTGATATCGTTTCGATGGGCGCCGGTGACATCCGTAATTTGGCGAAAGAGGGCACGATGCGCCCCATGGCTGTGTTGGATGACGAACGGTCGAAGTATTTGCCGGACACGCTGACCATGAAGGAAGCGATCGGCACGGACGTCTCCGCTTTTGCCGCGCGCGGTTTTGCCTGCCCGGCCAATACGGATCCGGCGGCGGTGAAACGCTTGGAAGCGGCCTTGCAGAAGGTGATGGCTGATCCGGAACATGTTGCCGAAATGGAACGCATGGGCCTGCAGGTTTCGTACCAGAACTCTGCTGACTACACGGCCTTCATGAAGAACGTCGAGACGAACATGAAGAAAACAATGGGCTGGTAAAGATCTTCTTTTCGACAACCACCTTCAGGTGGGCGGAAAAAAGAAAGCCACGCATAAAAGCTTGGTTAGACAGCCGAATATCGCTGACAAGCGGGAGGTTGCAGGATGTTTGATTGGAACGACCTTGCGGTTCTTGGCGGGATTATTGGCGTTGACTTAGTGATGAGTGGAGATAATGCGGTCATTATTGCGCTTGCGAGTCAACGCTTGCCCGACAACCTAAAGAAAAAAGTCATGGTGATGGGCGCTTTGGCCGCGGTGCTGCTGCGCGTCCTGTTCACCTCGGTTGCCGTAACCCTGCTGGGAATGCCTTATCTGCAGATGGCAGGCGGGATCATCCTGGTTTGGATCGCCTATAAGCTGATGGTCAACAAAGAGGAGGACGTGAATTGCCAGGCGGCTTCCGGGATGTTTGAAGCGGTCAAGACGATCTTAATCGCCGACGCGGTCATGAGCATGGACAACGTGCTGGGCCTGGCGGCGGTGGCGCGGAATTCGCAGCATGAATACTTGTTTTTGCTGCTGGGGCTTTTAATTAGCCTGCCCCTAGTGGTGTTTGGCGCGAGCTTGGTGTCGCGGCTGTTGGAGCGCTTTCCGTCGTTTGTCTATGTTGGTTCGGGCATATTGCTGTACGCGGCCGGCGAGCTGATCGTCAGCGAAGCGTTTTTAAAAGGGTCTTGGCTTGATGTCCATCACGTCGCCTTTGTCGGAGCCTTGGCCTTGGGAACACTGGGCTTGGGGTATTGGCAAAACACGCGAGCCGCTGGCGGCATGGTGTCGGTGAATGGCGATTTCGACGAGCTTGCAGCTTCGAATCCGGAAAATTGATACCTGTTTAAAGTAGCCATCTTTTCCCGATGTTTAAATGGGAGGAGAGGGCTGCTTTTTTTATTCTATTGCGCCGGCGGTGTTTCGGTAGCGTGTTCTGGGCAGGAAAGTTATTGAGCGAGCGGGAATAATGTAAATTAGTCTATCGATTGACTTGAGCTAAGGCGGTTGTCACGCATGCCGACTTGATAATGAGGTGATGGAGGTGTTGACATGTGGTTTGGAAAATCTGTCGAAGCCATTCTTAAAGAGTTGAAGGTTAATCCCGTAATCGGGCTGCCGGCGGCTGAGGCGCAGGAAAAGCTCGCTCAGTACGGGCCGAACAAACTGAAGGGCAAGCCGCAAAAAAACCTGCTCGAGCTGTTTGTCGCCCAGCTCCAGGACATGCTGATCTATGTACTGTTTGGCGCCGCGGTGATCACCCTGGCGGTCGGCGAGTGGGTTGATACGATCATCATCCTGTTTGTCGTCTTTTTGAATGCGGCGATCGGCGTGATTCAGGAAAACAAGGCGGAAAAGGCCCTGGAGGCCTTGGAAAAAATGACAACGCCCCGGGCCTTGGTGCGCCGGGATGAAAAAATCGTGGAAATCAACTCCGAGGATCTGGTGGTCGGCGACATCGTCATCCTCAATGCCGGCAGCTACGTGCCGGCTGACTTGCGGCTGATTGAAAGCGCCAACCTGCAAATCGAGGAATCGGCCCTGACGGGCGAATCGGTGCCAACGGAGAAGGATGCCAAGGCGGTGTTTGCCGATCCCCGGACTCCGCTCGGCGATCAGGCTAACATGGCGTTCATGTCCACGCTCGTCACGTACGGGCGCGGCGAGGGCATTGTCGTCGCGACGGCGATGGAGACGCAGATCGGCATGATCGCCAAAATTCTTGACGCCGAGGGAGACAGCCTGACGCCGCTGCAAAAACGCCTGGAAGAGCTGGGCAAGACGCTCGGCTACATCGCCATGGGGATCACGGCGCTGATCTTTCTGATCGCGGTCGTGCAGGGGCGGCCCTTGTTTGAAATGTTCCTGACCGCGATCAGCCTGGCGGTGGCCGCCATTCCGGAAGGATTGCCGGCGATTGTCGCGATTGTTTTGGCGCTTGGCGTGACGCGCATGTCGAAAATCAACGCAATCGTCCGCAAGCTGCCCGCCGTGGAAACGCTCGGCTGCGTCAGCATCATTTGCTCGGACAAGACGGGCACATTGACGCAAAACAAAATGACCGTCGTCGAGTATTACACCGCCGGCGGGATGGTTGCTGTGCCGCACGACGGCGAGGGGCTGGCGCCGGCCAATCCCGATGCGGCGGAGCTGATGAAGACCCTGGTACTGTGCTCTGATGCGACGTATGAAAATGGCGAAGGCACGGGCGATCCCACGGAAGTTGCGCTGGTGGTGCTGGGCGCGAAGCATGAATTGACGCGCAAGGCCCTGACGACCGCCCATAAGCGCTTGGATGAAAAGCCCTTTGATTCGGACCGCAAGCTGATGTCGACGTTAAACCAGGAAGGCACGCGGTATCGGGTGCACACCAAAGGCGCGCTGGACAACATTCTGCGCCTGGCGACAACCGCGCTCGTCAACGGCCAGGTGGTCCCCTTGACGCAAGCGCTGAAAGACGATTACCTGAAGATGGCCGAACAGATGTCCGATCGGGCCCTGCGGGTGCTGGGGGCGGCGTTCAAGGATGCGGACGCGCCAGTGCCGGCAGCGGACATGGAAACTAACCTGACGGTGATCGGCTTGGTCGGCATGATCGATCCGCCGCGCCTGGAGGTCAAGGACTCGATTGCCAACGCCAAGCGAGCCGGCATTACGCCGGTAATGATTACCGGCGACCATAAAAACACCGCGGTGGCGATCGCCAAGGAACTGGGCATCGCCTCGTCGATGTCAGAAAGCATCACCGGCAGCGAACTGGACCAATTGTCCGACGAGGCGTTCCGCGAACGCAGCCGGAACTTGCGCGTGTTTGCCCGCGTCTCGCCCGAGCACAAGGTGAAAATCGTGCAGGCCTTCCAGTCGCACGGCAACATTGTCTCGATGACCGGCGACGGGGTCAATGACGCGCCGTCGCTCAAGATCGCCGACATCGGCGTCGCGATGGGGATCACCGGCACGGACGTGTCCAAGGGCGCCAGCGACATGATCTTGACTGACGACAACTTCACGACGATCGTACACGCGATCGAAGAGGGGCGCAATATCTATAACAACATCAAAAAGTCCGTGATTTTCCTGCTGTCGTGCAACCTGGGCGAAGTGGTGGCCATCTTCTGCGCCGTGCTGTTCTCCTGGCCGCTGCCGCTATTGGCAACCCAGATCCTGTGGATCAACCTGGTGACGGACTCCTTCCCGGCGATCGCCTTGGGCATCGACCCCGGCGACAAAGACGTCATGCGCAAAAAGCCGCGCGATCCCAAGGAAAGCTTCTTTGCCCACGGCGCGGGCGCGCGGGCGGTGATCGGCGGCGTGTTGATCGGTATCCTCACGCTGCTGGCGTTTTACCTCGGTCTGGCCGAATACGGCTACAGCCTGAGCGCGGACGACATTCCCGACCACGTGATGACGAACGCCAGGACGATGGCCTTTGTGGTGCTGGCCGGCACGCAGCTGTTCTTCTCGCTGTCCATGCGCAGCCTGCACAAGCCGCTGATTAAGCTGGGGGTTTTCTCCAACCTGTATCTGCTCGGCGCGATCGCTATCGGGCTTATTCTGCAGCTGGGCGTGATCTCGATTCCGCTGTTCGCCAACGCCTTCAAGGTGCAAAACCTGCCTGTTCATGACTGGGGCTTGGTGCTGGCGCTGAGCGCTGTGCCGTTGGTGCTGAATGAAATCAGCAAGCTGTTTATGAAGGAGCCGGAATAGACGGGTTTGATCGTTGCGAGAGGAACCGCTGATGAAAAGGCACCCTGCGCTCACAAGCGCAAGGTGCCTTTTGTCAGTTCTTCTTGTTGTCGTACGGCAGAGGGATGTACTGCACGGACGGGCGCTGCTGCGCCGGCTGCGGGTACAGCTCCATCAGCTGGTATACTTCCAGCGGCATGTCGTTGCAAATCGTCGGAATGCCGATCTCGCGCAGCCGTTCACAGGTGATCGGGTAATCGTGCGTCCAGCGCCCTTCGGAAAGGATACGGGCTACCGCCTCGGCTTTGTCGTCAGGCATTTTGTCAAGCAGGATGCTTTTTAAAAACTCTTGCACCTGACGCATGGCTTTTTCCGCGAGGTCGGCATAGATCAGCGTCGCATCATCGATGCGGTCAATGCGCTTTTGCTTGACGACTTTGAGGATGGACGCCGCCGGGTATTGTCCCAACTGCGGGTCGACTGGCCCCAGCACCGCATTTTGATCCAGAATAATTTGATCTGCCGCTAAGGCGATCATCGTGCCGCCCGACATCGCATAGTGGGGCACGAACACTGTCACCTTGGCCTCGTGCTGCTGCAAGGCCCGCGCGATTTGCTCAGAAGCCAGCACCAATCCGCCGGGCGTATGGAGAATTAAGTCAATCGGCATATCTTTAGGCGTTAGGCGGATGGCGCGCAAGACGTGTTCGGAATCTTCGACGTTGATGTAGCGGCTAATGGGGATGCCGAGCAAATTGATCGCTTCCTGCCGGTGAATCAGGGATATGACCCGGGATTGGCGCTTTTCCTCAATTTGCCGGAGCAGACGGAAGCGCTGCACGGCCACATTCCGCTTTTGCAACATCGGCATGACGGTCATCAGTAAAAAGAAGATCCACAATAAATCCGAGAGTCCAAAACTCATACTATCACCCCGCAACATTTTTTTGTCTTAAGGATTCGACAAAAGCTTGAGGAACCCTGTTTTCAAACCCGTTCGGGCTAAAACAGACTTGCTCTTGCGGAAGTGGCAAGTCGTGCGGTCTGCGGGGGATTGGTTAGGCGGTCTTTTCAATTTGGCTTTGCTTGATGAATAGGATGATCGAACCGGAGAGGAAGGCGCACAGGGCCAGGATGGCAAAGGCGTAGAAATAATTGTTGTTTGTTGCGTCCAGCGCCAGGCCGATTGTGAAGGGCGCGAACAAAGAGCCAAGCTGCCAGCAAGTGTTGACGAACCCGGCGGCAGTGCCGGCCAGCCGCAGCGGAACCAGTTCGCCGATAAGCGTATTCATCACCGGGCTGTAAACAAAGGCGAAGATGCCTAAGATCGGGACAAGAACATATAATAGCTGTGCGTTTGTATTGGAGCCGAACCAAAGCAGGCAAGGCGCCAGGCAGTACAGCAGGATGCAAATCAGATACTTCTTCTTGTTGTAAAAAATGTCGGAAAGAATGCCGGAAATGGGCTTGCAGATTGCGCCGGCCAATCCATACGTGGACATCAACGCACCGGCCGTGACAAGCGAAATGTGCAGCGACTTATTCATATACGTATTGGCCCAGGTAGCCGTGCCCCAAGTTGCCGCCATGGCGAAAAAACCGGAAAAGGCGAGCACCATTAGGTTGCGGTTTTTGGTGAGGCTTAGCACGTCTTGCCAAAAATCATTTGACTGTGCGGCGCGTTTTTCCGCCCGCTCATCGGCGGTGCTCTTTTCTTTCAGGAACAACCAGGCGAAAATAAGGACGAATAACGGCAAAATACCGGTTACAAGAAAGGCGACCCGCCAATCATGCTCTTTTGAGACGTAGGGGATTAACAAGTTGGCAAACATCAGGCCGAAGGAAGTGGCGGTTTGCAAAATGCCGACGGCTGTTCCGCGCCCTTTCCCCGGGAACCACTCGAAGATGGCCCGCATGCAGGACGAGAAGATGGAACCGGAGCCGACGCCGGCCAGCACCCGGAAGAAAAAGCCCATCTCATAGCTGGAGACGGTGTACATGAGTGCGGTCGCCCCGCCGATGGCCAGTAGCGAGCCCATCAGGACCTTGCGGTAGCCGAACCTGTCTGTCAGCAGGCCGCCCGGCAATTGGGTGCAGACGTAGCCCATGTAAAAAGCGGTCATATAACTGCCTGCCTGGGTTGCAGAGAGCCCAAGGTCCTTGGAGATGAGCGGCAGCACCGGCGGCAGCGCCAGGCGTTCGGTGAAGGACAGCAGGTAGATGGCCCACACCATGAGGAAAACCCCGATTTGCGTTTTGGTAACTTCCACACCTTTAATCGTCATAAACTTTTCTCTCCTCCTACTTTTTGAAACTAAATCATAGCGCCTTGCTGTAACAACTCGTGGCGTACTTGAGTGGGCTCCGCACAGCCCGTTTTAGCATGGAGCGCGGCCGCGACGCCTGCGGCGTGGCCCGTCGCAAAGGCGGTGCCCATAACCCGGAGAGAGGCGAATGCGACCAGATCGCAGGAGACGGCCCGGCCAGCGCCCCACAGGTTATTCAGGCTGGCGTTCTTCAAGGCGCGCAGGGGAATGTCATAATAGGAATCGTTCAGCACCCATTGATACGACGCCAGCGCTCCCGCGTCAGAATGCCGTTCGGCCGGCCAGCAGCCTCGCGCAACGGCATCCTCGTGGCGCCTTGCCTGAACCACGTCGTCGCCGGTAATGACGTATTCGCCCGTGGCATGACGCGTCTCCCTGATGCCGATTTGAGGGCCGGTTTGGTTTATATAGGCCTGTTCAAAACCGGGCAGGAATTTTTGGAGCGCGTCCAGGTATGCGCGAGACTGCTTGCGGGCGCCGATTTCCGCCGCCGTCAGGCTGGCGGAGTCCAAGCCGTTGACCCGTTCGTTGGCAAGAATGGCAATGACGTCCTGCGAGCCGGGAACGCGCATCACAAAGCCGGAATCCTTACTGAAGGGCCCCAGGCCTTGCGCCTTAGCTTTTGTTATCGCATCCTTGAAGCACTGGGGCCGGAGGTCGGCAGCGGCAGAAACGCCGCCAAACCGAATGAGCAGTGTTCCCACCTGCATGTCATCAGGCTTTGGAGTAAAGGTCTCGCCGCCCGCCATGGCGACGAGGTTGCATTCGCCGCTGGCATCGATAAAAGCATCTGCTTCAACGGTGAATTTTCCGCTGTCATCGATGCATTCAAGTGCTGTTATCCGGCCATCACTGACGCTCGCGCCGATGACGCGGGTGTGCAGTAAAAAAGCGGCGCCCGATTCCTCGACACAGGCGTCGAGCGCCACTTTTACAGCCTCGTTATTCACGGGCAGCATGACGTTTCCCCATGGGGAGCGGAGCGGCGGCTGGCAAGCCTTCATCTTCGACAACTTGTCGATGACTTGCTGCCCGACCCCGCCGACGACCTGCTGGTATGGTTCCGCCCGCGTAAAAAAGCCATCGTAAGTTGGGATGGAACAATTTGTCGCTTGGCCGCCTAAAAAAGGGTTTCGTTCAAGCAGCAGCGTTTTAGCCCCGCAGCTAGCCGCGCCAACCGCGGCGGCAACGCCTGCCGAACCGCCGCCGACAACAACGACGTCATAAACAAGAGGTTTTTTTTCAGTCACTCGCATCACCCTTCGCCTTTCCTATGTGCACGAATGCAGATTGCTTGCAATTACGAACACTTTGTTTTTTCAGAATCTTTTCGCCTTCTTTATCATAATCAAAATAAAAGCTATGCAGAAATACCTCTTTGTTATACAATTGATAACGGCAGCTTATTAATTGTGCAGGGGAGATGGCGAACGTTATGGAACTGCACCAGATCAGATATGCAGTGGCGGTGGCAAAGCACCGGAATTTCACCCGCGCCGCTGAAGAAATGTGTCTATCCCAACCGGCTTTGTCACAGCAGATTAATAAATTGGAAGAAGAACTGGGCGTGGCTTTGTTTGAACGCAATACGCGGAATGTTGAGCTGACGCGTAGCGGACGGACGTTTATTGAACATGCCCAAAACATATTGAACGAACTTGAACTGATTCACAATGCGATGCAAGAACAGGCCGGCCTGCTGAAGGGCAAGTTTGTCATCGGCGCCATGCCGGTCATCGGCAGGCTGAAGCTCTCTTCCTTGATTACCGCGTTTCAAAGAAAACACCCGGGCCTTGACATTCATATCATCGAGGGCGGCAGCTGCGTTCTGTTTGAGCAGCTCTGTGCCTCGAAAATCGATGCGGCGATTCTCACCCCACCAGTGGGGCAAGATACGAGCATGGTGAATTTTTATCCGTTGATCGTTGATGAACTGGTCATGGTCGTGCCCGCTACCCACCCTTTTGCGGCGAAGGAACTGATCGACTTGAGCGAAGCAAAGAATGAAAAGTTCATCTTCCCCAACAGCACGACAGGGGCGGCCGGCATCCTGTTTCACTCCTGCCGGGCGGCCGGGTTTGAACCGCAAGCCGCTTGCGAATGCAGCCAGGTTGAGACGGTGATGAGCCTGATCGGCGACGGGGTCGGCGTGGCGCTTTTTTCGTCCCGCGTCGCTGCTTTGTACGCTGAGCCGGGGGTCAGGATCGTGCGCCTGAAGAACCCGCCGGATAAATCTACCGTGCTGGCCACGCTAAAGCGCACGCAGCAAAACCCGACTGTTGATGCGTTGCGCGCCTTCGCCCTGGAATGGGTAAAAGCAATTGAGGCGCCAAACGTAAAATAGGGCAAAAGAAAAACAACCCTCTAAAGCAACCACGGTAATCTGTGGCTGCTTTAGAGGGTTGTTCTGTTTGGGTGTATCGTGCGGCGTGGCATGCCTCAGCATAATAGGGGGATAAGCAGTCCCTGCTTGGCGGATGGTTCAGAGTGCGAACATTTTTGGCAACTTAATGTATGTCTGATTCTGTAACTGATAAGCGCGTCTTATTAATCTGATAACGAACAGGTATTTCAATCGCGGTTTTATAGGCGATATGATTATGCATGAAAACAATTAAAATTCCGACTTTTTGTTTGGCTAATGGGTAACGAAGGAGAATGCGAAAATGAGTATGACGAAAGCATCCATGTGCCGGCTCGTAAAAGGCTGCGACCTCAACCACCATGGCACGCTGTTTGCGGGTAGGGGGGCGGAGTGGTTTGTCGAAGCGGGCTTTATCACCGCCGCCTCAGTTACGGCGCCGGAAAGGACGGTTTGTGCTAAAATCCATGGCATGGTTTTCACCCGCCCGGTCAAGAAAGGCAGCATCGTCCGGGCGGAGAGCCAGATTGTCCTGGCGGGAAAAACCAGTTTAACCGTGTATGTAAAGCTGGTTATTCACCCCCAAGATGAATTTGTTGTTGACGGCTTTTTGACGTTCGTCAATGTCGACGCAGCCGGGCGGCCGACCCCCCATGGCATTACAGTTACAGCGGATACACCAGAAGAGGAAGCGTTGCAAGTGCGGGCCAGGACTATTCTTAGCGCCGGCGGCGCCTTGAAGAACAATAAGGTTGGAGGTTGATAAAGATGACGATGAACAGCATTGGACAAGACGCGCGCCCTATGATTTGCACACCGCTTGTCGGCATGAATGAAGAACAGCTTGTGGAGCAGTTGCAACAGGTGTTGGGGAAACGGCCCGACATCATCGAGTGGCGGGCCGATTTCTTCGCCGAATTGGCCGATGACGCCGCCGTGTTAAAAACAGCCGCTGCCTTGAAGGATATTGCCGGCGACACGCCGCTCCTGTTCACCATTCGCTCGTGGCATGAAGGCGGCCAGACGATAATGCTCACCGATCAGGAAGTCATCGAACTGAATGCCGAGATTTGCCGAAAAACGGCGATCGAATATGTGGACTGTGAGTTGCGCAATGCTCATGATCACATCCGATACTTAAGAGAGGCAAGCGCTGTCTGCGGCAAAAAAATGATCGGCTCGTTCCACAATTTCGACTTTACGCCGAGCTGCGAGGAGATTGTTCTAAAGCTGATTGAAGCAGAGCAAAAGAAAATGGATGTAGCGAAAGTGGCTGTCATGCCGAAATCACTTGAAGATGTATTGGCCTTGCTCAATGCTACAGTGCTTGCCAAGCGCCAGCTTAGCATCCCGCTGATTACGATGTCGATGGGAAAATACGGCGCCATCAGCCGAATGGTCGGCGGCGTGTTTGGTTCAGCACTCACTTTTGCGGTTGGCGCAAAAGCTTCGGCGCCAGGGCAGGTGCCGATTGAGGATCTGCAGGCCGTCTTGGATATTATCGACCGTTCAATGGATGAAAAATAAATAAGGAAAAAATCCGTTTCATCAATGTGCGGCATGAGCAGATTGCCTCGCACGCCGCTGACGGCTATGCCCGCGTGACGAAAAAATCCTCCGTTGTAACAGGCGCAGAGACTATTTGGTGTAACATGTGTACCGCTTTTACTGCCGCAAAAACGCCTTGTGTAAAAAACAGTCTGCTTCAGCGCGGCAAACGGTTGACAGACTGTTTTTCTTTTGTTATACTTATCTCAGTTTCATACAAGCAACATCTGTGACCGGGGAGAGTAATCAAGCAAAGCGGAGTAAAGCGAGCCGATGGCAGTGAGAGTTCGGCGTCCGGCGGTTTGACGAATGGGCCTGGGAGATGCGATCCGATCCACAAAGTGGGGTAGGCGTCGCCGGCATCTTCTGTCGTTACTAAGAAGCGGGTATCAGGCGTGTGCGCCTCGTACCTTGAACGAAGCGGATCGGTCTACAGCCGGTCAAGCAGGGTGGTACCGCGAGAATACTTCTCGTCCCTACATATAGGGATGAGAAGTTTATTTTTTTTATCAAAAAAAGGAGGTCGCTGTTATGCAGGACAACAAGAATCGTGTGCAATTAAAAGACGTAGAACCGGTTAAAGGGAGCCAGCACCGTTGGCTTGCGGTTACGGCCCTGCTGTTGGCTATCGGTGCCATTTTGCATTTTGTGAGCCCGAGCTTCGGCGGCGTTACGCCAAACTGGACGATTTCCATGTACGCCCTGGCGATCAACCTGACCCGCCCGACTGTCAAGCAGGCGCTCGGCATTGGCTTTGTTGCCGGCGCGATCAATATCCCCACCTCGAAGTCTGCCTTCCCGTATGGCAACCTCTTGAGCGAAACTGTCGGCGCCGTTGTTTGCGCGCTGTTGGTGCACGCCTTCTTGTCCGGACGCTTGGCGACGTTCAAATTGCGGCCGGCCGTGACGACTTTCTTGACCACGGTGGCCAGCGGCATGACCTTTATCACGGTGTTGAAATTTGTCGTCGGCATGCCGATGCACGCATACGTGTACGTGCTGATGCCGGTTGTCTTCATCACCGCGGCGGCCAACATGGTCATTACCCAGCTATTGTACTATCCGGCCGAGCGGCTGTTCCGCCTGCATGAAGGGGACGGCCAATGAACGAGGCGGTCGTTTTTGAGTGCTTTTCCTACGCTTACCCCAAGACGGAGCCAGTCTTGAATGAAATTGAGTTTGTTGTGCCGCGCGGCTCCTTCACTGTGATCACCGGTCCGAGCGGCGCCGGCAAGAGCACGATCTGCCGCGCGATGGCCGGGATTGTGCCGAACTACTACGGCGGCCGCTCGGCGGGGCGCGTGCTGGTGGACGGCGAGGACACGGCCGGCCAGCGGATTGCCGACTTGACTCGCTTTGTCGGGCTGGTGCTCGACGACTACGAGAGCCAGCTGGTTTCCCTGACCGTCGAAGAGGAAATCCTGTTTGGCCTCTACAACCGCGGCTTGGCGCCGGCCGAGGCGCTGCCTGCGATGCGAAAGGCGCTGAATGAGGTCGGTTTGACGGGCAAGGAGAAGCTTCGCCTGGACGAATTGTCCGGTGGACAGCGCCAGCGTTTGGCGATCGCGTCCGTGCTGGCCTACAAGCCGGACGTGCTGGTTTTGGATGAAGCCGCCTCGGCGCTTGATCCGGAAGGGGCGGAATCGCTCTACCGGATGCTGGATGAATTGCGGCGCGACTACAACCTGACCGTGATCGTGGTCGAACATGAACTGGCCTATGTTTTGCCCTACGCCACGCAGATGCTGGCGGTGGTCGACGGGCGGGTGGCGGCCTGTGGGGCGCTTGACGAGGCGTTTTCCGCCTTGTGGACCAAACCGGAGCTGCGTGCGCTGGTGCCGGACTTGTGGCAGATTAAATTCACGATGGAAGCATACCTGAATCGAAAGCTTGGCGAATGGCGCACGGCAGCGGAGGCGGCGGCCGCGCTGCAAACGGTGCTGACAAAAGGGGAAACGGAAGAATATGATCAACGTAGAACAGGTTGATTTTTGCTATAAACGGAACCAAAAGGCGCTGAACCAAGTGAGCCTGACGATCGCGCCGGGCGAATTCATCGCGCTGGTCGGACGCAACGGCAGCGGCAAAACGACGCTCAGCCGAGTGATGATGGCGCTGCTGCAGCCGACGGCCGGACGCGTGCTGGTGGACGGCGAATCGCTGAAGGGCAAAAAGCCCTCCGACGTGGCCGGTACCGTCGGCTACGTGTTTCAAAACCCGGACTTGCAGATTCTGGCGGAGACGGTAGCCGAAGAAGTCGCCTACGGGCCGGCGGCCAAAGGCGTGGCGCCCGAAGAGGTCAAGCGGCGCGTGCACCGGGCGCTGGAATTGACGGGGTTAGCCGAACTGGCCGACGCGTATCCGCGCACATTGTCGTATGGGCAGAAGCGGCGATTGGCTGTGGCAGCGGCCCTGGCCTTGAAGCCGCGCGTATTGATTTTGGACGAGATTACCGGCGGTCAGGACGCGATCGAAAAAGAGGCGGTGCTGTCGGTGCTCAAGCGCCTGAACGAAGAGCAGGGTGTGACGATCATCCTGATCACCCACGACATGTCGACCGTCTTGCGCTACGCCGGCCGGGCGATTGTCATGGCGCAAGGTTCGGTCGCATTCGACGGTGCCCCGCAAGCGTTGTTTGCCGGCAGCCACCCGCTGGCCGAGTGGGGCCTGAGCTGTCCGGCGGTCGCTGCCGTAGCCGGCGCGCTGCTGCCGGGTGAGGCGGCGCCCGCGGACGCGGCGGCGCTGTGCCAGGTCTTGATAGAAAAAATGCGGAGGAACGGATCATGCAACTGACGGCGTTTTCAAAAATAGTGGCAACGATGGCCGTGACGCTGTGGGCGTTTTTGCTGCCGGCGCCGGTCCTGGCCGGACTTCTTTTGCTGGAAGTGCTCATGCTCTTTTCCGCTAAGCCGGAACGTTCTTCGGCCCTGGCGCTGGCCAGTTTGCTGCTGTTCGCCGGCTTGATGGTCGGCCTGCAGCTGTTGTTCAGCGACGACGTCGTGACGGCTTTCTTGGGGGGCTTGAGGATGATGGTGATGACAACGAGCTTTTTGTGCATGTTCGCCACGACCCGCATCCAGGATATTACCCAGGCCCTGGTGGAAAAATTCCGCCTGCCGCGCGAATACGCCTTCATGCTGACGGCGGCGCTGCGCTTCATTCCGGATTTTTTGGCCGACAGCAAGGCGACGCTTGATGCGCAGTCCTGCCGCGGCTATTCCAATAGCGGCAATCCGATCCGGCGCTGCCTGGCCTGCCTGGCGGTCGTCAAGCCCCTGGTGCTGCGGGCAATCGTCCGTTCCGAGACCCTGGCCCTCAGCCTGGAACTCAAGGGCTTTGGCGGACAGGCGCACCAGACGCTGGTGCTGCAGCCGCTTCACGTCGCCGATTACGCTTTTTTATTGCTCCTGACCTTGGTCACGGCGGGCGGCGCTGTCTTGCGTTTTGCGTGAATCATCACCCTTGTCTTGGGCTGGCGGCCGGGGCAAGGGTTTTTGCTTAACCAAAATGGTCTGAAAATTGAATAATTTGGCGGTCCGTGATAAGATTTTAACTAAGAAGAGGAATAAGCGTAAGGCGAGGTGGCAGCATGAAAGGGTTTGTGAAAAAAATCGTTCTGGCCGTCTGCGGTATCGCTCTCCTGCTCGGCATGGCGCCGGCCGACGTTGCGGCGCAGGCCGTCAGCGTGAGCCTGCCAACGTTTAAAATCACCATGAATGACGTGCGGATTGACAACAATGAACGGCTGTACCCGATTATCGTTTATCGGGACATCACCTATGTGCCCATGACTTACAATGACAGCCGTTTTCTGGGTCTTGAGACGAAGTGGAGCGCCGACAGCGGCCTGCAGGTCAACA
The DNA here is from genome assembly GCA_029265905.1 of Sporomusaceae bacterium. Taxonomy (GTDB): domain Bacteria; phylum Bacillota; class Negativicutes; order Acidaminococcales; family JAJUGR01; genus JAJUGR01. The sequence goes on along the minus strand of JAJUGR010000020.1, from coordinate 1,059 downwards.
AGGCCAGCGTCCAAACCGCCTATAATCCGGACCGCGGCTATTCGAGCGCCGTGCTGGACAAGGCGGTGCTGCCGGATTTTCGCATCCGCGTGAACGGCAAGGACATCGACAACAAGAATGAAACCTATCCGCTATTGGTCTTCCGCGACATCACCTACTTTCCGCTGACCTGGCGCTATATGGTCGACGAATTTGGCTGGGCGTCGAGCTTTGACCCCGTTAGCGGCCTGGTCATCAATTCAAAAGCGGGCAAAACCGGCACGACCACCCCCACGACCGGCGAGAAAATTTTTTCGCAGGATTTTGGCGGCGTGACGGTGATTTTTGATCGCGCGTTCAACAACCTGCCCGGCAATTTGTATGTGAAGGAAAACAACGTGATCAGGAGAATCGGCAATCCCAATTTCATTTACGGCGTTGGCTACCTGCAGGCGGGCACGTATGGGGAATATACGGCCGTCGACAAGGTGGAGTTTGCCAACCGCTGGGTCTACACGCTGGCGGTAGATCCGTCCGTTTCGCCCATCACGAGCAAAAACGTCAGGATCAATATTGATACGAACGAAGTGCAGGCGCTTGACGGCGGGACGATCATCACTGCGCCGACGATCAGCAACAAGACGTATTCCAAGCAATTCGGCAATGTTACGGTGCTATTGGACCGCATTTCCGATCGGCAGCCCGGCAACCTGTATGTCAAAGAGAACAATGTCCTGCGGCGTGTGGGCAACCCCAGCTACATTTACGGCGTTTCCTACTTTAAACTTGGTCCGTTTGAGTCCTATACGCCGGTTGATAAGCTGGACATGACGGACCGCTGGGTCTACACGGTGGCGATCAATCCAGCCGTGACGCCTTTGTCCAGCCGCAATGTCCGGGTGAACATCGACACGAATGAAGTGCAGTTCGTCTACGGCTGAAGTTAGTGTAAAATTATTGTAGGGGTTTTTGAGGGGGAAATAGAAGAAGACAACACCGTCCGCCAGGACGAGTAACCAAAATGATTACTCAGAGGTGATGTCTTCTATGAAATTAATTCGCTCTCTTATGCCAATATTC
>JAJUGR010000026.1 GCA_029265905.1 Sporomusaceae bacterium | reverse complement strand
GAATATTGGCATAAGAGAGCGAATTAATTTCATAGAAGACATCACCTCTGAGTAATCATTTTGGTTACTCGTCCTGGCGGACGGTGTTGTCTTCTTCTATTTCCCCCTCAAAAACCCCTACAATAATTTTACACTAACTTCGGCTGACCGAAAAACCTGGCCCGACTTTTTGTTAAGCTCCTGCTCCCTCTTGTTCGCCATCGAACGTAGGGATGTTTTTCTTGCCCCATTTGCAGAGCGCCAGGCAGGCGACCGTGTTGCCAAATACGTTGATCGTCGTTCTGCCCATGCCGCCGAAATAGTCAACCCCGGCAATAATGGCAATGCCGTCCACCGGCAGGCCCAGCGAGGTCAGCAGCACGGCAAGCACGACGAGCGAAGCGCCGGGAACGTTGGCCGTGCCTTTGTTGGCGATGAGCGCAGTGACCAGAATGGTCACCAGAGCCGACATGCTCAGATGGACGCCATACGCTTCGGCAATGAAGCATGTCGCCAGGGCCTGGTACAAGGCGGCGCCGTCCAAGTTGAAGCTGTAACCGAGCGGAATGACTAAAGAGACGATTTTGTTCGGCATGCCGTTTTCTTCAAGAATCTTCATGTGAATCGGCAGCGTAACCTCGGAGGAGTTCGTAGTAAAGGCCAGAAGCAGCGGCTCGGCGATCTTTTTGATCGTCGCCAATGGATCAATTCCCATGAACCAGAGGATCAAGCTGAAGATCACGGCAAGAACGAGCAGGCCTATATACAGGACGCCGACCAATTTCGCCATCGCTAAAAGCAGCTTGACTCCCTGCGAGGCCAGCACGTAGGCAATAATCGCTGCAACTGCAAGCGGAGCGGTGGCCAGGATGCCTTGCGTCAATTTGAACATCGCATGCATGATGCCGTCTAGAAAACCCACTACAGTTTTGGAATGTTCGCCGGCATGGGCCAACGCCAAGCCAAAACAAACGGAGAAGAACAAGGTGGGAATGATTTTTTGCCCGGCCATCGCCGCAAAGACGTTGTCCGGAATGAGATCCAGGAAGAACTTGCCCCAGTCAAGCGACTTGGCAATGTCTTTCGGCACGGAACCGGTCATTTGCAAGTCCAAGCCGGCGGCAGGATGGAACACTTCATTCAGCCCGATTCCGACAATCATAGCAATGCCGGTTGCGACATAGAACCAGGTAAAGGCGATCAAAGACAATTTGCCCAGCTCTTTCATGTTGGTTCCCATCTTGTAGATGCCGAGGGTTACCGCCGAGAAAATAAGCGGGATAACGATCATTTTAATCGCCTTCATAAAGGCTTGTCCGATCGGTTGCAGCTTTTTGGCCAGGTCGGGTGCAATAAACCCAATGGCCACGCCAATGGCAAGTCCGATCAGAATTTGCACCCACAGCGGAGTCGATTTTAGAAAACCGGTTGTTCCAGGTTTGTTTTTCATGCACTCCACGCGCCTTTCATATAAGGTTTAGGCAACCCCGCGACGAAGGCGGTCAAATCAGATGACGACCTGGCCGTCTTTTAAGATCGTCCGTCCGTCCGCCACAATCGTGGCCCCTGTCATGATCAAATCGTAATGGCAGGCCGCTTTGGTGTTGCCGCCCAGCGTAATGTTGGTGCCGGTGCCGATATGAACGGATCCGTACACGCCTTCATCCTCCAGCATCGCGCCGCAGAATTTGCAGTTCGGATTCAGGCCGACCCCCATTTCCGCCACGTTGTAGACAAGCGGATCATTCTTGGACGCCCAGTTGGCTTTCAGCATCTCGGCCTGCTTGCCGCCTTCTATGGAAACCATCATTCCTTTTTCCACCTTGACTTTGATCGGCTCATTCAGCAGGCCGATCCCGATATAGGGAATGCTGGCGTCGGCGACGATGACCCCTTCCGCCGTGCCCTCTAGCGGCGATACGTTCGCTTCAACCGTCGGGACCGTCGTGAAGGTGCCGGGTTTGATCATGCAAGTAAGGGCATTGCCTGGACGGCCTTTGGCGGAGAAAGTCAGGTCCGTGCCGTGCGGCGTAGTCAGATGAATTTTCTCCGCGCCTTCGAGCGCTTTGGCAACCGCCTGGCACTGCGGCGCAATCGCGGCAAAATCGGCATGCAAGCCGCCGCTGATCATCATTTCTTCGTTGAATTGCGTCATCATTATACCTCGCGCGCCGGCAGCAGCGGCATTTCTCGTCGCGCTTGTGTGCGTAATGGAAGTATAGACGCAGTTGAAAAATACGTCGCTGGCTTTCATCGCGGCGGCGGCGGCGGCCGGCGGCTCCTGACCGTCCGAAGAGCGCGGCGGAATGACCACCGTAGTCGCCTCAGCCTGGGCGGCATAAACCGCCGCGGCAAGCGACTCAGCAATGCCCATCATGCTGGGCTCCGTAACGATGACGCATTTTTCGCCCGGCTTGACGCCCGCACAGGTCTCAACAATCGTTCTCGCACCCTTGGCCATAAGAATTTTTTTCATACGTTGTCCCCTCCCAATTTTCTATATTCTATAGCATTTGTCGGCCAGCCCGCTCCCACATTCCCCAAACAGGCTGCTTCAGACAGGCTTTCCAGCAACCGGCTTGTTCAACTGGCACAGTGCTGTTCGCCACGCGGCGGTTAAGCTTTGTCTGTCGGTATTATTCTATAGAATATTGAACACTCCTTTCGCACATCGTTATGTATACATTATTCATTTTTGGCACTACTGGTTTGACGGGCACCGTAAAGCAAAACCGGCAGCTGCATAGCCGCCGGCCGGGATATTACTTGAGCAACATGCATAGCCAAGTCGCTTTCAAAACCTGTCTGCCGTCCACAAACGCCGTGCCGGTCTGTTTCAACAGCTTGCCGGACACCTTGACGTTTTTGACAACCATGTTGACCGTGGCGCCAACAGGAACCTCGCCGTAAAAGCGCACTTTCTGCAAGGAAGCCAACCCCCAACGCTGCACCTTGACCAGACCCAATTGCGTCGCACCGGCCCCGCCGCATTGGACAATCGATTCAACGAGAATGGTGCCAGGCACCATTCTGCCGTCATGCGAGCCCTGGACAAACAGGAAGGTGTCGTCATAAGTTTTAGCGCCAACAATCTCCTGAGCATTGGCGGAGAGAATCTCGTCTATAAATAAAAAAGGGTATCGATGCGGCACAAGCGTCTCCACGTCAGCCACCTAGTCCAACTCCTTCCCGCCGCCGTCCGCTAATTCCCGTTGCGGAGCCGCAGCCTGTCAATTTTCCCGCTTGCCGTTAATGGCAATGACTCGACAAAAACAATTGTCTGCGGCCAAGTATGCGGCCGCAATTTTTCCCGGCAAAACGCCAACACATCCGCCTTGGTTATATTCGGCCACGCTCGCACGATCCAGGCGCAAATGCGTTGCCCTCTGTCATCATCGTCTACACCGCCCACCACCGCCTGTGCTACCCCCGGACATTGCCCCAATATTGCCTCCACTTGTTCAGGAATCACTTTTACGCCGCCACTGTTGATGAGGCCATTTTTGCGCCCCAGCACATACAAGTACCCGGCTTCGTCCCAGCGGCCAAGATCGCCGGCCGTGGCTTTGGGATGATAGGACGGTGCCAAATACGGACTCTGCACCCATATTTCATCATCCTCAATGGTTATTTTGACGCCAGGGAACGGTTTTCCTGCCGCGCCAGGTTTTTCTAGCAGTTCTGCTCCCGTCATATAGCTGACATGCCCTAGTTCGCTGGCGCCATAATACGCAATAAGCGTAGCCCCCGGAAAATAGCGTGCAAGCTTCCGAATCGTTTCAGACGCCAGCTTCGCCCCGGCGGCAACGAGAGACGTCACCTCCGGCAATGGCTTGGACAGTGTCTTCAGCAACAGATTGTAATGGGCAGGCACCAGGCAAAGCGCGCTTACCTGATGATTTGCTATATCCGAGGCCCAGCTGCGCGGCCGGCGGCCGGCGCCGATGACTACCGTTCCACCCAGCGAAAGCATATGCAGGCAGGCATTTAAATTAGCCGTATAGGCAAGAGAGCCAGCGACAAACAGCGTATCGTCGCTGGCAAGATGAAAAACTTCACTTTGAGCGGGGAAAGCGCTTGTCCAACTTGCATGGTCACGCCAAATCAATTTGGGAATGCCAGTGCTGCCCGAACTTAGCGCGCCAAGAAAGATGTCCCCTTGCGCAGCAAGCGGCAAACAAGCGGCCTTGGCCGCAGGCGGAGCCCAGCGATCGTCAATCAGCAATGCACCCTGCCTGCGCACCAAATCCCGGGCAACCGCTTCCGATGCGGCCGCATCCAGCAAAATGCAGGTTCCACCCGCCTTGACCACCGCAAAGAAATGCAGGAGTTGATCGAGCGGATTCTCTTTTTGCACAAGAACCCGGCCGCCTTTTTTGACGATCACCGCCAGACGCAAAGCCAGGTCATCCGCACGCAGGGAAAAATCACCGTAAGACAGCCGTTCTTCGCCGTATATCAAGCAGCATTTATCGCTTAGTCTGTTTCTCGCTTGATTAAGCCAGCCATGGATCAACACGCGCTCAACACCTCTCAACCAGCGTCGCGATTCCCTGTCCGCCCACGGCGCCAATCGCCGCAATGCCATAGCGGCCCTGCACCTGCTCCAGGGCTTTCAGCAAATGGAGCAGGATAATCGCGCCCGAAGCCCCGTAAGGATGGCCGTAGGCCAGAGCGCCGCCGAGCATGTTGGTCTTTGCCAGGCTGTAGCCAAGTTCCCGGCAGCAGGCCAAAATTTTCACGGCGAAAGCCTCATTTATTTCCATGGCCGCCACTGCATCCAGCGGCAAACCGGCTTTTTCCAACAGCTTGTTGATCGCCGGCACCGGGCTTAGGGGAAACCAGTTGGGGTCACAGCCGCTGATGGCCGTTTGCACAATCCGCGCCTGCGGCTGCAAACCGTATTTTAGCACGGCCTGTTCCGAGGCCAAAAGCAGCACCGCCGCTCCATCATGTTTCAGGCAGGTGTTGCCGGCCGTCACGGCGCCGCCATGCGCGAAAACCGGCGGCATCCGGCGCAAGAGCGCCAGGCTCATGTTGCCGCGAATGCATTCATCGTAGTCAACCGGTCCGGACGGCGTATCAACCGACAGCAGCATCTCCCGCAGCAAGCCCGCCTCCCGCGCCCGCGCGGCCCGACGATGGCTTTCCAGGGCCAGAGCATCCATTGCATCCCGGGAAATCCCTTTGAGAGCGGCGAGCTTTTCCGCCACCTCCCCCACCTCGGGGTCGCCAATCTGCGGCGTCGAAAACGGCGCCCGCTCATAATACACGTCCGGCCCGCAAAAGCGGAGGTCATTCGGGTTGAATTGCCGGCGCGGTGCCAAACTCGTGCTTTCCACCCCGCCGGCAACCAGCACGTCTGCCGCACCGGAGCGAATCCGATCAACTGCCATATTGACTGCGCTCAAGCCCGAGCCGCATTGCGTGTCGACCGTCACGCCGGGAACACTAAACGGCCAGCCGCCCGCAAGCAAACAAACCCTGGCGATATTGCCGCCAGGGCCAACCGCATTCCCCATCACCACCTGATCGATGTCCTCAGGGGAAAGCGCATAACGCAACAATATTTCATTCAGGACAGCCGCGCCCAACTGCTCTGGCAATACGTTTCGCAGGGTGCCGCCCGTCTTGCCGATCGGCGTCCGCACGCCGCCAACCAGATAGACGTCGCTCATGCCCGCCCCCAAGCGGTGCGCAATTGTTTATTCAGCGCCACGCCGACAACCGAAGCGATAAACACCTTGAAAAAATCACCCGGCAGAAAAGGCAGCGCCCCGGCCAAAAAGGCTTTTTGCAGCCCCATGCCCGTAACCAAGCTCAACCAGGCTACACCCAGTAAGTAAACAACGCCGATCCCGCCAACAATATTGGCCAGCGCCAGCCGCCACACGTTGTTGGACGACCCCTTCAGCGCACTGATGACCATCGCTCCAAGCAGGAACCCCAGCAGATAGCCGCCGCGCGGCCCGAAAACAATGCCAAGCCCGCCGGTTCCGCCGGCAAACACGGGTACGCCGACCGCACCGACCAGAAGAAAAGTCAAAATGCTTAAGCCCGCTTGCCGCACCGACAAAACACTGCCCGCCAGCATGATCGCCAGCGACTGGCCGCTGATCGGCACCGGGCTAAACGGCAACGGTATGGAAACTAGCCCCAGAACCGCCGTTAACGCGGCAAAAAGGCCGGCATACATCAAATCGTTCAACTTCTTTGCTTGTGACATTATTACTCCTCCAATCCATCTGAAAAACCATCAGCTACTGGCAGTATAAAACAAACGAAACCGCCTTGTCAACCGCGTATAAACCGATGGTTGACAAGGCGGTTTCGTTTGCTACAGGCCAGCTCCGTTCCTGCTCATCCAGTTCAAGCAATGACAGCGTAAATCATTTTCGTTGTTGTATCCGTCAGGAATTCGGTGGGTCCGGTAAAAAATATTTTTCTCTTGTATACCCGCCTCACGCATATCTATACCGTCCTTCCGTACCACTATATTGTTATGTTAGACACAGTCCGCATAAAGACCTTTTGGGGAAGTAAAACCCAGCCGCCCCATTACCATCTGTTACAGATTTCTACCAGGGCGCCATTAAAAAAGTCGCTTGTACAAAAACCTTTGTCTTTCATCGGCGCTCAATAGCTGTATATACCCCAACGATTTTCCATTATTGTTTTTAATTAAAATATAATTTGTCTAAATATTCATTTTATTGATTCTGGAAAAAAAGTGTGTTTGCTGATATAATGAAAGCAAAGATAGTGGCGTACTATCCGATCAACCCAGTTTCTTCACTCACAACAAGATACCCGGAAATCAGCAAAGGAGGGTAAAGGAGGGGAGCAGGTATGTTAAGGCGAAAAGGCTCATTTTTTCAAAGGCTGTTGTCACTGAAAGGATTGTTCGTCGTACTCGCCTGTCTCGCCGTTGTTGTGACCTTCTCAGGCGCGTATGTACTGGCCGCACCTAGCAACAGCGATAGTACAAACTCGGCTGGGCATGGCAACATGGGGGGCGGCCAAAACGACAACAATCACGGCAACGACAATAACCACGGCGACGGTGGCGGTCCTGGAGGCGGTTCCGGCTCCGGCCACGGCGGCTCTGGCAGCGGCTCCGGCCACGGCGGCTCTGGCAGCGGCTCCGGCCACGGCGGCTCTGGCAGCGGCTCCGGCCACGGCGGCTCTGGCAGCGGCTCCGGTTGCGGTTCGGGCTCCGGTTCAGGCAGCGGCTCCGGTTCGGGTAGCGGCTCCGGTTCGGGTAGCGGCTCCGGTTCGGGTAGCGGCTCCGGTTCGGGTAGCGGCTCCGGCTTGGGAGAAGGCGGCGGCGGCGGCGAAGGTGCAGCTAGTGGTCCTGGTGCAGAATCCGGCACGTTAGGCGCAGCTTATGTTCCTCAACCGCTCGACTGGGCGGCAGTCGGCTGGCCTGAAGACAAACCAATTGCAACCACGGGAACCTTGGGTGCTACGACGATCGTGATGAACCCCATCTATTTCGACTTTGACGAAGACGCCCTGTGCGCCCAACAAGCCAGGGACGTCGACAAAGCGATCGAAATTTACCGGGCTAATCCGGGCACGAAGTTTGTCCTGGTCGGTCACACGTGCAGCATTGGCACGGAAGCCTACAACATGGATCTGTCATGGCGGCGGGTAAGAACGGTTGAAAACTATCTCCTTACCCATGGCGTTCCGGCCAGTGCGATCAGCCGTGTCGATGCAAAAGGAGAAACCATGCCGGCAGCATCGAACGACACCGCTGAGGGGCGGGCACTGAACCGTCGCGTAACGCTTACTGAGTAGCAACCCATCAACTAGTGTATGACTGAACACACTTACTGGCTAGCTTGGTAAAGGGCATTTCTTGCAAAGGAGATGCCCTTTATTATTACACAAGAGCGCCTCACGCATGCTTACATAAAGCGCAATAGATTTTTGCCGCAGCCCAGGCAGGAAACCGCCTGAACAAAACGGAATATTCCCACATAACCTTGCCACCACACACCCAACGAAAGGCGGTGGTTTTCGTGCGCGTCAAATATCGCTACTACACGTCAAACCTGCTTGTCATATGGCTTTTCATCTTTATTTACCGCACCCACCATTATTATGTTAAATTTTTAAGCGAACAGGCGCAGCTCGTCCTCCTGCTATTGGCCTCTACCTACACCGTAGGCGGTTTTTTCTATTACCGCCATGCCGCAAAACCAACCCCATCGCATGCCTACGAAGCCATTGCCGCCATCAGCCGCTGGTTAGGACAAAGCCAAATTTATTTGTCGAAATTCCCTTATGATAAAAACATTCAACTCCCGACCATTACAAAGCAAGAAAAAACCGCGCTATTGTTTCTCTTGGTAAAAATCATCTACCTACCCATGATGACCAACTTCTTCTTAGCCAACCTGAATTCCGCCCGCTACCACCTGACCCCCTTCATAACCGGCCAATACAACGCTGATATCCAGTCCCTGCACCTGTTAATCTTCCCACTCCTGATCGACCTGATATTTTTAGTCGACAGCGGCCTCTACGCCACGGGCTATGCCCTGGAAGCGGCCCGTTGCAACAACCTGGTCAAATCCGTCGAGCCGACTGTGCTGGGCTGGGCGGTGACGCTTGCCTGCTACCCGCCGTTCAACGGCTTCGTTAACACCTACGCCCTTTGGTACTCGCTGGATATTCCCTTGTTTAAAAACCTCTGGCTGACTATTTTAGCCGAAATCGTCATGATATTATGTTACGCAGTCTATGTCTGGGGATCAATTTCGCTGGGCTGGAAGTGTTCGAACCTGACCAACCGGGGCATCGTCATGACTGGCGCCTTCGCCTACGTCCGCCATCCAGCCTATATTGCCAAAAATCTTGCCTGGTGGATCGCCATGCTCCCGATTGCTTCCGTTCCGGCCATTCTGACCATGAGCTTTTGGTCCTTCATTTATTTTCTGCGCGCCATAACTGAAGAAAGGCACCTATTGCAGGATCCGGACTATCAGGAATACTGCAAGAAAGTCCCCTATCGCTTCATTCCTTACGTATACTAACAACTAGCTAACAAGTACGCCACAATCGTGGAAAATAGTCGCAAATTCGTTGACACCATACCATCCTGTAGATAAAATGAAATTAATAAAAAAGATTGTTCCATCGACCGCTTTAGGTATGTTCCACAACAAGGTTGTTTTGTCCGGATTTCCTTTCAAAACAGTCAATTGAATATTGGGCAAACCTATCGAAAGGTAGGGACGCAAAGTTTTGGGTCTAAGGACATTTGTCTATGATTGCCAAGCTGCCAACTACGGTTGAACGAGAAGGCAGGCGGCAGTTTGCCTTCTTTTCATTTTCAAACACCGGGTTGATTCAATCATGATTTGAAAGAGGTAGAAAAAATGAACAGCAACAAATTGTTGAAAGCCGCCTGCGGCTTCGTCTGCACTTGTGCACTGAGCTTATTCGCCCTCGGCGCAACCGCCAATGCGACTCCCGCCGACCAGGCATTGACATTAGAACCGATGCGCCCGCCTGTTTCGGACGCACTGGCGATCAATGTGCAGCAGCGCCAGGCCTTGGATCTGCTGAATGCCGACCGCGCCGCGCACGGGTTGCCGCCCTTGCGCTTTAATGTCGCGTTGTCCCGGCTCGCAGAAAGCTACGCGCAGGACATGATCAAGCGCGACTTTTTCTCCCATACCAGCCCCGAAGGCCTCTCGCCTTTCGAGCGCATGCGCAGAAACGGCATCCCCTTCAACTATGCCGGTGAAAATCTGGCCTTTAACGCCAGCATTCGCGACGCACAGCAAGCGTTCATGAACAGCCCGAGCCACAAGGCTAACATTTTGAGCCCGCGTTACACTCAAGTTGGCATCGGCGTAAAAGTGAGTCCCAACGGCAGAACATATGTCGTCCAAGAGTTCTCCGACGGTTGATACATAGAGATCACCGCAACATCAGAATACAAACTACAAGCAAGGGGTTGCCTCGACTCAGGTTTGAAACCTGATTGAGGCAACCCCTTGTTGCACGCAGCAACCTATTCCTTTAATTCATACATGTCTTGCACGGTGTCCGTCAACTGCGTCGCGATTTCCGCCAAGGTTTGGCTAGATTTCGCCATTTCCTGAATCGCCAGACTCTGCCCATTCATGTTCTGGTCAATGCTGTTTATCATTTGCGTCAGCGTGGCAACAGACGAATAGATGTTTTTCAAGGTTTCTGAAATCCTGGTCACGGAATCGGCACTGGCCACCGCCAGTTTGCGCACCTCCTCAGCCACAACGCTGAAACCGCGCCCCTGCTCGCCAACCCGCGCCGCCTCAATGGCCGCATTCAACCCCAGCAAATTGGTTTGGCCGGCCACATTTTTGATGAACGCGACAATTTCATCCGTCTGGCGTGCCGCATCCATCAGCTTTTTCCCGAGGGCGTCCAATTCGTTCGTGCTGCGCGTAACCTCTGTGGAACGGCTGGCCAGTTCTTCCAAACCGGCAGTAAGCTCTTGGGAAGAGGCCGCAATGTCACAGGAAATGCCGTTGACCCGTTCCATAGCCGTGATGCTTTGGGTAATTGTTACGCACCCGACAACCCGTCCGTCATCCTTCAACGGGTAGGCATTGGCAGCATAAGCCATGCCATAGGCGGATTTTTCTTTGGGAATGACGCGCGAAATATGCATTCCTGTTTCCAAGCACTGTTTCGCCGCACCAGGATTGACAGGAGCACCAACCTTCGTTTTCAAGTCCAAACTCTCCGCCGGAACATAGCACACATATTTGCCGTCTTTAACAACGGCAATACCAATATCACCCGGAATGATATCGTTCATATAAGGCGCCAACTTGCACAGCATATCAATCATTTCACTGCCAGTCACATTACTCATCTGCCCAACTGCCTCCACTCCAAAAATAATGATAACTCTGTATGTTTCGACAAGTTGAGGCATTCTCCTTTAGTGAAATTCGCCGGGCAGCAAATATATTTTTTCAGCGGGTTGGACACGCCCCCTGAACAGCCTGCGCGACCTTCTCCGCCAAGCCGTACATCTTCCGTACGGGAACGGCGCAAACAGCGATGCGCAAGCCTTTCGCCATCGGCACGACGAAGATATTGCTTTGCCGCAAGATATCGCTTGACGTCACCGGCGAAGCGCAAGGAACGGTGACAAAGAAGCCGGCCGAATACGGCAGGAATTCCAGATTCGCCGTTTTCGCCTCTTCGACAAACACCTTGGCCCGCGCCGCCATCAGACCGGCATATGCGCTCCGCTCATTGCCGACCTGCTGCAAGAGCGCCGGATCCTTATAGATTTCCGCCATCGTGCGCATCGCCGCCCGGCTGAGGTTAGACCACCGCGTACGGCAAGTAATGACGGAAGCATTGACAAACTCGGCCAGAGCCGCCTTGTCCTTCGATACGCCAATGAGCGCCCCCATCCGTTGGCCGTACAGTGTAAAGCCTTTTGACATGCTGAAGGCCAACGCCACAAAGACATTCGGCGAAAGGTAGGCAAACTTCGTCATAAAGCGCCGGCACGCCTCCGCGTTGGGCGCATAGTCAATGTAGGCGATGTCGACAAGCAGCGTAATGGATTTTTGCCCGACAGCCTGCTGGTTGATAACCGTAATGACCTGATCCCAGTCTGAATCAGTCAGGCTGTAGCCGGTCGGGTTGTGATTCGGCGTGTTCAAAATAACGACCAGGTTGTCCTGTTTGGTAAGCAGTTCGCTCACTTTTTGCGCAAACGAATTGATGTTGAACTGGCGCTTTTCATCAAAAAAGCTGAACGTCTCCAAGCGGCGCATGATATCGCTGCACAGCACGGAGTAAGGCTGCCAATGCCAATCGTGCGTCAAGACCGCGTCGCCAATATTGGAATAGTTCCAGAGCAGGTTGTGGATGGCCCCCGTGCCGCCGGCCGTGGCAACAGCCTCAATATAAGCATCGGGGCGGCTGTTTTGGAAAGTCTGTTCTATGGCAGCCGACAGGTACTCAGGCAAGCCGCGCACGCTGCCGTAAGCGGCGATCTCCTCGCCGGGCAAGCCGCGGAAGACGCGCTCCACCGTCGGCAAAAAGACCAGTTTTTCGTCTTCGTCGCATAAAGCGCCAATCGTGGCGTTTACGACCTGCGCTTTCCCATGCTGGGCGGTCGCCTTTCCCACCGCCGCTACGGCGTCAAAAACCTCATCAACAAAAACCTTACCTTGGGCATGCTTTGCTAACCAGCTCGCCATTTTTCTCTCCCCCATTTTCTTTAAAAGTCCGCATAATCCGTTTTGTATTTTGTATTCATTATTTAATTTCATCATACGCCAAGTTACTGAATAGTGCAACTATTTTGCTTTTTGTGAAAAATAAAACTTACTTGAACCCGAGGGCAATAAAAAAACTCCGACGGGAAAATCCCCATCGGAGCTTACATGTACTTGGTGCGCCCGAGACGACTCGAACGTCCGGCACGCGGTTTAGGAAACCGCTGCTCTATCCACCTGAGCTACGGGCGCGCATTCATATTCGGCGGACAGACTGCCGCCGAGGCAATTGTAGCATCCACAAATAGGCTTGTCAAGAAGTGCGCCATCCCCAGGGTTTTCAACTTATCCACACGCAGAACAAGGCTTTTTTCGCCCTTTTCCCCCGCATTTACCCCCACTTATCCACAAAAACACCCGTTCTGTGCATAACTCTGTGGATAAACAGCAAGTTACGCACACCTTGTATTTAGGGGTTTTTCAGCTCACAAGCCGCCGCAACAAAAAAGTTATCCCCAATCACAATTTTTTTTGCATGAACGCGACTTTGTCGCCAGGAATGCTCCAATCAACATGAACGTCGATTGCGCCCCACATCCGGGTCAAAATCGTCTGGAAGCTCTTCAAGCCGTCTGTTACCTTGAACGTCTTTGCCGTAAAATCGCGCAACGTCTCCTGCGGCACGTTGATTTCATGCGGTTTGGCCAAATAGGCCTCTATTTCCGCTTGAATGGCGGCATCAGGGAAGCGCACCGAAGCGCTGTTGGTTGCGGTGTCGTATTCAATAACGCCATAGAGATCCCCTCTGTGAACAACAACTTGTACTTTGTCTGACATGTTCAATCCTCCCACCTATTTCAAAAAATGACTCGCAACTTATATGCTATAATATGCTTGTTCTATTATAGCATACCCTTAAGGCAGGCAACTGCCCCGACAGAAAGCGAGTGATATCCGTGAATTGGACAGAATTGCTGCCGCTTGGCCTGATCCTGGTTCTATCGATCATTAGCAAGAACACGATGGTGGCGCTCCCGTCCGCCTTGCTCCTCGTCATGCTCCTGTTGGGCATCAAGGCGCCGTTGCCCTGGATCGAAAAAAACGGCATCCAATGCGGCATTTTCCTCCTGACATTGGCGATTTTGGTGCCCCTGGGCACGGGAAAAGTCACCCTGCTGCACTTATACGAATCCTGCACTTCCCTTAAGGGCTTCATCGCCGTCGCGACCGGCGTTTTTGTCGCCTGGGCCGGTTCGCTCGGCCTCGGTCTGGTGCAAGTGTCACCCGACGTTGTTGCGTCACTATTGGTCGGGACAATCATCGGTGTTTGCTTCTTCGGCGGCATCGCCGTCGGTCCGCTGATCGCCGCCGGCCTGGTCTACCTGCTCTTAAAGCTGCTGGGCATCAGCACTTAGACTTCTTCCTTGCGGTAAAGCGGCTGCAAGCGCTGCGCCAGCGGCATGACGGCCGGTTTCGCCGCTTCCACCGCCTGCCGGTAAAGCTCCGTCTGGCAGTTGATCGCCTCGCCCCGCAACTGCACCCGGCGATAGATTCCGTTGCTTTGCATGACGTGGGCCTTGACGTTATCCATTAGGTACAGCGCCAAGAGCTCTTTGATCCGCGTTTTGAAGCGCTCGTTTTCAATCGGGAAGAGCAATTCGACCCGCTCGTTTAAGTTGCGCTGCATCCAGTCCGCGCTGGACAAAAAGAGCTGCTCGTTGCCGCCGTTGGCGAAATAAAAAATCCGGCTATGTTCCAGCAGACGGCCAACAATGCTGCGGACGGTAATATTTTCGCTGACGCCGGGGATCCCCACTCGCAAGCCGCAGATCCCTCGCACGATCAACTCAATTTGCACGCCGGCGCACGACGCCTCATACAGCTTCAAAATAACATCCTTGTCAATCAAGGAGTTCATCTTCGCAATGATATGTCCTTTGCGCCCTGCTTTTGCATGGCGCATTTCTTGTTCGATCAGCTCGTAAACCTTTTCGCGCAGCCCCATCGGCGCCACGACAAACTTGTTCCAGACCGGCGGATCAGAATAGCCGCTCAGTACGTTGAAAAAAGCGGAGGCATCGCTGCCGAAAGCCTCATTGGCGGTCAATAGGCCGAGGTCCGTATACAGTCTGGCCGTTGAATCGTTGTAGTTGCCGGTGCTGAGGTGTACATAGCGGCGGAGGCCGTCGCCTTCGCGCCGCACCACCAGGGTCGTCTTGGCGTGGGTCTTGAGGCCAAGCAGACCGTAAATGACGTGGCAGCCAGCTTCCTCCAGGCGCCGCGCCCAGAGGATGTTTTTTTCCTCATCAAAGCGCGCCTTCAGTTCCACCAGCACAGTGACCTGCTTGCCGTTTTCCGCCGCCTTGGCCAAAGCCGCAACAATCGGCGAATTGCCGCTCACGCGATACAGCGTCTGCTTGATCGCCAGCACCGCCGGGTCCGTGGCGGCGCGGGAAACAAAACCGACCACCGGATCAAACGATTCGTAGGGATGGTGCAAGAGCACATCCTCCTCGCGGATGCGCTGCCAGATGTCTTCCGCCTCCAGCAGTTCCGCCGGTTTTTGCGGCGTAAACGGCTCAAAGCGCAGGTGGTCGTAGCCGGGCAAGTCGGCAAACTTCATGAAGCAGGTCGGATCAAGCATGCCATTGATCTCGTACACATCCTGGTCTTCAAGTTCCAAACTTTCCTGCAAAAACTGGCGAATGCGCCGATTCGCGCCGCGGACGATTTCCAGCCGCACGGCTACGCCCCACTTGCGGCGGCGCAAGGAGCGCTCCACTTCTTCCAGCAAGTCGGCCGCTTCTTCTTCCGCAAACGAGAGATCGGCATTGCGCGTTATGCGAAAGGGAAGAATTTCGCCGATTTCACAGCCCTGGAACAATTGCCCGGCATGATTCATGATGATGTCTTCAAGGAACACAAAAGTCTGGCAGCCGTCGGCATTTTCCACGGCAACAATGCGCGGCAAAACAGACGGAACCTGCACGACCGCCATCGCCTTTTCGCCGTTTTTGCGCAGAATTTCCAGCGCCAGGTTTAAGGTGCGACTGCCCAGGAAGGGAAACGGGTGCCCGGCATCAACCGCCATCGGCGTCAGCACGGGGTAGATCGTGTCCTGAAAATACTGCTCAACCCAGCGCTGCCCCGCCGCCGTCAAATTCGTGACGCGTTCAAAGCAAACGCCCTCGCAGCGCAAATCCTTTAAAATAGCAAACAAGTAGCGATATTTGAGTTTGACCAGCGTGTGAGCCCCGTGCGCAATCTGGTCAAGCTGCTCACTGACCGTCAGGCCCGCCAGATCGCGTTTCCAGGCGTGCCCCACCAGTTGGTCCTTCAACCCTGCCACCCGGACCATGAAAAACTCGTCTAGGTTCGAGCTGGCGATTGACACAAACTTGATCCGCTCCAACAGCGGCGTATCTTTATCCCCGGCCTCCTTCAGCACGCGCAGGTTGAACTTCAGCCAGCTCAGTTCCCGGTTGTTGAAGTTGCCGGGCTGGTCCAACATCGATTTTTCCATCGGACTCACGCCTTCCTCTCTAGTACGGGGTGCAAACCAAACACATCGGCAAAGAACTCCGCTTTGCCGGCGAAGGTCCAGGCTTCCAGGGAAATATCCTGGCGCGAGGACACGCTGATGTGCAGTTCATCCCCTTTTTGCGTAATAACACAGCTGTCAATTTTTTGCCTGTAGCTGCGATCCATTGCATCGGCCAGCGCCAGGATCGCCCCCAGCTTCGCCACCAGCACCTTGCGCGGCCTGTCCAGACGGGAGTAGGGCACGTCCTCTTGATCGGGCACACCCCGCGCATGGGAATAGGCGGCAATGGCCACCACTTCTTTTTCCTCATCGCTGAGCCCGAGAATATCGGAGGAAATGATCAGCCGGTACGAATAGAAATAATGGCGGCGTAGGCAGACAAACTTGCCGATATCATGCAAAATGCACAGCACCCGCAACAAAAAACGATCCCGTTCGCGCAAACCCTGCAATCGCTTGAGCTTATCAAACAGCTGCAAGGCGAACACTTCCGTTTGCCAGGCGTGGGCGGCGTCGTAATTGTACTTGACCCCCAAGGAACGGGCCAGGCCAACCACTTCCTCCTCAAGCGTCTGCAGCCATGGGTCCTGCGTCTCCTCCGCCACCTGCAGGTACACGACCCCGTCTAAAAAGCGATCATACGGCACGAGGATTTTCTCGACCTTGCTTAATAGCAGCAGTTCCTGATAAAGCGTCAAGGTCGGCAGCACCAATTCCGCCGACGCCTCGTCAATCGAAAAGATCTTGGTCAGCTGCGGCGCCTTCAAGAGCCGCACATTTTCAAACAGGGTGTCAAACTCCGTCCGACTGATACGCTCCAACCGACGCTCTTTAACGTTCCGTCCCAGCATTTTTAAAACAAGCTTCGTTTCCGAACCTGTGATGACCAAATAGCGCGGCGATCCGCCCGCCAGCGCGTTGCGCACCGGCGAAATCGTGCTGTGGATATATTCCGTAAGCGCCTGGGGAAAGCGGCTGGAAGCCCTCTCCTGCGGTTCAAAGCCCTCGCGAACGCGAATCAGTCCCAGATGAATGTTTTGCTGGTAGCGGATGGCGCTGTTTTCCCACAGGGTGATGCTCAAGCCCCCCGATGAAATATCAACCAACAGCACGCCGTCCTGGCGGCGGACGACCTGCTGCGCCTGCATGCTGCGCTGGATGGCGGCATACTTCATGTAGATTTCCTGCGGCATATCAATTACTTCCACCCTGAAGCCCGTGCGCACCTGAATCTGGTCGATAATATACTGCTGGTTGGTCGCCTCCCGAATCGCCGTCGTGGCCAGCAAGCGGTACTCGGTGACCTGGTACTCGCTCAGCAGGCGTTTATACCCCCGCAACAATTCGCAAATATCGCGCACCGTTTGAAATGACAGGCGGCCGTATTTAAAAGTCTCCTCGCCCAAGGTCACACGGCGGCTCGTCTCATCAATGACGCGAATATCCTGCAGTTCGCTGAATTCGACGATCTGCAGGCTGATACTTTCGGATCCAAGGTGAATGGCGGCAAATGTTTTTTTCTTTTTCTTCGTCATACCTTCTCCCCCTCAACAGTAGTATAATTCGCACGCCCCGGCCTAAAACCCTCTTTGTGCCTGGATTTTCCCGGTTAATTCTCCGCAGCCGCGCCGCCGTGTGCGTTTTTTTGCCGGCGGCGCAGGATTTTGCCGCATAGCGTGAAATATATAGTAGCGAGAAAAAAAAGGGGTGATTCAAAGCATGACGGAGCGTGTCGCCATTGTTGATCTGGGGTCCAATTCTGCCCGGCTTATTGTTACGCACGTTTACCACAACGGCGCTTATAACCTGGTCTATCAGCAAAAAGAGTCCGTCCGACTCGGCAGCGGCCTCACTGACAAGGGCGAATTGCTGCCGGAACCGATGGAAAAAGCGGTTGCCGCCCTGAAAAACTTCGCCTATATGTGCCGGCTGTTTTCAGTCGATGCGATTATCGCCGTCGCTACCGCGGCAGTCCGCGCCGCAAGCAACGGCCCCGCGTTTGTCGAGCAAATTCGCCAGGAAACCGGCATTCCGCTGCGTATCATCAGCGGCGAGGAAGAGGCATGGCTTGGCTATCTGGGCGTCGTCAACACGATCGACGCAACCGACGCTCTGGTGTTTGACTTGGGCGGCGGCAGCACGGAAATGGCCCTGATCCGCAACCGCCAGGTGCTGCACACCGCCAGCCTGCCGTTTGGCGCCGTCAACACGACAGAGCTCTTCAAAACAAAAGACCGCATCACGCCAAGCGCCTTCAGCGAGCTGACGCAGCATATCCAGCAACAGATCAAGGCCCTGCCGTGGACGAAAAACACCAACCTGCCGCTGATCGGCATCGGCGGCACGGCGCGCAATCTGGCCAAAATCGACCAGCGCCGCAAGCAATACCCCTACCCCAAGCTGCACAACTACCGCATGGGCAAAATCTCCTTCAACGACCTACTGAACCTCCTGCTCGGCACAACCTATTCGCAGCGCAAGAAAATCCCCGGGCTGAATGCCGAACGCGCCGACATCATCATCGCCGGCAGTTCGATTGTCCACGCCCTGTTTGAGGCAACCGGCAGCAACCGACTGATCACGTCGGGCTGCGGCGTCAGGGAGGGGCTTTTTATGCAGCATTACCTGAAAGGCCTGAACCAGCCAGTTATCATCGACGACATTCTTGAACACAGCACCCAAAACATGCTGCGCTTCTACAAGGCCGATGAGCATCACGCCAACCACGTAACCGACATGGCCGACCAGCTCTTTGCCGTGCTTGAACCGTTCCACAAGCTCGAGGCGCGGAATCGCGCCCTCCTGCGCGTCGCCTCGCTCTTGCACGACATCGGCATCACAGTCAATTACTACGACCATGCCCGGCACAGCGCCTACCTGGTGGAAAACGCCCGCTTGTTCGGCCTCACCCACCGGGAGCAGATGCTGCTCTCGGTCGTGGCCGGCTGGCATGGCGGCGCCTCCAGCAAGTACTTCCGCGGGCGCATTTACACCGAATTCCTCGACGAGGCGGATTGGGCCGTCGCCCGAAAAATGGCCCTGCTGCTGGCGATCGCCGAAACCCTGGATGAAACGCAAACCCGCGCCATCCACAGCATCGAGCCCGTTGTTTCCGGCGACCAAAAACGCCTTTACCTACGCTATAAAGCCGCCGGCCCCTGCGCCTTGGAGGTGCTCGCCACCAACCGCCATGCCCGCTGGTTCAAAAAGGAGCTGGGACTCGAGCTCGTCTTGTCCCCGGCGGAATAAAAAACACCGGTCCGTCCGCCTGTTGTTTCAACAGGCGCCGGAACCGGTGTTTTTTATTCCAAATCTTATTTGCTGCGCGCAGCCGCAGCCTTCAACAGCTCCAGGACCAAAAGCGGATTTTGGTACAGGTGCTCTTCCTTGATGAACTCTTCCTTGGTGTGCACCTTGCTCATGCCAACCGCCAAAACAGCGCACGGCACGCCATAGCTGTTGAAGAAGTTGGCATCGCTGCCGCCCCCGGTAGGCGCCAGCTTCGGCGTCAGCCCTGCGGCAACAGCGGCTTCCTGCGCCACGGCCACTACCGTCGAATCTTCGGTCAGCACAAACGGATCGTACGCCTTTTCCACGCGCACAGACGCCGTGCCGCCATTTTCCGCAACAACCCGCTCATAAGTTGCCTTGATCTCTTCCGTCAGCTTGGCCAGTTTGTCCACGTTGCGGCTCCGTGCCTCGCAGGTGATTTCCACCGTTTCCGGCACGATATTCGTCGCCTGGCCGCCGTGAATGATGCCGGCGTTGGCCGTAGTCTCTTCGTCAATCCGGCCGTCCGGAACGGCCGCCAGCGCCTTGCCCGCCAGCACAATGGCGTTGATGCCTTCCTCGGGGGCCAGACCGGCATGCGCCGTCTTGCCCTGCACCGTTACATGCAATTTATATTGCCCGGGCGCCATGACGATGATCCCGCCGGGATTGCCGGACGCGTCGAGCGCATAGCCGATGTCCGCCTTCAGGTTCGCCGCATCCATGTTTTTGGATCCGTTGACGCCGCCTTCCTCCGACACGGTGAACACAACCTGCACGTCGCCGTGGTCAAGCTTTTGCTCTTTGAGCAAACGAAGCGCTTCCAAAATTGCCACTACGCCGGACTTGTCATCGGAGCCAAGAATGGTCGTGCCATCCGAGGTAACGATCCCGTCCTTGCGTTGCGGCTTGATTCCCGTGCAAGGCTCGACGCAATCCATGTGCGCACTGAGCATGACAACCGGAGCATTCGGACGGTTGCCCTTCAAATAGCCGTAGACGTTGCCGGCGTTGCCGCCGATCTTGTCGCCTACGTTGTCTTCCGTAACTTCACAGCCAAGCGCCGCAAGCTTTGCTTTCAGAACGTCAGCAATTGCCCGTTCATTTTTAGTCGAGCACGGGATCGTCACCAACTCGACGAACTCGTCCCAAACCCGTTGCTGATTGACCATCATCCTATCCCTCCACCCAAAATTATCTGAATATACATTCGTCTTGTTTGGCTAAAATCCTGCCTGGGTAGCACAAAAACGCGCAAAATACACTCCTGAAGGACAACAGAGGCGGCATAAGATGTGTCTCATGCCGCCTTGTTAAAGCAGGCCGCCAGGTCTGCTCCGCCGCAATATCCACTTCCAGAGGTCTGCTATCGAAAAAAGCTCCAGCAGCAATCGCCCAGGCCGCATCAAGCGAGACGCTATTTGCGCTCAAACGCGCAGCGCAGCAATATCCCACAAGGTCGCCAGCAACTCACCCGACGCAAAGGGCTTTTGCAAAAAACCCTTCGCCCCGGCTTCCTTGGCGTCCTTTTCCAATTCCTCGTCTTTCAGCAAGCTGACAATAACGACCGCCGCGTCCGGATAGCGCTCCACCAACCGCCTTGTGGCCGTAATGCCATCCGCCTCAGGCATAGCAATATCCATTGTCACCAAATCCGGTCTATGTTCCGCATAAGCCTCCATGGCCGCAGACAAGCGGTCGGCATGACCGCAAACAACAAACCTCTCATCTAACGCATTAGCCAGAACCATTCGTCCAAAAGGCGAGTCATCAACGATCAAGACAGAAATCTTCTTCGCATCCTTCATCCAACTGTGCCTCCCATCAATGGCGCATTACTTGTATCCTATCAGGCCAGGTTTTTTCTGTCAATTAACGCCTTCTTGACTTTTCCCGTAAAAGCGATTACAATAACACTTATTCATTTCCTAAAGGGGAGTAGCTCACAGAACAGAGTCAACATACTGATAGGCTACCTATCTGGCTCTGTTGTTGGCGCAACGTCAATTAGCGAGACCTTTAGCATGGTTTTTTGCCATGCTAAAGGTCTCGTTTTTTATATTTTCCCAAGATAAAGGAGGAGAAAAATGACTGCATTTTTAACATCGCTAACCTTTGTCGTGCTGGCAGAAATGGGCGACAAAACCCAGCTTTTGGCCATGGCCTTCGCCACACGCTACCGCTGGCAAACCGTCATGTGGGGCGTATTTGTCGCCACCGTGTTCAACCACCTGTTCGCCGTCGTCGTCGGCACATACCTCACCCGCTTTGTTCCCATGGAAACCGTGCAGATTGTTGCCGCGGCCTCATTCATTTTATTCGGACTATGGACAATTCGCGGCGACGAACTCAACGGCGAAGACAAAGCCTCTAAGCGCAGCCCGTTTTGGACGGTCGCGATCGCTTTCTTCATCGCGGAAATGGGGGATAAAACCCAATTGGCTACAGTGGCACTCGCAGCGCAGTTCAACGCAATTGTCCCCGTCTGGCTAGGCACAACCACCGGCATGCTGGTGGCCGACGGCATCGGCATCATCGTCGGCATTGTGCTCGGCAAAAAGATCCCCGAACGCGTCGTCAAATGGTTTGCGGCCGTCATTTTCATCCTGTTCGGCCTGATCGGCCTCTACACCGCAGTGCCAAAAGAAATGCTCACCACGCCGGTCATCGCCGGCACGCTCCTGGCCGTTGCGGCCTCCATGTACCTCGTGGCCCGCTTCAGCGGCGCGCCGGCGGACGCCCAGGAAGCGCTGCCGGAAGAAGCTGAATAAACCGCTCTTAGTGGCCCAAACAAGCCGTTCAAGCGCAGCATCGCTTGAACGGCTTTGTTCGTTCGCCCTTCGCTACGAAATATGCTAAAGTATAATAGGAATAACGTCAAACGAAGGAGCCTGCCATGACTGCCTTTCAATTAAAAATTGTCGCACTGCTGTTGATGCTCGGAGACCACATCCACTATTTCTTTCTGTTCCAAGACCCGCAGCCGCCGGCCATCTTGACCTGGCTGGGCCGCTTGTCGGCGCCGCTGTTCGTCTTTTTGGCGGTCGAAAGCTTCCATCACACGAAAAACCGCCACGCTTATCGCGACCGGCTCTTTTGGGGCGCGGTCGTCATGATCGCCGGCTCGATCGTGGTGCGCTGGCTCTACCCGCGCCCCGACGGCCTGGCGCTGACGAACAATATCTTCCTGACGCTCGGCTGGGCCGTCTTGCTGCTGGAAAAGCTCACCGTGTATCTGGCCCGCCAGCGCTCGCTCGATTCGCTGTTTTTCGCCCTCCTGCTGATCGTGGGCTGTCTCTTCACCGAGGGCGGCATCCTGCTTTTGCCGCTGGCGATCATTTTTCATGTTTTCCGCACCAACAAAAAGCGCCTTGCGATCAGCTACACCTTGTTAAGCGCTCTAATGCTGCCCGACAGCTGGCCGTTCTTCAGCGCCGACCCGCACACTAATGTTCAGTGGATGATGATCTTTGCACTGCCTTTTTTCTTCCTGTACAACGGCAAGCGCGGCCCCGCCCTCCGTTGGTTTTTTTACCTCTTTTATCCGCTTCACATCTGGCTTTTGTACCTGGCCAGCGGCTGGTTGCAACGCTAGCAAACAGCAAAAACGCCGTATTGCCCGCTTCGTGTGGGAATACGGCGTTTTTGCCTATCACCAGTACTGCAGCCAGGCCGCCACGGGCCTGGCTGCAGTACACAGTTATTTGGCGACCAAGACTGGGACATCGGCGTACGTGACAAGCGCCTGAGCAAGGCTGCCTAGCATCAGTCGTTTGAAACCGCCCAAACCACGCGTGCCAACCACAATCATGAAGGCGCCTTCCTTATGGACATAATCGAGAATCGTTTCCGCCGGATTGCCTTCCAGCACCACCGTGGAGGCCGCTACGCCAAGTTCTGCCATCTTGGCTTTCGCTTTTTCAAGTTTCTCCCCGTATTCATACCGGAATGCGGCGCGGGCCTTTTCAATGTTATACATATCGCCATCGATCAGTTTGCCCGGATCGAGCACCGTCAGCAAAACGATCTCCGCCGCTAATCCCTTCGCCACAGTTGCGGCTAGCTGCAAGGCTTTCTTGCTGTCAGCAGATCCGTCATAACCAACAACAATTTTCATCTCTCCCATTACAGAGCCCTCCTTCAATGAAATGTCCAGGGCGAATCCAGGTTTTATTTCGCAACAACCACCGGTATGTCAGAGTAGGTTACCAACGCTTGCGCAGTGCTGCCCAGCAACAGGCGCTTGAAGCCGCCTAAACCGCGCGTTCCCACAACGATCATCATTGCCCGCACCTCATGAGCGTGCTTGATCAAAACTTCAGGCGTATTGCCCTCCAACACCGCCGTCGTCACCGCTACGCCAAGGTCCTCAGCATGCATTTTACCTGTTTCAAGCACGTTCTCATGCTCGCGTCTCATCGCATCCAGCGTCGCACCAATATTGCCGGTATCATCGCTGAGCAGGGGCGTCAGGTCGACAACCGAGACCAGGACCAGGTTAGCATACATGGCTTTTGCAAGAGTAGTCGCCAACTTTAAGGCTTTTTCGCTGTCCGGAGATCCATCGTAAGCAACGATAATTTTTTTACCATCCATTCAGACCCCTCCCCACGTTGTGCTAATAGTGAGACCCTTTCATCTTCATTATATACTTATCGGAAAATTCAATCAATGTCACTTTGGGTTAAAATTTCCAACGCGCCTAGCTTTCAACAAAGGCGAAGCGCAACACCGTTTTTCCGTCAACCAAAACCGTTTCGTTAAACATCGCCCGCGGGCGCACCCAATACCCGCAATCGCCGTACAAAGCTTGGTACACGACCAATTCCTCCAAGGTTTCACTATGCTTGGCCACACACAGCACGCGGTATAAATTTCCCTTGTAATGCCGGTAGATGCCGGTTTTCATGTGCATCGCTTCCTTTCAGCCAGATCGCTTAACTCTTTGTTCTGATTTTAGCATCGGCAACCGAACGCCACAACCCGTTTTGATCAAGGTTCTCTATCGCGGCGAGTGATCAGGGGAAATCTGGCTCCTGGTTCGCCCGGCAAGATCGGGTGCCCCCATTCGCAATGCCGAGGCGCAATCGGCGCCAATCGTCTCGCTCGCCAGGCAAGCGATGTTCAGACGGAATTATGTATACGTCCCCCAGCAAATTTGATAAGATCAAGGTAGCCGCGGCTAATCACGCGAAAACGCTTGCACTTCGCTGCTTTTTGCCATCATTTTTCAATTCGAGGGGTGGGGAAATGAGAAAAGACACCCATGAAATTTATCTGCTTTTGGTGCTGTCTGCTATCTTATGGGGTGGCCAGCCAACAGTAATCAAAGGGCTCGTCAAAGAGCTCTCGCCCATCCTCATCACGTTCTACCGCTACCTGGTGATCAGCGCCATATTGCTGGTCATTTTATGCATCAACGGCAAAGGGCGAATTGCCGTTCCCCGCGGCCGCCAGGTGTTAATTTTGGCCGCGATGGGCTTGAGCGGCATTACCCTGAACAATATTTTTCAATTCAGCGGCCTGCAATATTCCACGGCCATAAACTGCTCGCTGGTTTCCTCCACTACGCCCGCCCTGACCGCGATCCTTGCCTTCGTTTCGCTGCGGGAAAAGCTGCACCTCATCCAATGGATCGGCATCATTGTCTCGTTTTTGGGCATCTTCGTTTTAGTGACCCGCGGCTCATTGGAAGTTATCACGACCCTTTCGTTCAACTACGGCGACATCCTATTTTTCGGCAGCCAGGTTTGCTGGGCCATCTATACTGTTTTGGGGCGCAAGATCATGTATGAACTGTCGCCTATGGCCACCACCGCTTGGGCTGGGTTAGCCGGCGCCGCGCTGACGGGCTTATATGCCGCCTGGTGCGGGCTCGACATGGCGCCCAGCCTGACGTCTGGGGGGCTCTTGTCGCTATCCTACACAAGCATCGGCGGCGGCGTTTTAGCGATGACGTGGTGGAACCGCGGCGTCAAAGCGGTTGGCCCCAGCAAAGCAGCGATTTTTTTTAACCTCGTGCCAATCGCAGGCATGCTGTCTAGCGTTGTGTTTTTAGGCGAACATCTTGGCTGGCGTGAGGTCGTAGCGGGAACGTGGATTATTTCCGGCGTATACCTCAGCACGCGCCAGGCACGCTGAATAATCGCAACCAAGCACCGCGGCCCGACCGATTAATTTTGCAAAAGCCTTTTGCAACCACCCCGCTTCATGATATACTGCTAAGCATAGCAACATCGGCGCGGAAAACAAAACTCCCTCGTCCTCTCTTATGTTCGCTTAGCGCATATTCCGAGCGTGAAACTCTGTCCGGAGTGGATTATGCGCTTGCAACTTTCCCTTTCACTCCCTCTAGGCACTGCCGTGAACATACGCCGCCCCATGTCCCGCCCAAGCGGCCGCGCACGGGGAGTCACCAGCCGTAGCAGACTCTGTTACGCGCTTTTTTTGCTGCGGTTTTTCGCCCGACCAGGTTGACGCATCCCGCGCTACCAGAAATAGATCGGTTAATTCATTTATTATCAAGGAGGTATGCATTACATTGAGAAAGAAAAAGAGCGGAAAATTATCCATCATCCCCCTAGGTGGCTTGGGTGAAATCGGCAAGAACATGAATGTGTTCCAGTACGGCGACGATATCGTGATTCTCGACTGCGGCTTGGCCTTCCCTGACGAAGACATGCTGGGCATCGACCTCGTGATCCCTGACATGACGTATGTATTTGAAAACCGCGACAAGGTGCGCGCCGTCGTGCTTACCCACGGCCACGAAGACCATATCGGCGCCTTATCCTACCTGCTGCGCGAAATCGATGTGCCCGTGTACGGCACCAAACTGCCGCTCGGCCTGGTGGAAGGCCGCCTGAAGGAAAACCGGGTGGCAAAATACAACCTGGTTCCCGTCCAGCCCGGCGACGTCATTACCGCCGGCGTCTTTAAGGTCGGCTTCATCCAAACCAACCATTCCATCCCCGACGCTTGCGGACTCTATATCCAATCGCCGGTCGGCACCGTCGTCCACACCGGCGATTTCAAGATCGACCATACGCCGGTCGACGGCAAAATAATCGACTTCCATAAGTTCGCCGAGCTCGGCAACAAGGGCGTGCTGGTTCTGATGTCCGACAGCACGAACGCCGAACGCCCCGGCCACACCGGTTCGGAGCGCGAAGTGGCGGTGTCGCTGGACGAAGAGTTCCAGCAGGCTGACGGCCGGATCATCATGGCCACGTTCTCGTCGAACGTTTCACGGCTGCAACAGGCGATGCTCGCCGCAGCCAAGTACAACCGCAAGGTTGCCGTGCTCGGCCGCAGCATGGCGAACGTAACTGCCATCGCCCAGGATCTCGGTTATATAACGGCGCCCGAAGGGATGCTAATCGGCACGGAGGAATTGAAGAACTACCCT
Organism: Sporomusaceae bacterium; assembly: GCA_029265905.1. Lineage (GTDB taxonomy): Bacteria > Bacillota > Negativicutes > Acidaminococcales > JAJUGR01 > JAJUGR01. The sequence goes on along the minus strand of JAJUGR010000026.1, from coordinate 1,357 downwards.
GACAACCAGATTCTCATCCTCACCACCGGCAGCCAGGGCGAGCCGATGGCGGGCTTGAGCCGGATGGCCAGCAACACCCACCGCAGCATCTCGATCAATCCCGGCGATACCGTTTTGATTGCCGCCACGCCGATTCCCGGCAACGAAAAATCCGTCTCCAAGACGATCGACAGTCTGCTGATGCTCGGCGCGCACGTTGTCTACGAGCGCGCCGCCGGCATCCACGTCTCCGGGCACGCCAGCCAGGACGATTTGCAGCTAATGCTGAACCTGACCAAGCCGAAATTCTTCATTCCGGTGCACGGCGAATACCGTATGCTCAAACAGCACGGCAAGATCGCCGAGGCCTTGGGCATCCCGTCGGAAAACATCTTCATCGGCGACAACGGGCAGGTGTTCGAATTCACGCGGGAAACCGGACGCCTGGCCGGCAAAGTAACCGCCGGCCGCGTCTACGTCGACGGGCTCGGCGTCGGTGACATCGGCAACATTGTCATCCGCGACCGCAAGCAGCTCGCCGAAGAAGGGGTGCTGATCGTCGTCATCACGCTCGACAAGCAGAGCGGCACCGTTTTATCGGGACCGGATTTGGTATCACGCGGCTTCGTCTACGTCCGCGATTCCAGCGGCATGATGCAAGAGGCGACCAACCGGGTAAAAGGCGTGCTGAATCGCTGCGAGGCGCGCCACATCACCGACTGGGCTTCGATCAAAACCCAGGTCCGCGAAGCGCTGGGCAAATATCTGTACGAAAAAACCGGCCGCCGGCCGATGGTCCTGCCGATCATCATGGAAGCGTAAAGCCTGCAGCAACAGCAAGCCATATATAAAGACAAAAACCCTTGTCACGCCTAACGGCGGAACAAGGGTTTTTGTCTTTTTGGCCGCTACATGCGCCCCGTCACCACTCTAGCGCTTAGCCGGCATAAACTAAAGGAGCCTGTCGCCCCTAGAGCACACTTCCCCTACCGCCAGGCCACCAAGCGCGATAGATTCAAACACAAGCGGCGCCCTGAGTCATTGTGCGCATTTCCTCCTTCGGGCAAAATAAAAAAGGGTCTGCATCTCTGCAAACCCTCATAATTCCTGGTGGGGCATGCTGGTTTCGAACCAGCGACCTCTTGAATGTGAATCAAGCGCTCTCCCGCTGAGCTAATGCCCCGAACGAATGTTATTATATCACCCTTTGATCAAACAATCCAGCAAAATCGGTATTTTTGATAGTGTCAAGGCACTGTTGTAGTTTTTTTAAGAAGAAGTGACCGCACCAAAGAACGAGTAAAGGCACCGACCGCTACGCCAGCGCACTCGAAAGCCCCTGCAACGCTTCGAACAGGAAGGATTTCGGCCCCTTCAG
>JAJUGR010000025.1 GCA_029265905.1 Sporomusaceae bacterium | reverse complement strand
TCTCCAAAGAGGTTAGAGCACAACAGCGCAAAGAGATAAAAAGGGCGGTCGAAGTGCTGGGCAATATTCCAGTGCTGAAGGGGCCGAAATCCTTCCTGTTCGAAGCGTTGCAGGGGCTTTCGAGTGCGCTGGCGTAGCGGTACGGTACCTTTACTCGTTCTTTGGCGCGGTCACTTCTTCTTAAAAAAACCACAACAGTGCCTTGACACTATCTTAGCGCGCTTAACTGCCTGCGCATTCCCAGCATATTTGCTATAATAGCTACTATGAGGAATAACACACACGAAAAGCGGTGATACTTTGGTTTTCTTCCAAGCGCTTCAAGGGATTCTCTCCATTCTCGCCATGGTGCTGGTCGGGTATTTTCTCGCAGCGCGCGGCTGGTTCAACCAGGAAACAACGAGCCTCCTGCCGCGGCTCGTCAACTACGTGTCCTTGCCTACATACATGCTGTGGAATTTGACAACCACCTTCAGCAAGGACAAGCTGTCGGAAATGGTCTACGGCCTGGCCGTCCCGCTCTTATCCATGCTGGCCAGCTTTCTGTTCGCGCTGCTCGCCGCCAGGTTGCTGAAAGTCCCCGCCAAGCGCAGCGGCACGTTTGTTTCTTCCTTTTTTTCCTCCAGCGCCATTTTCGTCGGCGTGCCGGTCAACCTCGCCCTGTTCGGCGAAAGCAGTCTGCCGTTCGTCCTGCTCTATTTCCTCGCCAACGCCGTCTGGTTTTGGACCGTGGGCAATTACTGCATCAGCACTGACGGCGAGTCTGCCTCGCCCGACATCCTGAGCATGACGACGCTGAAGAACATCTTCTCGCCGCCCTTAATCAGTTTCACAGCGGCAATCCTGTTAATTTTAGCCTCCGTCAAGCTGCCGGCGTTTTTGCTCGCCACGGCCAAATACCTGGGCAACATGACGACGCCGCTGTCGCTCTTGTTCATCGGCGTGGTCATGCAGGGCGTCGACTTGAAGAAGCTGCGCCTCGACCGCGACATTCTCGGCGTGCTGGCCGGCCGCTTCATCGTCAGTCCGCTCGCCGTCTTGCTCGTCGCCGCCTACTTCCCGATTCCCGAATTCATGAAAAAGGTGTTTGTCATCCAAGCCGCCCTGCCGGCCATGACACAAACCTCGATCCTGGCCAGCATGTACAAGGCCGACGTAGAATACGCCGCCACGCTTGTGTCGGTCACAAACTTGGCGGCGCTTGTTGCCATCCCTGTCTATATGGTGCTCGTCTGACCAAGGCGCAGTTGATCGCCTCAGATCAACTGCGCTTTTTCAATTTTCTCGGCTAATTCATTCAGGTAGGTCCAGCGTTCCAGCAAATGCTCCAGCTTCGCTTCCAGCGCCTGCTGGGTTTTCATCAGCTCCTGCAGGCGCGCAAAATCGCTGCCCGCCGCCTCGATCGCCTTTCCCACTGCCCGCAGCTCCGCTTCGACATTGGCGATCACGCCGTCAATCTCGGCAAACTCTTTTTGTTCGGCAAACGTAAATTTGAGCGTTTTGGCGCCCTTTTCGCGCTCCCGCCGGGGAGGCTCGTCTCGCTTTTCCTCCTTTGCCGTTGCGGACGCCGCTTCCCGGCGCCGTTCGGCATAATCGGAATAACCGCCAGGATACTGGTTGATCACGCCGTCTTCAAAGGCAAAAACCTTGTCCACCGTGCGGTCCAAAAAATAGCGGTCGTGGGAAACGACCAGCACCGCGCCGGGAAACGAGTCAAGATAGTCCTCCAGCACCGTCAGCGTCTGAACGTCGAGGTCGTTGGTCGGCTCGTCCAAGAGCAGCACGTTCGGCGCCCCCATTAAAATTCGCAGCAAAAACAAGCGCCGCCGCTCGCCGCCCGACAGCTTGGCAATCGGCGTCCACTGCAGGTGCGGCGGAAACAAGAACCGCTCCAGCATTTGCGACGCGCTGATCGTCTGGCCGTCGGCCGTGCTGACGTGGTGCGCTTCTTCTTGGATGTACTCAATCACCCGCAGCGAATCATCCATTTCGCCGCTTTCCTGGGAAAAGAAGCCGATTTTTACCGTCTGCCCAATCCGCACCGTTCCGCTGTCCGGCGCCAGCCGTCCGGCAATCAGGTTCAAGAGCGTCGACTTGCCGCTGCCGTTCGGGCCGATAATGCCCGCGCGGTCGTGGCGCAGCACTGTATAGGTAAAATCACGGAACAAGGTTTGTCCCGCATACGTCTTGCCGACGCCGTCAAGTTCGATGACGGTGCGCCCCAGGCGCGTCGAAGCCGCCTCAATCGCCAGCTTTTGGTCAGGCGCAGCCGCCTCTTGGTCGCGCAAGGCTTCAAAGCGCTCAATCCTGGCCTTTTGCTTGGTCGAGCGGGCCTGCGCACCGCGCTGGATCCAAGCCAGTTCCTTGCGCAGCAGGCTCTGCCGCTTGTGTTCGCTTGCCGCCTCCCGCTCCTCACGTTCGGCTTTGCTCTGCAGAAAATCGCTGTAGTTGCCTGTATAGGTGAAAATCCGGCCCTTGTCGATTTCAATCGTCCGATTGCTGACCCGGTCAAGGAAGTAGCGGTCGTGCGTGATCATCAGCAGCGCGCCGCGGTAGGACGCCAAATACTCCTCCAGCCAGGCGACCGTATCGTTGTCGATATGGTTCGTCGGTTCATCAAGAATCAAGAGGTCCGCCGGATTGATCAGGGCGCTCGCCAGCGCGATCCGCTTGCGCTGCCCGCCGGACAAGTCCCCCACCCGGGCTGTGAAATCAGCGATCCCCAGCTTCGTCAGGATGCTTTTGGCCTCACTCTCCAATTGCCAGGCATGCTGGGCGTCCATTTCCTGCCCCAGGCGCACCAGCCGGTCCTGCCAGCGCGGCTCGCCCGGTTCCCGCTGGGCGGCCGCCAGCGCCGCCTCGTAATCTCGAATCACCCGCATCACCGGCGAGGCGCTGCGAAATACCTGTTCGAGCACGGTTGCGTCAGGTTCAAATTCCGGGTTTTGCGGCAAATACTCCACCTTGGCGCCGCTGGCCCAAACAAGTTTGCCGCCGTCAGGCGGTTCAAGGCCGGCCACCACTTTCAAAAAAGTCGACTTACCGGCGCCGTTTACGCCGATCACGCCGATTTTATCGCCCGCTTCAATGCCGAACGAGACATCCGCAAACAAGACCCGTTCACCGTAGCTCTTGGACAAATTCTCCAAAGACAGAATCATCATGTCGTCACCTTCTTTTCTTGCTCCGCCACCGGCATGACCGGCTCGCCGTCCTTGTCAGCATACGTGGTCCGGCAGGCGGGATAGCGCGAACAGCTCCAAAAAGCGCCGTTGCGTCCGTCAATCCGCTTCAACGCGCCCTTTTTGCACCGCGTGCAGACGTACTTCGCCCGCTCAGGCGCACCGTTCACGTCGTTATAAGCCGCCTTGCAGGACGGATAGCGGGAGCAGCCCCAGAACAGGCCGTTTTTCCCCTTGCGCTGCTGCAGAACGCCCTGCCCGCACTGGGGGCAGACATGTTCGCCCTTGGGCGAAAGGGCCGCACCGGCCGCTTCCGCGCAGATGGCCCGCGTAAACGCCGCCTGCTGCGCCAAAAAATCGTCCAGCTGCGCTTCGCCGCCCGCCATGCGCTGCAGCACATCCTCCCACAAGGCCGTCGAATCCGGATACGTCAGCGACTCCGGCAGCGCGTCGATCAAAAGATAAGCCGCCTCTGTCGGCACGAGGTATTTTTTCTTTTTTTCCTCGCGCAAAAAACCGCGCTGGATCAGCTCTTTAATAATCGTCGCCCGCGTCGCTTCCGTGCCGATGCCGCTCACCTCCCGGAGCTGCTTTTTGAGCTCCGGGTTTTTTACGTATTTATGGATTTCCTTCATGGCGGCCAGCAGCGTCGCGGCCGTGAAGCGGGCGGGCGGCCGGGTGCTTTTCTTTTCGGCCGCCCCTTTGAGGTAGCGAGCGGCGTCGCCTTTATTCATCGCCGGCAGTACGCCCTCGTCTTCGTCCTTCTTGTCATCGGCGTCAGCGGCGTACAGCTCTTTCCAGCCCATTTCCACCACGACCCGGCCGTTGGCCAGAAACCGCTCTTGGGCATACAGCGTCTCCACCCGCGTCTGGTTGTAGACGTGGACCGGGTAGAACTGGGCGACATAGGCCTGGGCGATCAGAAAATACAGGTGCTGCTCCACGGCCGTCAAGGTCATCATGTTGCATTTTTCCACGGTCGGAATAATCGCGTGGTGGGCCGTGATTTTGCTGTCGTTCCAGGCCCGGCTTTCCGTCGCCGCATCGGCGCGAGCCGCCCAATCAGCCAGCCCGTCTTGCTTGATCGCCTGCAGGTTCCGCAAAATCACCGGCGCATCGCCGCGCTGCGAGGTTGGCAGATAGTCGCAATCCGAACGGGGATAGGTCGTCAGCTTGCGCTCATACAGCTTTTGCGCCGTGTCCAGCACCGTCTGCGGATCATAGCCGTATTTTTTGCCCGCCAGCACCTGCAGCGCCGACAAAGACAGCGGCAGGCGCTGCGCCTCGCGCTTTTCCGTCGTTTCATACAACGTGATCTCGCCGGGCGCCATTTCCGCGCCAAAGCGCTCCAAGAGCGCCTTGGCTACGTTCTTGTCCGCCAGGCGCCCCTCCGCGTCGAGCCCGGCTTGTTCCTCGCCCGGCTTCCAAAACGCCGTGAACACACCGTTGGCATGTTCAAAATCGGCCTTCAGCGTGAAATAGTCGGCCGCGCTGAAGGCGCTGATTTCCCGCTCGCGCCGCACCACCAGGGCTAGGGTCGGCGTTTTTACCCGCCCGATCGGCAGCGTGATCTTGTGCCCGGCCCGCTGCGCCGCCAGGGTGAAAGCCCGCGAGAGGTTCATGCCGATCAGCCAGTCGGCCCGCGCCCGCGCCAGGGCGGACTGCTTGAGCGGAAAAAAGTCCGCGTTGTCGCGCAAGGCGGCCAGCGCCTTTTTAACGCTGTGCTCGTCCAAGGCGTTCAACAGGACGCGCTGCACCGGTTTTTTGTTGCCCAGGTATTCCAGCACCTCGTCGATCAAAAGCTGTCCTTCGCGGTCCGGGTCGCCGGCATGCACGATTTCCGTCGCCTCACCAATCAGCTTTTTCATGATCTCAAATTGCTTTTGGCAGGACTCCGCCACTAGCAGCTTCCATTCGCTCGGAATAATCGGCAGGTCCTCCATGCGCCACTTCAGGTAGCGTTCGTCGTATTCGCCCGGCTCCGCCTGCCGCAGAATGTGGCCGAACCCCCAGGTTACCACCCCGCCGCCGGTCACAATATAACCGTCCTTGCGACTGGCCGGACCCGGCAAATACTTGGCCAGCTCCGCGCCCATGCTCGGTTTTTCGGCAATAAACAGTCTCACTCGTTTACACTTCCCATCTTCGTATTAAAAAAGCAAAAATCCCGCGCACGGGATTTTTGGGGTCAGGCTTCACACAACCACATAACTCACGGTTTGTTTACGTTTTCATACCCGTCCACCAGCACCTGCAGTTCGCCCGTGTGCGGGTTGAACAGAAGCCCGTGAACCGGCACGTCTTTTGGAATCAAGGGGTTGGTGCGGATTTTAAACACCGCTTCCCGCACGTTGTCCTCGGGGTGGTGGAAATGGTCTACCCAGTCTTCCAGTTCCTTTTCCACCATTTTGATCGCATCGGGCGAAATGCCCCGGGCCAGCATCTTTTTCACCAACGTCTCCGAGGTGGTGTCGCACATGCCGCAGTCGAGGTGGCCGACGACCATCACTTCCTTGACGTCCAGTTCGAAAATGCCGATCACAAGGCTCCGAATCGTCGCTTCAAACGGTCCTGTGACCGAATTGCCGGCGTTTTTGATCACCTTCACTTCGCCGCGGTTGATCCCCATGGCCGGCTCCAAAAAATCAACGAGCCGCGTATCCATGCAGGTAAACAGCGCCAACTGCCGGCTTGGCAATTTATCCGGCTCGCACTCCAGACAATGATCCGGCAAGCTTTCGACAAAGGCGCGGTTGCGCGCCATTACTTCCTCTAGTAACCGCATCCAGCTCATCCTTTCCCGCGTTAGAACTTGGGCTCAACTTCGCACCATGCTTCCCATAGCTATTCAACAAAACAGCAGAAAGTCCTGCCCGCTAGCCTTGACGCTGCAGCACGACCAGCAGCACACCGACAAAAATCAGCAGGCCGCCAAGCATCTGAAAGCTTTGCAGCGCATCGCCCAGGAAAAGCACCGAAATCAAGACGGTATAAACAGGAATCAGGTATTGTGAAATGGCCGCTTTGTTGGCCGAGATTTGATTCAGCGCCTGATTCCAGAAGCGATAGGCCAATACAGACGGGAAAATGCTCAGCGCCAGCAGGCCCAGGACGTGGCGCAACGCCACCTGGTGAACCCAGCCAAGGCCGGTATGCAGGTTTTCCGCCACCATCAGCGGCACGGTGGCAACAACCCCGGCCAGCATCATCACCGCAAACAGTGATCGCGGCGAAAACAGCCCGCTGTACCGCTTGTATAAAATCGTATGAACCGTCCACACGCAAATATTGCTCAGCATGATCAAATCGCCGACATTGATCTGCAGCTTCAAAACAGCGCCAATATCGCCCTTGAAGACAATCCACACCACGCCGAGAAACGACAGGAGAAAGCCGAGCAACTGGCGGACCGACAGCGGGTAGCGGTAAACGGCCAGGCCCGCCAGGGCAATCAGCACCGGATTAAAGGCATTAATGAACGAGGTGTTGATCACGCTTGTATAGAGCACGGCATAGTAGACGGTGATTGAATTCAGGCAGTAGCCCGTCAACCCGAAAATAAGCAGCAGCCGCCAGTGACGCAGGTAAACCGCCCGGTTGGCCAAAATGTCACGCCGGCAGAAAAACAAATAAAACAGCAGGGGGACGCCCCAGCGAAAAAAGCTGATCGTCACCGGCGGCACAGCCGTCCCGACCAGCTTGCCGATAATGAAGTTCAGGCTCCAAAACAAATTCGCCACGCACAGCAAAAAATACGGCGAATAGTAAAACGGCAGATTCATAAGCAACCTCATTTTTCGCTCTTTTAAACTCCATTATGGTACGGGAAGGCGCGCTGGTCAAGCAACCTTGCCGGAATTGAACCGTTGACGCAAAAAAAAAGCGCGGCGCCGCTCTCTAAAAAGCAGCAGCCGCACTTCATCTGACTGTCATCCGCAAAAACGTCGGGCATCAAGCCCCGCATCTCACGCGCCTTGAAAATCCAGCACAATCTTTACATGATCGCCGCTCATCGCCGCTTCATACGCCTGCCGGTAATCAGCCACCGGCATGATCTTGGAAACGATCGCATCAATCGGCAGGGCCGGATCGTTCAAATACGCCAGCGTTTCAGCAAAATCGGCCTTGGTGTAGATAATCGACCCGTAGATCGTGATCTCGCTGCGGACAATGCGGATGACCGGAAAATCAACCTGCTCGCCCGTAATGCCAAGCGCCACCACGGCGCCGCCCGGCTTCGCCAGGCGCATGGCCATCTCAACCGACGGCTTGACGCCGGCGGCCTCCACCACCACGTCGAACAGTTCCTCGCCGACAGCTCCGGCCTGCACCACGCGCAGTCCGCCAATGCTGTCCGTGACCGCTTCATGCTTATGGCGGTTGTAAATGACCGTTACGTCTGCTCCCAAGTGCTTGGCGAACACCGCACTGAGCAAGCCCATCGTGCCGCAGCCCACGATCGCGACCGTCGTGTTCTTCGTCACGCCGGCCTTTTTCAGGCCGTGAACGACGGTAGCGAAAGGTTCGGTCAGGACCGCCCGCTCGTCAGACAACCCAGCCGGCACGGCCACCAGGAAACGGTGGTCGACCAGGACCTCGCTGGCAAACACGCCGGGGGCATTGAGTCCGAAGGACTGCTTGTGCTTGCAGACATTCGTTTTTCCCGCATGGCAGAACTCGCACTCGCCGCAAAAGGTGTTCGGGAATGTGACGACCTTCTGGCCTACCGCAAATGGGGTACCGCTGCCGGCCGCCGCAACGACGCCCAGGGCTTCGTGCCCGGCGCGCCCCGGGTATTTGGCATAAGGAATCCGCCCTTTGAACACGCTGAGGTCAGAGCCGCAGATGCCGCCGTACAGCAATTTTATTTTTACCTCGCCGGGGCCGGGGGCCGGCACCGGCGCCAATTCCCTCAATACAAGCTGACCGGGTTGCTCCACGAATAATTCCATCACTGCGCGTTTCCCCCCATTGATCGTTCAATTATTTCCAGCACCGCGCGAAAATCTTCAACCGGCACCTGACCGGGCGCGGATGCACTAGCGCCAACGGCAAAGCCCAGCGACGAGCCGAACACGCCGCCGACGAGCCGGCTGACAACGCCATATTTTCCCATCGACATGGTGATGAGCGGAATGTCCAGGCGCCGTTTACCCTCCAGCGTAGCGCGCAAAAGCGTCAAGACGTCCTCGAGCGTTTGCGGCATAACCGCTACCTTAGCTACATCAAGGCCATGCCGCTGCGCCTCCTCCATTTTGCCGACCAGTTCTTCAAGAGTCGGCGTACGGTTGAAATCATGGAAGGAGCCGATGAGTTTCGTCCCATACCGTTCTGCGTCCTGACGCAAGCAGGCAATATGCTCCGGCGACTGGCTCAGTTCGCAGTCGACATACTCAACGTCCGTTTGCTCGCAGACCGCCGCGCACAAGGCCAGCACCGCCGCCTCATCGAGCGGGATCGGATTGCCGCCCTCCCGCACCGACCGGACCGTGAAAATCAGCGGCAATTCGGCGGCACGCGTCTTAATCCGCGTGGCCACGGCGACAACCGCCGCCTGATCGGCAAGTTCCGCAAAAAAGTCCGCGCGCCACTCCAGCGCATCCGGTTTTTTGGCCAGCACCTGCTCTAATTCCGCCATGATTTGCTCGGCCGAAACGCCGACCAGCGGTGTGCAAATCAACGGGGTATTTGTTGTTCCAATCATTTTTTTCGTCATCGCAACCAGCCCTCTCTACTATGTGATTCTCGTTTTCACCGCTGCCACGCGCCGCACGGTTATTGCCGTCAGACAGCGGCCTTTCGAAATAACGCATTAAAAAGCGGCGGAGAATATCAAGTCAGGCCTCGCACCTGTTGACATCTCCGCCGCTTCTCCCTCATACAAGTTCCTGTGTTCAGCCACAGCAAACGCCAGACCGGAAGCAAACGTCCATGCCTCGGCAAATGGGCATAAAAAGGAAAAGCCCTGTGCAAACAAGGCTTCTTCCTGCGCCCAAGTACCGCCTATGCGTTGGCACACTGTTGCATTTGGACATGAGTAATAATCCTGTCCGCAACTGTTCCAGGCGTGACCGAACTGGTATCAATATAGAGGTCGGCTATTTTATAGCGAGCAGCCCGTTCTTGCATGAGCTGCCGAATGGCGTATTGTTTATCGGGACGCTTCAGCAACGGGCGCGGCGTCGGATCCTTTTCAATCCGTTGCAAAACCACATCCGGTTTAGCTTCCAACGTCACAACCGTACCGCATTGCTGCAGGTTTCTCACATTCACATCAGACAAAACCGCGCCGCCGCCCGTGGCAATGATCATGCCGCTGCGGGACGTCACGCGTTCGATCATCGACCGCTCCTTGTCGCGGAAAAAAGCTTCCCCGTGCGTGCTGAAAATATCGCCAACACACATGCCGCACTCGGCTTCAATCGCCCGGTCGACGTCGACGAACTCCCAGCCAAGCTTACGGGCCAAAATTTGGCCTGTAGTCGTTTTACCGGTGCCCATGAACCCAACGAGCACAATGTTACTCATCGTCTTTCCCCCGCTTCCATTCTACTTTGCTTCACCCTACACCGTGACGCGCTTGCCATTCCTACCATGCTACACTGCGCTGCTGCGCATCTTCCGGGCGCTTCGCCCAACTCACTACGCTACTTCATACAAAAAGGGTATTTTTAATAATAGTATCATGTGCATCACCTTCCGTCAAGCACGAAAATTACACTTGCGCTAAATAAGCATTGAAAACTTCTGCGTTTTTGTGAAGGGAAATAAACACTTTGTATTTCGGCAAGTTACTTGAAAAGATTTTTTTATCCATAGTATTATAGGTTGAGACGGGGAATCGCCTCGCATTCGACACACAACAAAGGAGACAATGCAAATGGAAACATCCGCGCAAAAACGCCTGCTGCTCGTCACGCTGTTCTTCTGGTTTTCCATGTATACGTACGTACCCACGCTGGCCGCCTATGCGCAGAGCCTGGGCGCCGCTTACGACTTAGTGGGCATGATCATCGGCTCTTACGGCCTGGCCCAGTTGCTGCTGCGCATACCGCTCGGCATCTTTTCCGACGCTAGCGGCACGCGCAAATTTTTCATTTTGTGCGGCCTTGCGTTGTCCGCCGTCAGTGGACTCGGCATGTGGCTAGTGCCAACCACGCTGGCCTTGCTCGTTTGCCGCACGCTGGCCGGCGCCGCCGCTTCCACCTGGGTTGACTTCACCGTCTTGTTCGTCAGCTATTTTCCGATCAGCGACGCGCCGAAGGCGCTCGGCTACCTGAATGCCGCCAACAACCTGGGGCAAGTGGCGGCCATGCTGTCCGGCGCCTACCTGGCGCAGCACGCCGGCCTCCAATCGCCGTTTTTGCTCGGCGCGGTCGCCGCCGCCCTCGGCCTGGCCGGCGCGTTCTCCCTGTTTGAAAACCGGTTGCCGAAAAAACCGGTCCGCACCGACACGTTGCGCGAAGTCTTCGCCGACGTTAACCTGCTGCGCCTGTCGCTGTTGGGCATTATCCTGCAAATGGTCACTTACGTGACCGTGTTCGGCTTTTTGCCCCTCGCCGCCAAAGACCTCGGTGCCAGCACCTTCGAACTAGGCCTTTTGACTACTCTGACGCTGACGCCGTCCATTTTTTCCTCCGCCCTCAGCGGCAGCTACTTCAGCCGCCGGTTCGGCGAACGAGCGACCCTGGTCAGCGGCCTGAGCCTGACGGCGCTGACCTGCTTTGCCGTCCCCTTCATCAGCAGCCTGCCGGCCCTTTACCTGAGCCAAATGATCGGCGGTTTTGCCCGCGGCCTGGTGCTGCCGCTGTTAATGGGCATGAGCATCCGGACCTTCCCTGCCAACAAGCGTTCGACAGCCATGGGCGTTTTCCAGTCCTTATACGGGCTCGGCATGTTTTTCGGCCCGCTGTTGGCCGGTCTGTTGGGCACGGTCGCCGGCCTTTCTTCAGGCTTTTTGGCAACCGGCCTGATCGGCCTGGCAGGCGCCGGCCTGGCCGCCCGCCGAACCTATCTGCCGACGGCGAAATAATAAATACGGCTGGCTTGCGCAGGCAAGCCAGCCGTATTTATATTGTTGCCGCCCTTTGCGCGCCGCAGGTGAGCGAAAGCCAAGGCGCTCGCTGTAATTTCCGCGTTAGCGCACAAATCGTCAGCGGTTTGTAATTTTCCCGATGTTTTTCAAGATGATTGAGATCGTTCCGTCGGGATTGTTGACGAACTCAACCTGCTCTTTGTTCTTATAGACCTCCATCGGCATGCTCAGTTCAATGCCGCTGTCAGTTTTCATGCGCTGCTTGCTGAATTTTCGCTCCGGCGTCTCGCCGGCCACCTGGATAGTCGCCGCCACGCCGGCCTGCCGAACCGCCTGTACGTATTCCCGCTGAACAACCGGGTCCTCCTTGAAGCAGGCGCCGGCAATCCGCTCGACGTCGATCGCCCCCTCCGTCTCCAGGCAGTCGTAAATCGCCGTCTTCACCGCGGATGTGCGCTGGAAATCATCGTTGTAGTAACGCTTCGTGATCTCCTTGGCCGCGGCGTTCAATACCTTGACGCTCTCTTTTTGCGACATGTCCGTCTTGCACTGCAAAAACAATTCGGAAAAGTAATCCTGCTGCTCGCCATTCAGCTCATACGCTTTCTCAACCAGCCGCACTGCCTGGGTGCGCAGGTTAATCAAGGCCCCTTCCTCGATTTTTTGGTTTTCCGAGGCGAAAATCACGCGGTGGACAATGATTTTGTTGTTCGTGCCCGTCTCATCATAATCAATGTAATGCGTATAGCCTGTCTTATAGTTGAACTTGATGACGGCGGCATATGGCGCTTCATCGATCTCCACCAGCGCCACCAGCAGATCGGCGCCTGGTATCTCGCAATGCTCCTTCATGATCGCATGCAAATGCGCGGCAATCCGGCAGCTGGCCTCGACAAAGTCCTCCAACAGCGCCGGAAGTTCGGCGCGAACAGCGGCATTGTCCCAAAACTCACCCCGCTTGCCGGCCTCATCGTCATGAATTTTTTTCGTATGCGTAATGATAAAGCTGGTCACAGCTTCTTCCGACAAATCCAGTGCTTTTTGCGAATAAACCGGCAGTGGGCTGTTCGTGTCCAACACGTGCAGCACGGCCTTTTTTACTTTGTATTCCATATTTTCTCCTTCATCTGCGCTCAGGTCGACGGCGCATCAGCCGGCGCCTTGTCCATGTCCGGTCCAGCCGGAACGGCCGGCGCCACCTGCGCGTCGGCGATCGCCGCCAGCTCATCGCCCGAAATCATTTCCTTCTCCTGCAAAACGCGGGCCACTTCGTGCAGGCTATCGACATGCTTATTCAAAATATCGGTCGCAGTCGCCTGCGCCCGGCTGACGAATGCGCGAATTTCTGCGTCAATCAAAGCCGTCGTCTCAGCGCTCAAATCATGGCGGCCCGCTACGCCGCTTTGCAGATACGCGCCGTTGGCCGCGGCATAGCGGACCGGGCCAAGTTTTTCCGACATGCCGAATTCGGTCACCATTCGGCGCGCCATCTCCGTCGCCCGCTCTAAGTCATTGGAGGCGCCGGTGCTGGCCTCATTGAAAATTAGCAGCTCCGCCGCCCGGCCGCCAAGCATGACGGCCATCCGCGCCGCCAGCTCCCGCTCGCCGATCAGGTAGCGGTCCTCCTCCGGCATCTGCATCGTGTAGCCGAGCGCCCCTTTTGCGGTCGGAATGATGCTGATCTTATGAACCGGATCTGTCCCCGACAGAAAATGCGCGGTCAAAGCGTGCCCCACTTCATGATAGGCGACTTTTTTACGCACCTCTTCCGACAGCGGCGTTTTGCGCTGCAGGCCGGCGACAACGCGCTCGATCGCCAAATCAAAATCACTCATCGACACCGTTTCCGACTCGCGCCGCACAGCCAACAGCGAGGCTTCATTGGCGATGTTTGCCAGTTCCGCGCCGGAAAAGCCGGCCGTAATCTTGGCGATCCGTTCCAGGCTCACGTCCGGCGCCAGCGGCATTGCCCGCGTGTGGATGGTCAATATCTCCAGCCGCCCCGCCTCGGTCGGCAAGACGACCTGGATTTGCCGGTCGAAGCGGCCGGGGCGGATAAGCGCCGCGTCCAGAATCTCCGGCCGGTTAGTCGCCGCCATGATGACGACGCCCGAATTGGCTTTGAAACCGTCCATCTCGGCCAGCAATTGATTAAGCGTGTTTTCCTGCTCGGTGTTGCCGCCGGCGCGTCCCAGGCTGACCCGCGACTGGCCGATGGCGTCGATTTCATCGATGAAGATGATGCAAGGCGCTTTTTTTTGCGCTTGCTGAAATAGGTCGCGCACCCGCGCCGCGCCGACGCCGACGAACATCTCGACGAAGCTCGAGCCGGTCAAAAAGAAGAATGGCACGCCGGCTTCCCCGGCCGTCGCCTTCGCCAAGAGCGTCTTGCCCGTGCCGGGCGGCCCGACCAGCAGCGCGCCCTTCGGCAGTTTGGCGCCGATCTTGGTAAACTTGGCGGGATTTTTCAAGTACTCGATAATCTCGCGCAGTTCAACCTCCGCTTCGCCGACGCCGCCGACATCCTTGAACTTGACGCCGACCAGCTCGCCTTCAATTTCGTGCGCCTTGCTCTTGCCGAGCGACATCGGGCTGCCGGGCCCGCCCATGCGCTTGAACAGAAAATACCACAGCAGCGTCAGCGGCAAAAACGGCAGCACCCAGCCTAAAATCGAAGCCAGCAATCCCTTGGTTTGCGCCCGCGCGGAGAAGGTGACGCCGGCGGCCGCCAGGCGGTTGACAAGCCCCGGATCGTTCAGCGCCACGACATTCGACGCCGTCTGTTTGTCATCCGGACGATCCCGGTGCGTAAAAACAATCCGGTCGCCAGCCAAAACAACCTCGCCAATCTTGCCTTCCTCGAGTTGCTGCAAAAAGACATTGTACGTCACTTCCGTTTCCCGCAAGATATACGGCTTATAAATGGCGTCGTTGAAGCCCCACATGATCAAGAGCGCCAACAGCAAATACCAAGCGGAAAATTTCCTTTGCTTATCGTCCATAATGGACCCTCCCTTGCGGCCATAGGCCAGACCAACAGTCTATATGTTCAGCATAACAGAAAACGCCGGGCATGCAAGCCATAAAGCGTGCATTGCCTCTCACCGCTTCCTGAAGCAAAAGCAAGCCTGGCGCTATAAAAACTGTTCCCGCAAATGAAAACAGAACAGCCCCCTCATGACTACAACCAAAGGGGCGCTGCTCTGTTCAATCAGCAACCTGGCAGTGACTCATCCATCGGCTAATGCGTGGTGGCGAAGTCATCTTGCTCTGCAGCAAGCTTTGCCTTTGCCACCCCCGTCGATACGCCTTGTTTTTCCCGCTCCTGCCAGGCCGCCTGCGCTGCCTGCCTGGCTCTGAGCACGGTTAGATATCCGCCCTCCTCCAGCGCACTGAATATCGTGGCATAGATATCCTGGGCAATGGCAAAGGCGGCCCGATAGTCGCGCGAATCCTTGGCAAGCGGCGGATAGCTTTCGATCAGCGAGATCAGGATGCTCTCGCCGCCAGCCTGCTTCGTGATAATGCGCAGTCGCAGATTGCCGGCAATGGCGTCGCTTGCCAAGCCGCCCGCAGCGATTTCCTCGCCGCTTTTTTTGATGATGCTGCTGTCCTCGAGCAATTCAACGTCAATGATGGCTGAAAAAGGTATGCAATGAACCAGTTTTTGTGTTCCATTGTAAACAAAGGCAAACTGTTCTTTCGCACTATCAGTCAGAAAAACAAATGGCTCTTCTCCAATGTAAAACGGTATCCGCTTGGTCGGGCTAAAATTGTTTTCTCTTAGGAAATCGCCAAGCACATCGCCTTTTTCCCCGGCCGCGTGCTGTTTTTTGTCATACGAGGTTTTCAGCAGATACCCCATGCAGATAAACAAAACCGCCCCCATAACTATGATCTCCATTTCACACCTCCCTTTTCTCTCTGCTTAGATCAGCACTGCCATATGTTACCTATTTGCCATCAACTTGGAATCTCCTGCCCTCTTTTGGAAATTTGCGTAATTTTTTACCAGCTAATCAAAGGCGGTTGGCCGCCGCTCTTCATTCACAAGCATTCCGACCGGCAACCCCTGCAGCACATCGTCCGTATCGCCCTCCCGCAAAAGGTCAATAAACGCCCGCATGCTGCCGCTCAGGTACTTATTCTTATAGTAGACAATGTTAAACGTTCTGTCCCAAGCCTGCTCCTTATTCCGGATGGCATGCATCCGTCCGTTTTTGACTTCCTCTGCCACCAGCTGCGCCGACATCACCGCTAGGCAATTGTTTTCGAGCACGGCCTTTTTGATCACTTCCGGACAGGTTGCCTCCCAGCCGATTTTCAGCTTCACGCCGCTTGCTTGCATGTACTGTTCGAACAATTCGCGCGTACCGCTGCCGGCTTCGCGCATCGCAAACGGCTCGTTTTCCAACTCCTTGATTGAAATCCGCCTCCGTCCCGCCAGGCGGTGCCCCGGCGCGCACACAAGAACAAGGTAGTCCTTGACCATCGGCAGGTTGACCAGATCAGGGCTCTGCACCCGGCCTTCCACCAGGCCCAGGTCCAGCTTCGCCTCCAGCAGCTGCTCTTCAATCGCCTTCGTGTTGTTCATGCAGGCGAAAGTCTCCACCCCGGGCCGCACCGCGGCAAAGCGGTTCAACAGCCTCGGCAGCAGGCAGGAGCCGACCGTGATCGTCGCGCCAATGCGGAGGCTTTCGGCGTGGCCGACTTCAAACATGTGCTTGTCCAGTTCGTCAAACTGCCGGACCGTTACCCGGGCATAAGCAAGCAATTGCTTCCCCGCTTCGGTAATGTAGAGCCTTTTCATCATTCGTTCAAACAACAGCACGCCGTAGTGCTCCTCCAGTTCCTTGATCGCCTGGCTCACGGTCGGCTGGGAAATAAAATAACGGGCGGCCGCCGCACTCATCTTGCCAGTCTCGGCCACGGCAATAAAAAGCTTCAAATGCCTGATTGTCATACGCAGTTCCTCGCTATCGCGTTATTTTCCATATAGTTTTTACCTATTATATTACGAAACAGGCTCAAAAAGACAGACTGACGCCAGATAAAAACGGCCCCCTTGCAACGCGGGCGCGGACAAGCCGCGCACTGCGCCAAAGGAAGCCGTTTTGGGGCACCGGCCTGCAAACGCTAGCCGATGTATTTCTTTTCAAACGCTTTGAACTTGTCGACGTCGACGATCTGCAGGTATTCGGCGAAGTCCGCCATCCTGTCACGAAGGCCCTCATCGTTGCCTTTTTCCCGCAGCTCCTGCAGCCCGGCCATAACCGCTTTTACATTCAGGAAAAGCGGCGTAAGCGGGAAAGTGACAATCTTGTAGCCCAGTTTGCCGACATCCCAAGCATTCCAGCCCGAACTGAGCTCCTGGTTGGAAAAAAAGCCGATGTGCAAAGGCGCGTTGACCCGCTGCGGGATCAACTCCATCTCGCGGCGCGTCTTGGGCAGGATCTTGATCATGTCGGCGCCGGCTTCAATGTAGGCCTGGGCGCGCTCGATCGCTTCATCAAACGGAGCATCCGTACGCGCCACGATGACGAAGTTCGGATCCTGGCGGGCATCCACCGCCGCGCGGATTTTGCCGCACATTTCCGCCACGCTGATGATTTCCGGTTCTTTGATAAACGGGCAGTTGGGCGGAAGCTTCTGGTCTTCGATGAACAAGCCGGAGACACCCGCCTTTTCGAAGTTTTCCACCGTGCGGATGACATTGATGGCATTGCCGTAGCCGCCCTCCGCATCGACAAGCAGCGGAATGTCGATCGCATCCGCCATATTGCCGCAGGTGCTGACCATTTCGTTAAATGCCAGCATGCCATTGTCCGGCACGCCAAGAATCGTGCCATGCATGCCGTAGCCGGTGCTGCCGACCACCTTGAACCCGGACTTCTCAATCATTTTGGCCGACAACGCATCATAGGCTCCAGGCGAAATAATGGTTTCCGCCCCGTTAATCAGCTCCCGCAGCAACTTGTTTTTCCGCTGGCTCTTGATCATGTCTCTGCCTCCTCGCCTTGCGCTTAACCGTTCGTCCTGCCGCTTGCCGCAGCTTCTCAAAATCTTCGATTTTCATCAGTATACACCACGGACCGCAGTCAGACAGTTCATGTTATTCACAGTTGTGATCGTTTCTGTTCATAGTTCACTCCACTTCCAACTCGACGCGGCGATTCTGCGCGCGCCCCTCGGCGGTGTCGTTCGTGGAAAGGCGTTCGCTCCGGCCTTTGCCCACAACAGAGAGACGGCTGTCAGCGACCCCCTGGCTGACCAGGTAGCGTTTGACCGCCTCCACCCGGCGCAGGGACAAGTCCAAGTTGTAGGCCTCGCTGCCGCGGCTGTCGGTATGGCCGATCAAGCGGAACCGCCAGTCCGGATGCTGCTTGGCCAGCGCAACAATGTTGTTGAGAATCGGATAGGCTTGCGGCTGCAGCGTGTCTTTGTCATAGTCGAATTGTACGCCCTGCAGGACAGTCTTGTCCGGCTTGACCGCCGCAGGCGGCGTGGTCGGTTTTGCCGCCACCGGCAATTGCGCGGGCGGTTGCGCGGCTGGTTTCTCCGCAGCCGGAGGCTTTGCCGTCGGTTTGGCTGCTGCTTGCGGCGCGGGCGGGGGCTTAATCGTTTGTTGCCGTCCCGCTGGCGAAGCTTGCACAAAAAGCACCGCAAGCGTTGCCGCCAATAACATAAGGGCCAGCATCAGCGGCGCCTTCTTCCCCCATAAAACGCTTCGCACCGCGTCAGCCTCAGGCGCTTTCGCCGCTTCGGCGGCTTGCGGTTCCGGCGCGGCCAATATCTGCGGCGCCAACGCCGCCAATGGCTCCGGCGCAGCCATCGCAGGCGGAACGCTATCCGCCGCAACCACGGCATGCTTTGCCAGCAGTTTCGCCACGGCGCTTTTAAAGTCATGTTCGGCTTCAACGAACGCCTGGACGATTGCGGTATAATCCTGGGCGCCGGGACTGTCCGGCTGATAATCGAGCACGCTCAGGCCGGCAACCGGGCTTTCGGAAACGAAAATATCCTCACGAACCGTGTGGATCGGCACCCCGCTCAAAAACGAAGCGACCTGCTCCAACACTTCGTTGTGCATTTTTTGACCGCTGTCATAGCGGGTGGCAATGACGCCTTTCAAGCTCAGCCCCGCGTTGGTCTGCTCGCGGATGGTCTGAATCGTTCCGAGCAGCTGGCTCATCCCCTTGATGCTGAGCAAATCCGGGCAAAACGGAATCACAACCCAGTGCGCGGCCGTAAGCGCGGCCAACGCCGTCATGCCCAGCGTCGGCGAGCAATCAAGCAGCACAAAATCATAATTCAGCTTGTCCAAGGCCTGCTTCAGCTGGTAGACATCCGGCGTCAGCGTGGCCAGCAGTTCATTCGACGGCACCACGTCAAAACCGCCGGCATGCTTGCGAATGCACGACGGCAGGTCCGTTTTGCCGTCGAAAAAGTCAACAATCGTTTGTTCCGCGTCCGTAACCCCCAGCCAATAACTGAGGCTCTCCTGCGGGTCGAGGTCGATCAGCAGCACCCGTTTTGACAATTTCGCCAAGCCAGCGCCGATATTCATAACCGAAGTCGTTTTGCCGACCCCGCCCTTTTGATTAACAAAGCAAATGACGATCATGCTGTTCGGCTTTTGCAAGCCTCCCTCCTCCCTCGAAAACGGCTTCTCAACCAGCGTTGCCAGCCGCCATCACTGCAAAAATTCGCGGTTGATCAAGTACCCGAACCAACCGCCGCCGAGCACGCCGAGGGCAATGTTGCCGCCGATGCCCAGCGTCGTGTTCGGCACCAGCAGCACCATCACCGCGGTCGTCGCAGCAATGAAGCCGAGAATAACCACGGCCTGCCGGTTTGACGCAGGCGCGTCTTTTTCTTCCCGCCCGCTCTGGATCTGGTTTTGCCGGCGTTCGCCATGCGCCTGACGAACCGGCGGATCCGCAGGCGGCATGGCAACCGGCGCCGGCTTGTTTTCCAGCGGTGCAGGCATCGTTTTCTCCGCTGCAGAAGGATGCTGCGCCAGCAACTTGGCCGCCGCAGTTTTGAAGTCACGTTCCGCCATCTGCTTCCCCTCCTCGAACCGCATTACTCATGTTACCGCTAACATTCTATTATCGCAGGCAAATTCCTGCGCCGCGTCGGCAAAATCAGGGATTTCTCGACCATAGGGGCACTCGCGTCCTTCCCCCTGTCCGTTTATTAAATGCAATATCAAGCTTGCTTCGTCTTATCATTATGGTAGCGCAACGCACCATGGAATAACAAGAAAATAAACGCACCTCTTATGTCGTATAGCAAAGCTACATTACATAAGAGGTGCGCTTCCTGTTTAGTTAGATTGCCCTGCCGACAGGCTCGCTTCGCGGGCTGTCAGGTGCCGTTCAAGCAATTATTTTTCTTCCGCCAACCGCTTGTAATGTGCGATTTTTTCTTTCGCATCCCGCTCCGTCTTGGCAAACAGCGCTTCCGCCTGCTCGGGGAACAGCTTGGCCAGCGACGAATAGCGCACTTCGCCCATCAGGAACTCCCTGAAATCAGCGGTCGGCTCTTTGGAATCCAGGACAAACGGATTTTGCCCGCCTTCTTTCAAGGCCGGATTGTAGCGGTACATAGCCCAGTAGCCGCTTTCTACGGCCCGCTTGGCCTCCGCCTGGCTGCAACCCATCCCCGCCTTCAGGCCATGGTTGATGCACGGCGAGTAGGCGATGATCAGGGACGGCCCGGGGTAGGCCTCGGCTTCGGCGATCGCCTTGAGCGTCTGGTTCTTGTCGGCCCCCATGGCGATTTGCGCCACATAGACATAGCCGTAGCTCATCGCAATCATGCCCAGATCCTTTTTCTTGGTCCGCTTGCCGCCGGCGGCAAATTTCGCGATCGCGGCGGCCGGCGTGGCTTTCGAAGACTGACCGCCCGTGTTCGAGTAGACCTCCGTATCAAAGACCAGCACGTTGACATTTTCACCCGAAGCCAGCACATGGTCCAGGCCGCCAAAGCCGATGTCGTACGCCCAGCCGTCACCGCCAAACAGCCAGTGGGAGCGCTTGACGAGGAAGTCACGGTTTTCATAGATGTCATTGAGCAAGGCGTCGTCGCCCTTGACGGCTTCCAGCGCTGCGATCAGCCGGTCGGCGCGCTCCCGCGTGCCTTTGCTTTCATCCAGGTTGGCCAGCCATTCGCGGCAGGCAGCGATAAAGGCTTCGTCCTGCCCGGCTTCCACTGCCGCCTCAATCTTTTTCGCCAGCTGCTTGCGCAGCTGCTTGACGCCCAGGAACATGCCCAGGCCGTATTCGGCATTGTCTTCGAACAAGGAATTGCCCCAGGCCGGCCCATGGCCGCGGTGGTTTTTCGTATAGGGCACGGACGGCGCGCTGCCGGCCCAGACGGACGAGCAGCCGGTCGCATTGGCGACCATCAGCCGGTCGCCGAACAGCTGCGTGACAAGCTTGGCGTAGCCGGTCTCCAGGCAGCCGGCGCAGGCGCCGGAGAACTCAAGCAGCGGCTGCTCGAACTGGCTGCCTTTCACGGTGAAGGGGTTCGCCGGGTTTTGTTTCGGCGACAAGTTGATGGCGTATTCCCACAACGCATCTTGCGCCAATTGCGTAAGCAGCGGCTTCATTTCCAGCGCTTTGCCCTTGACCGGGCAAACATCGACGCAGTTGCCGCAGCCGGTGCAATCGTTGGGCGAAACGGCCAGGCGGAACTGCAGTTCTTTGGCCCCGACAGCCGGTTTCGTGATAAAGCCGGCCGGCGCCGCGGCCGTTTCCGCCTCATTGGCCAGCACCGGCCGGATGCAGGCGTGCGGGCAAACGAAGGCGCATTGGTTGCACTGGATGCATTTGTCGGCCTGCCACTCCGGCACGGTGATGGCGATGCCGCGTTTTTCGTAAGCGGAAGTGCCGAGCGGGAAGGTCCCGTCCTCCTGCGGGAGCAGCGCGCTGACCGGAATCTTGTCCCCTTCCTGGCGGTTCATCGGCACCAATACAGTGCTGATGAATGCAGGCGTTTCTTTTTTCACTTCGCTGCTGCAGGCGCAGGCGAACTTGGCCTGATCAGCCGCGCTGTCGCTGGCCGTCGCCCAGGCCGCGGGAATGTCAATTTTAACGAGCGCTTCCATCCCCTGGTCGATGGCGGCATAATTCATTTCGACGATCTTGTTGCCTTTTTTCCCGTAGGACTTGACCACCGAATCTTTGAGGTATTCGACGGCTTTTTCCTGCGGAATGATAGCGGCCAGTTTGAAGAAGGCCGACTGCATGATCATGTTGAACCGTCCGCCCAGGCCAAGCGACTGCGCGATATCGACGGCATTGATGGTGTAAAACTGGATGTTCTTTTCGGCCAGATACCGCTTCATCGCGCCCGGAAGCTTTTCGTCAAGTTCGTCGGCGCGCCAGGAGGTGTTCAACAAGAATGCGCCGCCCGGCTTCAAGCCTTCCAGCAAGTCATATTTGTCAACATAAGACTGCTGCGAGCAGGAAATGAAGTCCGCTTTGTTGATCAGGTACGGCGCCTTGATTTCCCGGTTGCCGAACCGCAGGTGGGAAACGGTGATCCCGCCGGACTTTTTGGAGTCGTAGGCGAAATAGGCTTGCGCATAGAGGTCCGTTTTGTCGCCGATGATCTTGATGGCGCTCTTGTTGGCCCCGACCGTGCCGTCCGCCCCCAGGCCCCAGAATTTGCAGGCCTTTGTTCCCGGCGCGGTAATGTCGATATCGGCGCCGGCGGCAAGCGAGCTGTGGTTGACGTCGTCGATGATGCCCACGGTGAAGTTATCCTGCGGCGCATCCTGCTTGAGATTTTCAAACACGCTCAGGATGTGGCTGGGAATGACGTCCTTGCCGCCCACGCCGCAGCGACCGCCGACGATAACCGGCTGCCATGCTTTGCCGTAAAACGCGGTCTTCACGTCCTGGTACAGCGGCTCGGCCTGCGCGCCCATTTCCTTGGTGCGGTCCAAAACAGCGATTTTTTGCACGGTTTTGGGCAGGTACTTGAAGAAATGCTCCAGGGAGAAGGGGCGGAACAAATGAACCGTCAGCAGGCCGACCTTCTCGCCCTGGCTGTTCAGGTGGTCGACGACTTCTTCAATCGTTTCGCACATCGAGCCCATGGCGATGATCAGGCGTTCGGCGTCCGGCGCGCCGTGGTAGTTGAACAGGTGGTATTCGCGGCCGGTGAGCTTGGTGATCTCCGCCATGTAGCCTTCCACGATCTCCGGCAGTTCCTGCCAGTAGCGGTTTGCAACTTCCCGCTGTTGGAAATGGATGTCGGGGTTCTGAACCGTGCCGCGCAAGACGGGATGGTCCGGATTCAGCCCGCGGCGGCGGAAGGCGTTGACGGCATCCCAGTCCAGCAGCTTGCCCAATTCGTCGTATTCAAGCGCTTCCACTTTTTGCACTTCATGGGAAGTGCGGAAGCCGTCGAAGAAATTGAGAAACGGCACGCGGCTCTTGATGGCCGCCAAGTGCGCCACGGCCGCCAGATCCATGACCTGCTGCACGCTGCTTTCCGCCAGCAGGGCAAAACCGGTTTGCCGGGTCGCCATGACGTCTGAATGGTCGCCGAAAATGCTGATCGCATTCGCCCCGACCACGCGCGCGCTGACATGAAACACGCCGGGCAATAGCTCGCCGGCAATCTTGTACATGTTGGGGATCATGAGCAAAAGGCCTTGCGAGGCCGTATAGGTCGTCGTCAGAGCCCCGGCCTGCAGCGAGCCGTGCACCGCACCGGCCGCGCCGCCTTCTGACTGCATCTCAACAACCTCGACGGTTTGCCCAAACAGGTTCTTTTTACCCTGCGCCGCCCATTCATCGACGCTCTCGGCCATGTTGGACGACGGCGTAATCGGGAAGATGGCCGCCACATCCGTAAAGGCGTAGGATATATACGCCGCCGCTGTGTTGCCGTCCATTGTCTTCATGTTTCTTGCCATGTTTGTTAACCCCTCCTAGATTTTAAAATGCCTGAAACCGTTTCGCACTTGCCTCCCAAGGATCATTTTTCATCCAGCTTCAAAATGCAAGCGGCCAACAGCTTGGCCCGCTCAAACAATGTATCGACAATAGCATGCTCTTCCGGGCTATGGTTGCGCGCCCCTTTCACCCCCATGGCGCACACAGTGGGAACGCCGGCCAGCACGGAGTAAGCCGAATCAGACGCGCCGCCGACAAATTTCGCATAAGGCTCGACAAACCCGCATTCCGCCGAAGCAGCCTTGACGACTTCAAATAGCTGTTTGACGCCCTCCGTCGTTTTCATCGGTTTAATGCCTTCCATGTAACGCACTGTTGTCGTTGTGCCTTCAATATAGGTCTTGGCCGCAATTTCCTCGACGCTCTTCATAATCCACGCGTAATCGTCCGGGTCTTTATAGCGAACGTCAATGTAAATCGTCGCCTCTTCCGGAACCGTGGTCGAGGTCGTTCCGCCTTGGATCACGCCGACATTAAAGCTGATTCCCTTATCCCAGTCGGTCAGCCGCTGCACGGCGAGCAATTTATGCGCGATCTCTTCTATGGCGTTGCGACCATTCTCCGGATCATTGCCGGCGTGGGCCGCCACACCCTTTGTATGCATCATGAGGCGCATGACGCCCTTGCGTCCGACGACAATGCCGTTGTCCTTAAACCCGGTCTCCACATTAAAGGCCGCGGCAAAACCCTTTGCTTCGCTGACGAATACGTCCGCGGCCTCGGAATGCGCATGCAGCACTTCTTCATCGCCAGCCAGCACTACCTTGACGGGGCGGGCCTTGTAGCCGATGCTGTCCAGCGCTTTGATGGCGTACAACGCGGCGACGATGCCGCCTTTCATGTCAAGCACGCCGGGGCCATAGGCAATGCCGTCGCGGATCGTGAAATTCCGCCCCGCAACTGTTTCCGCCGGGCAGGCGGTATCCATATGTCCCAAAAACAGCACACCGGGCTGCGGACGGTCCATGCCAAATTCGGCAATCAGCATGTTGCCGGCCCGTTCGAACGCCACCTGGCGGGACGTCGCGCCGATTTCATCCAGCACCGTCTGGAAACGGTTCGCCACCGCATCAATGCCGGCCTTTTCATGCGGGCCGCTCTTCATATCAACGACTTCCTGCCACAAGCTCACCATTTCGTCCCGATGCTCATCAATAAATTGAAAGACCTGTTTTTTGTTAAAATCCATGTCCATCCTCCTTATTTATTGATCAGGCTTTGCCTGTCAATTATCGTTTTTGCGCAATTACTCTGAAAATTGCCACTCAATCAGATGCCCCTGCGCAAGCAGGGGCATCTGTCGTCGTTGACGAATGCGCCAGCGGGAAGTCATTTTTGCTATTTGAAATCAAGCACGGGAATGCCTTGCGATTCCAGCAATTGCTGAAAACGCGCTATGGTTTCATCGTCAGGCGCGCTGAAAGTGTGAAAGCCGGCCCCGACCGCCTCGTATTTCGCCTGTCCGTAATCGTGGTAGGGGAGGAGCTCCACGCCGGAAACGCGTGTTTCTGCCTTCAAAAAAGCGCACAGGGTGCGAAAATTCTCTTCGCTGTCATTGATTCCGCGGATTAATGGCACCCGCACAATCACACGGGGATGCCATTGTGAAAGCGCGGCAATGTTGGCCAGGATGGTGCGGTTGCCAACCCCCGTCAGCATTTTGTGCTGCGCCTCATCCATATGCTTGATATCGACGAAAACGCAGTCGATCATCTCCAGGATGTCCTGCACCGCTGCCAGGTCAAAAAAGCCGCTTGTCTCCACGGCCGTCGCGATGCCGTTTTCATGGCAGGCGGACACGAGCTGTCTTAAGAATGACGGCTGGGCAAACGGCTCGCCACCGGAAAAAGTGACGCCGCCCCCCGATTCGCGATAGAAAACGGCATCGCGCTTGATGGTTTTTAGCACATCTGCTACGGAAACCGCCTTTCCCATTGCGTTTTTGGCCCCCGCCGGGCAAACGCTGGTGCAGGCGCCGCAGGCGCTGCACTGCTCCCGTTCAAAGCAGACTTGCCCGTCCGCGATGCGGCTGGCGCCCGTGCTGCAGACCGCCGCACAGCGGCCACAGCCGGTGCAGCGGTCCGCAAAGAAAAGAATCTCAACCTCATGCCGCCAGGACTCCGGATTGGCGCACCACTGGCAGCGCAGCGGACAGCCCTTGAAAAAAACGGTACTTCTGATCCCGTCTCCGTCATTGACCGACCACCGCTGGATCTGAAAGATGGTTCCTTCCGGATCAGAGCGTCTCATAAGTCGTCCTCTCGATAATCGCGTCCTGCGCCTCGCGGGACAGGTTGACAAACTGGGTGCTGTAGCCGGCCACGCGCACCAACAGGTCGCGGTAGTCCTCCGGGTTTTCCTGCGCTTTTCTCAGCGTTTCCGTGGAAATGACGTTGAATTGGACGTGGAAAGCGCCTAGGGCAAAATATGCCCTGATGATCGAGGCCAAATTGCGCAGACTGCGGTCCGACGCCAAAAGCTCAGGCGCAAATTTAATGTTGAGCAGGGTGCCGCCCGAATGAACGTCGTGGTTGATCTTCGCCACAGAACGCATGGCCGCCGTCGGGCTGGTAAGGTCAGTGCCCGCATGCGGGGAAACGCCTTCCGTCAGCGGGCTTTTCGCCAGCCGGCCGTCCGGGGTCGCCCCGATCACGCTGCCAGCCGGGATGTAGTTGGAGATGCCCATGAAGGCGGAATTAAAGGGCGAACCGAAGATATCCTTGTATTTCTTGATTTCCTTGTAATAGAACTCGCTGATTTGCACGGCAATCGTGTCGACATAATCGTCGTCATTGCCGTATTTCGGGCAGGCCATCGCCGCCTTGCGCAATTCTTCATAACCAACCCAGTTGTTGGCGAGCGCGTTGGCGATGTCGGCCATCGTGTATTTTTTCTCTTCAAAGACGAGCTTTTTAATGACCGCCAGCGAATTGGCGGAATCAGCAACGCCGATGCCAGTCAGAACAGGGCCAATGTTGTATTGGGCGCCGCCGCGGCTCAAATCCTTGCCCTTTTCCATACAGCCATCCACGAGCAATGACAGATACGGACGCGGCACCATTTCCGCATGGATTTGCTGGGCCGTGACTGACCCGATTACCGAGTGCTTGACCAAATACGCCAACTGCTTGTAATAAGCGGCTTCCACGTCCTCATAAGAAGCGAATTCCATCGCCGCTTTTTCATCCAGTCCCATTTTTTCGCCGGTCACGCGGCTGACGCCCTGGTTCAAGGCAAACTCAATGGCGGCGGCCAGGTTGACGCTGACGGCGGAGGTCCATTCGCCCACTTTTCTGAAGTGCGGCACTACGCAGCCGCAGTTGCTCCAGTCCCGCGCATCCTCGGGAGATAAGCCGGCGGCCAGCAGCATGTCGGAACCGACACGGTCATTATGCACGGCCGGAAAGCCGGTGCCGACGCGGATGAGTTTGCAGACAGCCAGCAAAAATTCGTCCGGACTGTCGGGGTGAATCCGCACGCTTAAGCCCGGTTGATGGGTCTTGACGTTTTCCGTCGCTTTCAGACACATGTAGGAAAGCTCGTTTGTCGCATCGCGTCCATCGCGCGTCCGTCCGCCGACGGTTAAGTTTTGGAAAGAATTGTAACCGGCGAAAAATTTCGCTGTATTGCTGGAAATCGCCCACACCCACTCAGACAGCTTCAGCCACAGCGCCTCGATCAGCTCCTGCGCCTTGTCGGGGGTAATGGCGCCCGCCTTTATGTCACGCGCATAATACGGGTACATGTACTGGTCGAAGCGGCCCAAGTTCAGGGCCAGCGAGTTTTCCGACAAGATCGAGCCAAGCTGCGTAAACCAAACGGTCTGCACCGCTTCGTGGAAGGTTTCCGGCGGATGCTCGGGCACCTTGCGGCAAATCGCGGCGATATCAAGCAGTTCTTGCTTGCGCATCGCGTCTGTTTGCGCCGCAGCCAAGGCCTCGGCCTGCTTTGCATAGCGCGAGGCAAGCTCGATGATTCCCTCGCAAACATAGACGGCCGAACGATAAAAATCAAGTTTCTCCAGCGCTTCGGCGGTGGTCGGCTCAAGCGCGGCCATTTTTTCCAGCGCTTCGGCTTTTATGCCGCCAAACCCCTTTTGAAAGATGATGTCCTGATAGTCGGCCGTAACTTCGCCGACCGCGCTGCGCCACTTAGAATCATTATCTAGGATGCCTGTGTCAACAAGCACTTTGGCGGTTTCATCATTGATGCGGGACAAAAAGGTTTCTTCCAAAGATTTCCCTTTCCAATACGGAAACACTTCCTTGCGCAGGATCTGCTTCGCCTCGTCGTCAATGCAGTAGGGGTCCTGGCTGCGGTTCTCAAAAGCGTCCATTTCCGCCTCAACCCACTGCCACGAGTACTCCGGACAAACAATGCCGGACTTGAGGAATTCGCCAATCGCGCCCACAATCAACTCATCATCAAAAATCGTGACGGGAATTTGGGCGCATACGTCCTTGAACGCCTTGGCCCGGCGGACGATAACCGGCTCGCCCTCCGTCTGCTGATGCGATTTGGTAAACGCAATCGCGCGTTGCACGCTGATGGATGGTTTTGACTCAAGGTAGGCTTGTTTCGCCTGCTGGATGCGGCTGTTTGTCATAGATCTCGTTCCCCTTTCATATTTCCTCGGGCTTTATGTTTTTTCGATTTTCGAAAATCTACGGCAAAAAGCATTACTCGGAATGCTTTTTGCCCGAAAGGTGCTTCGCCAGTCGCTTGCTCGCATCGGCCATATGCTTGCGCAATAGCTTCTGCGCGCCTTTGACGTCTTTTTTGACGCAAGCCTGCAATAACGCCCGATGCTCTGCCTGCGACTCTGCCTGATGGTGCAGCGTTGACAAATAGAGGCGCATATACCGCTCTACGTTGTTGTGCATGGTGCGAATCAAAGCCAGCAATTGGGGCCGATTGGCGGGCAGGTACAAAATCTCATGAAACCGCCAGTTCAGCTCTCCCCAGCACTCGCTGTTCGTTTCCGCATCACTTGCCGTAATAGCTTGCGCAGCCATAGCAATGTCAGCTTCCGTCAAATTGGGAATCGCCAATTCCAAAGCGCCTAATTCAAGAAAAAGACGGATGTCAAAGATTTCCTGCGCTTCATCGGCTGACAATTCTTTTACGACGGCGCCGCGGTTTGGGTAAAAAAGCACCAAGCCTTCGGCCTCTAAATTTTTCAACGCTTCGCGCAATACGCTCATGCTCACACTGAATTTGAGCGACAACTCTTCTTGCTTTAATTGCGTTCCGCCGCTCAATTCACCAGATAGAATCTCTCCCCGAAGCGCATCAGCGACCATGTCAGGCAATGTCTGATATGAAATTTTCGATTGTTTTTTTGCACTACTCATGTTTTTACTATAACCGTTTTTTTCGCAAACGTAAATAGAATTTTCGAATGTATCCAGTATGCAATTTCATTCTTGTGCGCCAAAGCGCGTGAAAATGATCTGGCCGTGCTACCCGATGGCGTGCCCATCAATTCCGGCGATCGTCTCACAAATTTGCCGGTTAATTGCTGCATTGGCGGCAACAATGGAAATCCGGCGGTCAGCGCGGAAATGGGTGATCGTACCGCCGGCTTCCTCAACCAGCAGCATGCCGGCCGCCACATCCCACGGGGACAGATTCAGCTCCCAAAAGCCGTCAAACTTGCCCGCAGCGACGCAGGCCAAATCGTACGCGGCGGCCCCCAGCCGTCTTATCGCCCGGCACTTCATGCTAAATTTGCTGAAGTAGCACAGGTTGTTGACCGGATGTTCCGCGATGTCATAGGGGAAACCGGTAGCAAGCACGCATTCGCGCAGGCTTTCTTTTTGCGCGACGCGCAGCCGCTGTCCGTTCAGAAAAGCGCCGCCACCCCGTGTCGCACTGAACAGCTGCTCCACGACCGGCGCGTACACAACGCCCAGCATAGTCCGCCCGCGGTATTGCAGCGCGATGGAGATCGCAAAGATCGGCAGCCCCTGCGCGTAGTTTGTCGTACCATCCAGGGGATCAACGATCCACAGATATTCGGACGATTTATCGGCCAAACCTGATTCCTCCGACAAAACGCTGTGGTCCGGATAACGCTCCTTCAAGAAGGCCAAAATCATCTGCTCGGACAACTTGTCGACCTCCGTGACCAGGTCTATGCCGGTGGACTTCTTCTCGATTTTCAGCTGCGTGTCGCCCAGTCTTGCTTGCTGCAGCCTGCCCACCTGAACGGCAAGCCGCTTTATGTCTTCCAGCACTTGCGCCGTAAACTGTTCATCCATAAAAATACCCCTTTTCCCTTCGCCAGCACGGCGTGATATTCGCGAACGGCCAGCGCATTTGCTCACCGCCGCCGCTCAAAGGCAATCCCGGAAAAGACAAGCTTTTCTTGGCCGTTTTCTTCAACAGCCCGGATAGTCTCCATCATCCCCGGCAAGCCTAAAGCATAGACAATTACTTCCCGATCCGAAACGGGATACAGCACCAGTTCGCCAAGATCGACATCTTTGCTTTCTGCTTCCAGCTTCATCATCAAAAAGCCAGCCTTGTTCATTCGCACTTCCAGATAGTTAATCCGCAATAACTGATTTTCCGCATCCGCGGTCTGGTACACCCCTTCGCGGCTGCGCCAGGCCTGGGGCACATGATAATCGCCGATGCGCTTGCCGACCGCCGTAACCCGCGCCCCCCTTTGGATAAACACAATGTCCTCCCCGGCAACCGTGCGAGAGGCGATGCGCAAATCCTTCGCCTCCGCAGGCGTCAAATCCAGCCCCAAAAGTCGATACCGCGGCCGGAGCCAAGGTCCGTCATCCGGTATGAGTTCAACGGTCTTGCCCTGCAGATCGGCTGTATACTGACCGCTTTCGCCCTGTCGAACCCGCAGCAGCCCGAGAAGGGTCCCATAATCACCGGCATAGGTGGCCGGCGCCGGCAAACCCGGTGGCAAAGCCGCCGCCCCGCGCGCTGCCGCGGATGCCGATGGCTCCAAACCGGACTTAACGCTGATTGCCGCGCGCAACAGCCACCCGGCTATTCCCCGCACGCTGCCGGCCGCCCCGGCGGAATTGGCCATAACAACAACAGCCACTTGCTGCTCTGCCACTCCGACTATCTGGCTGTGGAATAAATGCATATGCCCGCCATGGGTAAAACTGCTCCCCGCATACGCCAGCGAAGGATCCTGGAGAAAAAACTCATAGCCCATCTTAAAATTCCCATCCAGCGGCACCGCGCTGTTTTGCGGCGATAGCATATCCCGCACCGCCTGCTCGGTCAGCAGCCGCTTTCCGCCATAAACGCCGCCGTTCAGGAGCATGACCAGCAGATTGCCCATGTCCTGTACGGTGGTATATAGGTTCCCGGACGGGACATCGCGTATTGAAACCTCCGCTTGCGGCTGGCCGGCTTTGTCATAACCCTGAGCGAGACGGTGTCCAAAGCTTGTCCGCAACACATACGCGGAATTCACCATCGCCAAGGGCGCCAGCACCGCATCTTGCAGCACGGCATTATATTCCATCCCGCTGACCCGCTCCAGCATCACGCCCAATAAATCCGCCCCTAAGTTGCAGTAGGAATGAGCCGTCCCCGGCGGATAACTTATATATTCCCCCCGCAGCAGATCGACAACGCTCTGAAAAGGCGCTGGCCGCTCTCCCCACATGCCTTTCACGACATTGGGCAAGCCGGAGTGGTGGGTCATAAGCTGGCGGGGCGTAATGGCCAGCGCGGCGCCAAAGCGCGATTTTACGGCAAACTCCGGGATATAGCGATTAATAGGTGCGTTGATATCCAATTTCCCGTCTTCCATGAGTTTTAGCACCGCTATGGCATTAGGGATTTTGGCAATGGAACCAACGCGATAAATCGTTTCCGGCGTTGCTTGGCTTTGCGCCTCCCGATCAGCATAACCAAAGCCCTTGCTCCAAGCGATCCGGTCTCCCACCACCACGGCGGCGCTGAGGCCGACGATGTTGTGCTTGCGCATCATTTCCTTGATCGACTCGGTGGCATAGTGATCAAACGCCACGTAGTCTCCTTGTTGCGGCAACGGAAGTTGTACCGGAGTCGCCGGTTGGTGCCGTTTCCAGTCCCACAGCAACCATATCGCTACCAGCAGAGCAGCGACTATAACGATAACGACAACAACAACGCGAGGCTTCTTGCGCCCGTTTTGCTTGCGAACGGTGTCGCCTTTAACCATGTTCACCACGCCCCTCGCAGAAACACACTTCTAGCGAATTTCTACACCATTGCCACAGCCCCCTGCT
The DNA here is from genome assembly GCA_029265905.1 of Sporomusaceae bacterium. Lineage (GTDB taxonomy): Bacteria > Bacillota > Negativicutes > Acidaminococcales > JAJUGR01 > JAJUGR01. Next base: position 199 of record JAJUGR010000025.1, on the reverse strand, counting down.
GCAGTTCTCCGAAAACACGCATTTCCACAAAAAATTACGCGAGAATTGCGCTAAACATAAGTTAGTGTAAAATTATTGTAGGGGTTTTTGAGGGGGAAATAGAAGAAGACAACACCGTCCGCCAGGACGAGTAACCAAAATGATTACTCAGAGGTGATGTCTTCTATGAAATTAATTCGCTCTCTTATGCCAATATTCC
>JAJUGR010000012.1 GCA_029265905.1 Sporomusaceae bacterium | reverse complement strand
GGAATATTGGCATAAGAGAGCGAATTAATTTCATAGAAGACATCACCTCTGAGTAATCATTTTGGTTACTCGTCCTGGCGGACGGTGTTGTCTTCTTCTATTTCCCCCTCAAAAACCCCTACAATAATTTTACACTAACTTTTCTCGTCCGCGCTCACTATTGCGCCCGCAAAAAATATTTAAATAATTTGACTATTCCATTTAATGTATGTATAGTTGAGGTGAGGCGAGTACTCCCGGAACGGAACTTGCTCCGCACCACTAAGACGCCAATTGCTCTGCATGACGTTTTGAAAGGAGGGTTGATTTGCGGGGAACAGCATAATGTTGCGCAAAAGAGCGCGCGAGGAGGTATATAATGAACATTCTGGTCGTTATTGGGATTGGCACACTTGTCCTTCTTTTGGCTTATTTCACCTATGGCAAGTTCGTCGCCCGCAAGGTTTTTGAACTGGATGATTCAAGAAAAGTACCTTCGGTTGAAATGGAAGACGGCGTAGACTACGTGCCGACAGAGGCAAAATATTTGGCCGGCCAGCATTTCTCAGCCATCGCCGCGGCAGGTCCGGTAACGGGTCCGGTCATTGCCGGCATCACGTTCGGCTGGGTTCCTACCTTCATCTGGATCATTCTGGGCACCATTTTCATCGGCGGCATTCACGACATGGGCTCACTTGTCGCTTCGATTCGCCATAAAGCGGCTGGCATTGCCGATACGATGAGAAACTACGTTTCCAATCGTGTTTGGATCCTTTTCAATGTTTTTATTTTCTTCACCCTCGTCATGATTATCGTTGCATTCACGGATATCACCACTGCTTCTTTTGTCAACACCGTCAACTTGGACGACGACTCGGTGGTCGGCGGCGGCGCAACCGCCACTTCCTCCATTTTATATTTGATTTTACCTGTTATGATGGGCTTTTTGCTCAAATACACCAACATGTCGCTTAATGTGGCCACTGCGATCTTCCTCCCGTTGGTCGGCGTTTCAATTTGGGTCGGCCAATATATCCCCTTCAACCTGCAGGAGATGCTGGGGCTCGCAACGCCGCAAGCGGCGCAAAAGGTCTGGAATTTCGTCATCATCGCCTACTGTTTCGTCGCCGGCATTGTGCCCGTGTGGGCGCTTTTGCAGCCGCGCGGACATTTAGGCGGCTATTTCCTGTACGCAACATTAGTCGTGGCTTTCATCGGCATTCTCTTTGGCGGGTTTGAAACGCAATACCCGGCCTGGAAAAATGCAATCGGGTCCGATAACTTCTGGTCCCCGATGTTCCCGATGCTCTTTATCACGGTCGCCTGCGGCGCCTGCTCTGGTTTTCACAGTCTCGTCAGTTCCGGAACGACCTCCAAGCAGCTGGCGAACGAAACAAGCGCCAAGCCGATCGGCTACGGCATGATGCTGGCCGAATCGATCGTCGCCCTGATCGCTTTGTCGACGGTTATGATTCTGCCGAAGGGCGACGCCCTGCTGGGCAAGTCGCCAAACTTCATTTACGCCAACGGCCTTGGCTCGTTCATGGAGCTGATCGGCATAAGCAAGGCGTTCGGCATTTCCTTCGGCCTGATGGCGTTCACAACGTTCGTCTATGACACCTTGGACATCTGCACCCGTCTCGGCCGCTTCATCATCCAGGAGCTTACCGGGTGGAAAGGCTGGTCCGGGCGGATTGTCTCAACCATGCTGATCGGCGGCATCCCGCTCGGTCTCATGACGATCAACCTGACGGATCCGGCCGGCAAACCGGTGGCCATCTGGAGCTTGTTCTGGAAAACGTTTGGCTCCTCCAATCAATTGCTGGCGGCGCTGGCTCTCGTCGGCATTACCGTCTGGCTGCAACGAACCGCCAAAAACAAGAAAGCCTGGTTAGTGACGCTGATCCCGGCAATCTTTATGTTTGTTATGAGCACGTGGGCTTTGGCCAGCACCTTCGCTTCCTATACGATTAAAAACGGCGTCTTTGTGATGCCGGTTGGAACGAACATCGTTGTCCCGGCGCTGTGCCTGATTTACATCGTCCTGGCCATTTGGGTCGCCATTGAGTGCGCCCCGGCGATTATACGCAATTCCCACAACGAAGAGATGGAGGAAGAATCCGAGCTGATTTGCAAACACTAGACCCTGCGGCACGCCCATGCCCGCAAAAAACCGCTGGAACCTTGTCACATTAAAAAGTTTGCAGCAACAACCCGATAATGTTAGAATGAACAGGAATGCCAAGGCGCTTCCAGGCGGACGCCTAACATAGCAGCATGTGAATCTGCGCGCAACAGGCGGAGGTGTTTTGTTAAATTATGGACATTACGCAACTGAAGTACTTCTTGACCATAGCCAAATATCAACATGTGACGTTGGCCGCCGACCAGCTATGTATCTCCCAATCCTCCCTATCAAAACACATCCGCCAATTAGAAGATGGGTTGGGCCTGAAGCTGTTTGACCGGGCTTCGCGCACGATCCGGCTGACCTCCGCCGGTCAGGAGTTTCTCCTCTTTGCCGAAGAAATCGTCGCCAAGCATGAGCTAATGCTGCTGAAAATGCAGCAATACCGCCAGCCGCAGGAAGGCCGCCTAATCATCGGTTCGATCCCGATTATGAGCCAATATGGTTTCCATCGTGCCATACACGCTTTTGAGCAGCAATATCCAGATATTGCAATTCAAATTTTCGAAGAAAAAGGCGAACAAATCGTTAAAATGCTCGACGACGAACTGATTGAATTGGCGATTGTGCGAACTACCACACTAAAAACGAACGCCTATAAAACAATGCCGCTAGCAGAAGATGAATTGGTACTGGTAACATCTAAAGACCATCCGCTGGCACACAAAGGGCCGTTGTCCCTTAAGGAAGCGGCCAATGAAACCTTTGTCTTTTTAGATTCAGGCATTGGCCTATACGACCAATGCCTGTCCGTTTGCGCCAGAGCAGGCTTTAACCCCTTGATCCGTTATCAACATACACGCATTGAAACCATCATCGGTTTTGTCACAGAGAAGATCGGCGTGTCGCTACTCATGAAAAAAGTAATCGCCTTTTTCAACCATCCTGATATTGCACTCGTAGAATTGCAGGAGCCGGCTGTCAGCACGGTTGCCCTGGTGTTCCCCCATGGCAGGAAACTCTCGCCTAACGCCAACCTTTTCCGTAACTTCCTGATCAAGTGGTTTAAAAAGTAGACTGCAGATATGCTTCGCACCACTCATCGACCATGCGCAGAACCGCTTCGATCTCGCGCTCAGCAATATCATCCACGTGTATTCCGCACAATACCGCCACGTTCGCCCCTAGACTTTTTGCCAGCCGCTTCGCCACTTTGGCCGCGAGCCGATCCTCCTTGTGGCCTAACAGCGTCAACACAGACACTGAGGCGCTCATCGCCTGCGTCTCAGCGAGACTCGACCGGCATTGCGCCAGCGCCGCCGCCCCTAAATGCGGGCGGTCGCCGCCGCAGACCACCACGCATAAATCCTTTCCCATTTCGACAGCCGCAAAGTTAATCGTTATCCTGCCCGCAGTTTTCACTGTGGGCAGGATTGTTTTTTGCCCGATTACGCCCATCGCCGGAACCCCATCGTCTCGACCTGAAAAACATCCGTTATTTTCCCAATGATATGCCGTGTCATATCCTCAATGCTCTCCGGCTTATTGTAAAAGGTCAGCATGGGCGGCAAGATTTTAACACCTTGCTGCGCAAGCGACAGCATATTGGAAAGGTGTACCGAGCCAAGGGGCGACTCGCGCGCCACTAAGACCAGCTTGCGGCCCTCCTTGAGCGTGACGTCGGCCGCCCGCAGCAGCAGGTTTTCCGAGAAGCCGTTGGCAATCCCGGCCACGGTTTTCATGCTGCACGGAACAACGACCATTCCCTCCGTGTGAAAGGTGCCGCTGGCAATACTCGCGCCGATGTCGTTGATCGCATAGCATTTTGTCGCCATGGCTTCAATATCCCGGCAAGAAAACCGCGACTCCTGCGCAATCGTTTTTTGCGCGCCTTGCGTGATCACCAGATGAGTCTCCCACTCCGGCCTTTTCTTCATTTCCTTTAACAAGCCAACCGCGATCGGGATGCCGCTTGCCCCGCTTATACCAATGACCAGCCGTTTAACCAACTCTTCTCTCCGGTGCAACCGTTCCCCCCCCTTTCCTATGCAATCCTTTTAACGGGCGACGAACGCCGTCCAAAAATACGATATCGGCATGACTAAAAATAACGCCGGGATCATGTTTGCGATCGGAAACGGCTTGATCCCGCAAATGCGCAGGCCCGTTGCCAGCATGAGGATGCCCCCGCAAGCCGTAAAGTCAGCAATCATATGCGCGTCCGTCAAAGGCAGAATAAGCGAGGCGCTCATGTACAAGGCAAAGAGCACGATGAACTGAGGAACGCAGATCGTCATCACCATATAGCCAAGCGCCGTGGCAAAAATCCCGCCGGTGAAGAAGTCAAGAAACGACTTTGTCATCAAAATTGAGGAATCGCCGGTCATTCCTTCGTTCAAGGCGCCGAAAATCCCCGTCCCGCTAGCGCAAAACAGCACCAATATCCCAACAAACTTCTCCATGAATTCTTGTTGATCTTGAATATTGCCGCCGCTGAAAATCTTCTCCAGCGGCTTTTGCACAGCGCGGGCGCAATGTTCGATCGCCTTCTCCAGACGGATAAGCTCGCCCATCGCGCTGCCAAGAATGAGCGCCAAAATCACCGGCGGCAGCGCATGCATTTTCACGATCATGGAAGCCCCCATCGCCATGGAGGCCATCCCGAAGGTCAGCGGCAAAGCCGTGCGCAATCTTTCTGGAATCGAATTGCCAAGAAGGGCGCCCAACAATCCGCCAAACAGAACAGAAGCACTATTAACGATAACTCCAGTCGGTATGTTCTGCATAATTACTCAACCGCCTTCGGAAATAATGTCGGGACGAACCGCGAAGGGTCTACCGCCATAAACTGCGAACGAACAAATTTATGTTTGAGATTGAACGGAACCGTGCAATCAAAAATCGTCTTGCACGATAAACCGCGGTCGCGCAACGCGGGGTTAAATTCCGGCGTTTGCGACGGATCAAGCGGATGGCATCGGACGCCCGGAATGAACAGCGTATCGACGTCGCCTTGGTAACGCGTGTTCAACGCCCACAGAACGTCGTTGCTGTCAAACGGATCGACATCCTCATCAACCAAAACGACATTTTTGAGTTCGTTGAACGCCGAGAAGGCCAAAAGGGCGGCCTGCCGCTGGCGGCCTTCGTCGCTAGGCACGCTCTTTTTGAACTGAAGAACCGCCATCATCTTGCCGCCGCCGGAGGCATGGGCGTACACATTCAGCAATCGTCCGGGCATCGCCCGTTCCACCATGCCTAGAATACTGGCCTCCGTCGGGATGCCCGCCATACTGACATGCTCTTCGCTTGGTCCGATGCACGTTTGCATAATCGGGTTCCGACGATGCGTCACGGCCTTGACCTTGATCACGTTGAGAGCTTGCGCAGCCGGACCCGTATAACCGGGGAATTCCGGCATAGCTTTGCCGGTGTTCGAGTTAACGTCCTCGCGCATCCGCATATTCGGCATCAACTCGCCTTCGATGACATACTCCGCATTGGCGATCGCTTTTTCAGCAATTGTTAGGCAAGGCACCAGTTCAACCGCTCGGTTGCGGAGCGCACCCGCAATGCTCAATTCGTTAAAACCCTGTGGCGTCGTCGGCGGTTCAAAACCAGCCGCAACGGCAATGGCAGGATCGACGCCGATGCTGATAGAAATCGGCAGCGGCTGCCCCATTTTTTCCGCTTTATCAAAGAACGCGCCAATATGACGGGCGCCCGGTGTGATCCACATTGACAAGGTATCTCTGTTCTGGATACACAGGCGATGAATCGTCACATCTGATTCATGCGTTTCGGGATCCGAAGCATAGCACATGCCGAATGTGATATAGGGCCCTGCGTCTTCTGGGGTGTTCGTCGGTGCCGGAACCAGCTTGCGCAAATCAAAATCAGGATCGTCGGCAAAGTGTTTGACCTCCTGACAGACCGCTTTTTCCTGCGGAATGACTATTGGCGCAACCGCCTTTTCTACCGCTTCCTGGAGCAAAAAACCAAGGCGCTTCGGCTCCGCCCCCAGCATCAAGGCGACACGCTCGCGGCTAGCCAACACGCCGATAGCCACTTTGGCATCAGGATGACCTTTCACATGATTGAACACCATCGCCGGACCAATTTGGGTCGGGCGCTGTACCGTTCCTCCAGCGCCAACGTGACGATATATCCCCGCCAATTCGGCGTTAGGGTCAACCAACTCATTCGTTTCAATGTACTGCCCCGGTATCTTTTTCAGCAATTCAAGAGCCGAGCGCAGGTCATTTACTTGTGTGGTTAAAATAGTGTTCATGCAGGAAGCCTCCTTGTATAATTTGATAGCTCAATTATATGTAGTCTGAATTGACCAATCAATTCAGATGCGGCATCCTTTCATTCCAAAACGCGATTGATAGCCATCGGAACAAATTGCCTTGTCCAACCGTCATCATATCCTAAAATCAAAGAGAGTGTCTCAAATAGGTTTTCAAAACCTATTTGAGACACTCTCTTTGCGTCAACTGCTATACCGCGAGAAAATCGCGACCAGTTCGCGATAGAGCTGTTCTGGAGGCACAATAAGCTTGGCCCGCATGAAACGCATGCCGAGTTCAACTGCTTCCGGCGTTTTCATCCCGCATAAAAGCCAAACCGCCAGGAACCCGGCCGCAAAAGCGTCGCCGGCGCCAGTGGCATCAATGATTTCCTCTTCTCGCAAGACGTTTATTTTATAGCACTGCTCACCGAGTTTGTGGTTACCGCCGCAAAACAACTTAATCTCAGACTCATTCTTTATGATTAGGCAGGTTTCTTGCCACCCGTATCGGCCAAAAATCGTTTTGGCCTTCTCGTCATCCGCTGCGCTGTCCCTGCCGCCGTACAGCAAATTAAACTCAAGCGTATTCAAAAAGAGAAAATTCGCCAGGCTAACAATGTCGCCGACAGCGGGCGTCATGTTTTTCAGCCAGCAGTATCCCGGGTCGCAGCTAATTTTAAGCGCCGGGTTGCCTTGCTTCGCCTCGCGCAGCAGTTGGGCCAGGATTGCTGAAACCCCGGTCTCGGCAAATTGGGTTACATGCAGGATTTTCGCCTTAAGCAAGTATTGCAAGATATCCTGGTAGTTTCTCTTGAGGTACCCGGCCATTTCATTATTGGCGCCCGGATGAAACAAAAACGACCTGACGCCGCCATGATTGATCGAAAGGCATAAGCCGCTGCCTTTTTCAGAACAAACGCCCACATAACGATGATCGACAGACAGTTCCTGCATCGCCCTTACAAAATCCAGCCCGCTGTTCTCAGTGCGGCCGGCAACCCCGACATAGCCGGTCTTTATCCCGTCCTTAAGCGCGGCCATGGCGCATATCGTATTGAAGGCGGAGCCGCCTAGCGTTGCTCGAAAGGATGCAGGATTAAGCAATGACACGATCTGCTGCAAGTCATTGCGTGCCATCAAGCGCTCCGCACCGCGCTCCAGGATCGCCATGGCCGCATTGACTTTGTCAGCAGGCAATGCCTTCATTTTGTCGGCCGTGACGGCAAGGTCCAGGTTAAGCGATCCGATCCCGATAATGTCCAGCACTGGTTGCACATTATGCCTCCCCTCCGTCGACCACAGCCGACACTAGTTGCCTTCAAACACGCATCGTTTCCGCAAAGGAAGTCGCGGCTATCTTGATTGTCCTGCTAGTGGCACGCAGTCCGCCACAAGCTGATCCACCAGGGCTTCTTGGTACCCGACGCGGTTTGTTTCTTTCAAAAGTTCCGCAACATCGCAAAGCTCCGGCAGGCTAAGCTTATCCAACTGTTTCAACCGGCTGGCGCTGAGCACGTCTGCCCGCAAGCTGTCACCAACAGCCAGGCTGCGCATACATTCTTCCCTGCCGTAACGCCACAGCTTGGCAGAGCCGGGATACCTCTTGACCAGCCGCTCCGCCATCAGCAGCCCTTCCGGATCAAAGTCTCCGGAATAGTACAAGGAGCACCCGCCAGCCGCAAGTCGGTCCAAGAGAGCCCAGGAGGCCAATTTAAATTGGCCGTGCAGGCAAACCAGCGGCGGCAACCGGCCGCCTTGTCCCATGGCGTAATCTGTAATGGCCGAAAATACGCCGGAGTTCTCAACGATAAACACCTTGCGCTCCTGTCGCTCATCAGCGCTGCGCAGCGGGGAAAAAGAAGCGTATTTGACCAGTTCCCGCAATGGAACATTTAAAACCGCGTCATCTTCCCACGCCTGCCGCCAGTAGGCGGACGCCGCCTGGGAATCGCGCGCCCGCTTGTCGCCCAAAAGGCCAGTGCAGGTGACAAAATTCAGCAAATCATCCCGCAGCAGCTTAACCTCATATAGCAGCTCCGCTTCCAGTTCGACAGCGGTGACCCCTTCTCGCGCGTTTTCTTCAAAGCCGTTCGCCGCATCTGGTTGAGTCAGACGCAGAGCCTCCAAAAACATTCTTCCTAGGCTTGTGTTGCCGTCGAACGCATGAGGATGGCCTGCAATCTGCTGCGCGAAAAACGGCAGACGCAAATAGTCAGCCGGCAGGTTGTTTAAAGCGGCAAGTATAGTTTTGAAGGCAACCAGGTTATTCGGGTGCCCCTGCTCATACATGGCTTGGGCTCGTCTAGCGCCAGCGCACCTTGCCTCCACCTTTGACAGCCACTGCCGCCCCCGCGACCCTTGTTCTCCGGCCCGCAGATCAGAAAAAAACATCTCTCTGGCTCTCCTAGCCGCATCTTTTCGCTGCCGATTCGTAATCAGCGCCCCGCCCAAATAGGCCTGCAGCAGCGCAACCACGTCAACATCGCCAAACCGGGTTTCCTGCAACGCCGCCGCGAACTGGTCAAAGGAAATGCGGACCGTCCTGCCCCCCTTCAAGTTGATGCGAAAAAAAGAGGCCAGCGCCTGAATCTCTTCTTCTTCCAAGCCTTCCAGTTTGATGCTGCCGCCAATCTTCCCAAGGCTCCGGTACTTTTGTGCAAGCGCGGCAAAGAGACGGGAAAAGCCAGGCTGGCTGCGAAAAAACGCTGCCGCCTGAGCAGCCTTTACCGTTAAAACCGCATCCATCACAGCACCTCATCGCAAAGCACATGGCGGGAATTTCCATCCCACAAATAGCGGACTACCGTGACGAATGGAGCGTTCTTCGGCCGAACCAATTCGCAGATCGACAAGCGGCGAACGGTATCGTAATCGCCCCACAGCGATTGCGAGTTGATAATGTAATTGAAGCCCATTTTCTCCACCAAATCGAACATTTCCCGGATGTTGTTCTCGTCAACCCCGGCAAAAGCCTCGTCTAGCGAAATGACGCGCGGCGCATCCGGTTTCGCTTCCTCGTACCGTGAATAGGCGGCGGAAAATAACGGGGTGTACATAGCCATCGCTTTTTCCCCGCCGCTGAATTTGCCAAAAACACTGTTGGTAAGCTCCTTTTTCGGCATGCCTTCCCGCCGGTAATACAGGGTAAAAGCAAACCATTGGCGAAAATCCAGCATTTCTTTTACGATCAACTGGAAAGAAACTGCTTTGGAGGCGGCAAGCGCCTTTGCCTGGGCAATCCTGGACTGAAAGTGCCGCACCACGCGCTTGATATCTTCCTCTTTTAGCAGGCGATGATCCGCCCTGAGCAGGCCAACGAGTTCCTGCGTATCGAGTTGGTCGTCGTTGTCGGCCGTATGCGGCTTCCACTGCAAAGAAAACGCGAGTCCGCTCGACGTGTCCAGGCTCTCCATGAGTTCATTCATTTGCGACACCCATTTTTCCGCACTGTTGATGCGGCGGCTGATCACTCGGCCGATGCTGTTCATGATGACCTCTTCGTACAGCGCCCGGTCCTGCTCGGACAGCACCGCCTGCTGCTCGATGATGTGCTGTTCGATCAAGGCGAGCGCCGCCTGCGGGCTGGCGCGCCGACCATCGTACTCCACCGTCAGTCGTTTGCAGCGGCTGAGCCGCTTCAAGTCGCTGAGCCGGCGCAAATGCGTTTCGACCTCGCCGCTCGGCGGGACTTTCACGCCAGAAAGATCGTCAGCCGGCAGATCATCCAGTTCCATCCGGTATTCCACCAACACCGCCTGCTCGCGGTAGTAACTTTCAGTCAAACGTTCCACCGTTTTGGCCCGATCCAGTTCCGCAGCGTTGTCATATTTCGCTATCACTTCGCGCGGGTCAGCCGGTTTTCCCGCCCCCTTGTCCCATCCGTCAGCCAGCCAGAGTCCCGCTTCCTTATCGTAAACAGTTCGCCAGCACGCATGCACCTGGGTAGCGAAGACGGCTTCGTCCGCTAACCCTATCAATTGCTGCTCCAGTTGTTTGATTTCGATCTCAAGCTGAACAGTTTTTTCGATTGCCTTCTTCTGCAATTCCGGCAGCTTGCTTAGCCGCTCGATAATCGCGTTGCTCCGGCGGCGAAGCTCTTCAGCCCCCATCGCGGCCAACTGGTCCAATAAACATTGCAGTTCCAGTTCCTGCTTTTTCACGTCGCCGTCCAAAACCAGGCACTCGCCGCGCAATTCATCGACATCCGCCATCAGTTCCGTTAAGCGCTGTCTTGATTGCTTGACATTTCCCAGGCTATGCAAGTAGGACTGGCGGGCAAGCTCTAACTGGTGAATCCCATCCCTGTATTCTGCCGTCTGGCGGCAGACCGCTTCGTACGCCTCTTCCGTCAAGGCCGTCGGCAAGCCCTCCGCCAGCCGGCGCAGTTGATGCAAAAGCCCTTGAACCTTATTGATAGCTTCCCGCAGCAGCTCGTTTTTCCGGTTGGCGTTTTCTTCTTCAATGGCGGCTTCGCGCAACTTGCCCTGCCAGCCGTCATAGGCCTCTTTGACCGGCTGACCTGACGGGAACTGCGCCAGCGCCTCCGCCAGTTCGGCCAGTTGTCCCCTGACTGCCTGTTTTCTGCCCGCCAGCGCCGCCAGCAGCGCATCGACGTCAGCAATTTCCCTCTCCAGCCTGGCGATTTCCAACTCGCGATGCCGGCGGCGCGCTTCCCGGCCAATATAGAGCGCCTGGTCACGCGCCGGCGCCCGACCGGCTAGAATCCCACTGTGATAGGTGCCGTATTGGACAGACAGCTCCGGCGCGGCCGTGCCGGTTGCGCCGATCCCGATTCCGGGCGTCTCGTTGACAATGATGCTGCGAAGGACTTCATCAATATCGCTCGCCTGTACGCCTCGCCCTTCCGACTGTGTCGGCTCCAGGTAATCCGCCAGCGTGGCGCACAAAATAGCCGGCTGCGGGCAGATGACCCGGTCCACGGCATCAACTGGCAGCTTGTGCAGACTCTGGCTTGGTACGACCAGCGCATCCAGCAGGCCAAGCTCCATTAGGACGGTTTCGATCCGCTCACGCTCCCCGTCGGATACACCGGCTTTGAATTCCGCTGCGGCATACAGAGGAACAAACGGAATCCCTGCGTCCGCCAGACTTCGGCGCGTTTCCGCCAGGGCAGCATGTCGGGGCGGTTCCGGGTCTTTCTGGCTTTTCCACTCCGCGAGCTGTTTATCCAATTCCCGCCGTTTGTCTTGCCACTGCTCCGCTTCGGCCTCAATCTGCACGACCTGCCGCCGCAAACAATCTTCCTGCCGCTTGTACACCTCTTCAACCGGTTCCCTAACGTCCTGCCAATCGGTGTTCTCGTGCAATTGCTGGGCGGCACCGGCCGCGCGGCTGATCACGTCGGCAGCCAACGGCAGAACCTCCTTGCAGCCAGCGAGCCAGCGATACAGTTGTTCCACTGCCTCCTGGCGGCGGTCAAAAAAGACCTGCTCGCTGCGCCGCACTTCCGCCCGCACGGCATCAAAGGCCATCTGCGCCTTTTCCGCATCCTGCGCCGCCGCCATCTGCTCTCTTTTAGCGGACAGGTGGGCGCGGATTTGAGCTAAGACGTCGTTCACCCGGCGTTGGTAGCCCTGCTGTTCCTGCCGCCAGTGCGTAAAGGAAAACTCCCCGGCGTAATTCTTTTCAAAGGCCCCCGCCAGAGCCGGATGCGCGGCAAAGCCCGTTTCCTCGGCCAGCAAGCCAAGTTCGTCGAGCACTTCAAGCATCGCCGTCTCCGCGCGATCAAGCTGCGCTTCTTCATCGGCAAGCAACGTTTTCTCCCTTTGCTCACTTTGCCGCTTGGCTTGCAAAGCGGTTTGCTTATCTTGGCGCTTTTGTTTGTTGCTGTGAATGAGCGCCTCTAGCGCTTGCTTTTTCGCCTCAGCCTTGAATACGTCGTGGCTTTCCAACTCTGCTTTCTGGGCGACGAGGACTTCTTGCTCCCGTTCAAACGCGCTGCTCTGTTCCTTTTCCAGCGCCAATTCCTGCTTTTTACGTTCCTGCTCCTTGGTTTTCTCGCGCTGCAACTGCGCGACTTTATTCATTACGTTTTCCGCCTGAACCAATTCGCGCGCCTTTTCCGCCAGTGCCGCTACGCGGTAGTCGCGGTACTGGCGGTCAAGCCTGGTCAACGCCGTCTGGTCACGCAGCAGCTCTTCAATCTGCGCTTTCGTCTGCTCCATGTTTTCAATCGTGTCCGAAAGCGGACGCAGTTCTTCGTCAGACAGAGAGGGCAAGGACTCAGTGAGTATTTCATGAATAACGCTCGGCTTGAAATCTTTGGACAATTTAGGGCTTCTCAACTGAATCAGCAGCTCCATCAAATCCTTATACGCGTCCAGGCTGGCAAAACCAAAAACATACTTGTTCACTAGCGCGGCATATTCACCTTGGCTGCGCACGACAAAGCCGCCCTGCGGGCCAATCTGGCGCTCAAGCTCCGGCCGGGTGAGGGGAATTTTTTCTTCTCGTCCATCATCAGCACTGAACTCCGTTTTCAGCAACTGAAAATCACGCTTGACACGCCTGTTGTCCGTAAGGACAAAACCCCAAAAATCAAGTCCGGCGCCGCGCCGCGCCTTCAGGCCGATGCCGGTCGTAAGGAATTGGTCGCTGTTTTCGCGCTTATATTCCAAGTACAGATATCCGGTGCGCTCGTCCCGGTCGACAACGTCCTTTTCACCAAGCAAATAGTCCTCCATGCGCCGGTCCCTTGAGCCGAACGGGTCCAGCCGGTTGGCCGTTATCTTGCCGTCCAGCAATACCGTAATCAAACTCTGCATTGTCACGGATTTCCCTGACCCGTTGAGCCCGCGCAGCAGCAGCTTGCCGTTGGCGAATTCATATTCCTCATCGCTGTAATACCAAAAGTTAACCAGGCCGGCCCGGTTCATCACCCATTTGTTATCGCTCATTCGCCATTGTCTCCCTCACCTTGGATTGCCCGTAGTCGCCCGGATAAACGCCGACTGTCCGCACCAACAGCGGGCTGATCACGATCAGATCAAGCTCTAAGTCCCGCCTGGCCATCTTCCAGTCAGCCAACTGGCGGATCAACGCCTGAGCCAGCTTGCCCTGGCTCATTTCCCTGTATTCTTTCGTCCAGCCCGCAGCGTATGACTGCCGGCAAACGTCCAAGAGCCGGTCAAATTCGATCGGGGTCAGCGCCAGCCCCTGCTCACTAGGCATCTTTTCCAAAGACCGGACATGCTCGCGAACGGTAACGGCAAAGTGCAGCATTACGGCGCTCGCCCCGCTCCGATCCGGAAAAGTCGTCATCTGAAAGCGTTTTTCAGCCGGCACTGTCAGCAGTGCATCATCTTTGTACAGTTCGAATCGAAGCCCGGTGTGGTCCTCAATATCTTCCCGCAGCCGATTGCGCATATTCCGAAGGTAGAGAAAATCCTCCTCTTTGGCCTCATGCCGCGCAAAGCCCGGCGTCAGAAGCAACTGCTTGTACACCCGCTGTTTTCGGATTCGTCCCGTCAATTCATCTTCCATCGGCCCGCCGGCGCCGATCAGGGCGTCCAGACTGTCGTATTGGTGAAAATCTTTTGGGTACGACCGCAGAAAATACCGTGCCATAATTGGCACCTCAAACAGCGCTTCACTTGCAGCGCTGCCGGTGAACCCGGCAATATCGCCATCCACATTGACCACGACGCCATAATCAACCGCCGCCGTCAGCACCCGCACGAGCGACTTTCTCCATTCATAGCTTTCCCAGCTAATGATCGGTTCACCCGTTTCCCGATCCGGCGGGTACAGGGTTAACAGCGTCTCGCACAGCTCGCTGAGCAAAAACTGGTCGTCAACGCTCTTCTCCTCTAAAAAAGCCAACAGACAGCAAAGCAGGCTGTAGTCGCGGCACTGTTGAAACGACGCCACGCCCATCCAGCTTTGCGGCCTGTCCGGTATCTTCTCCAGCTTGATAAATTGCCGGTTAACAAGCAGCTGAAAGCCGCACTTGTCGGAAAAGTAGTTGCGCAGCTTTTGTTCCCGCTCTCGAATCAGTTGGTAGATTTCTGGCTGACGGTCGCGCAACACCCAAAAATTTTCCAGCAGCTGACAGGCGGCCTCGCGATCGTCATCTTCAAATTTTTCGATTAAACTGGCCATGTTTTATCCTCCGCACCCATCATGTCAAAAACTCAAAGGCAAAATCAGGCATCGTGATCCGGCCATCCATGCAGTCCAGCGTTATTTGGCGGTCACTTACGGTGATCAGCCGGACCTTGCGCCCAGCTTCCGTTTTCGTGATCCGCTCAGCATTTGCCATGCAGCGTCCAATCCAATTTAACAGCGTCTTGCGGACAAAAGGCGGTTGGCTGTCAAGCTGAGAAACAACAATCCGGTTATCCGCCACCAAGCCAGCCAATATCGTTTCCTCCAAGGCGCGAGCCTTGAAATATTCAGCCCGAGTCGCCGCCTGCTGAACCGACAGATCAACGATCGCCCCCGGGCGGGTCTTCTCCCGGTACCCGACAACACTGGGCTTCACCGTGACGACAGTCGGTTCCGCCTCCCACAACGAGGCATACATATCATCGCTGGCAGCGGTCTCCGCATAGAGATGTCGGACGCCGGAGGCGCCAAACAGCACCGCCGCCAATTGATGCGCTTCGTCAATTGATTCCAGCCGGCCGAACCAATCGGCAAGATACAAATAATCACGGCGCCGGCTTCTCATCACCTGGCGCTTTTCTCCCAGCCGCTGGGCAAACCGGGTAATGCGGCGGATCGTTTCCGTCGTTTCCCGCTCCAGCGATACCAGCTCGCTTTCCCGTCCGACCGAGCCCAAAAACCATTCACGAAGGCTCGTCCATTGATCCAGGTACTTGCCCGACAAGTTGCTATGATCCAGCCGCTCGTCCATCCGCGGAATGCTGAGCTGGTAATCGGCCAGGCGGCCGGCCGCAGCTTGGAAACTCGCCGGGCTCACTTGCTGCAGCACCAGCTCGATGTTGTAAGACGTCTTTTGCAAATCAAGAATGAACCGCCGGATATAGTCGGCAAACGCTTCCTTATACGCCAGGAATGCCTCGCTCATCATCCGCTCTTCAACTTTTTCACTTTTTAGGTAGGCAATATAGTCAGAGGCATTTTCGACGATTTTGCGAAAATAGCCGTAGACATCCTCCCAGGCCTGGTTCAACTGGGCGTTGTCCTTTCCGTCCAGTTCAGCCGCAAATTTTTGCAAGGCGCCAAGCAGCCGGTCGAACAGCGTCGCTTCTAGCGAGCCGCCAAAAGACTGCCCCAGATCGCCGAGTCGTTCCACCATCCGCTCGATTTCGACCGTATACGGCGTACACTGGTAGCGGAACTTCTTTTTCTTAAAATCCTCGATCGTCGCCACTCTGCCTGTTTCCTGGCGGGGGATAAGGTTCTTCCACTCGCTCAGCTGCTTCAAGTCCGCCTGCAGCTGTTCCTCCTGGTATTGCGCAAAATACGGGTTTTGCTTCAAGTGGCTAAAAATTTCTTCCGGATAAAGATAATGCCGCAACCTCTCGTGCTGGGTGTAAAAATAGCGCAGGATCGCCCGGTAGCGCCAAGCGTTTTCCGTTGTCAAATAGCTAACCTCGGTAATCGGCCGCAAATCTCTCGCATCCAACATTTTACGTCCCCTTGTCTGAATTTCATTTATCCGCTTGCAGAAACGTTCCTCACTATCGTTTCAGCCGCGCTTAAACATATCCCACATTTCCTAATTATACGACATTTCATCAAAATCATTTAGCCCTAAATTGCAAGGGCAAATCGAACACTTTGCTGAATGAACAAACCGGCATCCGCTATCGTATGCAATCGCAGGTGCCGGTTTGTTCATGTTGCATGCAAGCTATTACCATGCGAGGTTAACGCCGCTTAAACTTGTGCCTTTTTCACGCGACACGCCCGCGCTAGCCGCCTTATTTGAGTTTGTGCAGCAAGGCGTGGAAAAACCCTTCTTTGTGAATAGCGTCCTCCGCCATCCATTCTATCCCGCCGGCCTCCCAGGACACCCGATACGAAAACACGCCGTTGCTCGGGTCAGAAACATCCACTTGCCGAAAATCAATAACCGTCCCTTTTTTATTATCGCGGTCATAAACAGTGTCCCCGATCTTGAAAGGCAAATTTGCAGCCATTACCTTCACTCCCTTACAGTTGTGATCTCGCGCACATGCAAACGCCCTGCGGCTTATTGAGTCCTTTCGCCCTCGCCGGGAATAATCCTGCCGCAATACAGCCAACTGCCGACAAGCGAATTAGCACTGACTTCTCAATTACTGCTTCTTGAAGCTGATCCCGGAAAAAATCAGTTTTTCACCATCAGCCTCCTGCCGAAACGAGATCGTTTCCATCATCCGCCAACCTAACGCATAAAGCACGGCCTCCCGATCCGAAACCGGAAACAACACCAGTTCCCCCAACTGAGCCTCCTTCGTATCGGTTTTCAGACTGATCATCAGAAAGCCTTGTTTGTTGACCTTCAATTCCAGATAATCCAGTTCCAGCAGTCGGTTTTCTTCATCATTGGTGCGATAAATACCCTGTCGGTTGCGCCAAGCCTCAGGCAACTTATAATCGGCAATACGTTTGCCGACTGCGGCTACGTCTTTCCCAAGCTGGACAAATACAACGTCCTCCCCCTGCACGGTCCGAAAGGCAATGCGCGTCTCTTTCAACTTCGGAGAAGAGAGCGGCAATATCCCCCAAAGCCGGTACTCCGGTCGAAGCCACCCCCCTTTATCCGGAACCAGCTTGACTTTCTTGCCTTGCAGTTTGGCCACATATGAGCCCTTCCGAGGCTCATGCACTTCCAAAAGCCCGATAATCGTTCCGTAGTTGCCGGCATAACTGGCCGGTTCCGGCAAGCCAGGCGGCAGAGCAGCAACTTCATACGCCGGTTTTGACGCGGGCGGCAAGAGGCCGCGATTGACCGCGATCGCCCCTTTGAGCAATTGCTCGGCGATGACGTTCACCCGTTCCGACGCGCCCGCTGAATTGGCTAACACCACAACCGCAATTTTTTCCTTTTTAACCCCCATGACAGTCCCATGAAACAAATACATGTGCCCGCTGTGCCGAAAATCGTCGCCAGCATACGCCATCGAAGGATTTTTAAGGAAAAACTCGTAACCGATCTTGAAGTTTCCATCTAAAGGCACCGCATCATTTTGGGCCGTAAACATTTCCCTTACCAAAGCCGACGGCAAGACCTCCGTGCCACCGTAGGCGCCGTCATTTAGCAGCATGATCATCATCTTGCCAAAATCATTCACACTGGTATAAAAATTCCCGGCTGGCACATCCCGCACCGCAACATCCCGTTCCAGCTGCCCCTTTTTGTTATAGCCCTGGGACAACTGTTGCGCAATATGCGGCTGAAGAGAGTAGGATGAACTCGCCATTTCCAACGGCTGCAATACCGATTTTTGCATGACAGCCTCGTATTCCCTGCCGCTGACGCGTTCCAGCATGACCCCCAATAAACCCGCGCCTAGATCACTGTACGCATGAATCGTCCCCGGCGGATAGGAAAGATATTCTTCAGCCAGCAAAGGTACCACGCTCTGAAAAGGTGCGGGCTGCTCTCCCCACATCCCTTTGACGATATCACTCGGCAATCCGGAATGATGGGTCAGCAGTTGCCGCGGAGTAAAGGCCGGCTCTGTCGCAAAGCGCGACTTTACCTTCAGTTCGGGAATATACTGCTTGATCGGTGCGTCAAGCGCCACCTTTCCATCCGCTTTGAATTTCAAAACTGCAATCGCGTTAGGGATCTTGGAGATCGAGCCAACACGATAAACCGTCTCCGGCGTTGCAAGCTTCTTATTTTCCCGATCCGCATACCCATATCCTTTAGACCACGCAATGCGGTCACCAACTATGATCGCGGCGCTAAGGCCAACAATATTGTTGCGGTCCATCTCATCTAGTATCAATTCAGAAGCGTATTGCTCCAAAGCCTTATGATCGCCTTGGCGGAGCTCAGGAAGCGGCAATGGCTGCGCAACCTGCGTCGACCCCAACAGCAATCCCTGAATCGCCCAAGCGGCCAGCAGCAGAAAAGCAATAAGCCCGCCGCCGTCCAAGACCATTTTCTTGCTCGCCACGCGTCCGACCTTTTTCCCCAGCCACATGCCCACCCCTCCTTCACGCAAAAACAACCAATTGGGCCGTTCCGAAGATTTCGCTTTCAAAACTGTCCAGTTTAGCGTAGCCGGTGCATTTTTCCCATTAGCATCAACGGCGGCCTTTTGCACCTGATTCCGCCATCAGTATTGCCTCGCGCCGGCAGCCGCTGCGGAAGATCGTTACGCCTTTGCAGCCGGCTTCCCAGGCCAGCATGTACAGGGCGTAGACATCGTCGACTGTGGCATCGCGCCGCAAATTGACGGTGGACGAGATCGCATTGTCGACGTAGCGCTGCAGCGTGCTTTGCAGCCGGATGCGGTCCGCCGGCGCAATGTCGTGCGCAGTCACGACAAAGGGAAACCGCTCTTGAATTTCCGCGTCGCTGATCGAATCTGGATCAAGGCCGTTATGAACGAGCAAATCGTAAACCGCTTTGCCGTATACAGTAAAGTACTGTTTTTGCTCGCTCAGCGCATGGGTCGTGCGCCGGTAGCGGATTTGAAACAGCGGCTCCGCCCCGCCGCTCAGTCCGGCCATTGTGGCGATGGTGCCCGTGGGGGCAATCGCCAGCAAAGAGCCGTTGCGCAGGCCATGTCTCCGGACCGATTCGACCGTCTCGTCGTCAAGCAGCTTAAGCAGCGGCGACCTGAGCACGTATTGCGCATCGTATTTGCCGAACGGCCCCTTCGTTTTGGCCAGTTCAACGGAGGTCTTGACCGCCTGCGAAAAGATCAGCCGCAGGGCGTCTTCAAGCAGCGTGAACGACGCGGGCTCGCCGTACCGCAAGCCAAGCGCAATCAGCATGTCGGCCAGGCCGAACACCCCCAGGCCGATTGCCCGCCAGTCTCTGACGGCGGCCTTGTTTTCCGGCAGCGGCTGCATGTCATAGCCGTAGTCAAGCACCTCGTCCAAGGCGCGCACGCCAACGTCCGCCATGCGCCTCAGTCTTTCCCTGTCAAGGCAAGCCTCCCGGGTGAACGGCGCTTTGACGCAGTTGTAGAGGTTGATGCTGCCCAGTGTGCAGGCGTTGTATGCAGCGCCGTGATACTCGGCGCAGGGGTTGGCAATATCGATGTGATAAAGTTCGTCCGGATAGCCGGCCAGCAGGCTGTAGCTGCGAATCCGGTCGATAAACAGCGCGCCCGGCTCCGCGTAGTCATAATTAGACTGGCAGAATCGCCTAAAGAACGCGCGGGCGTCGAGCACTTTTTCAATATGCTCGCCGGTCGCCTCGACATCAAAGCGAAGCGTGAACGCCTCGCCATCCTTGACCGCTCGCATAAATGCGTCGGTAAACAGGATCGACAAGTTGGCGGAGCGGAGCGAGGTGTTGTTCTGCTTCGCCGCCATGAATTCTTCCACGTCGGGATGATCGCAGTTGAGGCCGATAAGCAGCGCCGCCCGGCGGCCATGCGCGCCGATGATGTTGCCGGTGGCATCAAACAGCGTGATGAACGACACGGCGCCGGTCGAGGCGCCGGCTGCGTTATTGACCCTGGCGCCGCGGGGGCGCAACTTGGACAGGTTGACGCCGCAACCGCCGCCGCGCGAGAAGATGCGCGCCGTCTGCTTGGCAACGTCGTATATCGACTCGAGGTTGTCTTCGGGACAGGGCTGGATATAGCAGTTTGACATCGTCGATTTAAATAGTCCTTTCGACCCGGCGCCATACAGGCTTCGTCCGCCGAGAAAAAAGTCGGCGTTCTCGAGCGCTTCGGCTATGGCTGACCGCAGGGACCCATCCTGGAAAATGCCGGACACGCGCGCAACGAAGCTAGAAAAATCCTCCTGGCGGTGAAAATATTTCTTGTTCAGTATTTCCTGCCCCACTAACGTCTGATGCCATAAGCCATTCCGGTTTGTATTGCTGACCGGGCGATCGGACTGGCGGCTTCCCTGATCATGCGACGCTATCACAACCGTATCCCCCCTATCACCTGTCCCGAGATTCAACGACTCTTCTTTCTTTTATTATTCGTGAAAACATTGTTCAATCCTGTAGCCAGCGGGCTCGAGAAATAAAAAAGCGAAACGGCATCG
The DNA here is from genome assembly GCA_029265905.1 of Sporomusaceae bacterium. Classification (GTDB taxonomy): domain Bacteria; phylum Bacillota; class Negativicutes; order Acidaminococcales; family JAJUGR01; genus JAJUGR01. The sequence goes on along the minus strand of JAJUGR010000012.1, from coordinate 42,826 downwards.
CACAACATGCCGTTTCGCAGTCAAGTCCAATATTGTGTGTAAAAACAATTCGGTAGAATATGGAATTTCGCTACATGATGCGTACGACTGAGCTGGATGACGAATTGACTTCACGATCATATGTCCTCCCTTGCCAGAGAACAGAAGCCTTGAGAGCATTTCTCCCAAGGCTTCCGCTCTTACAGCAATCCGTTTTCAATTCTATTCTTCAAATCCAAAACCTTCTCCCGAATGATCGCGGCCGTCCGCAAAAACGCCGCCTTGTCTTTCCCGGTCGGATCTTCCAGGCCCCAGTCCTCCCGATGCCGGCAGGGCAGATATGGGCATGACACGCCGCAGCCCATCGTAACCAGAATGTCTATCGCCGGCAGTTCGTGCAGCAACTTCGAGCGCTGCGTTTCATTCATATCGACGCCATACAATTCCTTGATAACAGCCACGGCGTCCTGGTTGATCTGCGGCTTAGTTTCTGTTCCGGCCGAGTAAGCTTCAAAAACATCGGCCGCAAGCACTTTGGCAATCGCCTCCGCCATCTGCGAACGGCACGAATTGTGAATGCACACAAAAGCGACTTTGGGGTTGCCCATTAGTTTCCCTCCCTCGCAAAATCTATAGGATGACCTTTATGATCATACCATTTCTTCTTGAAATGCAGGGCGGCATTGACCAGCGCAATCATCACCGGAACCTCAACCAATGGTCCGATGACCGCAGTGAAGGCGGCGTCAGATGCAATGCCGAATACCGCAACGGCTACGGCAATTGCCAATTCGAAATTGTTGCTGGCCGCCGTAAAGGCCAGCGTGACCGTCTGCTCGTAAGGGAAGCCGCCTTTATGGGACATGTAGAAGCTGACAAAAAACATGACCGCAAAGTAAATCAAGAGCGGAACGGCGATTCGGACGACATTGCCCGGATTATTGATGATCTCCTCGCCCTTGGTGGCGAACATGATGACGATCGTATAAAGAAGCGCAATCAAGGCCCACGGCGAAATCTTCGGGATAAACACCTGCTCATACCATTCCTTCGTCTTGGCCCGGATCAGGCTAAAGCGCGTGACGAAACCAGCCGCAAACGGGATGCCCAGATAAATCAGCACGCTTTTGGCCACTTCCGCCATGGACACGTTGACGACTTGGCCACCCCAGGACAGGCCTAGCCACTTGGGGGCGATCGTCACAAATAAGTAAATGTAGCCCGTATACAGCAGAATCTGAAAGATGGAGTTCAGAGCCACCAATGCGGCGCAATACTCATTGTCACCCTTAGCCAGCGTGTTCCAGACAATAACCATGGCAATGCAGCGCGCCAAGCCAATGATGATTAGGCCTACGGCAAAGCCGGGCATATCGCTTAAAAACAGCACCGCCAAGACAAACATTAAAATCGGCCCGATAATCCAGTTTTGGACAAGGGAAAAGGCGAAAACCTTTTTATTCTGCGCAACTTTGCCGATTTCTTCGTACTTCACTTTCGCCAGCGGCGGGTACATCATCACGATAAGGCCAACTGCAATCGGCCACGAGATCGTCCCCGTGCTGAAAGAGCTGAGCGCTTTTGCCGTGGCCGGGAAAGCATATCCACCCAGCACGCCAACAGCCATGGCGATAAAAATCCACAGGGTCAAATATCGGTCTAAAAAAGATAAACGCGCGGTTTGCTCATTTGCCATAATAACAGCCTCCTAAAAACGCTTCATTATTGCTCCTGTCTGCTTTGCAAACCGGCGAAGAAAGCGGCCAGGTTTTCCGGCAAGACGTACGGCTTCTTTTCTGTTGCCGTCGGTTGTCCGCCGCCAAACACTTCTTTCAAAATGGCGCTGATAATCATCGCCTTGGGCGGTTCGGCGTACTCCTCGCCCTCATAAACCCAGGACCGGCATTGCGTCTCAGTACCGCACAAATCGCCGCACTCCTGGCACAGCGTTTCATGGACTTCCAAGGCAATGTCTTTCCCGTTGACGCGAATCGTCGGCGAGCTTTCAAACTCATGCCGGATGGCGAGTTCCGGCGTTGTGACGTTAATCTTGTCGACCTGGACCGCATAGCCAGCGGCCCCGAGCACAGACGCAACCTCGCGCAAAGCTGCGTCCAGGTTGCTTTCCGCCCCCTGACAGCGCTCGCAGACGCTCAAATCCAGATACAGGAACTCAATTTTCACTAGCCTTTTCTCGGGTTGCGGGCAGCACCCGCCGCTGCAGGAACAACCTGATGTGTTGCTATTATTCATCACGCTTCACTCCATTCATTCAGCCGTTTCTCTTTTTGCAGGAATGAGCAGCACAGACGACGCCGCGTGTCTGGCAACATTGTGGCTAACGCTGCCCAGATAAAGCTCTTGGACAAAGCCGCGGCCCTGGCTGCCCATGACGACCAAAGAGATATTCTGCTCGCGAACCAATTTCGTTATTTCAACCGATGGCGAACCGTACCGCAAATGCAAGTCAACCTCCGCTCCCCCCAGTTCCAGCAGCGCTTGCCGCAGCTGTTCCAGTCTTTTTCCGTCAACATCGTTGGCCGCCTCCAGTTGTTCGGGCTTGATGCGCGACTGATCTTGAACATGCACCAAAGTGACTTTTTTCGCGCCGTCCGCCACCATCTTTTTTACATACGCAAACGCCTCTTCCGCATTTTGCGAAAAGTCTGTCGGAAACAACAAGTGACCGGTTATGTCGCAGCCGCCTGTTGCAATCGGTTTGTCAGCGGTCCGCACCAGCAATACAGGGCGGTTGGCATGATGAATCACCTCATACGCCATCCCGCCCAAAACCGCCTCGCCCATCAATGATTGTTCGGCGGCGCCGACTACAATGAGCGAAAAATCTTCTTCCACCGCGATACGGTTCGTTTCTTGCCGGGCAAGCCCGGAGACAACCCGCGTCTCAACCGCATACCCCATATCCTCTAGAATTGCTTTTTGCTGCTTGAGGTTTTCGGCCAATATCGAAGTTAAGAAAGTCGATATCTTGGGGCTCGCGTCTTGCGGATTTAAGCACTGCACCAGCAGGCATTCCGTTGCGCCAATCTTGCGCAGCCCCTCAAGGCATTTCAGCATATCGAGGGCGACCGGCGACAATTCCGAAGCAATCAGCATTCTTCTAAACATATTTCCCCTCCTCATCTTCACCAGGCTTACAGCAGCAGATAGCCGAACGCATTGAACGCATAGCCTATGATCATGATGCCGATGGTGACAACCCCGACAAACACCATCAGCAATTTAAGCTTGATCACCTTGTTCAGCATAATCATCGAGGGCAAAGAGAGCGCCGTGACCGCCATCATGAACGACAGTGCCGTGCCAATCCCTACGCCTTTCAACACCAACGCCTCAGCGATAGGCAACGTGCCAAAAATATCGGCATACATCGGCACGCCTACGACTGTCGCCACGAGCACCGAGTACCACTTGTCCTGCCCCAGCACGGCGGAAATCACATTTTCCGGTATCCAGTTATGAATTGCAGCGCCTATGCCGACACCGATCAATACGTACGCCCAAACTTTCCGAACAATGTCCAGCACCTGATTTTTTGCAAAATCAATTCTATCAGCAGTTGTCAAGTCCTCCTGCTCAATTTCAACCATCGGACTGTTGAAAACAAATGACTCCACATACTCTTCCATCTGCGCCTTGCTAATGGTCGTGCCGCCGATAACGGCCAGAACAAGTCCGACGAGCACATAGGCAATCGCGATTTTCCAGTTGAATATGCTGGCCAACAAAATCACGGAGGCCAGATCAACCAACGGCGAAGAAATTAGAAAGGAAAAGGTAACCCCGATCGGCAAACCGGCGCTCGTAAAGCCTATAAACAGCGGTATCGAAGAGCACGAGCAAAAAGGCGTTACTGTTCCCAATAGAGCGGCAAGGATATTGGCCGACAGGCCTTTAAAATTGCCGAGAATTTTCCTCGTCCGTTCCGGCGGAAAAAAGCTTTGCACATACGATATCATGAAAATCAGCACCGACAACAGGATAAAGATCTTCACAACGTCGTAGATGAAAAAGTGAATACTGCCGCCCAGCCGGTCTTGAACGCTCAGGCCGAGCACTTGCTCCACCAGATAGCGGACCAGATTGGAAAGCCACTCCATTTTGAGCAATTGATTGTTAAGCCATTCTAATATAAACAAAACGTCATCCCCTAACTATGTTCATCGCATTATCAGCGATCCCATTTGCCGTTTTTTTGCGCCAGCCACTCGTTTAACTGCTGCAAATCGCTTTTGTAGGCCGCTTGCTTTCTCATGGTGTCATGCACCAGACTGTCAACAAACGGCATCTTATTCTCTTTTACGAGTGAATAATACGCCCATTGCGCCTGCTTGCGATCCTTCACGAGTCCGGCGTTTTTCAAATAGATCAAATGCCTTGACGCCTTCGCCTGGGGTATCTGCAAAGCTGCCATCACATCGCAGACGCAAAGCTCCTGCTCATACAGCAGATTAACGATCCGCAAGCGCGTTTCGTCCGACAACGCCTTTAATACATCGACCAGTTTTTCCATTTCCTCACCTTCTTTTGCGCCGAATCCCAATATTCGTTTAAGCGATTATATGATTATAATATGCTCATTTCGTTAAAAATGCAATGCCTCGACAAAATAAATTCCCACCTAAACAAAAAACCGGTAGGTCGATTTATTTCAACCACCGGTTTCTTTCACGGCTTTATGTGGATCTAGCTCACGACAAACACAGTCACCCTCGCCAATTCGTCGCTTTCCTGGAAAGGCGCTGGTAAACGCAGGCAGACACAGCAGCGATATAATCGCTGGCATAATCGATATCCAGAGGCGTTTCTGTAAAAAGGCTGATTGTAAAATGAAGTTGAAAACCTAAAAAAAGTCCATAGTGACTTTTCCTCAGATGGTAAAATGGAGTTCCCACACAACCATCACAAAGAGGAGGCAAGCACTATGGACTACCATTTTACCAAAGTGTTCAACTTGCACTTGCAATTTAGGAATTTATTTCCACCACTCTCCCGCACGCTTCGATTGCAGTTATCAACAAAAATAAAAAACCACCATCTGCAACCGTGTGGTTACATATGGTGGAGGCGAGGGGAGTCGAACCCCTGTCCAGAAGCCCTGCCACAAAACTTTCTCCGAGCGCATTCAGTCATTTAGATTTCGCGATTTGGCCGCCGGCTGACAAGCTGCCGCACCGCTATCCCGAAAAGTTTCCCAGTCGGCCCTCCGGGAGTCAGGCCTCAGGTATCCCGCTAAGTGTCGCCTTATCCCCGCCCGCAGGAAGAGGAGAGGTAAGACGTTAGCATTAAGCTGCTAAAGCGTATTCGTTGTTTGCGTTTACTTTAAAACCCACCGTTTAACGGGCTGATGGAACCCCAGCTCGCTTATCTTGCCACACTGACCCCTGTCGAAACCAGTACGCCCCCATATCGTACTGACAGCAGTTTACCTGCTTGAATATAAGTATAGCACAGGGAAATCAGGACTTCAAGCAATTCCTTGTAATTCACTCAAGTTTTTTCGCGCCCGAAAATGATGTTTGCGCAAGCTTTTTTCGTCCTATGATTGCCGGTAACAGCCAGCGAAGAATCCATGTTATAATACGAAGGATCGAACTTGAAAGGATGTACTGCCATGGCGCTTTCTTACCGCGGCGTCGGCCAGGCGGCCTTGTCGGCCTGCTGCTTCGCCACTTTGTCTATTTTTATCCACATCGCTTATGATGCCGGTGCGACAACTGCCACCATCCTTGGCTTTCGCTTTTTCTTTGCCGCGCTGTTGCTTTGGCTCGCCGTCATCGCAACCGGCAAGCTTCCGCTCGTCCGCAAAAAAGATTTCCTGCCGCTGTCACTGCTTGGCGTCCTCGGCTACGGCCTGATGTCGGCTTGCTTTGCGCAATCGGTACACTACTTGTCAGCGGCCCTGGCCGCGTTGCTGCTTTATCTTTATCCGTCCATCGTCACGCTGCTCTCCTTTTGGCTGGGCCACGTCCGCTATTCGCACGACAAAGTGCTCGCCCTTTTGCTGTCGCTGGCCGGTCTGCTGCTGACGATCGGCGTGCAGGGCGATTTTTCGTGGGCCGGGGTTGGTTTTGGCCTTGGCGCCGCCGTGATTTATTCGCTGTATCTTCTGTGTTCCGCCCAGGTGCTGAAAAACATTGACCCGCTCGTCAGTACGGCGGTTATCTGCACGGCGGCGGCCGGCGCCTACTTGTTGTACGGCCTAATCAGCGGCTCGCTGCAAACGGCGCTGCCGCTGCCGGCTTGGCTTGCCATCGGCGGCATGGCAGTCTTCCCGACCTTCGCCGCCATGCTCCTCCTATTCTCCGCCATGCGCGCAATTGGCGCGGCGCGCACCTCGGTGGTCAGCACGCTGGAACCGCTGGCAACCGTGCTGCTGGCCATGCTCTTTTTGTCCGAAACGCTGCTGCCCCTGCAATTTGCCGGCGGCGGCCTGATTCTTGCCGGCATCTTGCTGCTGGAATGGCGTTCGGCGTCAGAAGCGGAGTAAACCGCAAGGAATTTCGCCCGCTCGTGTCGAAGATTGCGCCATAGCAGTCCGATAGGAGGCGAATGCACATGGATCAACAGGTACTCGAATTTTTACGGCAAAAAAACTGGGCCGTTTTTGGCGCCTCGGCCAATGAAAGAAAGTTCGGCCATAAGATTTACAAGCTGCTGCTGCGCTATGGACATGAAGTCTATGCCGTCAATCCGAAGGAAACCGAAATTGCCGGTGCGCCCTGCTATTCATCGCTCGCCGACCTGCCGGTCGTACCTGATGTCGTTGATTTCGTCGTTCCGCCGGCGGTTGCTTTAACGGCCCTGCCCGCCTGCAAGGCGCTCGGCATCAAGCGCGTCTGGCTCCAGCCGGGCGTCAACACGCCGGAAGTTGTCGCTTTGGCCCGCTCGCTTGACTTGGAGGTCATCGACTATACCTGCGTCATGGTGGAGTCAAACCAGTTGGCGATTTTGAAAAACAAGCCGGCCTTCGCCGTCATCCAGTCCGCGACGGTGGAAACCGAAGCGCAGCTGACAAGCCTGGCGGCCTCCGAGATTGAGTACGTTTGGCTTCAGCCGGAAGCCTCCACGCATGAGTTGATCGAGCATGCCGTTTCTCTTGGCCTGCTGCTCGTCCACCACGTTGACTTGTCCGAAGCGCTGCAGGATCTGCCCTGACAGCTGCTCCGCATAAAAAAGCGCGGGTTAGGAATTTTTCTTCCTAACTCGCGCTTTTTTATCGGTTCCGTTCCTTCATCGCCCGGTCGATTTCGCGTTTCGCATCGCGAGCGGCCATGTCGTCTCGCTTGTCATAATCCTTCTTGCCGGTCACCAGTGCCAGGTCAACCTTTACCTTGCCGCGGCTCAGGTACAGCTTCAGCGGCACCAAGGTGTAGCCTTTTTCTCTGACCTTGCCCAGCAGTTTGTTGATCTCAGCCCGGTGCAGCAGCAGCTTTCGCACGCGCAACGGATCATGGTTAAAGCGGTTGCCCGGATCGTACGGACTGATGTGGAGGTTGTACAGGTACACCTCGGCATTCTTGTCGATCTGGGCATAGCTGTCTTTGAGATTCGCCTTGCCGGCCCGAAGCGATTTCACTTCCGTTCCGACCAAAGCAATCCCGGCTTCAAACGTTTCATGAACATGGTAATCATGGCGGGCTTTGCGGTTTTCCGCCAGCACCTTGATCGCCTTTTCAGTCGCCATACTGCGTGTCTCTCCGTTTCCGTTTGCGTCGCTTGTCGCGTTTCACTTTGGCCTTGCCTGCCTTCGGGGCAGCAGCGGCCGGCTTTTCCTTGCCCGGTCCTTTTGCCGCGCCGAAGCGTTTGCCCGCCTTTTTAGCGGCAGCCGTCGGCTTTTTTTCGCCAGCAGCAAAACGCTCCGGACGGGCAAGCGCCCTGCCCCGCACCGCGTCCCCCTGCTCCGGCAGGACAAAGTCGATCGCCCGCATGATGAGGTCCACCTTCAGGACCTCGACCGTCAGCTCGTCGCCCAACCGGAACGTTTTGCCGGTCCGCTCGCCGATCAGCGAATATTGTTCTTCTTGAAATTGGTAATAGTCGTCGATCAGGCTCGACACATGGACGAGCCCTTCAATGCCGTTTTCCAGCTCCACGAACAGTCCGAACGCCGTCACGCCGGAAATGTGGCCGGGGAAGCGTTCGCCAATGAAGGCCGCCATGTATTCGGCTTTCTTTAAATCGACCGTGTCGCGTTCCGCCTCGGCCGCCGCCCGCTCCCGTTCCGAGGAGTGCTTGGCGATCTCCGGCAGGCGGCTGGCCAGGATTTCCCGGCGTTTTTCCGCCAGCTTCTTCTGCTGCCATGATTCGCGCAGCAGGCGGTGGACGATCAAGTCCGGATAGCGGCGGATCGGCGAGGTGAAGTGAGTATAAAAGGTGGCCGCCAGGCCGAAATGGCCCTCGTTGTCGGCGGCATAGCGCGCCTGCTTGAGCGAGCGGAGCATGACCGTCGCGATCATGCGTTCCTCCGGCCGCCCGTCCATCGCCTTCAGGGCCTTTTGCAGCATCATCGGCTCCACCGACTCCACGTTGGGCAGGTTCCAGCCGGCGTTGTGCAACAGCTGCGCCAGCTTGGCGATTTTCTCCGCGTCCGGTTCTTCATGGATGCGGAAAATGAACGGCCATTTCAGCTTGCTCATGTGCTGCGCCACCGTTTCATTGGCGATCAGCATGAACTCTTCGATGATCGATTCGGCAATGCTCCTGATCCGCTGGACGATTTCAATCGGCTTGCCCGTTTCATCCAGCTTGACCTTCAGTTCGGGGAAGTCAAAATCGATCGCGCCGCGCCCCATTCGACGCTGCCGCAGAATTTTCGACAGCTTTTCCATGTCTTTTAGCTGCGGCACCAGTTCCGCGTGCGTGAGCGCCAGCTCCTGGTCGCCCTCCGCCAAAATGCGGCGCACGATGTTGTAGCTCAACCGCGTGTGGGTGCGGATCACGCTCGGGAAAATGCGGTAGGAAACGACGCGTCCGCGCGTATTGATGACCATTTCGCAGGACATCGTCAGCCGATCCACGCGCGGATTCAAGCTGCAAATCCCGTTTGACAGCCGCTCGGGCAGCATCGGAATCACACGGTCCACCAGGTACACACTCGTGCCGCGGTTGTTGGCCTCCGCGTCGATCGTCGAGCCTTCCTTGACGTACCAACTGACGTCGGCAATGTGCACGCCCAAGCGGTAGTGGCCGTTCTCCAGCTTCACCACGTGAACGGCGTCGTCCAAATCCTTGGCGTCCTCCGAGTCGATCGTGACAATGGGCAGCTCGCGCAAATCGTCGCGCCCTTCCAGTTCGTCCGGAGCGATGGCGTAAGGAATTTTGCCGGCCGCTTTTTGCACCGCCGGTGAAAATTGGTCCGGCAAGCCGTGCCGGCGGATGATCGATAAAATCTCCAGTCCCGGGTCACCCGGCGTACCCAGCACTTCCGCAATGCGCCCTTCCGGCGATTTGCGCCCGTCCGGCCAGGTGATGATTTCCGCCACGACTTTTTGCCCGTCTTTAGCCTCGCCGAAGTGCTTGCGGGCGATCAGCAGGTCCAGGCCGATCCGCTTGTCGTCCGGCTCCACGTAGCCGAATTCGCGCCGGCGGTAGAACGTGCCGACGATGTTCACATTGGCCCGTTCGATAATCCGGATGATTTCGCCCTCCGGGCTCTTCCCCGGCTGGCGGCGGTTGACCCGCGCCGCCACCTTGTCGCCGTGCATGGCGGTCGCAATCGCCGCCCCCGGAATAAAGATGTCCGGCTCTTCCGGGTTCTGCGGCACGACAAAGCCAAACCCCCGGCCGCTGTAATCGAAGCGGCCGACGATGAGGTTCATGCGGTCAGGCAGCCCATACAGGTCAAACCGCGTCTTGATGACGACGGCGGTCGCTTCCAGCTCGTCTAAGGCCTTTTGAAAAGCGGCCCGCTCGCGTTTTTTAACCTGCATCGCCTCCGCCAGGTCATCCGCCGACAACGGCCGGCAACACTCGTCCCCGCGCAAAAACGCAATGATTTTTTCTTGCCAAGCCATACCGCTCACGCTCCTTCCGCTAACAGCACCCTTGCCTGCCCCTCCGCAGTAACCGTTCCGTCCGGCAGTTTGACTGAGCTTTTCATTTCATACAGCCGGCCGCGCTGCTTTTCCACCACGGCCGACACCGTCAAGGGTACGCCAATCGGAGTCGGCTGGCGGTAGCGCACCTCAAGCCGCGCCGTAAAGGCCGGCTGGCCTGTTTTTTCATATACGTAGCCGCCCATGACTTCATCCAGCAGGGTGCTGACAATCCCGCCATGAACAAGGCCGTCATAGCTTTGCTGCTCCCGCCCGGCGGTAAAAACCGTCTGGTAGCAATTGTCGCCGATCCATTCAAACTGCAGGTGCAATCCCCTGGGGTTGTCCTTGCCGCAGGCAAAACACCATGTATATCGATCACTCATCTTCTTCCCGCTCCAATAAAAATTGCTCGACAGCTTGAAACACCTGCTCGCGTTCCTCGTCCAGCGTAATCATGTGGCCCGATTTTTCCAGCCACAGCAGTTTTTTGTGCTTGCTGCCCAGCGCATCGTAGATTACCTGCGCGCTTTCCGGGCGCACCGTATGCTCGCTGCGCGACTGGATGATCAGCGCCGGCGCCTGAACCTTCGGCAGCACGTCCAGCGTCTTTTTGATCAATTTGATCAAGCTGTCCAACGGCTTCAGCGGCGTTTTGTCATAGCCGATCGTGTATTCAGGGTCCACGTCATACTGTTTGCGCCGCTTCGGCATATATTCGCGCAAATATTTATAAAACGGCAGCCAGCCAATGCGCTTGTCGGCAATGGTGATCGGAGTGCTCATCGCCACGACGCGGTCGACGGGTTCTTCCGCCGCCAGTTTGAGCGCCAGCAGCCCGCCCATCGAGAGGCCGACGACGGATACTTCCGGACAAATGTCCTTCAGCAGATGAAAGCCGTCCAACACGGCGCCGTACCAGTTTTTCCAGCGCGTCTTGGCCATATCCTCCACCGACGTCCCGTGTCCCGGCAACCGGATGCCCAGGACGGTAAAATTTTGCTCGTGCAAGTATTCACCTAGCAAACGCATTTCGGCAGGAGAACCGGTGAATCCGTGCACGAGCAGCACGCCTTTTTTCCCCGCCGGCAATAAGTAGGGCTCAGCCCCTTTGGTAATGGTCAACATGATACCTCCGTTGTTTGATTTGCCGCGCAAATTATAACAACTTGATTATACCATACCCGCGCTAAAAAGAAAAAAACCGAACCCCGGACGGGACTCGGTTTTGCGCGGTTCAAGGCCGCTGTGCGCGTTTAGTTCGTCAACTTTACCAACGCCAGCGTCACCATGCCGAAAATAATGCCGACGATTATGGTCACTCTAGCCAAAAACTCGTCAAGGCCTCGCGCCTTGCCGCCGAAGAAGGTTTCCCCGCCGCCACCGAAAGAGCCTGACAAACCGCCGCTCTTGCCGGATTGCATCACAACTGCGCCAATCAAAACGATGGCCAGCACCGCTTCAAGGATCATCAATGCCGTTATCAACATTTTCCCTCCTCTACAGACTAATACTGTTATATTCTATCACACCCGGTCAAGGGCCACAACAGGCAAAAGCACCCCCGCCGTTTGGCAGGGGTGCAGGATCGGCCCGGGCTGTTGCCTTAGCGCAGGTTGTAGAACACCTTGCGGCCGTTGTATTGCGCGCTGTCGCCGAGCATTTCCTCGACGCGCAGCAGCTGGTTGTACTTGGCCACGCGGTCAGTCCTCGCCGGGGCGCCGGTTTTGATCTGGCCGGCGTTGACGGCCACAACCAGGTCGGCGATCGTGCTGTCTTCCGTTTCACCGCTGCGGTGGGAAATAACGCACGTGTAGCCGTGGCGTTTCGCCAGCTCGATGGCATCCATCGTTTCGGTCAGGGTGCCGATCTGGTTCAATTTCACCAAGATCGCGTTAGCCACGCCTTTTTCAATGCCTTCCGCCAAGCGGGCCGGGTTGGTGACGAACAGGTCGTCGCCGACAATCTGGAGCTTTTTGCCGAGTCGTTCGGTCATCAGCTTCCAGCCGGCCCAGTCATCTTCCGACAAGCCGTCTTCGATGGAAATGACCGGATACTTCGCCGCGAGCTCTTCATAGTAAGCGACCATTTCCTCGGACGTCTTGACGACGCCTTCGCCTTCGAGGTGGTACTTGCCGTCCTTGTAAATTTCCGTCGCCGCCACGTCGAGCGCCAACGCGACTTGCTCGCCCGGCTTGTAGCCGGCCGCCACGATCGCTTCCACGATCATGTCCAGCGCGGCCGCATTCGAGGCCAGGTTCGGCGCAAAGCCGCCTTCGTCGCCGATCGCGGTGCTCAAGCCGTGCTTTTTCAAAACGGCTTTCAGTTGGTGATAGATTTCCGCATTCATGCGCAGCGCTTCCGCAAACGAGGTCGCGCCGATCGGCATGATCATGAATTCCTGGATGTCGACGTTGTTGTCGGCATGCGCGCCGCCGTTCAGGATGTTCATCATCGGCACCGGCAGTTCTTTGGCGTTGATGCCGCCGATGTAGCGGTGGAGCGGCAGTCCAAGAGCGGACGCTGCCGCTTTGGCGACCGCCAGGGAAACGCCCAGCATGGCGTTGGCGCCCAATTTGCCTTTGTTCGGCGTGCCGTCGAGCTCAATCATCAGCTGGTCGATTTCCGCCTGCTCGGTGGCATCGAGGCCTACCAGCTCCGGGGCGATGACTTCGTTGACGTTTTCAACCGCTTTTAATACGCCTTTGCCGAGGTAGCGCGCTTTGTCGCCATCGCGCAGCTCCACAGCCTCATAAGCGCCGGTCGAAGCGCCGGACGGTACGGCGGCGCGGCCAAGCGTGCCGTCCTCCAACACCACATCCACTTCCACAGTAGGATTGCCGCGGGAATCCATAATCTCGCGTGCGTAAACATCGGTAATCGTCGTCATGCTTTTCGCTCCTTCTTTCTATTTCACCAATAATGAGTGTCCGGTCATCGCCGCCGGCTGACTAACGCCCACCAGCGCCAAGAGGGTCGGAGCGATGTCCGCCAGGCTGCCCGGCTGCAGCCGGCAGCCGCGGTAAGCCTCGCCGACCAGCAGGAAGCGCACATCGTTGACGGTGTGCGCCGTATAAGGTCCGCCGGTCGTTTCATCGCACATTTTTTCTGAATTGCCGTGGTCGGCCGTGATGCAGGTGATGCCGCCGCGGCTGTTGACCGCCTCCACAATGCGGCCCACGCACGCGTCGACTGTTTCCATCGCCTTGACGGCGGCGGAAAAAACGCCCGTGTGTCCGACCATGTCCGGATTGGCGTAGTTTACGACAATCACGTCGTATTTGCCCGAATCAATTTCCTGCAGCAGCCGGTCCGTTAACAGGACCGCGCTCATTTCCGGCTGCAGGTCATACGTCGCAACCTTCGGCGAAGGGATTAAAATCCGATCCTCACCGGGATTGGGCTTTTCATCGCCGCCGTTGAAGAAAAAGGTGACGTGCGCGTATTTTTCCGTTTCCGCAATCCGCAGTTGCCGGAGCCCGGCGCGGGCAATCGTTTCGCCGAACGTGTCGCGCAGGTAGTCAGGCGGAAAAGCCACCGGCGCGTCGATCGTCTCATCATACTGGGTAAGGCTGGCGAAATGGAGCGGAATGCGCCCGTTGGGGCGCTCAAAGCCGTCGAACGTCTCATCCACCAGCGCCCGCGTCATTTCCCGGGCCCGGTCGGGGCGGAAGTCAAAGAAAATCGCCCCGTCGCCCGCCTGCAAGGCGCCGGCTTCGCCCAACACGACCGGGACTACAAACTCGTCCGTCTCGCCCCGCGCGTAAGCCGCTTGAATCGCCGCCTGCGCAGAAGCGGCTTTTACCCCTTCGCCCAGCGCCATCGCCCGGTAGGCCTTCTCGACCCTGTCCCAGCGCTTGTCGCGGTCCAAGGCATAATAGCGCCCGATGATCGTCGCAATGCGGCCGACGCCCAGCTCCGCCATTTTCTCCTCCAGCGCCGCCAGGTACCCGGCGGCGCTGGACGGGGGAACGTCGCGCCCGTCCAGGAAGGCGTGCACCAGCACGTCCTTGACGCCGTTTTGCTTCGCCATTGCCAGCAGGGCATACAGGTGTTCAATGTGGCTGTGTACGCCGCCGTCCGACAGCAGCCCCAGCAAATGCAGCCGGCCGCCGTCCGCGACTGTTTTTTGCATAACTTCTTTCAACACGGCGTTGGTGAAAAAGTCACCATCGCGAATCGACTTGGAAATGCGGGTCAGCTCTTGATACACGATGCGTCCGGCGCCAATGTTCAGATGGCCGACCTCCGAATTGCCCATTTGCCCGGCCGGCAAACCGACGGCTTCGCCGGAACAAGCCAGGCGCGTGGCAGGATACAGCTCCTCCAGCAAATCCAGGTGCGGCGTCCGCGCTTGGGCGACGGCGTTGCAGGGATCATTGGCATCGCCGATGCCCCAGCCATCGAGAATCATCAATACAACCGGCCTTGTCTGCAGCAAGGGTTTCCCTCCTATCAGTACCGCACGATGCGTGCGAAGGTCTCCGCTTCGAGGCTCGCGCCGCCAACCAGCGCGCCGTCGATGTCCGGCTCGGCCATGAAGGGCCCGATGTTCTCCGGCTTCACGCTGCCGCCGTACAAAATGCGCACGGTTCTGGCCGCATCAGGATCGATTTTCGCCACCAGCCCGCGGATCAAGGCGCTGACGGCGGCTGCGTCCGCCACCTGGGCCGTCTTGCCCGTGCCGATCGCCCAAACCGGTTCGTAAGCGATCACCATGGAAGCCAGTTGGTGCGCGGCCACGCCCGCCAGCGCCGTTTGGACCTGGCGCGTAATGACGGCGTCCGTTGCGCCGGCTTCCCGTTCCGCCAGCGTTTCACCCACGCACAGCACCGGGACGAGGTCGGCGCGCAGCGCCGCATGGATCTTCTTGGCGACAATTTCGTCCGTCTCGCCCAAGATGTGCCGCCGTTCCGAATGGCCGACCAGCACGTACTGGCAGCCGATATCCGCCAGCATCAGGCCGGATATCTCGCCGGTGAACGGCCCTTGCGCCTCCCAATGCAGGTTTTGCCCGCCGTAGCCGACGTGACGGCCGTCAATCGCGGCCGCGACGCTCTCCAGCGCCGTGAACGGCGGGAAAATAACGACTTCCGGCAGCGCGCCGTTCGTCTGGGCGACAACGTCCTTCGCCAAGTCAAGCGCCTCGGCGACCGTCTTGTGCATTTTCCAGTTGCCGGCAATCATCGGCAGGCGCAAATCGTCCAACGCGGCAATCCCCGGCAGCACTTTGCCTTCGAGGTATTCGAGGGAAGCGCCGCCGCCCGTCGAAATGTGGCTGATCTTATCCGCCAAACCCAGCTTTTCAATCGCCGCCACCGAATCGCCGCCGCCGACAATGCTGATCGCACTGCTGGCCGCCACGGCCTTGGCGACTGCTTCCGTGCCGCCGCAGAAAGCATCCATTTCAAACACGCCCATTGGCCCGTTCCAGACGATCGTCTTGGCATCCGCCAGCGCCGCGGCAAACAGCTCCTGCGAGCGCGTGCCGATGTCAAGCGCCATCCAATCCTGGTCAATCGCGTTGATGTCGACGACGCGGTGCGCCGCGCTTGGCGAGAACGAGTCGGCCTCGACCACGTCGACCGGCAGCAAGAGGCGCACGTGGCGCGCTTCCGCTTTTTTAATCAGTTCCTTGGCCAAGTCCAGTTTGTCGGTCTCCACCAAGGATGAGCCCATCCGGAAGCCTTCCGCCGCCAAAAACGTATTGGCCATGCCGCCGCCGATCAAGAGGACGTCGACCTTGTCCAACAGGTTTTCGATCACGCCGATCTTGTCCGAAACCTTGGCGCCGCCGATGATCGCCGCAAACGGGCGCACCGGCGCCGTAACCGCCTTGCCCAAAAAGGCGATCTCCTTTTCCAGGAGAAAGCCGGCCGCGCTCGGCAGGTAGTGCGTCACGCCGTCTACCGAAGCGTGGGCGCGGTGCGAGACGCCGAACCCGTCATTCACATAGCAATCCGCCAGGGAGGCAAGCTGCTCGGCGAACGCATCGTCGTTCTCTTCCTCCTCGGCATGGTAGCGCAGGTTTTCCAGCATCAGCACCTGGCCGCATTCAAGCTTCTCCGCCGCCTCGGTTGCCGCCGCTCCGACGCAATCCTCGGCGAACAGCACCGGCTGTCCCAACAGGCCGGACAGGTGCGCCGCCACCGGGCGCAGGGAGTACTTGGGGTTCGGCTTGCCTTTTGGTCGGCCCAGGTGCGCCATTAAAATAACCGCCGCCCCCTGCTCCAGCAGATAGCGGACCGTCGCCAAAGACGCCTGCACGCGCGTATCATCGGTGATCACGCCATTGTCATCCATCGGCACGTTGTAATCAACCCGCACCAGCACTTTTTTATTGCGCACGTCCAGGTCCCTGATTGTTTTTTTATCCATCTCGTTCAAGGCCTCCCGTTCTTAGATACCCTTCTTCGCGATGTAAACGATCAAATCGTTGACGCGGTTGGAGTAGCCCCATTCGTTGTCGTACCAGGCGACGACTTTCGCCATCTTGCCGTTGATGACCATCGTGGACAGTCCGTCGACGATCGAGCTGAGCGGGTTGCCGTTGTAGTCGCGGGAAACAAGCGGTTCTTCGGAATAGCCGAGGATGCCTTTGAGCGGGCCCTCCGCCGCTTTTTTAATCGCGGCATTGATTTCTTCCGCCGTCGTTTCTTTTTTCAGCGTGACCGTCAGGTCGGTGATCGAAACGTTCGGGGTCGGCACGCGCATCGCAAAACCGTTGAGCTTGCCTTTCAATTCCGGCAGAACCAGCGCAACGGCTTTGGCGGCGCCGGTCGTGGTCGGGATGATCGACATGCCGGCGGCACGAGCGCGGCGCAGGTCCTTATGCGGCAGGTCGAGAATGTTTTGGTCGTTCGTGTAGGCATGAACGGTCGTCATCAAGCCGCTTTCGATGCCGAAGTTGTCGAGCAGCACTTTGGTGAACGGCGCCAGGCAGTTCGTAGTGCAGGAAGCATTGGAGATGATGTTGTGCTGCGCCGCATCGTATTTATCTTCATTGACGCCCATGACGATGGTGATGTCTTCGTTTTTCGCCGGCGCGGAGATGATGACTTTTTTCGCGCCCGCTTGCAGGTGGGCTTTCGCTTTCTCAGCATCGGTGAAGCGGCCGGTCGATTCGACCACCACTTCGACGCCGAGCTTGCCCCAGGGCAGTTGCGCCGGATCTTTTTCCGCCAGCACTTGCACGCGCTTGCCGTCAACGACCAAGGCATCGCCTTCCACTTTCACTTCCGCCGCCAGCGTGCCATGCACGGAGTCGTATTTGAGCAGATGCGCCAGGGTCTCCGCATCCGTCAAGTCATTGACTGCCACAATTTCAAGCTCCGGGTTGCCGAGCGCCGCCCGCAATACGTTGCGTCCAATTCTACCAAAACCGTTAATACCTACTTTAGTTGCCATTTTTCTTTTCCCTCCTGTTATTTGTTTGATGCTTGTTTTACCTGTGTATGTGCAACTGACGCGAGGTCAGCCAGCATCCAATTCATCGAGCTTCTGCAGCATGCCGCGCGCAGCCGCCTCGTCTGTCACCAGCACATGCTGGCGGCCGGCCCGCATGACGGCCAAAATCGCCTCGGCCTTGGAGGCTCCCCCCGCCACGGCGATCACCAGCGAAATGCCGCTTAAATCATGCAGCAGCAAACCGACGCTCTTCGTCACATAAACAACGCGCCCGTCCAGCGCGCAGTACTGCCCCAGCGCCTCGCCGACGGCGCCGCTGTCAGTCAGTTTCTTAAACTGGCTTTCCTTCATTCTGCGCCGCTGGGCCATTTTTGTCATCTCGCCGACCCCATGGACAACGATATCGGCCCGCTGCAGGATGTTCACGACCGCCTTCACCTGATCGTCTTCGGCCAAAATGCCGGCCAGGGTTTCCTCGCTGAGGCTGTCCGGCACATACAGCTGACGGTAGCTGCCGCCAACCCGCTGCGCCATGACGGCCGCCACGCTGTTGGCCTGATACTCCAGCCGGTCGCCCAAACCGCCGCGCGCCGGCACCACCAGCACTCCAGGGGCTTTGACCGCCATTTGGTCAGCAACCGCTGCCATCATTGAACCGCCGCTGACGGCCACGATTTTTTCATCCACCAAAAACTCGCCCAAGAAGTTCGCCGCCGCCCGGCCAAGCTCGCGTTTCGCCGTTTCGTCGCAATCCGCATCGCCGGGCAAAATCAGCACGCGCTTGAGCCCCAGCCGTTTGGCCAGCTCCTCTTCCTGCACGGCAATGCCGCGCAGCGCCTTGACGTACTCGGTCAGATCCGGCAGCAAGGCCGCGCCCGCCTCCGACACTTCCATGCCGAGCGGGGAGAAATGAACCAAGCCGGCTTCGCGCAGAAACTCGACCTGCGCCCGCAGCGTCCGTTCGCTCATCGCCAGCTGCGCCGCCAACGCGCGGCGTCCAACCGGCTGGGCATAGCGAATATGGCGCAGCACCTCGTAACGGCATTCGATGATCTCCGCAAGTTCCGGAGCAATTTTGCGTTGTAGTTCAATCACATTTCGCATATTATACCGCTTTCGTCCCGGCGGAACATTTTTTGTCCCACCATGATAAAAAAAGCCCCTTGATTTTTTTCTCTTCGACCTAGTATAACATAAATCCTGCCGGTTTAGAAATTTTAACAAAACTAAACCCGCCGCCTGGCACTTGCTGCCGGCAGCCCTAATTGTTCGCGATATTTGGCTACGGTCCGCCGGGCCACCACCAGGCCCTGGTCCGCCAGTTTTTCCACCAGCACTTGGTCGCTGAGCGGTTTTTTCGCATCCTCTTCAGCAATCAGGCGGGCAATCTGGTCTTTGACCACCTGCGTCGAAACCTCTTTGCCTGTGCCGCACTGGGCGGCGTTGCTGAAAAAGGCTTTGAACGGCAGCAGGCCGTGCGGCGTGCTCATGTATTTGCCGGACACGACGCGGCTCACCGTGGAGATCGACAGGCCGGTCGCATCCGCCACCATCTGCAGCGTCAAGGGCTGCAGGCAAACCCGCCCCCGCTCCAAAAAGGGCTGCTGCGCCGCAACAATCGCTTCCGCCACCAGCAGCATCGACTGGCGCCGCTTCTCCAGGCTCTGCATGAAAAAGAGAGCGCGCTTGTAATACTCGCCGAGATACCGTTTCACTTCCCCTTCGCCGTCGGAAAGCAACGGCAGGTAGTTGGGATTGATCCGCAGCGTCGGCAGGCGGTCGCGCAGCATGACCACCCACTTGCCCTCCGCCTTGCGGACAAAAGCATCGGGGTACAAATACTGCACAGGATCAGAACCGGCAAAACCGCGACCCGGCCTTGGGTTGAGCGAACGGATGAGGTCAACCGCCGCCTGCACCGCCACCGGGGTCGTGCGATGCTGACGCGCCAGTTCCCGCCAGCGCCCGGAGGCTACGTCCGCCAGGGAGTGGGCGATAATTTCGCGGGCCAGCGCCGCAACTTCATTGTGCCCGGACACCTGCATCAGCAAGCACGCTTCGATCGTCTGCGCTGCCACGCCGGCCGGTTCCAACCCCTGCAGGACGCGCCGCGCTTCTGCCACCAGCGACACCGGCTGGTTGAGGCACACCGCCAGGACCTCGTCCGACTCCTTCAGATAGCCATCGCCGTTCAAGTAATCAACCAGTTGGTCGCAGGCCAACGCCAGTTCACCCGTCAGTTCCAGGCCGAACAGCTGCTCGCGCAAGTGCTCGGACAGCGTCACGCCTTCCTGCGGGCGAGGCTCCAGCATCTCCTGCTCCTCGGTTCCGGCCTCATTGCTCCGCTCCTCGGGCAGCCGCTCCGTAATCGAGCGCACGGCGGCCGTCAAGGACGCCTCCGGATGTTCCTCGTCGCGCTCCAAAAATGGATTCTCCAGGCATTCGGCCTCCACCTTGGCCAGCAATTCTTGCTGCGGCAGCGTCAACAGAAAAAGAGCCTGGCGCAATTCCGGCGTCATGGTCAGTTTCTGGTCCAAGTCCAGTCTGATTTCTGCTCCCGTCCTCATCCAGGCTCCCCCTCTCTCAACAGCTTATTTATAGTCAAAGTTATGAAATTTCTTTTCTTCTTCCCACTGGTACGACTCGGCCAGCAGCAGCGCCTGCACCCAAATCGCGCATTCCAGGCGTTTCTTCTGCAACTCGCAGCCCAAGGCATAGGGTTTCTTGATGTCGCCGGTGAATTGTTCGGCATTGGCATGACAGCCGCCGCTGCAATAGTAGCGCGCCCAGCAGTCGCGGCAAGCCGGCTTGTTCAGGACATGCGCCTCGCGAAATTCGCTCGGCAAGGCCGTGTTGACCACGCCCGCAAAAACCGACCCCAGCTTGTATGCTTCCCGCCCGACAAACTGATGGCACGGGTACAGGTCGCCCTCCGGCGTCACGGCAAAATACTCGTGACCGGCGCCGCAGCCCGCCAAGCGCTTGGACACGCAGGGTCCGTGGTTGAGGTCCAAATTGAAGTGGAAAAACTCAAACGGCTTGTCGCTGTGCCGCGCTTCAAAATAGATCTTCGCCAGCTTCTCGTACTCCGCGTACAGCGCCGGCAGGTCTTCTTCTTGCAGCGCATAATCGCCGGTCGTGGAAACAACCGGTTCAACCGACAATTGCGTGCCGAGCTCCGCCATGTGCAGCACGTCTGCGGAAAAGTCCAGGTTCCAGCGGGTATAGGTGCCGCGCAGGAAGTAATTTTTATCGCCGCGGCTGTCGATCAGCTTGCGGAAATTGCTGACCACCCGGACATAGCTGCCATTGGCGCCCGCATCGGGGCGCATCTTGTCATGCACTTCCTTGCGTCCGTCCAGGCTGAGCACGAGCAGCACGCGCTGCTCATTCAAAAATTGGATCGCTTCGTCGTCAAGCAGCATCCCGTTCGTCGTCAAGGTCAGCTTGAAATGCTTGCCCGTCTCCTGCTCGCGGCGGCGCGCGTAGCGGATCAAGTCCCAGGTGACGTCCTTGTTGACCAGCGGTTCGCCGCCGAAGAAGTCAATTTCCAGGTTGCGCCGGTTTTTACTGCCGGCAATCACGAACTCAATCGCCTGTTCGCCGACCTCGCGGCTCATCAGCGTTCGTCCGGCGCCGAAGTCGCCCGTTTCGGCAAAGCAGTATTTGCAGCGCAGGTTGCAGTCGTGGGCCACGTGCAGGCAGATCGATTTAACGATCGGCTCCGCCCGCAGCGTGTCCGGCACGCTCACTTCCGGGGCAAACAGCAGGCCGCCCGCCACCAGTTCCGCAAGCTCCGCCAGGACCTCCGCCAATTCCTGCTCGTCGTAGCGGCCGCCGAGCGCCGCCAGCACTTCCGCCTCGTTGCCGCCCTTATAGTGGTCGAGAACGTCGCTCGTCATTTTATCAATCAGGTGCACCGTGCCGCTGTTCACATCAAGCAGCAGATGCTGTCCGAAAAGCTCGTATTTATGAATTTGCAAACTTGTTATCCACCTTTCTTTCGCTGCACCCCACAAAAAAGCTCAGCCCCCTGCACGCCACAAGGAGCTGAGTAGTAGATTGGTTGTTGGCGTGTATGAGGCGAACGCTTAGCGCTCGCAGACTTGGTTTCCCACCGTGCAGGATGTTTTGCAGGCAGACTGGCAGGAGGCCGGGCATTCTCCACAACCGCCCTTATGAGCCGTTTCCGTCAGCGCGGCTTTATTCACTGTCTGAATATGCTTTGCCATTGTCAATCACTCCTCCTTCCGATCATCACAATACATTACCATTGTACCTTGTTTCTCCCGGCTGCGCAAGCGCAATCACCCTTCAACAAAGCGGATCACGACCGGCAGGTTGGAGGCGCCGGGCGGCGAGAAAAACAGCCAGCCGGATTTTCCCGCCGGCATCGTCAGCAGCTTTGCCTCGTCATGAACCGTGCCTTCGCCAAAAAACACCCGGCCCGCCGGAACGGGATGCGTCGTTTTCAGATCACCTTGTTTGGCCGCCACGACCCCGGCAAAGACGCCGCCGCGCGGATTGAGGCTGACCGTGTAGGGTTTTGGCGCCGGCGGCAGCCAGATCCGGTACACGACGCCGTAATTGCCCAAATCGGCCGACTCGCGCGCAGCCAGCGCGTCCCAGCCGGTTATGAACTTGTCCTGCTTGCCGTCCGCCAGCAGCATCGACTCGGGCATGCCCTGTTCGCTGAAGTCAGGCAAGGCCACCAGGTCGGCCGCGCGATACGTCCCGCGCAGCGGCAGATCAGTCGTCGCCAAGTCGGGCAAGTGCTTGCGGCCGGCGTGCCGGTCGTCTGTCATCGCCACGCTCACGACCACCGGCCCGTCCGTCAGCCAGTCCGCCATGCCGGTCGCCAGCTGGCCGGGCTGCAGCCGCAGCGGCCGGTAAAGCCATTTTTTCTCGCCCGGCGCCAGCGTTGTCGTAACGACCTCCTCCGGCCAGTACGTGTTTTGCGCCTGCTTGCCCGCGGCCAGATAATCGGCGCTGATGCCCAGCCCCGTCCGTTCCTGCCACAACGTGACATCCTTTGCGCCAGGATTTGTTACCTGCACGGACAGGTAGCGCACCCGTTTGCTGTCATTGACATGGTGAAAGAAAATGCGGGCCGAACCGTTCACTTGGTCGCGGTACAAAACGCCCGTCTGAGAAACCATTTCCGGGCTGTCGGAAAAAAGCAGGGTCCGGTTGCCGGCCGACGCCAGCGGCGTGCCGAGTAAGAAGCAAAATAGCATGAAAAAGCTGCCTACCAGGCAGCGGCGAATTGTCATCATAGTCCCACCCATCCAAAAAGTTGGCTGCGCAAAATGCGTACCCTGAATTCCCATATTCCAAATTTAGGCGCCGGCAAGTTGACTCGGCGCAGTTGATAAGGATTCATCTGCGCCCCGTTCCAGCCGGGCTTGCCGGTGCAGGCGGCCAGATAACCGGTTTGCCCGAGTTGCGCTTCGACTTCCGGCGAGCGGCTGCCAAACGGATACGCCAGCGTCACCGGCGGCTTGCCCGTCTGAAGGCGGATTGCTTCCTTTGAGCGCATCAGCTGCTGTCCGATCTCCTCCGGCGTTAGCTTGGCCAGCGCCACATGGCCGGCCGTATGCGAACCGATTTCCACGCCCCGGCGCTGCAACTCCCGCACCTCGTCCCACGTCAGGTAGTTTCGCGTGCCCATCAAATCCGTCGCCACATACACAGTGGCGGAAAAACCATATTTTTGCAAGATCGGCAGGGCGACAGTGAGGTTGTCGCGGTAGCCGTCATCGAAGGTAAAGACAACCGGATAGGGCGGCAGTTCTGCCTCCCCGCGCCAGGCGGCGACCGCCTGCGCGAGCGTAATGCCGTGATAGCCGCGGTCGGCCAGCTCCTTCACCTGGGCTTCAAACAGCACCGGGTCCATCGTGTACTTGTCTTTTTCCCCGTTGACAGCATGGTAGGCCAGCACCCCCACCTGCTGCTTGACGTAGGTCTGAAAATGCCAGCTGAGCGCAAGCGCCAGCAGGCACAGCGCCAGCAGCCCGCGGCGCAACGTTGTTTTCTTCAAGTCAGGTCGTCCCTTCTCAGCGAATCCGCCATCTCCTCCAGCTTGCGCAAGCGGTGGTTCATGCCGGACTTGCCGATCCGGCCGTCCACCATCTCCACCAGTTCCCGCAATGCCGCCTCCGGATGGTTCAGCCGCAACTCCGCCGCCTCGCGCAGCGTGCGCGGCAGTTTCTCCAAACCAACCCGGCTTTGAATCAGGCGGATGCTCTCCAACTGCCGCACCGCCGCCTGAACGGTTTTCTCCAGGTTGGCCGTCTCGCAGTTGACGACGCGGTTCACCTGGTTGCGCATTTCCTTGACGACGCGCACGTTTTCAAAGTCCAGCAAGGCCTGGTGCGCGCCGATCAACGACAAAAAGCGGATGATTGCGTCCCCTTCCTTCATGTAAACGATGAAATCTTTCTTCCGGTCCGTCAAGCGGGCGGACAGCGACAAGCCGCGCATCGTTTTTTGCAGCAGTTGAGCGAACTGCTCGCTCTCCGTCACGAGCTCCAGATGGTAGTCGCTGGCCGGCCGGCTGACCGACCCGCCGGCCAAAAACGCCCCGCGCAAAAAAGCCCGGCGGCAGCAATGGGAACGCAGCATCTCCTTGCCGTGCCCTTCGCCGCCTGGCAGCAACTCCAACTCCCGCAGCATCCGCGCCGTTTCCGCCGAGGGCAGCAGCCGGATTTGGTACAGGTTGTTTTTCTTCAGCCGCACGGAACGCTTGATGACGACTTCCGTCTGCACGGCGAAGCGCATTTTCGTCATCGAAAGCAGGCGGCGGGCCAAGGCGGCGTTTTCCGTCATGAAGGAAACGCCGAAATTCCGGCCGCGCAGCACAAGCGAGCCGCCCATCCGCAGCAAAGCCGACAGCTCCGCCCGCGTGCAACAGTCCCCCTCCTGCGGTAGGCGAGCCAATTCATTTTTCACCTCGCTGGAAAAAGACACGCTAATCCCCCTCAGAATCTTGTTTGCACATCAGCCGCATATTGCGCATCGCCTGACGAATGTAATAATAATCAAACAGCTTGATGCCGCTTTTCAGGCCAAGCCGGTAAACCAAGCCCCACACTGCCTGCGCCAATTTAACCGGATCATGGCGAACCAGATCGGTCTGGCTGATCAGATCAGCTTCCAGCACGCGGCTGCCCAGCGCTTCAATCCGCTCCACGTCCGGCACGACCGGGAAAGCCGCCTGGCCGGCGTATTTTTCCAGCAGACTGGAGGTAACAAGCTGATGGTTCACCAGTACATAGTCTATCGGATTACTACCCACATGGTCAATAATGGCTTGCAAATGATCGGCGGCCGTGTAGCCGTCCGTTTCACCCGGCTGGGTCATGACGTTGCAAATATAGATGCGAATCGCCTTCGACGCCAAAACCGCTTCGCGGATCCCCGGCACCAGCAGGTTTGGAATAATGCTGGTATAGAGGCTGCCCGGACCGAAGACCAGCAAATCGGCCTTCTCAATCGCGGCGACCGAACTGGCGACAGCGGGCGGATCGGTCGGCAGCAGTTCAACCCTGACAATTTTTTTCCCGGAGCTGGGGATTGTCGATTCGCCGACAATGATGCTGCCGTCATCCAAGGTCGCCTTCAGCTGAACCGGCGCCAAGGTTGAGGGCAGCACTTGCCCGCGCACCTTCAGGACCTTGCTCGTCGCCTGCAGGCCTTTTTCCATATCGCCCGCCACCTGCGCCATCGCGGCAATAAAAAGATTGCCGAGGCTATGTCCGCCCAGCGAGCTGCTGCCGCCAAAGCGGTACTGCATCAGCTTTTCCATCAGCGGTTCGGTGTCGGCCAGCGCCACCAGGCAGTTGCGCAGGTCGCCCGGCGGGATGATGCCCAGTTCTTCGCGCAGACGCCCGGAGGATCCCCCGTCATCGGCCGTTGTCACCACGGCCGTGCAGTTGGCCGTCAAATACTTCATACCGCGCAGCAGCACCGACAAGCCGGTTCCACCGCCCACGACCACGACCGCCGGGCCCTTGTCCCGTTTGCGCATCGCAAACAAGCGCTCCACCAGCTTTTCCTGGCTATCCGGAATCAAAGCCTGCACCATAGACTGAACCAGGCGGCGCATCGCGTAAACCATCGACAGCAGGCCGGAAGCCAAAATGACGACGCCCGCCAGGACCAGGGTCGTCGTGGAGTAGCTGCCCGTCAATTGGAAGAGGAAACGGAAAATGGCTTCTTCCAGCACGCTGATGATCTGATAATTAAACAGCATGGCCAACCCCAAGGCGGAAACGATCACGCCGACTGAAAAGAGAAACAGCCAGCGCTTGAGCTTCATGCCGGGATAAAGCCATTTAACCCAGTCCATTGCGTTCCTCCTCTACACTTTTTCATCCACTTCGTTTTTATGCAAGTCGCGGTGTTCGATTGACGCGCTGTAACCCTGCGTCTTGAGCCATTCCTGCAGCCGGCGGGCGATAAAAACGGAGCGGTGCAGCCCGCCCGTGCAGCCAACTGCGATCACCAGTTGCGACTTGCCTTCCTTGACAAAATTCGGCATCAAAAATTCCAGCAGGCCGCACAGCTTCTCCATGTACTGATGGCTGATCGGCCATTTCCAAATGTAATCGGCCACCGCCGGCGTTTCGCCGCTTTTTTTGCGCAGCGTCGGCACATAAAAGGGGTTGGGCAAAAACCGTACGTCAAAGACAAGGTCGGCGTCAAGCGGCAGCCCGTATTTGAAGCCGAACGAAAGCAGCGTGATGCTCATTTTCTGCTCCGTTTCGCTGCCGCCGTACCACTCGTTGATCCGCTGCTTCAAGTCGGCGGTGCGCATGTCGGTCGTGTCCAGAATATGCGTCGCCCGGCCGCGCACTGTTTCCAGCCGCTGCTGCTCAGCCGCAATCCCGTCGCTGATCCGTCCGGAAGGCGCCAAGGGATGCCGGCGCCGCGTTTCCTTGTAGCGGCGGATCAGCACTTCCTCGCTGGCCTCCAAAAACAGCATTTCATACGGGAGGCTGTCTGACTCCATTTCTTCCAGCACCGACAAAAAGTCATCGAAAAACTCGCCGCCCCGGATATCGACCACGAGGCCGACGCGATCGACCCGCCCCTCCGCCTGCCGGCACAATTCAGCAAATTTGGGAATGAAGGTCGGGGGCAGGTTGTCGACGCAGAAATAGCCAATGTCTTCCAGCGCGCGAATGACTTGCGTTTTCCCGGCGCCGGACATGCCGGTAATAATGACGATACGGGGGTCTTTCATCGGTTGCTCCTCCTTGCCGCATGCCGGCATTGCAAATAGTCTGCCACTTTTTCCAGGCTGGTGTTGACAACCAGTTCCTCCGGCACGCCGGCTTCCGCCAGCAAGGCCACGGCCTGGGAAAAGTCACCGACGTGGACGTGATAATGGCTGTCCGTGCCAACTATCAGCCGAGCGCCGTAGCGAACCGCTAGCCGGGCGACCGTCTGGCAGTTGCAGGCGCTGCCCATGCGCGACGTCGTAAGGGAACTGTTGTTGATCTCCAGCGCTGTGCCGCAAGCGGCGGCCGCCTGAACAACCTGCTCCAAATCGACCGCGTATTCGGGGTTGCCGGGATGGACAATGACATCTATCCAGGGGTTTTCAATCGCCTTCACCAGCATCCGCGTATTTTCCGCCACCGACCCATTCGGGGAGCAGAGCGTATGCAGCCCCGCCAAGACAATATCCAGCCGCGCCAAATACAATTCCGGAACGTCCAGCCGTCCCTCCGCATCCAGGACATTGGCCTCCACGCCGTGCAGCACACGCAGCCCCTCGATTTCCGGCGGCAGCACTTTCATGTTGCCGAAATGGTACAGGTGCGGCGCCCCCGGCATGGCCGGCCCATGATCAGTAATGGCAATGGCAGACAATCCTCTTTCCTTGCCCGCCCGGGCGTTTTCGGCAATCGTACTGTAGGCGTGTCCGCTCGCCATACTGTGTACGTGAAGATCAGCCGCCAACCACATGTTAAAACCATCCTTTCAGTAAAAACGCGTGCCTTGCACGTGTATTAAACAAACTTCGACAACAAGCGGTCATTTCCTGCAAAAAACCGGCTTGCGCATGTTGCGCAAGCCGGCAGCCGCTCTCTTGATTAAAAAGCGCATCCGTCGTTCGCCCTGACGGCCGCACCGGAAAACACGTCCAGCAAGGCGCGTTCGAGCGCCGCAAGCATCGCCTCCAGTTCCGCAGTTGTGCTGGCCAAAGGCGGCATGAACGTAACCACGTCGCCGATGTTGCGGATGATCAGCCCATATTGCCGCGCCGCGCGGCAGACGCTCGAGGCGATCATCTTTTCCGGCGGGAAGGGAACGCGTTTTTCCTTATCCGCCAACAGCTCCAGCGCCATAATCATGCCGCACTGTCGGACATCGCCGACGGCCGGATGAGCGGCCAGTCTGGTCCGGTAAGAGGACAGCAGCGCCATCTTCTCCGCCAGCCCGTCTAGTACGTTGTCCTGTTCAAAAATGTCCAGGCTGGCCAACGCGGCCGCGCACGCCAAGGGATTTCCCGTATAGGAGTGCCCATGGTAAAACGTTTTGCCCTCATGCGGTTCGCCTAGAAAAGCGTCGTAGATTTCGCGCGTCGTCAAGGTCGCCGCCAGCGGCAGATAACCGCCGGTAATCCCCTTGGACAGCGCCAGGAAATCCGGCGTCACCCCTTCGTGCTCACAGGCGAACATTTTGCCCGTGCGGCCAAAACCGACCGCCACCTCGTCGGCAATCAAGAGCACGCCGTACTGCTGCGTCAGATCCCGCACGCGGCGCAAATACCCCTTCGGCTGCAGCAGCATCCCCGCCGCCGCCTGCACCAGCGGCTCAATAATCACCCCGGCGATCGACTCATGATGCTCGGCCAAAATCGCCTCCAGCGCATCCGCGCACAGCAGCGGACAAGCCTCCTTTTGCTCCGTCAGCGTGCAGTGAAAGCAGGACGGGCAAGGCAGGTGCGCCGTTTCAAACAGCAGCGGCTTGAAGGTGCGGTGAAACAAATCAACGCCGCCGACGCTGACGGCGCCGATCGTGTCGCCGTGATAGGCGGAGGCCAGCGTCAGGAATTTTTGCTTCTGCCCCTGCCCCTTGTGCTGCCAGTACTGAAACGCCATTTTCAACGCCGCCTCTACCGCGGTAGAGCCGTCATCGGAATAAAACACCTTGGCCAAGCCGGCCGGCGCCAGTTTAACAAGCCGCTCGGCCAGTTCGCCGGCCGGCTTGTTGATTAAGCCCAACATGGTCGAATGGGCGATCTCATCCAGCTGCGCGCGGATCGCCGCGTCAATTTCCGGACGACGGTGGCCGTGCAGGTTCACCCACAGGCTCGACACGCCGTCGTAGTATTCCTTGCCGGCCGTGTCGATCAGCTTGACGCCCTCGCCCCGTTCAATGACGAGTTGCTCCGTCCTAACCCATTCCTGCTGTTGCGTGAACGGATGCCAAACAAATTGCTTGTCTAACTGTTCCCACTTATTCACCTTTGCACCCTCCCAGTTGCTCAACGAGCGCGTTCAAATCGAGGCTCGCTTCCACAATCGCCGCCAGGCGGCTGTCGCGCGGGTTGTCCAGCAGTTCCTGCGGCAGGCGCGGCAATTTCCCCAGCACGGGGCAGCCGGCCAGCCGCTCGATATAGTGTACGTTTGCTTTCTCCAAAACACCGGCCGACGCTTCATCCCAACCGTTTAAGATGACGCCCGCCACCTCGATGCCGCGCTGTTTGGCGTAGGCGACCGTCAGCACGGTGTGGTTGACCGTCCCGAGCCGCGGATTCGCCACCACCACAAGCGGCAATTGCAGGCGGGCGGCCAGATCGGCCATCAGCATGCCATCCGTCAGCGGCACGGCCAGGCCGCCCGCCCCCTCGACGAGCACGGGCGAAAAATGCTGCTGCAAGGTCCGGAATGCAGTCTCGATCACGCTGTAAGCAATCGTCCGCCCTTCTTCGGCGGCCGCCAGCTCCGGCGCCAGCGGGGCGCGAAAAGCGTACGGGCTCACAAGGTCGCGCCAGGTTTCGTCCACCCCGGCGGCGCGCAGCAAAAAGCTGGCATCCTCCGCGACCAGGCGCCCGTCCGGGCCCGGCTGCGCGCCGGAAGCAGCCGGCTTCATCACGCCGACCCGATGGCCGCGGGCCGCCAAAGCCGCCGCCAGGGCGCCGGTCACCACGGTCTTGCCAATATCCGTGTCTGTGCCGGTAATAAAAAAACCGCTCATGCTCCTCTTCCTCCCGTCAGGCCCAGCCGGCGTCCGATGTTGACGATGCACTCCGCCGCCCGCAGCAATTCTTCCTCCTGGTGGGCGGCCGATACACTGAGCCGCAAGCGGCTCGTGCCGGCCGGAACGGTCGGCGGCCGGATGGCAGAGGCGAGAACGCCTTCCGCCAGCAGCGCTTTTGAAAACTGCGCCGCTGCGTCCGCCTCGCCCACCAGCACCGGGATGATCGGGGTCGGCGCCTCGTCAACCGCCAAGCCGCCCGCCCGCAAGGCCTTCCTCAGCAACGCCCCTTTGCGCTGCAATTCGGCCACCCGCTGCGGCTCAGCGCGCACCACCGCCAGCGCCGCCCGGGCGGCGGCGACCGTCGTCGGCGAAAAGGCCGTGGAAAAAATAAACGAGCGGGCCGTATTGACCACGTGCTCGATGACCGGCCGGCTGGCCGCCACATAGCCGCCTTCGGATGCCAGCGCCTTGCTGAGCGTGCCGAGCGTAACCGGCACGGCGTTTTTCAAGCCAAAATATTCCGCCGTACCCGCGCCAGTAGCGCCGAGCACACCGACGGCATGCGCGTCATCCACGATTAAACAAGCTTCGTATTGTTCCGCCAAAGCGACCAGATCCGGCAGGGGCGCCAGATCGCCGTCCATGCTGAACACGCCGTCCGTAATGATGAAGCGTTGTCCGGCCACCGGCGTCGACGCCAGCAGCCTGGCCAGCGCCGTTGCATCGGCATGAGGATAAACGACCGTTTCGGCCTTCGACAAGCGGCAGCCGTCAATCAGGCTGGCATGGTTCAAGGCGTCGCTGAAGATGACGTCGCCCGCTTCGGCCAGCGCGCTGATCACGCCGACGTTGGCCATATAGCCGGTGTTGAACAGGCAGGCCGCTTCCGTCCCCTTAAAGTCAGCCAACTCGGCCTCCAAGGCGTTCGCCAGGTGATTGCCGCCCGTCGTCAGCCGGGCGCCCCCTGAGCCTGTGCCGAACGCGACCGCGTCCCGCGCCGCCTCCAGCACCGCCGGATGATGGGTCAAGCCGAGATAATTGTTGGCGGCCAGCACCAGCAGGGCCTCGCCGCCATGCTCAACGTGCACGGCGTCCAGCGGCCGCCAGGCAGGCCGCCGCCTCGTTATGCCGGCCTCCGCCCGTTTTTCGGCCATGTCGCCAATACGTCTCAATAAGGTGTTCATTTGCTTGCCGCCCCCTTCACCACTTTGACCGGCTGGGTCTCCAAATACCGGCAGACAGCCGACACGTCAGCCGTTTCCGCCAGAAAGAACACGCGCCCCCCTTGGTCCGAACCGGCCTCCTTCAGGCAGGGGATGCGGCAGTAGCCGCGGGCTGGCGAGGCCACATAGCCGGTCGTGTAGCCCGGGTCGTCCGACCAGCATAATTCCGCCACCACGCCCGGGCACGAAGCCACCTTCGTGGCCAGGACCAGCGCTTCCGGCGCATGATCGTTCAACAGGCCGCGCTCGGCCAAATACGCTTGCAAGCCGGGGTCGCCGCTGCCGTCCATGCGGCTGACCCGCACGCCGCGCAGGCCGCTTGAATCAAGCCGCGCCCCGTCGGCGGCCGATACCAGCATGGCGCCGCGCATCGCTTCCGCCAGCCCCGCCAAGCGGTTTAAACCGCGCACGGCGGCGGCCTCGGCAACGCCGGCCGCCGCCAGTTCAGCCACCGCCTCCCCCCGCGCCGCCGCCACGGAAGCGGCGCTCCGTGAGGAAACGGGCAGCGCCGGAACTTCCGACACCGCCGCCTTGTCAACGCACTCAATCTGCACGTTGATAAAATCGGCGGCGCCACGCGGATGGAAAAGCGCGCGGCGAATCATCGCCGCGGCCGCTGCTTCCACCTCTTCCACGCTGGCCAGCCTTTCCGCGCCGGAAATGTGCCGGCCGCCCTGTTCATGGGGGCCCCCTTCCGCCGCCCGCATTCTAACGCTGTAGTACATGCTCCGCTTCCCTCCCGTTTACGCGCCTCACCCGCGCCAGCAACCGGCTCAGCGGCCAAGCCGCCAGTGCCGTGTAGGCCATGCCGGGCGCGGCCGCCAACAACAGCGGGTAGACAGCCTTGCCGAGTACCACGCCCAAGCCAAGCCGCGCCACCGCCGAGCCGATCGGCCCGGCCATCGCCACCACAAGCCAGTGCCGCCCGCCCAGGCCAATCACCAAACCGACCGTCAGGCGAAAAGCCATGGAGACATAAACGTTCAGCAGGTTTTGCGACCCCAGCGCCAGCCCCAGCAGGCTGGATAAAATACCCGCCATCAGATAGCGCTTGAAGCCAAACGCCACGCAAATCGCCACCGCCAGCGGCGCCGACAGCTGGAACTCCGTTCCTGGCAGCAAGCCAGGCAGTTTGACCGCCCCCGTGACGGTGATGAGCGCCGCCAGCAGACCGACTTCCGCCAAATTCCGCGCCTTGCCGCCTTTTACCATGACACCTGCTCCTGCCCAGGCATGGCGCGGCCCAAGTCGGCAATCATCTGGCGGTCATCCGCCTCGGAGCGGCCGCCCGTCGTCAAATAGCCGCCTATCAGCATTCCGTTCAGTCCGCCGCTGAGCGCCAGGCTCTGCAGGTCGCGCAGGTTTTTCTCCCGTCCGCCGGCCGTCCTGATCATCGCTTTCGGCAGAACAAAGCGGAACAGGGCAAAGCTTTTCAGGATTTCCAGCGGCGCCAGCGGCGGATTATCCGCCAGTTTCGTGCCGGGGATCGGATTGAGGATATTGAGCGGCACGGAGGTTACCCCAACCGCTTTTAGCTCGAAGGCCATTTCCACGCGCTGCTCGATCGTTTCACCCAAACCCAAAATGCCGCCGGAGCAAATCTGCAGGCCGGCGGAGCGCGCCGCTTCAATGGTCGACAGCTTGTCCTCGTAGGTATGGGTTGTGCAGATCTTGCCGAAATGGCTGCGGCTCGTCTCCACATTGGCGTGATAGCGGCTGACGCCGGCGTCCTTCAGCGCCCGCGCCGCGTCCGGCGTCAGGATGCCCAACGAGGCGCAAACCTCCAGCCCGCATTCTTCGCGCATTTTGTGTAAGGCTGTTAAAATGCGTTCAAAATCACCTTCCCGTTCGACGCCGCGGCCGCTGGTGACGATCGAGAACCGGACCGCGCCTTGCGCCTTCGCCTGCCGCGCCGCCGCCAAGAGTTCCTCCTCCGGCAGCAAGCCGTACACCGGCGCATCCGTCTTGTGATAGGCCGATTGGGCGCAAAAAGCGCAGTTTTCCGGGCAGCGCCCTGACCGCCCGCTGACAATCGCGCACAGGTCGACCGTATCGCCGACAAAATGCTGCCTGATTTTGTCCGCCATGGCCAGCAGCAGCATCGTCTCCGATTCAGGCAGCGCCGCCAGCGCCAGCGCCTCCTGGCGGGTAATTTCGCCGCCAGCCATCACTTTGTTCGCCAACTCAATAATCAATTCAACCGCCCCTTACGTTAACCATTTTGTTTTTACGAGTAAACTAAACCAACACCCGTAGTATACCCCTCCCGCACGACGTTTGTAAACACGAAATTATTTTTTAGTTTGCGCAAGGCGCAAAAAAAAGAACAGGTTTCCCTGTTCGTCAAAGCACACATTTATTTGCGCATTCCCACGGCACGCGCAAACAGTCTCGTTTCAGCGGTCTGGAATTTCCAGCACCGTGCCCGCGGCCGCCGCCACAAACACCTGCTTGCCCAATTTTGCCGCCAGTTCAGCCATCATCTCCAGTCCCGTGCAATGGTTCGCGGCCACCAGCGCCGGCTGCCAACGCAAAAACTGCTCGATCGTCGCCGCCTTTTGCGCCTCCGGCGCCGGCCCCAGGTGCGTGCCGCCAACAATGGCGCCGACCTGTTGCGCCCCCGTCACCTGCAAACCGTAAGCCACGATATTCATAATGCCGCGATGCGCGCAGCCGCTCACAGCGACAAGCCCAGTCTTCGCGACCGCATACAAAGCAATTTCGTCGGCGAAGCGGTCCGGACGGCCTTTGCCGTCGACCAGGCTCGCCACCCCGGTTTCAAGCGGGTGCGTTTGCGGAATCGGCCCGCTCAGCCAAAGCCCCGGCCACAATTCAAGCGGCTCCGTCACCGGGCGAAACAACGCGCCCGCCGTTTCCAGCGCCACGGCAGGATGCGGCACGCCGATATAAGACCGGCTCCCCTCGCGCACTGAGAAACGTTCCGCGGAAAAATGCTCGCCGACATACACGTCAACCGGCTTCGTCCGGTGTTTTAACAGCGCCTTCAAGCCGCCGGCATGGTCATAGTGGCCGTGGCTCAACACGACAGCGTCGATATCGTCCGGCCGCACGCCAAGCAGCGACAGGTTGTGAAGCAGAATATCAGTCTGGGCCGTGTCAAACAGCAGTTTCCTGCCGGCATACTCGATCAGCATCGCCAGGCCGTGCTGCCCCAACAGCGGCTGCTTCACCTTCGTCGAAACCGAGTTTTCCACTACCACCGTAATCTTCATTGGGCGCGCCTCCTTCGGTTTTTGCCGCCAACCGGCAGAACGACAGCAGCTAGCCGCCGACTCACGAGCAAGCAGACGCAGTCGCGACAACGCAGATGGGCCCGTTCTCGACACCAGCCGGCCGGTCAAACGGGGCTAGATGCTAGGAGCAGCGAGGCTTGCGCCGCGACGCGTACTAGCGCGTACGCGAGCAAGCAAACGCAGTCGCGACAACGCAGATGGACCCGTTTCAGCGGCCGGCGTTGAGCACAAAGCGCTCAATGGCCACCGCCACCCCATCCTCCTCATGGCTCGTCGTCATCGCCTGAGCGGCCAGCCGCACTTCCTCCACCGCATTGGCCACCGCCACGCCCCAGCCGGCATAGCGGATCATTTCCATATCGTTGTTCGAGTCGCCGATCGCCATGACCTCTTCCTGCTTGATGCCGTAATAGTCGGCCAGGTAGGCCAGCGCGGCGCCCTTCGACGCCCGCGGATGGACAAGCTCCAAAAACTGCGGTTTGGAGCTCGTGACATGAAGTTCATCGCCGAAAAGCCGCCGCACCTCGGCCTGCATCGCGGGGATCTCCTCCGGCGTGGCGATCAGCAGCATTTTGTGCGGCCGGCCGGGATTGCTGTAAAAGGCTTCGCCGTCGACAACCGGCTCCACGACCGTCCGGGCGGCATAGCGCGCAACCCAGTCGTTCATGACCGGCACGTGCAGCACGTCATCCAGATAAGACTGCACAAACCAGCCTTTCTCCCGGCTCACCGCCAGCACCTTGGCCGCCGTCGCCTCTTCCAGCGTCCGTTCGTACAGCGTTTCCCCTGACTCAGCCGTGCGAATCAATGCGCCATTATACGTAATCAGCGGGACGTTGACTCCCAGCCGCCGGGCATGCAGCAACGCCGAACAAAACATCCGTCCCGTCGCCACCGTCACCACCACGCCGTTTTTCACCGCCGCCTGCACTGTCTGCACGGTGCGGTCGCTAATCGTCAGATCACGCCTGAGCAGCGTGTCGTCCAAGTCAGTCGCCACTAATCTAATCGACACAATCAGCCTCTTTCTACCGCATTAGCGGTCCTCAATCCAAGTATTTATCCCGATCGTCGTCAGCACAAGCAGCCCGTAGGCCAGCGTAATGCGTAGAGCGTTGTTGACTTCCCAATTCGGAAGCAGCTTAATCGCTCCCAGGCCCATCACAAACACAACAACGGTGCTGGCCACCGCCAGCGGCAACTCCGCCAGCCTGCCGCATTTTTTTAAAACGCTCCGCACCGAAGCCGCCCCTAAAGCAATCACCGCCACGCCAAGAAACTCACCGCCCAGCGTATCCACAAACCAGGCGTTGCTGACGCGCGCAATGACAAATGACAGCATAATCAACAGCACCCATCGCAATAAAAAGCCAATCATGCGCACCTCCGCCAAACCCTGCGCCATGCAACGGCCGCAACAGCGCGTTGCAAAAGGAAAGGCAGTCAATTGACTGCCCGCATCCTGCTTATTGTTTTTCGAATTGATCCTTGCCTACGCCGCATACGGGGCAAACCCACTCTTCAGGAATGTCCTCAAACCTCGTGCCGGCAGCAATGCCGCTATCGGGATCGCCTACCGCTTCGTCATATACATAGCCGCAAATTACACAAACCCATTTCTCCATTTATGTCGCTCCTCCCGGTTGTTTTCTGCCCTCTAAATCATATATTACCATATGCAAACGAGACTGTCATGCAATAAATAATAAATCTTGCAAGGAAGTTGACCTGCTGTTATGCTGGCCCGCAACCGCTTCGAGCGTCGCCGGCCATGCATAAAAGCACCGCCCCGGACTGCTCAAAGCGGCCGCTGATGGAAAAAGCGATGCACCGCCTCCGCCGCCGTTTTGCTCATTCCCGGCACGCCGGCCAATGCATCCACGCCGGCGGCTTTGATGTTCTCAATCGAACCGAACGCCGCCCACAAGGCTTTGCGCCGGGCCGGGCCGATCCCCGGCACGTGGTCGAGCACGGAGGCGAGGTTGCGCTTGCCGCGCAGCTTGCGATGGTACGTGATGGCGAAACGGTGCGCCTCGTCGCGGATCCGCTGCACCAGCTTCAAGGCCGCGCTGCCGCGCGGCAGCACGACGGGCGCCGATTCGCCCTCTTTGTAGATCTCCTCAAACTGCTTGGCCAGCGACACGACCGGCAAGGCCGCATGGCCCAGCTGGCGGATGATCGTCAGCGCCGAGCTGAGCTGCCCCTTGCCTCCGTCGATAATGACGAGGTCCGGCAGCGGCCACTCTTTCTTAGAGTAGCGGCGCAGCACCACTTCCTGCATCGCCCGGAAATCATCCGGCTTGCCCTCGGTGGAAATAATCTTGAAGCGCTTGTAGGAACGCTTGTCCGGCTCGCCGTTGCGGAACACAACCATCGAGGCGACCGTTTCCGCCCCCTGGATATGGGAAATATCGAAGCACTCCATGACCTCCGGCGATCCGTCCAGTCCGAGCGCCTCGCCGAGCTCCGCCACGCCCGTCTCCTGATCAGGCCGCCCGGCGACCGTGCGCCGCGCCGCCAGCAAAGTATGCGCGTTGTCCGCCGCCATCGCCAGCAGCTGGCGCTTTTCGCCGCGCTGCGGCACGACGAGCGTTACCTTGCTGCCGCGCTTTTCGCTGAGCCAGTCGGACAGAACCGCTTCATCCGGCGGCGCCGCCGGCAGCAGAATCTGCTTGGGCAGCATCGCCGCGCGGCTGTAGTATTGCTGCAAAAACGCCGACAAAACCTCGGCGTCCTCTTCCTCGCCCGCCTGCTGCAAAAAGAAATGGTCCCGCCCGATCATGCGCCCGCCGCGCACGAAAAACACCTGCACGCAGCAGTCCGTCCCGTCGCGGGCCAGGCCGACCACGTCCAGGTCGCCGCCTTCCAACACAGCGTGCTGCTTTTCCTGCAGGAGCTGGACGCTTTTGAGCTGGTCGCGCAAACGCGCCGCCCGCTCAAACAGCAGGTTCTCGGCCGCCTCGCGCATCTCTTGTTCAAGCTGCCTGACCAGCGCCTGGCTGCGCCCTTCGAGGAGCAGCAGAATCGAGCTGATCATCTGCTTGTATTCGCCGGGATCAGCGCAGCCCGCACACGGCGCCAGGCAGCGCTTGATGTGATGCTCCAGGCAGGGGCGGTCGCTGTTCATCGTGCGGCAGGTGCGCAGCGGAAACAGCTGGCGGATCAGCTTGATCGTCTCATGCACAGCGCCCGCGTTGGCAAACGGCCCGAAGTAGCGCGAGCCGTCGTGCACGACGCGCCGCGTCACAAACACGCGCGGATAAGGCTCGCCCGTCGTCACCTTGATGTAGGGATAGGACTTGTCGTCGCGCAGGCTGATGTTGTACTTGGGGTGGTACTCCTTGATCAGGTTGCACTCCAAAATCAGCGCTTCCAATTCCGTCGCCGTCACGATGTATTCGAGCGCGGCGATTTTCGCCACCAGCGCCCTGACCTTGGGGCTGTGGCGCGCGGAGGACTGAAAATAGCTGCGCACCCGGTTTTTCAGCACGAGCGCCTTGCCCACGTAAATGACGTGGCCTTTGGCGTCGCGCATCAGGTAAACGCCCGGCTTGTCCGGCAGGGTCTGCAGCGTTTGCGTCACCGCGGACGGCCATTCGCCGTTCATGCCAGCCACCCCTCCCGCTGCGCCTTGTCCAGCACCTGCTTGACGAAAAAGCCGGTATGGGACGCCTCCACTTGCGCCACCGCTTCCGGCGTCCCGGCCGCCACCAGCGTGCCGCCTCCGTCGCCGCCTTCCGGCCCCAGGTCGATCAGGTAATCGGCCGTCTTGATCACGTCCAGGTTGTGCTCGATCACCACGACCGAATCACCGCCGTCCACCAGGCGCTGCAGCACCTCGAGCAGGCGGTGGATATCAGCCGTATGCAGGCCGGTCGTCGGCTCGTCGAGGATGTACAGCGTCTTGCCCGTGCTGCGCCGCGCCAATTCCGCCGCCAGCTTCACGCGCTGCGCTTCGCCGCCGGACAGGGTCGTCGCCGGCTGCCCGAGCCGCACGTAGCCCAGCCCCACGTCTTCCAGCACCGCCAGGCGGCGATGGATGCGAGGGATATTTTTAAAGAACTCCACGGCCTCGCTGACCACCATGTCGAGCACCTGGGCGATCGTTTTGCCCTTATAATGCACGTCGAGCGTCTCGCGGTTATAGCGGGCCCCCTTGCAGACCTCGCACGGCACATAGACGTCCGGCAAAAAGTGCATTTCAATCTTGTTGACGCCGTCGCCCCGGCAGGCCTCGCAGCGCCCGCCCTTGACGTTGAAGCTGAAGCGCCCCGGCTTGTAGCCGCGCACCTTCGCTTCCGGCGTTTGGCTGAACAGCTCGCGGATCTGGTCAAACACGCCGGTATAGGTGGCGGGGTTTGAGCGCGGCGTGCGGCCGATCGGCGACTGGTCGATGTTGATGATCTTGTCGACAAACTCCAGGCCTTCGATCGCGTCATGTGCGCCGGGGCGGTGCCGGGCGGAATAGAGGCGCTCCGCCAGCGCCTCGTAAAGAATATCGTTCACGAGCGTGCTTTTGCCGGAGCCGGACACGCCGGTCACGACCGTCAGCAGCCCCAGCGGGAAGGCGACGTCGATGTCCTTTAAATTGTTTTCCTTCGCGCCGCGCACCGTCAGCCACTTGTCGCCCGGCTGGCGCCGCTTGAGCGGCACAGGGATGAATTTCGCCCCGCTCAGGTACGCGCCGGTTATCGACTCCGGCGTCGCCTTGATCTCTTCGACCGTGCCCTGCGCGATTACCCGCCCGCCATGCTCGCCGGCTCCCGGTCCGATATCAATGATGTGGTCGGCCGTGTACATCGTGTCCTCGTCATGCTCGACGACGAGCAGCGTGTTGCCCAGATCGCGCAGGTGCTTCAGCGTGTCCAGCAGGCGGTTGTTATCCCGCTGGTGCAGGCCGATGCTCGGTTCGTCCAGAATGTAGAGCACGCCGACCAGCCCTGAGCCGATTTGCGTCGCCAGCCGAATCCGCTGCGCCTCGCCGCCGGACAGGGTACCCGCCGCCCGGTCGAGCGTCAGGTAGCCAAGCCCCACGTTCAGCAAAAACTCCAGGCGGGCGCGGATTTCCTTCATAATCTGCTGGGCGATCGCCGCCTCCCGCTCCGTCAGCGCCAGATTGGCGAAAAAGGCCAGCGACTGCCGGACCGGCATCCGCGTCACCTCGTAAATATTGCGCCCATCCACCAGAACCGACAAGGCTTCCGGCTTCAGCCGCGCCCCCTTGCAGGCGGTGCAGGGCGTGATGCTCATGAACTGCTCGATCTCTTCGCGCATCGCGTCCGAGGACGCCTCGCGGTAACGACGCTCCAGCATCGGCAGCACCCCTTCAAACACCGGGCTGTGCTGGCGCGTCTCACCCATCAGGTTTTCATACGAAAAGGTGAAGCGCCGCTCGCCCGAACCATGCAGGATCAGCTGCTGCAGTTCCTTGGGCAAGTCACGCCAGCAGTTCGACATGCTGTAGCCGTGGGCCTCCACCACCGCGTCAAGCTGACACATATAGTAGGAGTTCACGTTTTTGCTCAGCGCCTCCACCGCGCCGTCAATCAAGGGCTTCGTGCGGTCGGGGATCACCCGCGTCGGGTCGACCTCCTGCTTGAAGCCTAGGCCGGTGCAAACGGGGCAGGCGCCGAACGGATTGTTGAACGAAAACAGGCGCGGCGCGATCTCCGGCACGCTGATGCCGCACGTCACGCAGGCATAATTTTCGCTGAACAAATACTCCTCGCCGCCGACCACCGCGACGGACGCCATCCCGCCGGCCATCGTCAGCGCCATTTCCAGCGACTCGGTCAGGCGCTGTGCGACGTCCTCTCTGATCACCAGCCGGTCGACGACGACCTCGATCGAATGCTTTTTGTTCTTCTCCAGTTCAATCGGCTCGCCCAAGTCGCGCACTTCGCCGTCGACGCGCACGCGGACGAAGCCGTTTTTCTTCGCCTGTTCGAACACCTTCTGATGCTCGCCTTTTTTGCCGCGCACCACCGGGGCCAGCACGAGAAAGCGCGTCCCTTCGCCCAGCTCCTTGATCTTGTCCGTCATCTGCTGCACCGTCTGGCGTTCGATCGGCTTGCCGCACTGCGGGCAATGCGGGCGCCCCACCCGGGCGAACAACAGCCGCAGGTAGTCGTAAATCTCCGTGACCGTGCCGACGGTCGAGCGCGGGTTGCGGCTCGTCGTCTTTTGGTCGATGGAAATGGCCGGCGACAGGCCTTCAATGTAGTCGACCTCCGGCTTGTCCATCTGCCCGAGAAACTGGCGGGCATAAGCCGACAGCGACTCGACGTAGCGGCGCTGCCCTTCGGCGTAAATTGTGTCGAAGGCCAGGGACGACTTGCCCGAGCCGGACAGGCCGGTGATCACCACCAGCTTGTTGCGGGGGATCTCGACCGTGATGTTCTTCAAATTGTGCTGCCTGGCCCCTTTGACAATAATGCTATCCTTCATGTCCGTTTCCTCTTCGCCGGCGCTTTGGCCTTTTTGGCGCCGCGCTCCGGCTGTCCTTTTAATAAAATCAACTGGTCGCGCAGCAGGGCCGCCCGCTCAAAGTCGAGCGCCCGGGCCGCCTCCTGCATCGCTTTTTCCACTTCTTTCGCCATTGCTTCGCGCTCCGGCGGCGTCAGGTCAATCAGCGCACGGTCCAGCGACGAATAACGCGGCGCTTCCTCCGCCACCTTGGTCGTCACGATCAATTCGCGCAATTCCTTCTTGATCGTCCTGGGCGTAATGCCATGCTCCTTGTTGAACGCTTCCTGCACGCTGCGCCGCCGCGCCGTCTCGTCAATCGCCAGCTGCATCGAGCGGGTCATCTTGTCCGCATACATGATGACCCGGCCATGCTCGTTGCGGGCGGCCCGGCCGATCGTCTGGATCATCGACGTCTCAGAGCGCAAAAAGCCTTCCTTGTCGGCGTCCAAAATCGCCACCAGCGACACTTCCGGCAAATCGAGCCCTTCGCGCAGCAGGTTGATCCCGACCAGCACGTCAAACTCGCCGGCCCGCAGCGCGTCAATGATCGCTGCGCGCTCCAGCGTAACGACTTCCGAATGCAGGTAGCGCACCCGGACACCCATTTCCTTCAAATAATCGGTCAGGTTCTCGGCCATTTTCTTCGTCAGCGTCGTCACCAGCACCCGCTCATTGCGGGCCGCGACCGCCTTGACCTCACTCAAGAGGTCGTCGATCTGACCCTTGATCGGGCGCACCTCGACCAGCGGATCCAAGAGGCCCGTCGGGCGGATGATCTGCTGCACAATCTCGCCGCCGGTCCGCTCCAATTCGTAGGGGGCCGGTGTCGCCGAGACGTAAATCGTCTGGCCGACCCGCTGCACAAACTCGTCGTATTGCAGTGGGCGGTTGTCACGGGCCGACGGCAGGCGGAAGCCATAATCGACCAGCATGTTTTTGCGCGACCGGTCGCCGGCATACATCGCCCTCAGCTGCGGCAGCGTCACATGCGACTCGTCAATGACCAGGAGGAAGTCCTTGGGGAAGTAGTCGATCAGTGTGAAGGGCGGTTCTCCCTCCTTGCGTCCCGTCAGGTGGCGCGAATAGTTTTCTATGCCGGAACAATAGCCCATCTCCCGCATCATTTCGATGTCGTAGCACGTCCGCTGCTCCAGGCGCTGCGCTTCCAGCAGCTTGTCATGCTGCTTAAAATAAGCCAGCTGGGCCTCAAGCTCCGCTTCGATGTCGCCGATCGAACGCTCGAGGTTCTCCCGGCTCGTGACATAGTGGGAGGCCGGGTAAATGGCGATGTGCGTCCGCTCCGCCAGGACCTCGCCGGTCAGCGTGTCGACCTCCAGCAGGCGGTCGATTTCATCGCCGAACAGCTCGACCCGCAGGGCGCGCTCGTTGTGGCTGGCCGGAAAAATCTCGACCACGTCGCCCCGGACGCGGAAGGTGCCGCGCGTGAAGTTGACGTCGTTGCGGGTGTACTGGATGTCGACCAGCTTGCGCAAAACCTCCTGCCGGTCAATCATCTGCCCCTTGCGCAGCGACAGCACCAGCTTGTAGTAGTCCTCCGGCGAGCCCAGGCCGTAGATGCACGACACGCTGGCGACGATAATCACGTCGCGGCGCTCGAACAGCGAACTGGTCGCCGAATGGCGCAATTTGTCGATCTCGTCGTTGATCGCCGAATCTTTTTCAATATACGTGTCAGTCGAAGGGATATAGGCCTCCGGCTGATAATAGTCGTAGTACGAGACAAAATATTCCACCGCGTTGTCGGGGAAAAAAGCCTTGAACTCGCTCGCCAGCTGGGCGGCCAGCGTCTTGTTGTGCGCAATGACCAGCGTCGGCCGCTGCACAGCCTCGACCACCTTGGCAACGGTGAAGGTTTTGCCGGTTCCGGTCGCACCGAGCAGCACCTGGCAGTCCTTTCCCGCCTGCAGGCCCGCCACCAGTTCCGCAATCGCCTGCGGCTGGTCGCCAGCCGGTTCGTACGGCGCTTTGACCTGAAACATGATCCACCCCCGAAAATTTTTCTCTTCTGAGAATCATTTTACCAAGAACAAACGTTCGCGGCAAGTGTGACAGAGGGGACGGATAGTGTCAAGGCACTGTTGTGGTTTTTTTAAGAAGAAGCGACCGCGCCAAAGAACGAGTAAAGGTACCGTACCGCTACGCCAGCGCACTCGAAAGCCCCTGCAACGCTTCGAACAGGAAGGATTTCGGCCCCTTCAGC
>JAJUGR010000010.1 GCA_029265905.1 Sporomusaceae bacterium | reverse complement strand
TGCTGAAGGGGCCGAAATCCTTCCTGTTCGAAGCGTTGCAGGGGCTTTCGAGTGCGCTGGCGTAGCGGTCGGTGCCTTTACTCGTTCTTTGGCGCGGTCACTTCTTCTTAAAAAAACTACAACAGTGCCTTGACACTATCCCAAATAGCCGACAGAGTTGACAAGCATGTTATGACTTGTTGGTCTTATCAGCGTGTGGAAACAATGATTGCCAATAACACAATGCTCCGAAGGGAATACGATTACATTGTCTGTGATGAAGCACATTATTTTGTCGAGGACGCATTGCTAGGTGAACGCACAGATTTATCGTTTGGCTTCGTCAATAACAGCAGTGCAACCGTTATTCTTATGACTGGCACACCTGAAGCCCTTAAGTGCATAGAGAATCTTTGGGATAGACCTGTCGAAGTCCTTAAAGACCTTGATACCTCTAACCACAATGTTCAGACAGTTTGTCTTGCTCCTTACGTAGAAAGGGACAAAGACGGCGAATACCACCTTAAGAAACACCTTGAGACACTCGCTAGGGAAGGAAAAAGGATTCTCGTATTCGACAGTAACGCTGCTGAATTGTACGAGCAATATTCCCGCTTCAAAGACCTAGAGAACGAATTAGGACTGAGAGTCTCCTTTATCTGCTCCAGACACAACCGTTTATTTGTCCACTGCGACGAAGAACAGTTAGACAGACTTGCGGCAACAGAAAGAATCGACGCTGACATTCTATTCTTGACCTCTGCGTTAAACACAGGCGTATCAATCAATGAGGACTTCGAGTACCTATTCATCTTTGGGAATCCCTCTGAGACCTCGATTTTCCAACTGATAGCAAGGGTACGCAAAGGAAGCAAGGACAACCCTCGGAAGTTAAAGACGGTCTATTGTGCTGTCCCTCGGTGGTATAGTCTCAACGCAAGGAAGACGCAAATTGAAAACGACATCC
The DNA here is from genome assembly GCA_029265905.1 of Sporomusaceae bacterium. Classification (GTDB taxonomy): domain Bacteria; phylum Bacillota; class Negativicutes; order Acidaminococcales; family JAJUGR01; genus JAJUGR01. The sequence continues at coordinate 74,169 of JAJUGR010000010.1, read as the reverse complement.
TCTTTGTGGACAATAAGGACGAATGGAAAGGACACTCAAGACGACTGCCTATCTTTGCCCAAGACGCTGATTCCAACGACAACCGCTATGTTATAAACCAAATGATGGTAGCCAACAAGAGACATGACCTTGCGACCCTCAAGGAACTTACCGCTAAGGGGGACATGCTGGAAGCCTATCAGGAATTGTTTCAAGACAGATACGACAGCATAACTGTAACAACTTTAGGTGTCTCTTTGCTTGTTGACCTTTTGGAATCTTATGGAAACCCTGAGTTCCTCAGCAAACCCCAACAGAACAGCATCATAGCCTTGTGCAAAGACCACAAAATGAAACACAGTATCGGGAAAATCAATGAGTACCTAGAGAAATACGGGTACACTATTCGCCTTGAGTCTTTCCCAAAGAAAACCAAAGGACGCAAAGAACAAGTATGGCGTATTCTAAGGTACGAAAATTTGTCTGTTTCTAATATAGAAAAATACTAAAAATCGTACCGTAAGGATTCTCCCCTAGATTAGGTGTCTTGATGTGAACATTCAATAAAGACAAGCATTGAGTGTTGACATGAGGATACCTGGCTATTTCCATTAGTTTCCACCTGCCCCTTAGGTATCTGTTTTGTTGTTGTCGTTGTTGATAAACCACTACGACCACCACCTTAGGGCAATCCATTCGATACCTTTAGGAGTAACCCTAGTCTGCGTAAAGGCGAACCCATCAGCAATTTCCTTAGTGCGACCCAAAGAGAAAGACTGCCCATCACATGGACAGCCTTGATGTTTTGTTTATGCGGTTCTTGCGGTCTTGCTGTTCAGTCCATCTTTGAAACCCTGTCGATACGCTTGTTCCATTAAGACAGAGGCTTTCTCTGTCATAGCGAAGTCATAATGACAAAGTAACGCTATGGCTTCAGGTCTATCGCTCAGGAGTTCCTTGAGTTTATCAAAGAGGCTCTGCTGTTCCTCAGTGAGTTCCTGCGGTTCGCTGAGTGTTCCCATGCGTTCCCAGATGTACTCACTGGTTGCCTCGTCATGCCGCCTGTTGGCTCTCACCGCTTTCATCAATGCTTGTCTTTGTTGTGCTTTTTCTTTATTCCTCATATTGTCTCCATCCTCCTCAATATCAGTCGTTGATACCCCATAGGGGGGGGAACAGGGAATGAACGTGTTTCTGAATAGGCTTCGAAAGGTTTCCCTTGAAATTCCCCTTTGAACGCCCTAAGGAAGGTTAATTGTGAATATTCCTGACCCGCTTTCCCGCTAACAGATTAGCGAAGGGACTTGCCTTCTCGTGACATTCCTTGATATCGGTGTCTGCTAAGTTGACATAGACTCTCGTCATGTCCATCTTTGTGTGCCCCATGATTCTCTGCAAGACAAACGCATCGCCACCATTACGAACGAACCACAGACCAAAGATATGCCTAAGATGGTATGGCGTGATGTTTGCCTTAATCATCCTAGAATAGTTTCTGAAGCGGTCTTGCATCCCCCTTGCTGGCATCCTGTGACCGTCAAAAGAACATAAGACAGGAACAGCCTCTTTCCAAACGTCAGGACGAACGGTTATTAATTTTCTCAAGACCTGCAAGACTTGCCCCGACACTGGCAGATAGCGTTCCTTGCGAGTCTTTGAGTATTCCCTGCGAACCCTGACTTGCTTACCTTCAAAGTCTATGTCTGATATTTGCAGTTGTAGTGCTTCATTCGGTCTGATGCCTGTGTCCAGTATCAAGACAGCAAATGCGTAGTCCCTCAGCCCCGCAAAGGTTTCCTTATCAATCACCTTGAGCAACGCCTTTACGCTGTCCTCTGAGTGCTCCACGATTTGGACTGTCGGTCTCCTGTACTTAAAGCCAATGGCAGGATTCGACTTCATGAGACCCTCACCGACACAGTAGTCAAAGAACTTGCGAATAGCGTTCAGTTGCTTATTGTAGTATGCGTCCTGTTTGTCTTGAAGCATCCTCGTTAGTGCCTTTTGGATTCCTTTGGTGTCGCTCAGCGCCCCATTGTAAAGCCCAAAGAATTGCTGCAGGGCATACCTGTGGCTTTTACGGCTGTCTTCCCCAAGCCCCTGTGCTTTACAAAAAAGAATAAATTCATCGACAACCTCCAGTGCTTCCATCTGCCCCAATACAGGTGCAATATGTCTTACCTGTACCATGCGTGTCCACCCCTTTTTTGTATTAGACAAGAGGGCTGACAGGTATACTACCAAAGGCAAAGATTCACCCTAATAATCCCTGAGAAATAAAAAAAGAACCCCTCGACAAGAGAGATTCTTTCAGGAATTTCTGGCAGGGGCAGTAGGACTTGAACCCACAACCAACGGTTTTGGAGACCGCTACTCTACCAATTGAGCTATACCCCTATGGAGCGGAAAACGAGATTCGAACTCGCGACCCTCGCCTTGGCAAGGCGATGCTCTACCGCTGAGCTACTTCCGCAAATGGCGACCCGGATGGGACTCGAACCCACGACCTCCGCCGTGACAGGGCGGCATTCTAACCGACTAAACTACCGGGCCACGACGCATCAAGCACTCGCCTGACGCTTATATATCTTAGCATGACTTAATCCATTTTGCAAGCCTTAACAAGCAACTTTTTGCTGATGCGGGCCGGCTTTTCTCCCTCTCCGTATTCAGGTATAATAGACAATGATGATCGTTTACCTCAGGAGGGATTGACTATGGACTGGCAGTCAGGCGAGGAGTATTTGAAGCAACTTGATCCTTTTTTCGCGCAGCTGATTGAAGCCACAGGGCCATGCCGCCTGCAACCAGTCGCGCCGGAGCAGTATTTTGCCGCTTTGGTGCGCGGCATTATATCACAGCAAGTAGCGCCCCAAGTCGCAGAAGAACTTATCGCACGTGTTTCAGCCTACTTTCAGCACGACCTGCAACCTGAACCGCTGCTGGCGGCGCCAGAAGACGCTTTAAAAGGCCTTGGCCTTTCGCCGCAGAAGGTCGGCTATCTGCGCGACTTATCAAATTGTATCGTAAAGGGCGCCATCAAACTGACTGCGCTGGCCGACTTGCCGGATGCCGAGATCATCCGCCAGTTGACCGCTGTCAAGGGCGTCGGCCGCTGGACGGCGGAAATGTTCTTGATCCTAGCGCTGGCGCGCCCCGACGTTTTGCCGGCCGAAGATTTCGGTCTGCAAAAAGCCGTCAAGCTTTGGCATAAGCTTGATAAACTGCCCGGACGCCGCGAGCTGAACCTCATTAGCGAGCCGTGGCATCCCTGGAGAACGCTTGCCGTCTGGTATCTTTGGTCGGCCCTGCCGGTTTTGGAAGAAGCGGCCCCCGGCAAGAAAAAAGAAAAGGCAGACTCGCCCAAAAGCAAGCCTGCCAAACGCAAATAGCCTTATTTACCTGTTCTGCCTCGCTTTGTGATCGGCACGCCAGCCGCACAGAGGGGGCAGTTTTCAGGTTTATAGGTTTCAATCGCCAGTTTGAGCAACGCTTCGGTTTTTACGCCGAAGTCCGCCTTGCCGCCGCTGCGGTCGACCAAGAGGCCGACACCGATTGCTTCGCCGCCCTGCTCTTTGACGACGCGCAGCACTTCTTGCACGGAACCGCCGGTTGTGACGATGTCCTCGACGACAAGCACGCGCGTGCCCGGCTCAATGTAAAAACCGCGTTTCAACGTCATCACGCCATTGTCGCGCTCCGTGAAAATCGCTCTCGTTCCCAGCGCCTTGCCTACCTCATGGGCCAGCAAAATGCCGCCCGTCATCGGCCCGATGACAAGTTGGACATTGTCGTTGCGGAAGCGTTCGGCCAAGGCCTTGCAGAGCGTTTCCGTATAAAGCGGGTGCTGCAGTACGTTGAATTTTTCTACATACATCGGGCTATGCAGGCCAGAGGTCAGCAAGAAATGGCCATGCATGATCGCGCCGGTTTCTTCCAACAGTTTTGTTACTTCCTGTTCGTTCATTTATGTCCCTCCATCTCGGCTATGATCTGTCGAGCCGCCAACACCGGATCCGCGGCCTGGGTGATCGGGCGGCCCACAACCAGGTAGTCAGCGCCGTCAGACAAGGCCGTAGCCGGGGTGGCAATGCGCACTTGATCGCCAATTGCCGCCCCGGCCGGCCGCACGCCCGGCGTAACGATCAGAAAATCGTCGCCGCATGCGGCGCGAATCGCGGCTGCCTCCTGTGGCGAGGCGACAACGCCGTCCAAGCCGCATTCTTTTGTCAGCTTGGCCAGGCAGACCACCTGTTCGCGCACGGACAAGCTGCCGTTCAACTGCTTCCATTCTTCCTCGCTCAAGCTGGTGAGCAGCGTCACGGCAATCAGTTTCGGCGGGGTCAGGCCTGCTTTTTGCGCGGCAGCACGCATCCGGGCTGCCGCTTCTTTCATCATCGTCGGGCCGCCGCTGGCATGGACGTTCAGTATGTCAATGCCGGGGCGCGTCGCCAGGCTGGCCAGGGCCTGCGCCACGGTGTTCGGGATGTCGTGGAGCTTGAGGTCCAAAAAGATCCTTTTCCCGCGTTGCGCGAGGAAATCCAAAACAGATTGGCCGACGCTGTAGTAAAGCTCCATGCCGACCTTGTAATAGACAACTTCGTCGCCCAAGGTATCCACCAGGTTTTTGACCGCTTGTTCGTCTGGAAAATCAAGCGCCACAATCAGCCGTTCTTTTGCTAGCATGTGCAGCCACCGCCTTCCCTCGTCTGCCGCTCGGGAAGGGCGGCGCCAATTAACTCGGTGATTGACGCCGTGCCGGTTTTATCAAGGTAGGCAGACAACTCATCCGCCATCCGTTCCGCCAGTTCCGGCTCGACAAAGTTGCCCGTGCCGATGGCGACGGCGGAAGCGCCGGCCAGGATGAATTCCAGCGCATCTTCGGTGGTCATGATGCCGCCCATGCCGATAATCGGCACGTCGACAGCCTGCGCCACCTGATAGACCATCCGCACGGCCACCGGACGAATCGCCGGGCCGGACAAGCCGCCGATCACATTGCCCAGCACCGGCCGGCGGCGGTCGATGTCGATCTTCATGCCAATCAAGGTGTTGATCAGCGACAGGATGTCGCTGCCCGCCTCGACCGTGGCTTTGGCCATCGCGACAATGTCCGTCACGTTCGGCGACAGCTTGGTAATAACCAGCTTGTCTGTCGCGTTGCGCACTGCCCGCACGACGCCGCTCGCACTCTCCGGGCAAGTGCCGAAAGCAATCCCGCCCTGTTTGACGTTCGGGCAGGAAATATTAAGCTCCAGGGCGGCAACGCCCGGAACTGTCAATTTTTCCGCCAGCCGCGCATATTCATCTTCCGTCGCGCCGGCAATATTGACGATTACCTGCGTATCATACTCCCTGAGTTGCGGCAGGGTTTCGTTTAAGAATTTATCTACCCCGGGGTTTTCCAAGCCGATGCAGTTGAGCATGCCGGCCGGCGTTTCCACCGCGCGCTGTCCGCTGTTGCCGGCGCGCGGCGCCAGGGTTGTGCCTTTGACCATTACCGCACCGACGCGGTTCAAGTCGAGAAAATCACGGAATTCAAGGCCAAACCCAAAGGTACCGGAGGCCGTCATGACCGGCGAATTGAGCTGCAAGCCGGCTAAATTGACCGCCAAGCGGGAATCAACCTTACTCACAGCATCACCTCCTCAGCCCAAAAGACCGGGCCGTCCGTACAAACCTTTTTGCGCGAGCCATCCTTGGCGCCGCAGCTGCACGACAAGCAGGCGCCGATGCCGCACGCCATATAGCGCTCCAGGGAAACCTGGCAAGGCACGCCGTGTTTGGCCGCCTCTTTGGCCACCGCTTCCATCATCGGATCCGGCCCGCAGGTATAGAGCATGTCGTATTGGCCTTGCGCCAACAACTGAGGCAGCAGCGCCAGGGCGTTGCCCTTGGTGCCAAGGCTGCCGTCATCCGTCGTCACGTGGACGGCCTGGCAGCGTTCGGCAAACAGCTTGATCCAAAACAGCTCGCTTGCTTCGCGGCCAGCCAACAGCACATCAACCGGCTTGGGGCACAGCGCGCGGACAAGATACAAAAGCGGCGCGATGCCCATGCCGCCGCCAACGATCAGCGGGCGTTCGCCTTGCAAGGTAAAGCCGTTTCCCAAGGGGCCGAGAATATCAATCTCGGCCCCTTGCTGTAGTCCGGCTAAATATTTCGTGCCTTCGCCCACTACACGGTAAACGAGCTGGAGCGTCCCCTCGCCGTCATCCGCGTCAGCAATGCTGATCGGACGCCGCAACAAAGGATCCATCAATCGTCCGGTCTTGAGCTGCAAAAACTGTCCCGGCTTGATCATCGCCGCAATCTCCGGCGCCGACAGCACCATCCGATACACGTCATGATTCATTTGTTGCTGTTGAACAAGGGTTGCGCTAAAGCGCCGTTTATCACCCAAAGTTTTCACCTTCCCCAATATAATCCTGCAGCGCCATCACGTAGATGTGGCGTCTGTCGCGCATGACGTCCAGCACGCCAAGCACCTCTGCCGCCGTATCCATGGAGGTCAGGCAGGGAATGGCATGTTCCACGGTCGCCCGGCGGATTTTGAAGCCGTCGCGCTCAGGTTCCCGGCCATGCGTCAGCGTGTTGATGACGATATGGATCTGGCCTTTTTTGATCGCATCCAGCAGGTTCGGCGACTCAGCGCTGACCTTGGCTGCTTCTTCAACGAACAGGCCTGCTTTGCGGAAGTAAGCCGCCGTACCCGGCGTCGCCATCAGCGCATAGCCAAGCTGGCTGAATCCCTTCGCCAATTCCAGCGCTTCCTCCTTGTCGCGGTCGGCGACCGTGAAGAGGATGCACCCTTCCTCCGGCACGTTGAGGCCGGCGCCCGTGTTGGCTTTATAAAGCGCCCGGGCATAATGGTAGTCGATGCCCATGACTTCGCCGGTCGATTTCATCTCCGGTCCGAGCGAAATATCGACGCGGTGCATTTTGGCAAAGGAGAAGACTGGCGCTTTCACCGCAAAGAAGTTCGGGAAGGCTTTCAAGCCCGCTTCGTAGCCCAGTTCGCGCAAGCTCTTGCCCAGGGCGACTTTCGTCGCGACGTTGACCATCGGAATATCGGTCACTTTGCTCAAGAAAGGCACCGTCCGGCTCGAACGCGGATTTACTTCGATGACATAAACCTCGTCATCGACAACAACGTACTGAATGTTGATCAAGCCGCGGACATTCAAGCCCAGGGCGAGGCGGTTCGTGTAGTCGAGGATGCAATCCATCACCTTTTTCGACAGGCTGCGGGGCGGATAGACGGCGGTGCTGTCGCCGGAATGGACGCCGGCCCGCTCGATATGCTCCATAATGCCCGGAATGACGACGTCCGTGCCGTCGGCGATGGCGTCAACCTCGACTTCCGTGCCTTGCATATAATGGTCGACCAAGACCGGATGTTCCGGCGAGGCCTTGACCGCATTTTTCATGTAGTAGTCAAGTTCTTCGTCGTTGTAGACGATTTCCATCGCCCGGCCGCCCAGCACATAGGAAGGACGCACGACAACCGGGTAGCCGACGTCGTTGGCCGCCGGAATGGCCTCTTCGGCCGAAGTGACGGTGTGGCCTTTCGGGCGAGGGATGTCGACCTGCGTCAAAAGTTCGTCAAAACGCTCGCGGTCTTCCGCACGGTCGATGCCGTCGACACTGGTGCCAAGGATCTTGACGCCGCGTTTGGCCAAAGGAGCGGCCAAGTTGATCGCGGTTTGGCCGCCGAATTGGACGATGACGCCTTCCGGCTTTTCCTTATCAATGACGTTCATGACGTCTTCAATCGTCAGCGGCTCAAAGTAGAGACGATCGGCCGTATCAAAGTCCGTGCTGACGGTTTCCGGATTGTTGTTGATGATAACCGTTTCGTAGCCCAGCTCCTTCAAAGCCCAGACGGAATGGACGGAGCAGTAGTCAAACTCAATCCCCTGCCCGATGCGGATCGGACCGGAGCCCAACACAAGCACCTTCGGCTTGTCGGTGACAACCACTTCATCCTCGAAGGCATACGTCGAGTAGTAGTAAGGCGTCAGCGCCTCGAACTCGGCCGCGCAGGTGTCAACCATTTTGTAGCACGGGATGATATTCCAGTCGTTGCGCTGCGCGCGCATCTCCGGCTCCGTCTTGCCCGTCAGCTTGCCAATCACCGCATCGGCAAAGCCCATGCGTTTGGCCCGGCGCAGCAGCTCCGGCGACATTTCTTCGGCAACCAGGCGTTTTTCCATCCAAATGATGTTGTACAGCTTCTCCAAAAAGAAGCGGTCGATCTTGGTGATGACGTGGATGTCTTCCAGCTCGACGCCGCGGCGGAACGCTTCCGCGATCACAAACAGGCGCTCGTCGTCGATCAGGTGCAGGCGAGCGCGGATCTCTTCGTCGCTCAAGCCTTTCAGCGAAGCCATCTCCAGATGGGTCAAGCCGATTTCCAGCGAACGGATCGCTTTTAGCAGCGCCCCCTCGAGATTCCGGTCGATCGCCATGACTTCACCGGTCGCTTTCATCTGCGTGCCAAGTTTGCGGTCAGCCCGCGGGAACTTGTCAAACGGCCAGCGCGGGAACTTGACGACGACATAGTCGAGCGCCGGCTCAAAGCAGGCTTTCGTTTTGCCGGTTACAGCATTGTCGATCTCGTCCAGCGTGTAACCGATCGCGATTTTCGAGGCCACCTTGGCGATCGGATAACCGGTCGCCTTGGAAGCCAGGGCGCTCGAACGGCTGACGCGCGGATTAACCTCGATAACATAGTAGCGTTCGGAATACGGGTCAAGCGCGTACTGAACGTTGCAGCCGCCTTCCACGCCCAGCTCGCGGATGATTTTCAGCGAGGCGGTGCGCAGCATCTGATACTCGCGGTCGCTCAATGTCTGCGACGGCGCCACGACAATGCTGTCGCCCGTATGCACGCCGACCGGATCGATATTTTCCATGTTGCAGACGGTGATGCAGTTGTTCTTGGCATCGCGGATAACTTCGTACTCGACTTCTTTCCAGCCGGCGACGCTGCGTTCAATCAGCGCCTGACCGATCAGGCTGTATTTCAAGCCGCGGTTGACGACGTCGAGGAGCTCTTCTTCACAGGAGACGATGCCGCCGCCCGTTCCGCCCAGCGTGTAGGCCGGACGCACGATCAAGGGATATCCGACCTCGCGGGCGAACTCCCGCGCTGCATGCACCGTTTCAACGATGGTGCTCTCCGGCACAGGCTGGTCAAGCTTCTGCATCGTTTCCTTGAACAGCTCCCGGTCTTCCGCTTTTTTGATGCTCTCCAGCGAAGTGCCAAGAAGCTTCACATTGTAGCGGTCCAGCGTGCCGTTTTTAGCCAGGTCAACCGCCAGGTTCAGGCCGACTTGTCCGCCCAGGGTGGCGAGCAGGCCGTCCGGACGCTCTTTTTCAATAACCGCTTCCAAAAAATCCGGCGTCAGCGGCTCAATGTAAACGCGGTCGGCGACGTTTTTATCCGTCATGATCGTCGCCGGGTTGCTATTGACCAGAACGACTTCCAGTCCCTCTTCCTTCAAGGCGCGGCAAGCCTGCGTACCGGCATAATCAAACTCGGCGGCCTGGCCGATGACGATCGGACCGGAACCGATTACCATAACTCTCTTCAGGTCTTTATTTAACGGCATCTCAACATCCTCCCATCAGTTTCTTGAACTGTTCAAACAGGTAGATGTTGTCATCTGGCCCTGGCGCTGCTTCCGGATGGTATTGCACGGAAAAAATCGGCAGCTTCGTGTGGCGCATGCCTTCAACGGTGCCGTCATTGACCGCCAGATGGGTCACAACCAAATCAAGCCCCTTGAGCGAAGCTTCGTCAACGGCATACCCATGATTTTGCGAGGAGATGAATACGCGATCGAGGCTGAGATCCTTGACCGGGTGGTTCACCCCGCGATGGCCGAACTTCAATTTGTACGTGTCCGCCCCCAAAGCCAGGCACAACAGCTGGTGGCCGAGGCAGATGCCGAACATCGGCTTGTAGCCGATCAATTGGCGGATCGTTTCAATCGCTTGCGGCACATCCTTCGGATCGCCAGGGCCGTTGGAGAAAAAGAGGCCGTCCGGGTTCAGCGCCTTGATCGCTTCGGCGCTCGTAAAGGCCGGAACAACCGTCAGCTTGAAGCCCATTTCATGCATCGACAGCAAAATGTTGCGTTTGATCCCCAGGTCGAGCACCACCACGTGCGGGCCGTCATTGTCCATGACGTACGTTTCCGGCGTCGTGACCTGCGCCACCTGATCATGCTCTTCATGCTTGGCGATGATCGCTTGCGCGTCGATTTCCTCGCCTTCCGGGACGATCATGCCGCGCATGGTGCCGTTCACGCGGATTTTGCGCGTGATCGCCCGCGTGTCGATTCCCGTCAGGCAGGGAATGTCGTTGGCCTTCAAATATTCTTCCAGGCAAGTCTGGCTGCGCCAGTTGCTCGGCGTATCGCAGAGCTCATCAATCACAAACCCACGCACAAACGAGCGGCGCGCTTGGTTGAACAAGTCGCAAACGCCGTAGTTGCCGATCAGCGGATACGTCATCGTCACAATCTGTCCGCAATAGGACGGGTCGGTCAGGACTTCCTGATAACCGGTCATGCCGGTGGTGAAAACGACTTCGCCCACGGCCGCCTTTTCCGCACCAATCAGTACGCCCGTCTGCACCGTGCCGTCTTCAAGAATTAGTTTTGCTTTCCTACGCATACTTCACCATCTTTCATTCTCACATTACCGCGAACAATCGTCATCACCGCTTGCCCCCGGCAGTGTTTCCCCTCATAGGGCGTTGCTTTACCGCGCGTATAAAAATTCTCTTTTTTCACTGTCCACTCTTTGTTTAAATCGATTAACACGACGTTCCCCGGCATGCCAACTTTTAAACTTCCAGCTTTCAGTGAGAAAATATGCGCCGGCTCCACACTCATTTTACCAATAATTTCGCTTAAAGAAAACTCCCCAGTGTGATAAAGTTCAGTTAAAATGACCCCCAGCGCCGTTTCCAAGCCGCAGAAGCCATTCGGCGCATAGCGGAATTCGACGTCTTTTTCTTCAAACGCATGCGGGGCATGGTCGGTAATAATCGCATTGAGCGTGCCATCTTTCAGGCCCTCGCGCAGCGCCTGCACATGCTCACTAGAGCGAAGCGGCGGCGCAACCTTGGTCGCCGTGCTGAAACCGCTGACCGCTTCGTCCGTCAGGGTCAAGTGGTGAACCGCGGCTTCAGCTGTGACCTTCACGCCGCGTTTTTTCGCTTGGCGGATAATTTCTACCGCGCCTTTAGTCGAAACATGCGCGACATGCAAATGGGCGCCGGTATTTTCCGCCAGCAGCACATCCCTGGCCACGGCGATATCTTCTGCAACAGCCGGGATGCCCGGGATGCCCAGGCGCGCGGAAACGGCGCCTTCATGCATATACCCGTCGCCGGCCAGGGTCGGATCCTCCGCATGGGAGATTATCGGCTTATTGAACATGCTGGCATACTCCAAGGCGGAGCGGAACAAGCGGCTGTTTTCCACAAACCGGCCGTCGTCGGAAAAAGCGACCGCGCCGTGCTCGGCCATATCGCCCATCTCGGACAACTCCTCGCCGTTCAAGCCTTTGGTGACGGAACCGACCAGCATGACTTCCGCCAGCGCTTCCCGGCTGATCCGCTCCTTCAGGCCCGACACGATAATGGCTGAATCCACGATCGGGCGGGTGTTGGCCATCGGCACGATCGTCGTGAAGCCGCCGGCCACCGCCGCTTTCGTGCCGGTTACGATGTCTTCTTTCGCTTCCTGCCCCGGCTCGCGCAGGTGAACATGGAGATCAACAAGCCCCGGTGCGACAACCAGTCCGGTCGCATCGACGACCTGCGTATCGGCGTCAGCCGTCAGCGTTTCGCCGACGGCGGCGACCAGGCCGTCCTCAATCAAAATGTCTCTTGCCGCATCCAGATTCTGTGACGGGTCGACGAGGCGTCCCCCTTTAATCAATAGCTTCAAGCGGTTTCCCTCCCATCAGCACCAAGAATAGAATGGCCATGCGTACGGCAACACCGTTTTGCACTTCTTCCGTTATTGCCGACCGGTCGCCGTAAGCGACGTCGGGCGAAATTTCCAACCCGCGGTTCATCGGACCCGGGTGCATCAAGAGCACGTCTTCCTTGGCCAACGCCAAACGGGCGGCGTTCACGCCGAAAATGCGGGCGTATTCGCGCGGGGTCGGGAACAGGCCTTTTTTCTGGCGCTCCAATTGGATGCGCAGCACGTCCACGACATCAGCGCCTTCCAACGCTTCTTCCACGCGGTGGTGGACCGTCACGCCCAGTTGTTCCACTTCCCGGGGCATCAGCGTGCTCGGACCGGCGACATGAACGTCGGCGCCGAGTTTGTTCAGGGCGGAAATGTTTGTTCTGGCCACACGGCTGTGGAGCACGTCGCCGACGATGGCGACCTTCAGGCCTTCAAAGCGGCCTTTATATTGTTTGATCGTAAACAAATCGAGCAGACCTTGCGTCGGGTGGGCGTGCGCACCGTCGCCGGCGTTGATGATCACGGGCTTCACGATCTGCGACGCATAATGCGCAGCCCCTTCCGCCGGATGGCGCATTACGATGGCGTCAACCCCCATCGCCTCAACCGTCAGCAGCGTATCACGCAAGCTCTCGCCCTTTGTCACGCTCGAGGTGGAGGTGGAGATGTTGATGACGTCGGCGCCAAGGTATTTGCCTGCCAACTCAAACGAAGTGCGCGTTCTTGTGCTCGCTTCAAAAAACAAATTGACAATCGCTTTGCCGCGCAAGGTTGGCGCTTTCTTAATGTCACGATTGATCAGTTTTTTCATTTCTTCCGCAGTCTTTAAAATCAGTTCATATTCCGACGGTTCCATTGAAGCTAGATCCAGAATGTCCCTCTGTCGCAGCGATACGGCTGCTTTCGCCATGGTGGAATCCCCCTCTCGTTTTTGGCAAGCGTCTCTTTTCGGCAATAAAAAAGTGCCTTCCCGCCCGATTGGACAAGAAGGCACACGAAAACGCAACAAGCGTTCCGCCAGACGATCGACTGCTCGACCGATTCCCCTTCCCAGTCTCACGGGACTAGCTTAAAGGTGGTCTGTGGTACACACTCTACTTCTTAGTTTCGTTTATTCTATCATACTCATGCGTCAGCGTCAACGCTACGCGCCCAAAAAAGCGGCCGCCAATTCCGCCGAGGTGGCCGCGCCGGCGGCGAGGCAACTTTCGTCAAAATCAAAGCGGAAATTGTGATGACCGGCGGCAATCGGCGTGCCAAGCATGGAATAGATCGCCTGTCCGCCTTGCTGCTGCACGCGCTCCATGAAATAGGCGCAATCTTCGCTGGCGCCCAGGCTGACCAAAGGCACGACTTCGCCGAAGCGGCCCGTTGCCGTGACCAATTCGCAAACCTTTTCGCCCATCTCTTTGTCAAGCGAGCAGGAGGGCGCGCCCCCCATAATTTCCGTTTCCACTTTGACGTCATACAGCATGGCGGAGGCTTGGACCATGCGCTTCACTTCGCTGATCATAAATTCGTTAATTTCCGTCGTCGCCCCGCGTGTCTCCAGCTTGACGACCGCTCTGTCCGGCAACACATTGCGTCCCGTGCCGGCTTGCAAAACGCCGACGTTGATGCGGGAAGCGCCTTTGCCATGGCGGGAAATGGAGTGGACGGCAATGCTCGAGGCAGCCGCGGCCAACAGCGCATTTTTCCCCTGTTCCGGCGCCGCCCCGGCATGGCTCGACAAGCCGGTGAAACGGGCGTCGAGCTTCGTTGTCGCCAGGAAACCGTCCGTCGTGCAGGCAAACTGTCCAGCCTTGTTGGCATTAAATCCAAGATGCAAGCCGAAGAAGTAATCGACGCCGTCAACGACGCCCGCTTCAACCATGGCCCTTGCCCCGCGAACGCCTTCCTCCGCCGGTTGGAAAATCAGCTTTAGCGTGCCGCACAGCTCGTCTCTGGCGCCGGCCAAAATCTCCGCCACCGCCAGTCCCAGGGCTGTGTGGCCGTCATGGCCGCAGGCGTGCATAACCCCGGCGTGGCAGGAGGCGAAGCCTTCCTTGTATGGTCGGTGCCCCTCGTCTTTCGCCTCTTCCACATCGTTCGCATCCATATCAAAACGCAACGCCACCGTCTTGCCCGGCTTGGCAAAGCGCATCGTGCCAACAACGCCGGTTTTCCCGCCAGCCATTTTAGCCACCCACGCCGGATCAGCGCCTTCCGCAACAGCCCTTTTTTCGTGCTCGGCTAAAACGTCCGCCTCTGGCACGCCCATCATCGCCGCTTCGGCGATGACCTGGGCCCCGCACGCCACCTCATACCCTAGTTCCGTCAGCGTTTGCGCCACAAAGGCCGCCGTGCGGTATTCCGTCCAGGCCGATTCCGGATGACGATGAAAGTCCCGTCTTCTGGCAATCATTTTTTCCTGCAATGCTTGCGCCTCTTTTGTAAAATCCACGCTATTTCCTCCTCAGACGTTTTGTATGTCGTTTCTATTCGCCACCCTTGTTTTCTTTCCTGCCGTTGCAAAGAAAGCGTGGACAACAGCCCTGCCTTCCGGTATGCTGTTGTCAAGAAAGAAAATGAGGTGATGGCAATCCTATGACCAAGCAAGCCTTTCTCCAGCTGTTTGCATCTACTGCTTTTATTGAAGAAGAAACCGATGACAACAACACCGCGCTTATTTTGGAATTAGAACCAGACGGTGATTATCTTCAAATGACGGATGATTTAGGTTTTTTTCCTGCCTCCGTAGAAAGCCCGCTGATCCTGGCTTTGTATACAGCGGAAGGCGCCTTCCGTTGGGCGAAGGAATTCAAGGATGCCCAGCCCGTGCTTGAGCTGTATAGTCAAGCAAGCAATGCGCTTGACTTTGCTGCTCGGGTGCAGGCTTACGAACCCCCGGTTGAATAGCGGCAACGGAATATCGTATCTGCGACCAAGTCCAGGTGAGGAAAACCCTCACCTGGACTTGGCTTTTGCATTTATGTCTATTGTATGGAAGAAAACTTTCTAACGGAAAAACAGGAAGGTGACCAAAATGAAAACCGGGATGAGGATTGCCACTGACCAGCCCATATAGCCAAAGAAACTCGGCATTTTAATCCCGTTTTCCTCAGCTATCGCCTTGGCCATAAAATTCGGCGCATTGCCGATATACGTATTGGCGCCCATAAATACGGCCCCGCACGATATCGCCATCAAAATGCGCTCATTGACCTGTCCCAGGTCGGTCATAACACCGGTCTGCGACCCCATCTGTCCGGCCAGGCTTAAGAAGGCCAGGTAGGTTGGCGTATTATCCAAAAAGCTCGATAACGCGCCAGCCGTCCAGAAAAACTGCGCCGGCGAGGTGACGCCCAGTTCGCCGCCGCGCGCCTGCAATAGTTTCAGCGCCGGAATAATCGTGGCAAAAATACCTGCGAACAAAATCGCCACTTCGTTCATCGGGCCCCAGGTGAAGTTGTTGGCCACGCGCACGCTCTGCGCGGTGAGAACCCAGGACAATACCGCCATCAGCAGTATAAACCCGTCGCGGACGATGTTGATGTACGGCATCACCAAGGCATGGCCGTGCAAGGACATCACCGTGACTCCCTTAGCCGATTTGGCGGCTTCATCAAAAAAGGCCGGATGTGTGGCATACATGCCGCTGAGCACAATCGCCCCCAGCGTGCCGGCAAGAAAAAGGAGATTCAGAACGCCGCTGATCCGGATCTTGCCGCGCGGCACGCCCGTCTCAACAGCCGGCGGGGGCAGCACGCCACTGGCAACATCCTTCAAATAACGTTGGTAGTAGTAGTAATCAATGAAGTAATAAATCGTTAGCAGCACGGCGACGCTGGTCAGCCAAGGAAAGATGACATGCAGCGTCGTCCAGAAAAACGGCACGCCGTGCAGATAGCCGATGAAGAGCGGCGGATCGCCGACCGGCGTCAAAGCGCCGCCGATGTTGCTGACCAGGAAAATTAAAAAAATCATCGTGTGCACAATGTTCCGGCGCTCGCGATTGGCCTTGATCAGCGGACGGATCATCAAAATGGTCGCGCCGGTCGTCCCGACGAAGCTGGCCAACACCGCGCCGGTCAGCAGCAAAAGCGTGTTAGAAAAAGGCGTATGCGGCAGCACGCCGTCGATCGCAATGCCGCCAACGATGATGAACAAGGCCTCCAGCAAAACCAAAAACGGGATGTAGTCGATAATCGTTATATGTAGCAGTTCGTAAAGCGTTTCACCGGCGCCGATCAGCGCCACGGCCGGCAAGGCAAACAGCATGGCCCAAAAGAAGCTGACCTTGCCGATATTATGCTCCCACCAGTGCGCATTGAGCAGTGGCCCTAATGCGATTGACAGCAGCATGCCTACGAAAGGAATAACACTCCACACCGGGTACGGACACTCGGCCGCGCCCGGCGCACTGGCAAGCGCCGTTGCTGGTGCGCCGACCATCACCGCTAAAGCCAGCAACGGCCATCCGCGCCCTGTGTTGACGGCACCACGCCCCCGTTTATTACTCATGTTAACGTCCTCCTTGTCTGACCAACCATAATTATTGCCGTGCCTTTTTTTGCCCGCGCCCAAAAAGGCCGACACCCATATTATACCCGCTCGCACGATATTTGACAGTCTTTTCTGCCTGAAAGGCCAAATTTATCTTCTAAAAAAGCTTTAACTTTGTTTCGCCAGCTGGCGCCTAGAACGGCCATAGGCAGGGAATGACGGCAAGCATAACCAAAAAGCAAAGCAGCACCAGCCCAATCCCCGTCTTCACATAATCTATGAAGCGATAGCGTGCGGGTCCTAAGACCAGCAAATTTGAGGGCGTCCCAACCGGCGTGGCAAACGCACAGGACGATGCTATGGCGATCGCCATTAAAACAGCCTGAGGGCTAATCCCCAGCTTTTTTGCAATGGCAACGCCAATTGGCGCCAACAGAGCCGCGCAGGCCGTATTCGACATAAATTGCGTCAAGAAGGCAGCCAGGGCAAACAAGGCTGCGGTGACCAATAGCGGCTCGGGATTGCTCCCCAATTCCAGCACCACCAGGTCCGCGATCATGCGCGCCGCCCCGCTCCGGTCAAGCCCTTCGGCAATCGCCAGCATGCCGGCAAATAAAAAAATGGTAACCCAGTCGATGCTTCTGTACGCTTGGCGTTCATTCAAGCAGCCGGTCAGCACGCAAAGCAGCGCGCCGCCGACAGCGACGATCTCCAGCGGCAACCCCCGCAAATTGAGCGCCATTAAGACAATAACGACCAGCAAAATCATGCCGGAAACTAACCGCTTGGATGTGTTTTTGGGAGTAGTCGGCGCGTACCGCTTGTCCAAACGAAATGGTTTATGCGGCAGAAGCCGCTTCCCGACCAACAGCATGTAGCAAATGCCGACGGCCGTCAGCGGCAAGCCAATTCCTGCGAATTCAAACAGGCCAAACGGACGCAAGCCCGCAGCCTTCAAGGCACTGGCGGCAATTACGTTCGGCGGCGTGCCGATTAAGGTGATCATCCCGCCGAGGCTGGCCGCATAAGCCAGCGGCAGCATCAGACGGGCAGGATGAATCTCGGCCGCCGCGCAAATCCCCATCACCACCGGCATCAGCACAGCCGTGGTACCGGTATTGGACGTGATCGATGACAGCAGGGCGGCGATTACCATGATCCCAAAAATAAGCGCATTCTCGCGCTTGCCCGTTATCCTGACGATATTGATTCCGATCGTTTTGGCAAGTCCGGTATGAAAGGTCGCCGCTCCGATTACAAACATACTGGCAAAGATAATGACCGTACTGTCCGCCAAGCCGCTAAAAACTGATTTGAGCGGAATAATGCCCAGCAATCCCAGGGCGATAGCGCCGCCCATCGCTGTAATGGCAAGCGGCATTGCTTCCGAAATGAACAGAGCTACTACAATCAGCAAAACCACCAGCGTTTGCGTGGCAGGCAGCACACAATCGTCTCCTTTCTGCCCAGTCTATAGAATAGTATATTCCATGAAAAGCAGCAAAATCCTGTTAAAATACTTTAATAAACATAAACAGACCGGGCTATAGCCCGGTCTGTTATGGACATTGACTACTGCTTCCTATCGCCAAAAAGAAATCGCATACCACAACTGCGGCTCGTCAGGTGCTTGCTGCCAGCCTTGCTGCAACATTTGCGCTACCAGCTTATCAAACGCCCGCTTGTGCTTTTTATTCTTTTCATTCGGCCCATTGTATTCAAAGCCGGACAACGTTATTTGCTCCGAAGCCATGACAACTTCGCCATTTTCACGGCAGGCCCTGAACTCGCAAATTTCTTTGCCAAACAGCGACCACTTTGATCCCACTTCGACAAACTGTATCGTGCAACGCTCGACACCCGCTTTCGGCAGCACCGCTTCCGCGCTTTGCTTAGCGCCGCAAACATGACAAAATGCGGCCCCTTCAGGAAGAACACTGTTGCACTGGCTGCAAAACATCGCGTCCCCTCCTATTTTTTATCCCAATCAGGCTCCGCCTTCAGCAGTTCGACGGCCACCTGCTCTTCATTCGCTCTTACTTTATTGGGCAGCTTTTCCGCTAACGCATCGAGCATCGCATCGCTTGTTTTGAAGTAGATCCGACGATTTTCCATCTTGCCTTTTTTCCCCGGCGCCCGATAAGCCAAAACCCATACCGTACGATTATCCAGCGCCGAGTTCAAGCGGTAGGTATGGCGAAATTTAACCGCCCTGACCAACTGCGCCTTGTAGCGGTAAATGCCAAAAATGTCTTTATACGGCACCTCGTAGACAGTGGACCCCAGCAAACTTTTTTTCGTGAAGCGCAGCGCTTTCGGCCCCATCTCCGTAATATACCTGGCTTGGGCGCGTTCAACCAGCACATACAGGAACATCACATTAATAAACACTTCAACCGGATTTCGGTAATTCCAAGCATACCATTTGTAGGCGCTGGCAGCCAGCAACAAGACAAAGAGCCCCGCACCGACTGACATCACAATCAAATTTTTTCTTGTCACTTGCGAAGTGTCAGTCACCAATTTTTCTTCTGCTTTCATACATTCTCCCATCCTGATAAATCAGAAAGAGATGGGCGCGGACGCGCCCACCCTTCCGTTTTCCATTATAACACGTTTTTCTCGTACAGCGCCTTAACTTCCGCTTCACTCAAGCCAAGAATTTCATGCAATATTTCCGCCGTATGCTGGCCCAAGAGCGGCGCCGGCGTATCCACTGAACCGGGCGTGGCAGACAGCTTGATCGGCACGCCTGGCACGTGCAGTGCGCCGGCCACCGGATGTTCCAACTCCACGATCATTTCCCGGGCTTTGATTTGCGGGTCGTTGACAATTTTATCGACCGTATTGATCGGCGCGCAAGGGATGCCCGCCGCTTCAAGTTCACTCAGCCAGGCGTCAATTGTCTTGGCCTTGAATGATTCATCCAAAATCACTTTCAGCGCCTTGGCGTTTTTTGTTCGGTTCAAGTTGCTGTTGAAGCGTTCGTCCGCAATCAAGTCCGTGTGGCCGAGCAAGTTGCACAGCTTTTCCCACAAGCGGTCATTGCCAGCCCCGACGATAACGTGGCCATCGCTGGCGGTAAAGGATTCGAACGGCGTAATCGAAGGGTGCCGATTGCCCAGCGGCTTCGGCACGACGCCGCTGACAAAATAGCGGGAAATGGCGTTTTCCAATACGGCAACTTGGCAATCGAGCATCGCAACATCGACCTTTTGGCCCTCGCCGGTTGCATCGCGATGATGAAGCGCCATCATGACGCCAATCGTCGTAAACAGCCCGGCGATAATGTCGCCAACCGAGGCGCCGACCCGGGTCGGTTCGCCGTCTTCCGCGCCGGTGATGCTCATAATGCCGCCCATCGCCTGCACGATGATGTCATAAGCCGGTTTCAACATGTAAGGGCCAGTATGGCCGAACCCGGAGCAAGCGGCATAAATCAGCTTCGGGTTGATTTTCTTTAACTCGTCATACCCAAGGCCAAACTTCTCCATTGTCCCCGGGCGGTAGTTTTCCAGCACGATATCGGCCTTTTTCACCATTTCTTTGAACAGGTCCTTGGCCGCTTGTTCTTTTAAGTTTAAGGTCATGGAGCGCTTGTTGCGGTTCAGGCTCATGTAGTAGGCGCTCTCTTTGCCGACAAAAGGCCCGAATGCGCGCGAATCATCCCCCACTTCCGGCGGCTCAATCTTGATAACATTGGCGCCGTAATCAGCCAGCATCATTGCCGTGTATGGGCCAGCCAACACCCGGCTCAAATCAAGTACTACCAAACCCTTTAATGGCTTCATGGTGCAGACACTCCTTTAATTCAAATTTAGTATCGCTCCTAGTGCAATATTATAACAGATTTTTATGAAAACTCCTAGCTAAAGACAAAGCCTGGCACGGCCATAAAAAAAGCCGGAGCGTCAGCCCCGGCTTTTTTGCAAGCTTAGAAACCAAGAAGACCAAAGAACACGTAGCAAACGATCGCACCTACAACGGACATGGCCAAGCCCCAAATCAGCAGGTTGCGGAAGAGCTTCGCTTTGTCTTCGTGCTCACCGGCAGAAGCAATGCAAAGCGCGCCCAGCGTGGACAAGGGGGACGTATCAACCAAGTGAGCGCCGATGTTGATCGAGGAAATCAAGGCAACAGGGTTGCCGCCGCCAACTTCTTTGATCAAGCCCGGCACCATCGGCAGGAACATCGGCATTACAACACCAGAGGAGCTGGAGTAAGCGGAAATGATGCCCGGTACCAGACCGAGCCAGAAGTTGATTGTCGTAGGACCGGAAACAGCACCAATTACTTTAATCATGGCATTCAAGCCACCGGCCTGATCCATAACGTCAATCAGTACAGACACGCCGCAAACCATCATGATAACGCCCCACGGCATTACCTTAACAGCTGCTTTGCTGTCGCCTGATCCAGACAGCATCAAGACGCAAGAGAGGACGAACGCAATCGAACCAACATTAGAGAGCATGTTCAAAATTACTTTCGGGAACATTGCTTTCATACCAGGCAAGCCAGGCACAACAACCAGGAGAATCAAAATGGCAACCATCGACAGCGTCAGGATTTGATGCTTGTCAAACGGCGATGGTTTCGGAGCCAGTTCATCTATGTCCAGGGAGGCGCCGCGTTGCTTTTGAATCCAGGACCAGCCGCCAAGGATGAAGAAGCCGCCGATATTAACAAAGCCTTGCGCTAATTCCGAGTTGAAATGGATTTTCCAGGCAAGAGCATTCAAGGATTCCGGCGCTAAGCCAAGGGCTGGCGCCATTTTGGCGATAATACCGTTGGAAATAATACCAGTCGGAGCAAACGGGGAGAATGCCGCGCCGTTAGCAGCGCCGACAACGATCAGTGTCATCAGGAAGGCCGGCATACCGACACGGGCGGCAATAGCCATCGCAACCGGCGCCATTAGAGCGCAACCAGCGATGTTGCCTGGTCCAATCGTTGTGACAAAGGTCGTCAACACATAAACGATCAGCGGAACCAGAGCCGTGTTGCCTTTACACATACGAACGGAGTAAGCGGTCAGTTTTTCCATCGTGCCGTTCGTTTGGGCCATGCCAAACAGGAAGGTAACACCAACCAAAATCATAAACAAACTGAGCGGGAAGGAACTCATGACCTTGGCGCCAGTCAGGCCGCCCCACAGGCCGCCAACAAGGATAGCAAAACCGATACCCAAGAAACCGACATTCAGATCTTCGTTGACGCAGCTAATACCAACAAGGATAGTGAGAGCAATGATTGACGCAATTGCAGCTGTTGAAATATCCATAGACCTTTTTCCTCCTTAACCTATTATGATTTCGTAAAAAACATGAGGCCTTTTGTTTTTTAACTTTTTTAACCACCACCTTTTACTTACAAAACTTTATATATTTACATAAGTTTATCACCCTACTTAATAAACTTATGTAAATATAATTTATAATTCGGAAAATTGGGTGTCAAAAAAAATGACTTTGAAGCTAATTTCGTGACGCAACTTGAAAAATCCTTTTTTTGCAACAACTTTTCAACCTCTGTAATTTCTTTGCCGGGTTTGGCGGGGGCTTGAAATGCCCCCGCCTCCGGACAATCGGCATGAACCGAATTAGAAACCCAACAGGCCAAAAAACACGTAGCAAACTGCTGCGCCAACAACCGACATGGCCAGGCCCCAAATCAACAGTTTACGGAAGAGAACCGCTTTGTCCTCATGGTCGCCGGCAGACGCAATGCAAAGCGCGCCGAGCGTGGACAAGGGGGACGTATCGACCAAGTGGGAACCTACGTTGATCGCAGAAATCATAGCAATCGGATCGCCGCCGCCCACTTCTTTGATCAAACCAGGAACCATCGGCAAAAACATCGGCATAACTACGCCCGACGAGCTGGAGTAAGCCGAAATAATGCCCGGAATCAAACCAAGCCAGAAGGTAATCGTAACCGGGCCGGAAATGGCACCAATCATTTTAACCATTGCATTCAATCCGCCTGCTTGATCCATAACATCGATCAGGACGGAAACGCCGCAGACCATCATGATTACGCCCCAAGGAATTACCTTAACCGCCGCCTTGCTGTCGCCGGAACCGGTCAGCATCAGCACGCAGGAGAGGATAAACGCAATCGAACCAACATTAGAAAGCAGATTCAAAATGGTCTTGCTGAACATACCTTTCATGGACGGAAGTCCAGGAAGCACTACGAGAAGAATCAACAAACCAACCATGCCAAGCGTCAGCCATTGATGCTTGTTAAACGGTTCCGGTTTCGGAGCCAGTTCATCAATATCTAAAGAAGCGCCGCGTTGGTTTTGAATCCAAGCCCAACCGCCAAGAATAAAGAAGCCGCCGATGTTGACGAGACCTTGGCCTAACGTAGAGTTCAAGTGAACCTTCCAAGCCAGGCTGTTCAGTGCCTCAGGAGCGATGCCCAGGGACGGCGCCATTTTCGCAATGATGCCGTTGGAGATAATACCAGTCGGAGCAAACGGGGAGAATGCCGCGCCGTTAGCAGCGCCGACAACGATTAACGTCATCAAAAACGCCGGCATGCCGACACGGGCTGCGATCGCCATCGCGACCGGCGCCATCAGGGCGCAACCGGCAATGTTGCCAGGCCCGATCGTCGTAACAAAAGTTGTCAGCAGATACACGATCAGCGGAATCAAGGCCGTGTTGCCTTTGCAAACGCGAACGGAATAAGCAGTCAGCTTTTCCATCGTGCCGTTCGTTTGCGCCATGCCAAACAGGAACGTTACACCAACAAGGATCATGAACAGGCTGAGCGGGAAAGACGCCATAACTTTAGCGCCAGTCAAGCCGCCAAACAAACCGCCAACGATAATGGCGAAACCGATACCCAAGAAACCAACGTTCAGGTCTTCATTGACGCAGCTGATGATAACAACAATCACCAGGGCAATCATAGACGCGAGTGCCGCAGTACTGATTTCCATGAAGTATTTCCTCCTTGCAATTTTGCATTAGCCTACACAATCAGCGTGTTGCGGCAGGAGGATAAAACATACCTATTCAGTTTTAACAGCTTTGTTACGTTTCATCCAATGCTGCGTAGACACGCAATTTCGAAAAGTATAACCAAGAAAAAACTGGGAGTGTCGGGTTGACACTCCCAGTTTTACACTCTCGGGGAGTATCGATCAATCCTCTTCTTCCTCGACCTCGGCCGGGAAAGCTTTATGAAGCGCAGTAGTAGCAACCATGAATACAGCAATAACGGCAAACATAGTCGGCAGAGCAATTGCCATCATGGTCAACGCTTTTGTAGTTGCAGCTGGCATTATGAGCACACCTCCAATTTATTTCGCCAAAGCAGGGATCAGAGCCAACACCAGACCGCCGGCAACAACCGAGGCAACCTGACCGGCAACGTTAACGCCGATCGCGTGCTGGATGATGAAGTTGGTCGGATCTTCTTTGAGCGCCATTTTAGCAATAACGCGGCCGGACATCGGGAATGCGGAAATGCCGCAAGCGCCGATCATCGGGTTGATTTTCGTCGTGCTGAACATGTTCAGAAGTTTGGCGAACAAGACGCCGCCAATCGTATCGAACACGAAGGCAACAGCGCCGAGCGCCATGATCAAGAGCACTTCGAAGTTCAAGAAACGTTCAGCGGTCATCGTGCCGCCGATGGTGATGCCGAGTACCAAGGTAACCAGGTTAGCCAATTCGTTTTGCGCGCAGTTCGACAGGTTTTCAACAACACCGGATTCTTTCAGGATGTTGCCGAACATCAAGGAACCGATCAGCGCAACAGAAATCGGCGCCACGATACCCGCGATCAGAACGATCATGATCGGGAACAGGAACTTCGTGGTTTGGGAAACCGGTTCCTCGCCCATGAAGCCCATTTTGATTTTGCGTTCATTTTCAGTCGTAACCGCTTTGATAACCGGCGGTTGGATAACCGGCACGAGAGACATGTAGCAGTAAGCGGCAACTGACAAAGGTCCTAAGAGCTCTACCGCAAAGCGGCTGGCAACATAGATCGTCGTCGGGCCGTCAGCGGCACCGATGATGCCGATCGAAGCAGCATGTTCAAAGGAGAAGCCCAAGAGAGTCGCGCCAACCGCGGTGGCAAAAATGCCGAACTGAGCGGCGGCAGCAAACAGCATAACCGACGGGCGGCGAATCAGCGGCGCAAAGTCGCACATCGCGCCAATCGCAACGAAGATAAGGACTGGGAACAACTCGTTGGCAATACCCGCTTGATAAAGAACGATCAAGAAGCCTTCTTCACCCGGGTGCGTCGAAGTTGCGGAAGAGTGCGGAATGTTGGCCAAAACAGCACCAAAGCCGATCGGCAGAAGCAGAGCCGGCTCGTAGTCGTATTTAACGGCCAGGAAAATCAGCAAGGCGCCGATGCCCCACATGACGACATGTTTAAAGGAAAGACCGAGGAAGCCCATGAGGAGCTCGTCTAACCAGGGATACTGCATTAACAATGCTTCCATGTTTTTCTGTAACCTCCTAATGCTTAATCGAGAACCTTTGCTTAATATGCCGGCAGCGCCAGTCTAAAGCGGCGCTGCCGACAACAGTGGCTTATTAGCCGATAACAGCCATGGTTTGGCCAGGTTTTACGTTTTCGCCAGCAGCTACGTTGATAGCTTTAACCGTACCGGCAACAGGAGCAGCGATTTCGTTTTGCATTTTCATAGCTTCGAGAAGGAGAACAACGTCGCCTTTTTTCACCGTGTCGCCGACTTTAGCGACGATTTTGCTGACTTTGCCCGGCATCGGAGCGGTCAGAGCGGTTTCACCAGCTTTAGCTTCAACAGCAGCAGCGGCCGGAGCAGCAGCAGGAGCCGGAGCGGCAGCGGGAGCCGGAGCAGCGACAGGAGCAGCAGCAACCGGAGCCGGAGCCGGAGCGGCAGCAGGAGCAGCAGCCGGAGCTACAGCAACAACGCCTTCTTCAGCAACTTCAACATTGTAGGATACACCATTGACATTGACTTTGAACTTTCTCATTGTTATTTTTCCTCCATTCAATTCTGGTGAATATTTTTCGCACAACCCATCATAGCCTGCCACATGTCAGGTGTCAACGGATTGTATACCGAAACGAAATTTGAACCTTGCGGTCGTTTAGAACATTTGCCGGCTATCCATAATTTTGGTTCGACCGGCCGCAGCCCAAGGATTGCCCGTGCGTTTGATGCTGATCGCACGGACTCCAGCGCCGCCTTGCGCATGGATGATTGCTGCTGTAACGGCGGCGATCATCTCAGCGTCATCATTCATAATCGCGTTGATGCTGGCGCTAATAGCGGCAACAACTTCCGGCGGAACGCCGTCAGCCGCGACAACGCTTGCTCCGGCCGGCGCTTCTGTAGCAACCGGTGCAGCAGCGGGAACAGCCTTCTCTTTTTTAGGAGCCTCAGCCTTTTTTCCGCCACCGAACAATGAAGAAAAGAAACCCATCATTCATTCCCCTTTCTCTGGGTTATAGCGGAATATTACCATGTTTCTTGGCAGGACGAACTTCGCGCTTGCTAGCCAGCATGTTGAGGGCGGTGATGATGCGCGGGCGGGTTTCCTGCGGTTCTATGACGATGTCTACGAAGCCGCGTTCAGCCGCCTTGTACGGCGTAGCAAAATCCTCGACGTACTTGTCGGTTTTTTCCTGCTGGTTCGGGTCGTTTTTAAAGATGATGTTAGCAGCGCCGGCCGGTCCCATAACCGCGATTTCAGCAGACGGCCAAGCGAAGACTTGGTCGGCACCCAAGTCTTGGGAGCACATAGCCAAGTAAGAGCCGCCGTAAGCTTTACGGGTGATAACGGTAATTTTCGGCACAGTCGCTTCCGAGTAAGCATAGAGCATTTTTGCGCCGTGGCGAATAATGCCGCCGTACTCTTGGTTCGTGCCCGGCAAGAAGCCAGGAACGTCAACGAAGTTGACAACCGGAATGTTGAAGGCATCGCAGAAGCGAATGAACCGAGCGGATTTGTCAGACGCATTTACGTCGAGGCAGCCGGCCATGACCTTCGGTTGGTTAGCGATGATACCGACGCTTTGGCCACCAAAGCGTGCAAAGCAGGTAATGATGTTCTGAGCGTAGTGAGCATGCACTTCATAGAATTCGCCGTTATCGACGCAGCGCGCGATAACTTCCTTCATGTCGTAAGGCATGTTCGGGTTGTCCGGCATCAAAGTGACGAGTTCCGGATCCATGCGGTTCGGATCGTCAGTGCACTCGTAAACCGGCGCCTCTTCCATGTTGTTGGAAGGCAGGAAGCTCAGGAGATGACGGATTTGCTGCAAGCAATCTTCGTCGTTTTCCGCTGCGAAATGCGCTACGCCGGAAACGGTGTTGTGCGTCATCGCGCCGCCAAGTTCCTCGGAAGTAACTTCTTCCGCCGTAACGGACTTTATAACCTGCGGACCGGTGATGAACATCATGCTGGTCTTTTTGACCATGTAGATGAAGTCCGTCAGGGCCGGTGAATATACAGCGCCGCCGGCGCTCGGTCCCATGATCGCCGAAATCTGCGGGATAACACCGGAAGCACAGGTGTTCTCGTAGAAGATTTTGCCGTAACCGGCAAGTGCGTCAACCGCTTCTTGAATGCGAGCGCCGCCTGAGTCGTTCAAACCGACGCAAGGCGCACCCATTTTCATTGCCAGGCGTTGCACTTTAACGATTTTGGCAGCGTGCATTTCGCCAAGCGAGCCGCCTTCAACCGTGAAGTCCTGTGCAAAAACGTAAACCAAGCGGCCGTCAACAGTACCATAGCCGGTAACAACGCCTTCACCCGGCAGCTCTTTTTTGTCCATGCCAAAGTTGGTGCAGCGATGGGCGACGAAGCGATCGAGTTCAACAAAGGTACCTGGATCGAGCAGTTTTTCGATACGTTCACGTGCAGTCAGCTTGCCTGACGCATGCTGTTTCTCAACACGTTTTGGACCGCCGGCAGCCATAATTTTGGCTGAGCGCGCTTTCATGTCCTCAATACGTTTTTGAGTAGACAAAACTTTACACCTCCATACTGATATCAGCGACATTTATCTACACCGTTACGGGTGTATTTAAGTTAAACATGCAAAGATGCCGAAGCGCTAAGTCCTTCGGCATTTTGCGTTTTAAGAATGCTTATTTGCGTTGGGAAAGCTCGAGCAGGATGCCGCCCGTTGCTTTCGGATGGACGAAAGCGATGGAAGCGCCGCCGGCGCCGTAACGCGGTTTTTCGTCGATCAGACGGACGCCTTTTGCTTTGAGGTCAGCCAAAGCCGCTTCGATGTCGTCAACGCGGATGGCAAGATGTTGGATGCCTTCGCCATTTTTTTCGATGTACTTGGCAATCGGGCCGTCCGGAGAAGTGGATTCGAGCAATTCCACTTCGCTGTCGCCGCAAGGAATGAAGCAAACTTTAACTTTTTGCTCCTCAACAACTTCCTCGCCCATGCATTCCATGCCCAAAACTTCGGTGTAGAATTTTTTGGCTTGCTCCAAATCTTTTACAGCAATACCAATGTGGTCGACTCTGAGTGTGTTAAACATGATAATCCTCCCTTTATTTCGGCTTATTTTAAAACATCGGAAACAATTTTATTAACAACCGTATATGGGTCGATAACCCGATTCTGAAGGTTCACCAAGGTTTCCTCAAACCCTTCCGCCTCCAAAACCTGCTTGGCAATGTAGCGGACAATACGGTCGTTCACCATGGTAAACAATTCTGACTTAAGCCTGTCTTTGCGCCTGACGGCCAGTTCGCCGCTCTCACGCAAATAAGCGGCATGCGCCTCGATGGAGTTGACTACTTCAACAACCCCTTCGCCTTTTTCAGCGATTGTGCGATTGATCGGCGGCCGCCAATCAACGCCTTTGGGGTTCAGCTCCAACATCATTTCCAGTTCGATGTTAAGCTTGTCAACGCCGTCCCGGTCAGCTTTATTGATGGTGAATAAATCACCTATTTCTAAAATGCCCGCCTTGATCGCCTGAATGTCATCACCCAAGCCCGGCACCATGACCACCATGGTCGTATCGGCCGTTTTGACAATATCCACTTCCGATTGGCCGACACCAACTGTCTCAATTATGATAATATCCATGCCAAAGGCATCCATCAATTTAACAACATCCGCGGTCTTTTGCGACAAGCCGCCGAGGCTGCCGCGAGTAGCCATACTGCGGATGAAAACGCCTTCATCCATCGTCAAATCCATCATGCGGATGCGGTCGCCCAAAATTGCGCCGCCTGTATAAGGACTGGTAGGATCAACAGCCACAATGCCTACAAGTTTTCCCTGTTTGCGATACTCTTTCGCCAACTTGTCAGTCAAAGTACTCTTGCCGGCGCCCGGAGGCCCAGTAATACCGATAACATAGGCATTACCGGTGTGCGGGTAAAGTTTGCGCATAATATCGACGGCTTCGTCATATTCATTTTCGACATATGTAATGCCGCGGGATAAAGCTAGTCGTGAGCCGCTCAATACGCCTGCCACTATATCCAAGTCATCACCGCCTTGCCGTGGTTAGCCCGGCAAAAGCCGGGGCCCGGCGAGAGGTTGCCTCTCGCCGAACCACGTGTTGTTTATTATTTCACATTTTCCTTGATGAAGTCAACAATCTTTGTGGTCGGAGTGCCTGGAGTGAACACTTCGGCAACACCATGTTCCTTCAAGAAAGGAATGTCGGCATCAGGAATAACGCCGCCGCCGATGACGAGGATGTCATTCAGGCCTTTTTCCTTCAATTGTTCTACCACTTTCGGGAAGAGCGTATTGTGCGCGCCGGAAAGCAAGCTCAGCGCAACCACGTTTACGTCCTCTTGAACCGATGCAGCAACGATTTGTTCCGGCGTCAACCGGATACCCGTGTAGATTACTTCAAAGCCTGCGTCGCGAAGAGCGCGGGCCACAACTTTAGCGCCACGGTCATGACCATCAAGACCGGGTTTTGCAACTAATACTCTAATCCGCTTTTCCATCGTTGTCCCTCCTATCTCTTTGCTTACAGCGTGGTGCTTGCTTGATATTCGCCGAATACTTCGCGCATTACGCCGCAGATTTCGCCTTCCGTCGCATAAGCGCGGACTGCGTCAAGTATGATCGGCATAAGGTTGACGGATTCATCAGCGCAGGCTGTTTTGAGTGCAGCCAAGGCAGCTTCAACTTTAGCGTTGTCGCGGCGGGCCTTGAGGTCAGCGATCTTTTTCTTTTGCAGTTCGCCAACGGAAGCGTCAACGCGGAGCAGGTTCTTCGGCGCTTGTTCTTCGATTTGGAATTTGTTGACGCCGACGATTACGCGCTCGCCTTTTTCAACTTGCATTTGCCATTTGTAAGCGCTCTCTTGGATTTCTTTTTGGATGTAGCCTTTTTCGATTGCCGCCGGAGCGCCACCGATTTCATCAATTTTCTTGATGTATTCCCAGGCTTCAGCTTCAATTTTGTTGGTCAGCGCTTCTACATAGTAGGAGCCAGCCAACGGGTCAACGGTATCAGCCAAGCCGCTTTCGTAAGCAACGATTTGTTGCGTGCGGAGCGCGATGCGCACGGATTCTTCCGTCGGCAAAGCAAGCGCTTCGTCTTTGGAGTTCGTGTGCAAGGACTGGGTGCCGCCCATAACAGCAGCTGCCGTTTGCAAAGCAACGCGGACGATGTTATTGTCCGGTTGTTGTGCCGTCAGCATGGAGCCAGCCGTTTGGGTGTGAACGCGCAGCATTTGGGATTTAGCTTGCTTCGCATTGAAGCGCTCTTTCATGACTTTCGCCCAGATCCGGCGGGAAGCGCGGAACTTCGCAACTTCTTCCAGCACGTTGTTGTGTGCGTTCCAGAAGAAGGAGAGGCGGCCAGCAAAGTCGTCAACGTCCATGCCTGCTTTAATAGCGGCTTCAACGTAGGCAATGCCGTCAGCGATCGTGAACGCGATTTCCTGCGAAGCCGTGGAACCAGCTTCACGGATGTGGTAACCGGAGATGGAGATCGTGTTCCAGCTCGGAACATGTTTGGAGCAGTATTCAAAGATGTTCGTGATCAGGCGCATGGACGGTTTCGGCGGGAAAATGTAGGTGCCGCGAGCCGCATACTCTTTCAGAATATCGTTTTGAATCGTGCCGGCCAACTTGTCGGGGCTAACGCCTTGTTTTTCAGCAACTGCAATGTACATCGCCAGCAAAACGGAAGCAGGCGCGTTGATCGTCATGGAAGTGGAAACTTTGTCCAAGGGGATGCCGTCGAACAAGATTTCCATATCAGCCAGCGAGTCAATTGCTACGCCGACTTTACCAACTTCACCTTCCGCCATTGGGTGGTCGGAGTCATAACCAATTTGGGTCGGCAGGTCAAAGGCGCAAGACAGGCCCGAACCACCGGATGCCAAGAGGTAGCGATACCGTTTGTTGGATTCTTCTGCCGTAGCAAAGCCGGCATACATGCGCATGGTCCAGAAACGGCCACGGTACATGGTCGGTTGCACACCGCGGGTGAACGGATATTGGCCGGGGAAGCCAAGATCCTTTTCATAGTCGAATCCTTCGATGTCTAATGGGGTGTAGAGTCTGTTAGACTCCAGGTTTTTGCGCTCGGGGAATTTCTCCAGGCTTTTTTCCACCTTTGCAGTGTAGGCCTGGAACCCGGCTTTTAAGCTTTCGTTTGCCATTCTCAAGTCCTCCTTTTTTATTTTATCTTCATACTGCCGGTTTCTTGGAACCGGGTATGGAAGGATAAAGCTTCACTCAGGATGTGCGGCGTGTGGGCGTTTTTCGTCGCCGCCACAGCGCGTTCGTAGTAGTCGCGGAGCATCGGCTTGTAGTCAGGATGCGCGCAGTTTTCGATGATGACTTTGGCTCGTTCTCTCGGGCTCAAGCCGCGGACGTCGGCAACGCCCTGCTCGGTGATGAAAACGTCGACGTCATGCTCGGTGTGGTCGATATGCGAGCACATCGGAACGATCGATGAGATGTCGCCGCCTTTTGCCACGGAATTCGTGAAGAAGAAGGTCAGGTAGCCGTTGCGGGCGAAGTCACCGGAACCGCCGATGCCGTTCATCATTCTCGTGCCCATGACATGGGTCGAATTGACATGGCCATAAATATCAAACTCAATCGCCGTATTCATTGCAATAATGCCCAAGCGGCGAGCCGTTTCCGGGCTGTTGGCAATTTCCTGCGGGCGAAGAACGATTTTTTTGCGATATTCATCAATATTGGCATAGAGGCGTTTCAAGCCGTCCGGCGACGGAGTTAGCGACGTACCGGAAGCGAAGGCCAGTTTGCCGGCATCGATCAAGTCGAACATGCCGTCTTGAATAACTTCGGTAAAAACGGTGAGGTTTTCATAGGGGGAGTCGACCAACCCGCTGATAACCGCATTTGCCACGGAACCAACGCCAGACTGCAGCGGCAGGAGGTTTTTCGGCATCCGGCCAGCTGCAACTTCTTTGTTGAGGAAGTCGATCAAATGCGCGCTCATTGCACGAGCATCGTCATCGATCGCGCCTAACGGGCGAACGCCGTCCGGAATGTCGCAAGCAACGATTGCCGCGATTTTTTCCGGTCCGCAAACGATATACGGCGTGCCGATGCGGTCATCAACGTTGACGATCGGCACAGGCAGGCGGTGGGGAGGATCTAGCGGCACATAGACGTCATGCATGCCTTCTAAGGCAAGCGGTTGGCTGGTGTTGACTTCAACGATGACCAGATCAGCGCTTTGAACGAAGGAAGCGCTGTTTCCGAGCGAGGTAGTCGGGACGATGTGCCCCTCTTCGGTGATCGCGCAAGCTTCAATGATCGCCACGTCGACTTTGCCGCCGAAGAAGCCATAACGGGACATTTGCGCAACATGGCTCAGATGCAAGTCGGTGTACTCGATGGAACCATTGTTGACTGCCTTTTGAATGTCTTTATTGGTTTGGTAGGGCAAGCGTCGTGCGATGCCGCCAACGCGGGCCAATGCTCCGTCGAGTTCGTCGCCGACCGAAGCGCCGGTCCAGAGGTTGATCTTGAAGTTTTCTTTTTTGATGCGTTCCGCGAGGGCAAGAGGTACGCACTTAGGATAACCCGCCGGCGTAAATCCGCTCACACCCAAATTCATGCCTGGTTTGATCAACTCAGCAGCTTGCTCTGCCGTAGTGATCTTCGCGTGCAGCGCCGCATTTCGGACGCGATCACGAATGTCAATCATGAATAACCCGCCTCCCTGTATGTAGGTTCGTTGATATAGCAAAACCCCCAAATGTAGGTTTTTTGTTTAATCATACAAACGGGGTTTTTACCCAAAAAAAAGAGACACTGATGCGTTGTGTGTGTTGCCACACCTAACTCAAACTACGTGTCAGTCTACTAAGCACCCTCCGCTTTTGTTAACGGCAGATCGCAAACCGCTCCTGTTCTTTACCTTCACTTTCAGTCAGGCATTCCACCGTCCCGTCCATGACAACCTAATGCGAGTTGCGCCGAAAGCAGTGTTGTTACTTCAGCATTCGCCTAAGCCCTAAAGAATCAATCGCTATTCAGTTATTATCATCACAAATACTAGTATTCGCCGGGCAGGAGCAATCTCCTGCTGGAATTAAAAAATATTTTTTATTTTTTCAAACTTTTTGCGTTGCGTCTCGGTGGACAAGTTGATAAGAAATTGTCGCCAGTTCGGCGGACAAATCGGCATTGACAATCGAAACGTTGTCGGGAACAACCAGTTTGACTGGAGCAAAATTCCAAATACCGTGCACGCCCGCAGCGATAAGGGCATTTGTCATTTCTTGGGCTACCTCGCTTGGTACGGCCACAATCGCAATGTGAATCTGTTCGCGCGCCACCACTTCGGCTAATTTATTAATCGGTTCAATCGCGACACCGTCAATTTCCAGTCCTTGTTTGGCAGGATCGACATCGAACAGCGCCTTGATCAAAAAACCCATCTCGGAAAAATTCCGATAATGCGCGAGCGCCCATCCCAGATGCCCTGTACCTACAATAGCAATGTTCCATTGCTTATGCAAGCCCAGAATTTCACCGATATTCCGTTTTAGCTCGCTTACGTAGTACCCTACGCCTTTTTTCCCAAATTCGCCGAAGGATGAGAGATCCTTGCGGATTTGCTCGGGCGTCACACCAATGCGACGCCCGAGTTCTTCCGAGGAGATGATCTCGATCCCTTCCTGCATAGCTTCCTTCAGCGAGCGGTAATAAATCGGCAGGCGATCAACCGTCGCGCGAGATGCAAGCATCATCTTCTTCAACAGCATTCCACTCCCGTTATCCGCGTGTTTGCGGATGATAGTGCGTGTGCAGCAAGTGATGGGCCTTTTCCCCCATCGGTTTGCCAAGCCAGGTGTCGTACAGTTCCTTAATGGCTGGGTTGTCATGCGATTTGCGCAAAACAGCATCGCGATCGCATTCGTAAATCGCCGCTTGTCTCGCTTTGCGGATGTCCGGATTGACCGGCACCGGTTGCCCGCCGCCGCTGATGCAGCCGCCCGGGCAAGCCATGATTTCGATGAAATGGTAATCGGCTTCGCCTTTGCGAACGCGTTCCATCATGTTTCTGGCTTCCTTCAGGGTGTTGACGATTGCCACTTTTACCGGCAAATCGCCAACCTGCACGGTCGCTTCACGCATTGTCTGCAAACCACGGACGGCTTGGAATTCGATGCAGCCGAGCTCCTTGCCCGTCAGCACTTCCGCCACGGTCCGCAGCGCCGCTTCCATAACGCCGCCGGTCGACCCGAAGATGACGCCGGCGCCGGTGGAGATGCCCATCGGTGCGTCAAATTCTTCTGCCGGCAGCTGAGCAAATTCAATGCCCGCTTCTCGAATCATACGCCCCAATTCTCTCGTTGTCAATACGTAATCAACGTCCTGGTAACCGCTGTCGCGCATTTCCGGGCGGATGGCTTCCGCTTTTTTCGCCGTGCAAGGCATGACGGAAACGGAAACGATGTCTTTGGGATCAATGCCGGCTTTTTCAGCGTAGTACGTCTTGACCACCGCGCCGAACATTTGCTGCGGCGATTTCGCCGTCGACAAATGCGGCAGCAGGTCCGGGTACAGCAGTTCGATGAAGTTGACCCAGCCAGGGCTGCAAGACGTGATTTGCGGCAGTACGCCGCCGGTTTGAATGCGGTGGATCAGCTCAGCGCCCTCCTCCATGATCGTCAGATCGGCGGAGAAGTCAGTGTCAAAGACGCGGTCAAAGCCAAGGCGGCGCAAGGCGGCAACCATTTGCCCGGTAACAGCCTCGCCCGGCTTCATGCCCAGCGCTTCGCCCAGCGCCACGCGGACGGACGGAGCGGTTTGCACGATGACATGCTTCGTCGGATCGTTGATCGCGGCGAATACGAGGTCAGTGTCGTCTTTTTCAACAATGGCCGCCGTCGGGCAGACGGAAGAGCACTGCCCGCAGTACGTGCAGGGGACTTGGTCGAGGCCTTGGTTGAAGGCCGGCACGACCGTCGTATCGAAGCCGCGGTTGGCAAACGAGTAAATGTTGACCCCTTGGCGTTCCGTGCAAGCACGCACGCAGCGTCCGCACAGGATGCACTTCTCCTGATCGCGCACTAGCGAAGGGTTGTTCGCATCAAGCGGATGCTTCTTCTTCTCACCCGGGAAGCGTTTTTCCCGAATGCCGAGGTCAGAGGCAATCGTTTGCAGCTCGCAATTCAAATTGCGTTGGCAAGAAAGGCAGTCGTCGGGGTGGTTCGCCAACAGCAGCTCCACTACCGTTTTGCGCGCCTTGCGAACGCGCTGGGTGTTTGTTTTCACCTTCATGCCTTCCGCTACGGGATAAACGCAGGATGCCGGCAGCGCTCTGACGCCTTCAATTTCAACTACGCAAACGCGGCAAGCGCCTTCCGCCCGCAGCTCCGGGTGATAGCAAAGGGAGGGGATTTTAATGCCCGCCGCTTTGCAAGCCTCTAATACAGACGCAGACGCAGGCACCGTCACCTGTTTGCCGTCTACTGTAAGTGTAACCGTCTCCATGGTACAACGCTCCTTTTTAAACAAAATCAACCCTTAACGATGGCTTTAAACGGACACTTCGTGAAGCAAGCGCCGCACTTGATGCAGACTTCCGGATCAATGACATGCTGCCCCTTGACCTCGCCAGTAATAGCGCCAACCGGGCAAACTTTTTTGCACAAGCCGCAGCCTTTGCACAATTCCGTGATCCGGTAGGCGGCCAGCTTGCTGCACGCCCCGGCCGGACAGCGTTTGTCGCGGATGTGGGCTTCATACTCATGCCGGAAATAGCGCAGGGTGCTCAAAACAGGGTTCGGTGCGCTTTGACCCAAACCACACAGGGCCGTATCTTTAATCTGGGCGCCGAGATCTTCCAACAGCTCGATATCGCCCTCTTTGCCTTCGCCTTCGGTAATTCTGGTGAGGATTTCCAGCATCCGCTTCGTGCCCTCGCGGCACGGCGTACACTTGCCGCAGGACTCGGACTGCGTGAAATTCAGGAAGAATTTCGCAACGTCAACCATGCAGGTTGTCTCGTCCATAACGACAAGGCCGCCCGACCCCATCATCGCACCGACTGCAAGCAAGGAGTCGTAATCAATCGGCATATCCAGCAGTTCTTCCGGCAAGCAGCCGCCCGACGGACCGCCGATCTGCACCGCCTTGAATTTTTTGTTGTCGCTGATGCCGCCGCCGATATCATAAATGATCTCGCGCATCGTAATGCCGATCGGCACTTCCGCCAAGCCGGTGTTGTTGATTTTGCCTGTCAGCGCGAATACTTTTGTACCCTTGGATTTTTCCGTACCGATCGAAGCGTACCAGTCAGCGCCTTTTTGGATGATTTGCGGTACGTTGGCAAACGTTTCGACGTTGTTGATGTTTGTCGGCTTGCCCCACAAGCCAGCCACGGCCGGGAACGGCGGACGCGGACGCGGCATGCCGCGTTTGCCCTCGATCGAAGCCATCAGCGCGGTCTCTTCGCCGCAGACAAAGGCGCCGGCGCCTTCCTTGATTTTCAATTTGAAATTGAACTCGCTGCCGAAAATATTCGTACCCAGCAGGCCCATTTCTTCCGCTTGGCGGATAGCAATTTTCAGGCGCTTGATCGCCAGCGGATACTCGGCGCGGCAATAAATATAGCCTTCGTCAGCGCCGATGGCATAACCGCAAATCGCCATGCCTTCAATGATTCTGTGCGGGTCGCCCTCCAGGACGCTGCGGTCCATAAAGGCACCGGGATCGCCCTCGTCGGCGTTGCAGATGACATATTTTTTCGAGCCAGGCGAATTAGAGGCAAACTGCCATTTCATGCCGGTCGGGAAACCACCGCCGCCACGACCGCGCAAGCCCGATTTTTTCATTTCATCGATAACGCCTTGCGGAGTCATTGTCGTCAGCGCCTTGCCCAGCGCCTCATAACCGCCAACCGCAATGTATTCTTCGATGAGCTCCGGGTTGATGTGTCCGCAATTGCCCAGCACGTAGCGCATTTGCTTTTTATAAAAGCTAATGTCCTTGTAGCTAGGAATCCGTTCCATCGAAATCGGTTCCTGATACAGCAGCCGTTTTACAATCCGGCCTTTGAGCAGGTGGCTTTCCACCACTTCCGCAACGTCTTCCGGCTGCATGCGGCAGTAGAAAACGCCCTCGGGATAGACAATTACCAACGGACCCATTTCGCAAAAGCCATGGCAGCCCGTCTCAACAACCTTGACCTCGTCTTGCAAGCCTTGTTTGGCTAATTCCGTCTGGAAAGCCGCTTCTACCTTCTTTGCACCGGAAGAGGTACAACCCGTACCGGCACAAATCAGAACATGTGCTCTCGTATGTTGCATTTTTCTCGTCCCTCCAACTCATTGATCACACTGCTTTTGTCAAGCCTCGATTTTCCCCACTACCAGTTCTTCCACTACGCGCCCATTGACGACGTGCTCCGAAACAAGCTTGGGCACATCGGCCGGTTTTACCTTGCCGTACGTCACACGCGGCTCACCCGGACGGGCGATATCCACAAGCACTTCTTTTTCACACATGCCGATGCAGCCGGTCTGATGGACAGTAACGTTCTTCAGCTCACGCTTTGCAACCTCGTCCAGCACGGCCGTCATGACTTCCCGGGCGCCGGCCGCAATACCGCAAGTGCCCATACCGACAATAATCCGTATTCCGTCAGCGTGACGAATTTGCGCATCGGCCTGCAATTTTTCACGCAATTTTTTCAGATCTTCCAACGTCTTCATTCTTTTTCCTCCTCAAGGCGCGTTTCGCACTTTTTCCAAACCGTCCCGCACGTAATCAGCCAACCAGGCCAGTACCTGCGGATCAGCAAGCCAGGCAACCTCACCCAATTCAGCGACTAACTGCTGCGTGTCCAAAGAAAACAGCCGCCCGTCGCATTCATAGGAAAAAATAAGCCTTGTCTCACCCAGTCCGCCGACAAGCACCCGCAGCATTTCTGCAACGTCGCCTTCCGGCGGGCAGTCCCAGTGGCTTAACCGGTATTCAATTTCAACCGTCGTTCCTTCTCCCGGCGCCGAGGAAAGCAGCAGGCGTCCCCCGGTCCTTTCCGCCGTCATGGCGGCAAGGGGGAGACCCAAGCCAACTCGCCGCGTCGTTCTTGTGGTGAAAAAAGGATCGAGCACATTCGCACAAGTTTCTGAATCCATACCCCGCCCGTCGTCCGCAAGGCGGATCGTCAAGGCATCCCCGACCCGATCAAGACAAATTGACAGCGTCAGGCAGGTCGCCCCCGCAGCCAGGGAGTTTTGGGCCAAATCCAGCATATGAAGCGATAAGTCCCGCATGCGTTACTTGTAGCGCTCGAGAATCTCAACCACATGCTCCGGCGTCAGACGGCCATGCGTATCATCGTTAATCATC
The DNA here is from genome assembly GCA_029265905.1 of Sporomusaceae bacterium. Classification (GTDB taxonomy): domain Bacteria; phylum Bacillota; class Negativicutes; order Acidaminococcales; family JAJUGR01; genus JAJUGR01. Next base: position 35,891 of record JAJUGR010000010.1, on the reverse strand, counting down.
ATGACCGGCGCTAAACCGCAAGCCCCAATGCAGGCGACCGTTTCAATTGTGAAGCGCAGGTCGGACGTCGTTGCACCGGCAGGCACGCCAAGTTTATCCTCAATTGCTTTCAAAATGGCTTTGCCGCCGCGGACGTGGCAGGCCGTGCCTGCGCAGACGCGAATAATGTTCCGGCCGCGCGGGTTGAGATGGAACTGGGAGTAAAAAGTCACCACGCCGTAAATTTGGCTGATCGGAATTTCCAAGGTGCAAGCAATCCGCTCCAGCACTTCCTTGGACAAGTAGCCATAAATGTTTTGTGCCTCCTGCAAAGCCGGAATCAAAGTCCCCTTGTCGCCCTTATACTTGACCAAAGCCTGGTCAAGCTGTTCTAAGGGATTCTTTCCACCACAACAGCATTTTTGGGTTTCACTCATTTTTCCTTTTCTCCTTTCACCCTACTCTATTTTATGCCTTACTTCCGCCATTCAAGATAAACCCCAGACACCACCTTTCGTCCCCCCCGCCCTTGCAATGCAAGGCGCATCTCTTCAATGGTCGGTCGTTCTATATGCCAGACCGTTTTCGGCCCGGTGAAAAAATCAATCAATCTATGGGCATCTGAATTGGTGACGCCGGGAAATCCGCCCAGCAAGGCGGCATTCGCTTCCATATACGTCAAGCAGTCAAACCGCCGCGATATTTCAATGGCATGCAGATCGCAATCCGGCAGCAGCAGTCCCCACTTGCCCAGCAAGCTGTAAGCCGGTCTGTCGACATGGCTGGCGATGCAAAGCCCGCCCAGCCTGTTGACTTCAGCTATCACCTGGCGAGCCGTCAAATGCGTCGGTTGCAGGAGCATCCGCTCTTCATACGCAACGAACTCATCAGCTTCGTCCACAACCATTTGCGCGCCGAACCGGCTAGGGTCATTTTTGCGCGGCGGCAAAGCCGCATCAACGATTTCCTGCCAGGCTGCCAGCGCCGCCAGGCTGTCAAACAGCACAACCAGGTGGGCTTCCTCCGCGGTTTCAACTTCCATGCCGGGCAAAACGACGACCCCCGCCTGTTTGCCAGCCTTGATCGCCGCCGCCACATTGCCGGAAGCATTGTGGTCGGTGATAGCCACGATGTCAATGCCAGCCTCAGCGGCCGCCAAAACAATTTGGTGCGGTGTCATCTCCAAATCAGCGCACGGCGACAGCAAGCTGTGGACGTGCAGGTCGGCAACCCAGGCTCTCATCCTCTAAGTCCTTGCTGGTAAAGCAATCCAGCAATTTCAAAGCATGACGCCGGTGCTGAGAACAAGGGGATGTTTTCGCTGGCCGCCTTATTGATCGTCTCTTGTTCCGGCTTTGCGCCGCCCACCAGCAAGATGCCGGCCAAACCTAGCAGCGAAGCAACGGCAATGATATTAGGATGAGACTGCATTGTCAGCCAGACCATGCCGGGCTTTGCCTGTCCCATGACATTGCTAAGCAAATCGGAGCAATAAGCGCCCTCAAGCTCCTGGGTTAAATCCGCTGGCGCGTAATGAACGGTTAGCGGTATGAGCGTCTGCAAGTCATTAAGTTTCATCGTCATCCTCCAAATCGTTCCCTGTCGTTCGATTAAGTGACGGCGGCAGCCGTTGCGCAAGGTCAACCATCTCTTCCGCCAAAGTTTTCACGCGCTCGCGCAACCTGAATACGCAGTCAGTCTCGTTGGCGCGCCCCTGAACAATATCTTCAGCCAGCGCCTTGCAGCTCGGCGATCCGCAGGAGCCGCAATCAAGTCCCGGCAACCGCATCAGCACTAAATCCATGGCTTCAATTTTCCGCATCGCCGCGGCAATGTCATTATCCATCGCCAGCATGGAACGAGGCTCAACAGGCTGAACCTCGGGCGACAGCTCAACTTTTTCCTGTTCAATTTTTTCAGGCATGTTCCGCATCCGGTTTTTTAAGTTTTTTTCCGCCACAAACCGGTTTTCAACAGTCAGCGGCCCCCCAAGGCAGCCGCCTTCGCACGCCAAACATTCTATATAGTCCAAATCGTTTAGCTTGTTCATCGCCATCTGCTCGAGGAGTTCCGCCACGGCATGGATGCCGTGCACGACAAGCACGTTTTCAATATGCGCCGCCTCTGTCTCGCCGCCCGGCGCCGCCCAGCCGACACCCGAACGGCCCAACCCTTTCGGGTTGTCGTGCCGATGCTGCAGATGGCGCATCGCCCGGCGAATTTCGCCGTAGACCCTGGCCATGCTGATCGTGCCGCTCAAAGCGCTCTCTTTTACGCCTAGCGGGTGGCGCACGGTCGTTGCTTTGGCCGGACAGGGCGTGATAAACCAAACGCCGATCTCTTCAGGCTTGAAGCCCGTTTTCGTTGCCGCGTCCCGGCGCGCCTGAATGGCGGCCACCTCAACCGGCGGCGGCAGCGGAACAATGTTGTCGAGCAGTTCCGGAAACCGCACCTGCAACAGGCGCACAACCGCCGGACAAGCGGACGACAGGAGCGGCTTTTTATGCGTCTGCCTAATCGGACTATTCAGAAATTCAGTGATAGCCGCCGACACCAGTTCAGCTGCCCAGGCCACTTCAAACACATCATCGAAGCCAATCGAAATCAGCGCCGTTTCAATCTCCGTTTCCTGAACCTTGACCGGAAATTGCGCATACAGCGACGGCGCCGGCAAAGCAACATTATAACGATAACGATCCAAATTGGCCATTTTGTCAGTGACAGCCGTTTTTGCATGATTGACGCATTGCCGTATGCACTCGCCGCAATCAATGCATCGTTCCTCGGTTATCTCCGCCTTGCCGTTGCGGATGCGAATCGCTTCCGTCGGGCAGTGCTTGATGCAGTTGACACAGCCCTTGCAACGCGCCTCATTCAGCCGTACCGAATGAAAAAACCCCTGCACCTTTGTTCACCACGCTTCCTGGCAGTGTGATTGCTACGCTGGCCCGTTATGGCGAAAAACCATCTCAATGCGCGTGCCTTCACCAACTGCCGAAACAATATCGAAGCGATCGGCACATTTGCGCATATTTGGCAACCCCATGCCGGCGCCAAACCCCATCTCGCGCACATAATCCGGCGCGGTCGAATACCCTTCCTGCATGGCCTGCCCGACATCAGCAATGCCAGGCCCCTGATCGGCAACCGTCAAACGGGTTTCATCAGGATGAATCTCTAATCGCATAGTCCCGCCGTCGGCATGGATAATAACGTTCATCTCCGCTTCGTAGGCGGCTATCGCTGCCCGCCGCACGACAGGAGCGGGAATGCCCGCTTGCTGCAGTATACGCTTGACACGGCTCGATGCATCCCCCGCTAAAGAAAAATCGCCGCCTATCAGCTCAAAAACGACCGACAGCACCGGTTCACCCATGATGCATCACAGGCGCACTCGAACAGCCTTTCAGTCCCTTTTGATACAACAAGCCGCAAGCTTCATACATAGGATAGCGGGTTAAGAGCAGCGGAATTTTTCTTTCCCTGGCTACTTCAATCAAATCTGACTGCGGTACCTTGCCGCGCACAAAAACAATCGCGCTCAGATCGCTGACGTCAGCGGTTCTGATCACCTGCAAATTGGTCAATCCGGTTAATAGCAGCGTTCTCTCCTTGGTGAAAGCCAGCACGTCGCTCATTAAATCGGCGCCGCAGGCGGTATAGACGGTCATTTGCAAAGAAGTTTCACCCGTCAACACGCTGGCATCAAGAACTTCGCATACTTCCGCGAGTGTCAGCAAAAGGTTGCACCCCAATCCCTAGTCAATTCAATATTATCTTAATCATACCATTCAGTTAGAATTTTCACAATTGCCAACCGCAAAAAAAATGCATATTAATCATAATTCGACACAAAAATACTTTTTCCTACAGTAAAAAAGAGGAAGGTTGTACCTTCCTCTCACATTTTTGCATCCATGTTTAAATTTTCCTCAGAAACCCCTTCGCGCAGCGCGCAACGCGAAAATACCCCCAGCAGCGCGACCAGCAGCCAGAACAACATCGAAATCTCGATGTTGAACAAGGCGTAATCTGTCATGCCGTTTACCAATACGCCGATGATGATCGCGATCAGACCGATCACAACGCCCCGCTGCTCCGGCATGCGCGTATGGCGCAGCACCCGAAAACCGATGGCCAGGTGGGCCGAAAGCGCCAGCAAGAACAATGCGATGCCAGGCAAGCCCAACTCGGCGGCAATATTTAAATACAAGTTGTGGGCATGGAAAATGATCGTGCCCGGATCCAGAACGAAAAAGTCATAAGTCGGATAAACGAACTGATACGCGCCCCAGCCGATGCCTGTGACAGGATGGTCGGCAATCATGCCCCAGGTGCTTTCCCACAGCGCCATGCGCAAGGTGGATGACGTGTCAGTAGGGTTGAAGATGGAAACCACGCGTGCTACAACCAAATCCCGGGCGAAAAAGCCGATCACGCCCAAGGCAGGACCAAGCACCCAGAGCAAACGGCGGCTGAACAAAACACCGCAAATGACCGTGATAAAAACAAGGCTGACCCAAGCGCCGCGTGAATAAGTGAAAATCAGGCACAACAGCGCCACGCCGCCCACCAGCAGCAAGGGCAGCCGAAAACGCAGCTTGGCAGTGGAAAAGAAAATTCCGCCCGCCAAGCTCATGACCATCAGCAGGAAGGCCGCCAGCAAGTTCGGGTTTTGCAGCGTCGAAAAAGCGCGCGTTTTCAACGTGGGAAATTGCGCGACGTCCACCCACTCGGAGGTCAGCATGGCAACCCCGTGAAAATACTGGTAAATGCCATAGCCGCTTACAAACAGCGAAGAGGCCAAAACGGCGCCCACCACGCGATACGCCTGCGGGCGAGTCTGTATTCCCAGCAGAATGGCAAAGTAAATTAGGACATAGCGCCCCATCAGGTACACGTAGTTATAGGCGCTTTCAAAAAACCGGGGCGACACAGCCAATGACAGCGCCCCGACAAGCGCGAAGGCGCCAAACAAGCCGGCCGCCCGCCGTTCGGTCAGATGCGCCAGCTGTTTTTGCCGCCACGCCCACAGCAGCAAAAACGGCAAAGGGACAAGCAAGTGATTTGTCACATTAGGCGATAACGGCAAAAAGAAGGCCAAAACAGCCAGATAGGCGGCCAGTCCCTCGCCACAGCGTTCATTTAGCCACTTCATCCAATCAGACACGCGCACTTGCCTCCACTTTGCCTCACGCAGCAATTTTTCAAGCATACATTATTATACTGTAGTTGGCGGTTCTTTGTCCAGCCACAGGCGCTCCCGCACTTCGCCAATCAAGTAGAGCGAGCCGGCAATGCAAACGATGCCTGTCTCCCGCTCCGCCAGCGCGAGGCCGTCCGCCAGGCTGTCAACGGCGACCGGCGGGGTAACAGTCTGTATCTCCCGGGCAATGTCCGCAGGCGACGCCGCCCGCTCGGAATGAACCGGCACCACGATCACCTTGTCCTCGGGCCTGACCAAAAGCTCCAGCATTCCGCGCCGGTCCTTGTCCGCCAGGATGCCCAAGACAAACGTGACCGGCTGGTGCGGGTAAAGTTCATCGAGCGCCGCCCGCAGCCCCGCCGCACCGTGCGGATTGTGCGCCCCGTCGATCCACCAGTCTTTGTGGTGCGGCACCGCTTCCATCCGCCCCGGCCAGCGCGCTTCGGCCAGCCCTTGGCGAACCGCGTTTTCCAACTGCTCGCCGCTGACGAAAAACTGCGGCAGCACAAGGCGCATGACCGAGACTGCCAGAGCGGCGTTGTTCGCCTGGTGGCGTCCGACAAGGCGAATTTCATACCAAGCTTTTGCGCCCAACCCCTCGTAATGAAACCGCGTGCCTTGGCGCGAAACAGAAACTCCGCTCACCTGCCAGGCCTCGCTTTCGCAATAAAACGGCGCCTGCTTGGCGCGCGCGATCGCGCGCAGCGCCTCAAGCGCCGGCCCCTGGGCCGCCGTCGCTGCCGGCACGCCCGGCTTGATGATCCCGCCCTTGTGCTCGACGACGCCGTCCAGCGTGCCGCCGCAACGGTCGGCGTGTTCGAGCGCCACGTTCGTAATGACTGAGCAGAGCGGCGTGATCACGTTCGTCGAGTCCAGCAGGCCGCCGAGGCCGACTTCAATAATCGCCAAGTCCACCTTGACGGCGGCAAAATGCCAGAAGCCCGCCGCCGTCAAAATTTCAAACTGCGTCGGCTGCTCCATGCCGCCGGCGACCAGCGCGTCGGCCGCCGCCCGCGCCGCCGCCACCGCTGCGCCGAACGCCGCCCTATCAACCGCCTGACCGTTCACCTGGATCCGCTCCGGATAATCGCTCAAATGCGGCGACGTGTACAGGCCGGTTTGCAGCCCCGCCGCCCTGGCGATCGCGGCCAGCATCGCGGAGGTTGAGCCCTTGCCGTTCGTCCCCGTCACATGAATGCAGGGATATTTTTTTTCCGGACGCCCCATTTTGTCCAGCAGCGCTTCAATCCGTGCCAAGCCCAGCTGGCTGCCGAACACCCCGATGCTCTCCAGGTAGGCTACCGCTGCTTCGTAACTCGTCATGCTCCCACCCCTATAAAGCAAGGTGGCGAAAAATCGCCACCTTGCAGTTGTTTTTTTTAGACCAGGCTCGCCAGGTACGCAATGCGCTCTTGGATCGACTGGCGTTTTTCGCGGTACTCGGCCGCCTTGGCCTGTTCCTTTTCCACCACATCATTCGGCGCCTTGGCCAAAAATCCTGCATTGGACAACTTGCCCTCCACGCGGGCAATTTCCTTGTCCAGCGAGTCAAGCTCCTTTTGCAGGCGCTGCGTTTCCTTCGGCACGTCGATCAGACCGCCGATCGGCAGATAAATCTCGACGCCGCTGGCCACCGCCGTCATCGCATGCTCGGGCTTGGCGTCATCGAGCCGGCCGATTGTCAGGTTGTCGACCGCCCCCAGCGTCCGCAAGTAGCCGCTGTTGTTGTCAAACAGCGCCGCCAACTCGTCCGTGGCGACCTGCAGCAACGCAGGGCTCTTTTTGCCGGGCGGCACGTTGAGCTCGGCGCGCATGTTGCGGATCGCCTTGATCACATCCATCATCAGGTTCATCTGGCTCTCCGCCGCCGGATTGAGCAGGGCTTCGTCCGCTTTCGGCCAGGTCTTCAGAACAATCGTCGCGCCGTCGTGCGGCAGGCACTGCCAGATTTCTTCGGTAATAAACGGCATGAACGGATGCAGAAGGCGCATCGCCGCCTCCAGCACCGAGCACAACACCGACTGGGCCGTCGCCCGCGCTTCGGCCGCCTCGTGGTTGTAGAGGCGGGCTTTCGCCAGCTCGATGTACCAGTCGCAGAATTCGTTCCAAATGAATTCATACAGCAGGCGGCCGGCTTCGCCTAATTCGTAGTTTTCCAGCATGTTCGTCACGTCGCGCACCGTCTGCTGGAGGCGCGAGAGAATCCACTCGTCCGCCAGCGTGTACGGGGCCTTGGGCGCCGCGGCGTCGTAGCCGTCCAAATTCATCATGACAAAGCGCGAGGCGTTCCAGATCTTGTTGGCAAAATTGCGGCTTGATTCAACGCGCTCCCAGTAAAAGCGCATGTCATTGCCCGGCGTGTTGCCGGTAATGAGCATGAAGCGCAGCGTGTCGGCGCCGTACTGCTCGATGACTTCCAGCGGATCGATGCCGTTGCCGAGGGATTTGGACATTTTGCGGCCCTGCGAGTCGCGCACAAGGCCGTGGATGAACACGTGCCTGAACGGCACTTCCTGGCGGAAGGCCATGCCCAGCATGATCATGCGGGCGACCCAGAAGAAAATGATGTCGTAGCCCGTCACCAGAACGCTCGTCGGATAGAACTGGCGCAATTCCGCCGTGTCCTCCGGCCAGCCCATCGTGGAAAACGGCCAGAGGCCGGAGCTGAACCAGGTGTCGAGCACATCCTCGTCCTGACGGACGGCGCCGCCGCATTTCGGGCAGACCGTCACGTCCGTGCGCGAGACAATCGTTTCGCCGCAGTCGTCGCAGTACCAGGCCGGGATCTGATGACCCCACCAGATCTGCCGGGAAATGCACCAGTCGCGGATATTCTCCAGCCAGTTGGTGTAGGTTTTGGTGAAGCGCTCGGGGACAAACTGCACCCGACCGTCATTGACCACATCCAACGCCGGTTTGGCCAACGGCGCCATCTTGACAAACCACTGCTTGGAGACTAGCGGCTCGACGACCGTGTGGCAGCGCTGGCAATGGCCGACAGAATGCTGATGCTCTTCAACCTTGACCAGATAGCCGGCTTCCTCCAGATCCGCCACCAGCACCTTGCGGCAAGCGTAGCGGTCCATTCCCTCATATTTGCCCGCTTCCGGCAGCATGTTGCCGTCCATGCCGATCACAACAACATGCGGCAGGTCATGGCGGACGCCCATTTCAAAATCGTTCGGGTCGTGGGCCGGCGTCACCTTGACCGCGCCCGTGCCGAAAGCCGGGTCGACATAGCTGTCGGCGATCACCGGGATCTTGCGGCCGACGATCGGCAGCAGCAGCTCCTTGCCGATCAAATGCTTGTAGCGCTCGTCCTCCGGGTGGACCGCCACGCCGGTATCGCCGAGGATCGTTTCCGGGCGGGTCGTCGCCACCGTCAGGTAAATGCCGTCTTCGCCGACGACCGGGTAGCGGACGTGCCAAAGCTTGCCGGGCTGATCCTCATGCTCGACTTCAATGTCGCTCAAGGCCGTGTGGCAGCGCACGCACCAGTTGGTGATGCGGCTGCCCTGGTAGATCAGGCCCTGCTCGTAGAGGCTGACAAACACCTCGCGCACGGCCTTCGAGCAGCCCTCGTCCATGGTGAAGCGCTCGCGCTGCCAGTCGCAAGAGGCCCCGAGCCGCTTCAACTGGTTTAAAATCCGGCTGCCGTACTGTTCTTTCCACTCCCAGACGCGCTCAATGAACTTCTCGCGGCCCAGGTCATAGCGCGTGATGTTTTCCTCGTTCTTGAGATTCTCTTCCACTTTAATCTGCGTCGCAATGCCGGCATGGTCGCTGCCCGGCATCCACAGCGTGTTGTAGCCCTGCATGCGCCGCCAGCGGATCAGGATATCCTGCAGCGTGTTGTCGAGCGCATGGCCCATATGCAGCTGCCCCGTCACGTTCGGGGGCGGAATGACAATGCTGAAGGCGGGATCGTCCGGCTTGACCTCCGCATGGAAGTAGCCCCGCGCTTCCCATTCCTTGTACCACTTTTCCTCTACTTGTTTCGGATCATATACGGTAGAAATTGTCTTGTCCACTAACAGTTCCTCCCTGCACAAAAATAAAAACCCTCTGTCCTTAAGCAAGGACGGAAGGTTATTCCGCGGTACCACCCTGATTCCTGCACGCCGGCAGGCACTCTCGGCAACATAACGCGTTGCCCGCGGACAAAGCTACTGGCTTTCACTTTGCCGGCTCCCGGACGACTTCACTGCCTGACTGCCTGAAAGCCTTTCAGCCGGGGGCTTTCTCTCTTGTGAGGCGCACAACAATTACTCTTTCCGTTCGTTGCCGTTGTCATTTTTCCGATACGCCTATCTTACCAGCAGGATTGCCGGGTGTCAAGCGTTGTTGGCTTGTCCGGGCACCTCCGCGGTTTGCTGCGAAGCCTGCTCGAGCAAAAACAAATGCTTGCGCATGCCGAGCCGAGCCGCCTGGGGGTCACGGCAAACGATCGCCCGATAGATGTCGACATGCGAAGCGTAGATGCTGTCTGCAACCCCGGGGGCCAGAAACATTTTCTGTCTGACGCTGCGGAAAGTATTGCTCATCAATTCGGTGATAACCCCCATCAACTGGTCGAGGATTGGATTTTGGGCCGCCTTTGCGACTGCGGCATGAAAGGCCGTGTCGCCATCGTCACCAAAACCGCCGGCGACAATTTCCGCCCGCATCATCTCCAGCGACCTTCTGATCTCCTCCTGTTCGGCCTCTCCGGCCCGCAAAGCGGCCAGCGCCGCGGCTTCCGCTTCCAGCATGCGCCTCACCTCGAGGAAATGCACCATTTCTTTCGACTCAACCCGAAGGCAAAACGACAAAGGCGCCATCAGCCCGGCGAAAGACACCTGTCTGACAAAACTGCCCTCCCCGGACCGTATTTCAATAATGCCTGACATCTCTAGCGCGCTAAGCGCTTCCCGCACGGAGGCGCGGCTGACCCCGAGCTGTTCGGACAAATCCCGCTCGGAAGCAAGCTTGTCGCCCGGTTGCAGCCTGCCATCCACAATAAGCGCCTTAATTTGTCCGACAATCTCTTCATATACTTTTTTTGTCTTCACCTGTTGAAACATGTTTTTCCCCCTCAAGCCACACTCCCGGCTTAGCTAGACGCTACACAAGACTGCTCCGAAACAGCAGTTTGCGCAGCAACATGGGCAGCACGCCCAGCACGAACAGCAAACGGAACAATTGGTAGGCAAAAATAATCGATACGTCTTCCCCCAAGGCAATGCCTGTGAGCCCCATTTCGGCGATCCCGCCGGGCGCCATAGCCAAAAAAGCGGTTGTAAGCGAAAAATGATACACGCTCGCCAAGCCCCAGGCTAAGGCCAGCGAGACGACAATCATCAGCAACACGCCGACAGCCGTGAAAAAGAAAAGCAGCCGCCAATTTGATGTTGCGCCCTCGCTCGCTTCACTAGTTTGAAATTTTTTCGCCAGATACAGGCCCATCACCAACTGCGCGCCGTTCATGACCGAAACCGGCAAGCCGGGCAGCGGTCCGTGAAACAGCGATGCCAGGGCGACGGTAAAAACCGGTCCCATCATATACGGCGTCGGCCAGCGCCACTTAACCGCCAGCCAGGCCCCGGCCACAACCAGCAGGCTGACAGCCAGCCAGCCGGCAAGGCCAAGCGGTGCGGCGGACATCGCCAGCATTGGCGGCGCTGCTGCCGTCCGCTCGCCGGCCAAGCCATGCACAGCCAAAAACGGGACAATGCAAACCACCCCCAACACGCGGGCAGTCTGCATAAACGTGATCGCAGCTAGGTCCGTGTTTTCAAACTCTTCCCCAAGCACAGCCATCTGCGACAGACCGCCCGGCGTGCTGCCGAGGATGCTGCTGGCAGTCGACAAGCCTGCTCCGCTGGCGGTCAGCCGGGCCAAATAATAGCAGGCCAGCAGCATGATGGCGGTTGCCGCCACCATGCCCGGCAGCTGCACAATGATCTGGTTCACCGTATGAAGGGTCACGTATTTTCCCATGCCGTAGCCAATCGGCAGCAACGACCAGTTGCGCCATCTGGTTGGCCAATAAAAATCCTGTTTGCGGACCAACAGCCAAAACAGCCCCGCCGCCAAAGGCCCCAACATCCACGCCAGAGGGACTTTCGCCAAAGCAAACACTTGTGCCGTGCACATGGCAGCAAAGATGACCGGAATAGTTTGCCTCATCATAACCCCTCCCCGCAAAAATTGTCTATTGACATTCTACAGCAAAAATTGCGAAAGAAAAAGCGTAGTCGCTAAAACTACGCTAAAAGACACTTTCTATCAGGTTGGCATCGGCCACAACAGCCTGCCGATGCGGTTGAGCAGTTCTGCCCGCCCGGTGTGCTGCACACTGGAATAAACAATGACGCGATCGGGCGTCAAGCCCAGGGCGCGTGACAAGGCCTGATGCTGCTTGGTCATTTCCTGGCGCGACAGTTTATCCGCTTTCGTCAAGATGATCTGTACCGGCAGCCCATTGCCAATCAGCCAGTGATAACCTTCCTGATCGCTCTCCATCAGCGGATGCCGGATGTCAATCAGTTGGCAAACCAGCTGCAAATTGCGCGAGCCGGACAAATACTGGCGGATAAACACCGACCATTGGGACTTGGCCCCCTTGGAGGCTTTCGCATACCCATAGCCAGGCAGATCGACCAAATAAAACTGCTCCCGCCGATCCGTCGCCGTCTCCTTGGCGGCAATTTCATAGAAATTTATCGTTTGCGTTTTCCCCGGCGTCGCACTGACGCGAGCCAAGCCAGTTTGCCGGCAAAGCGAATTAATCAAAGACGACTTGCCGACGTTGGAGCGGCCAATAAAGGCTATCTCCTGCAGGCCGCCGGTCGGATATTGATCCGCCCGGACGGCCGAAGCCAAATACTTGGCGCGAATAAAATCCCAGTTGCCACTACCCATGTTTTTCCTCCAACGCTATTGCCAGCACTTCATCCATATGCTTGACCGGGAAAAAAGCCAAATCTTTGCGAATGTTGGCCGGCAATTCATCCAGATCCCGCTCATTTTTAACCGGCAGAACAATCCGTTTTATGCCGAAGCGATGCGCCGCCAGCACCTTCTCTTTGATCCCGCCCACAGGCAAGACGCGCCCCCGCAGCGTAATTTCCCCAGTCATCGCCAAATCAGGCGGCACCTTCCGTCCGGTCAAAGCGGAGGCCATGGCCGTGGCCATTGTAATGCCGGCCGAGGGGCCGTCCTTCGGTATGGCCCCCTCCGGCAAATGAACGTGCACATCCGATTTTTCGTGAAAAGCTTCGTCTATGCCCAAGCTCGAAGCGCGGCTGCGGATGTAGGTATAGCCGGCTTTAGCCGATTCCTTCATCACGTCGCCCATTTGTCCGGTCAGTTCCATCCGACCTTTGCCCGGCGTCACCGACACTTCCACTTCCAGCACATCGCCGCCGACGCTCGTCCAGGCGAGTCCCGTCGCCAGCCCGACTTCGGCATTGCGTTCCTTATCCGCTTCATGGAATTTCGGCAACCCCAGCAACTCCTGCAGGCGATCAGCCCTCACTTGAACCCGCTTGCGCTTGTGCTGCACGATTTGCCGGGCCACCTTGCGGCAAACCGTCGCGATCGATCGCTCCAGGCTGCGTACACCGGCTTCCCGCGTGTAGCCGCGGATGATCGCCAGCACCGATTCCGGCGAAAACCGGATCCAGCTCGGCTTCAAACCATGCTCTTTAATTTGCTTCGGCACCAGATAACGCTCCGCAATGCCCAGCTTCTCCTCTTCCGTATAACCGGGTATCTCGATGACCTCCATGCGGTCAAGCAGAGGGCGCGGAATCGTGTGCGTGGTATTCGCCGTCACAATCCAGAAAACACGCGACAAATCAAATGGGACTTCGGCGTAATGATCGCTGAAGCTGACATTTTGCTCCGGATCAAGCACTTCCAAGAGCGCCGAGGAAGGATCGCCGCGAAAATCGCTGCTCATTTTGTCCACTTCATCCAGCAGGAAAACCGGGTTTTTGCTGCCGGCATTGCGAATGCCCTGCAAGATCCGTCCGGGCAAGGCGCCGACATAGGTGCGGCGGTGGCCGCGGATTTCCGCCTCGTCGCGCACGCCGCCGAGGGAAACGCGAATAAAGTTGCGCTCCATCGCGCGCGCGACCGATTTAGCCAAGGAAGTCTTGCCCACCCCTGGCGGTCCGACCAGGCAAAGGATCGGCCCTTTCATGCTGCCGGCCAGGGATCGGATCGCCAAATATTCCAGTATCCGCTCCTTGACCTTCTCCAGCCCGTAGTGGTCAGCTTCCAGAACCGCTTCAGCCGCTTCCTGTTCCAGGCTTTCAACCGTTTCCTTATTCCAGGGCAAGGCCAGCAGAAAGTCCAGGTAATTGCGGATGACCGCCGTCTCGGCCGTCATGGAGGGCATTTTCTCCAGGCGGTCGATTTCCCGGTTGATCTTCTCCGCCACGTCTTTCGGCACGCCAGCCTCGGCCAGGCGCTTGCGGTAGGATTCAATTTCCGCGGCCTTTTCGTCCTTTTCGCCCAGTTCCTTGTTAATCGCCTTGAGCTGTTCGCGCAGGTAATACTCCTTTTGCGAACGCTCAACTTGTTTTCTCACCCGCTGGGAAATCTTCTTTTCGATCTCCATAATGCTTAGTTCTTTGGCCAGCATGTCACACAACAGGTTCAAGCGATCCCGGACGTCAATGGTGTCCAGAACCTGCTGCTTTTCCTCCAGCTTCATGGCCAGATGGCCGGCCACCAGATCGGCCATTCGGCCGGGATCGGATACGCCGGTCACGGTCAGGAGCGTCTCCGGCGGAATTTTTTTGCTCATTTTGACCCACTGTTCAAACTGGTCAACGAGCAGGCGGCGCAAGGCTTCTGTTTCCGGCGTCACCGCTTCGGCGACAGGCAGCTCTTCGATCTCAACCGCCAGGTAGCTGGCATTGTCAACATACCGCTTGATGCGTCCTCGATGCAACCCTTCAACCAGCACGCGCAAATTCCCCCCCGGCAGTTTGAGCAACTGCCGGACTTCAGCGACGGTCCCAGTCTCGTAAATCTCATCCGGCGTCGGATCGTCAAGGTCAGCGTCCTTTTGCGAGGCGAGCAGCACCCGCCGGTCGCTGACCATCGCGCTTTCCAGCGCGCTGATTGACTTGGCCCTGCCGACATCTAAATGCATGATTACCGCCGGAAAGACAAGCAGTCCCCTGAGCGGCAAGAGCGGTATCACTTTTTTCTCAGCCATATCCAAGCATCTCCCCCTAACCATCCGCGGCTAAGTCGTCTATCGTCTATGTCACATTTCTATTTATTCGCACCAGCAAAAAGGAAATCCTGCCCACTGCCCAGCACAAAAAAAGAAAAGAGCTGTTAGGCTCTTTTCTTTTTAATTATGGCTAGCTTACGCGGAAACGTCCTTTTTCTTTTTCTTTCGATCGCAGATCAGCATCGGCTCTTCCTGGCTGCGAACCACGTCTTCCGTAACAACGCAGCGGCTCACGTCATCCCGCGACGGGACTTCATACATCACGTTGCGCATGATCCGTTCAATAATGGAGCGCAAGCCACGCGCGCCCGTATTGCGCTTCAACGCTTCCTGGGCGATCGCCTGCAGGGCTTCATCACGGAATTCAAGCTCGACGTTGTCCATCGCGAGGAACTTTTGATACTGCTTGATCAAAGCGTTTTTCGGCTCGCGCAAGATACGGATCAGCGCCGCCTCATCGAGCGAATCGAGCGTCACCACGACCGGCAGCCGACCGACAAACTCCGGAATCAAGCCAAATTTCAGCAGGTCTTCCGGCAGTACCTTGCGGAACAGCTCCGTGTTTTGCTGCTTGACCTTGCTCCGCACTTCCGCGCCGAAGCCCATCGTCTTCTCGCCGATCCGGCTGGCGATGATCGACTCAATGCCGGCAAAAGCGCCGCCGCACAGGAACAAAATGTTGGTCGTATCGATTTGAATGAACTCCTGATGCGGATGCTTGCGTCCGCCTTGCGGCGGCACGCTGGCAACCGTCCCTTCCAAAATCTTCAGCAGGGCCTGTTGCACGCCTTCGCCGGACACATCACGCGTAATCGACGGATTCTCCGACTTGCGGGCGATCTTGTCGATTTCGTCAATGTAGATAATGCCCCGTTCGGCGCGCTCCACATCATAATCAGCCGCCTGAATCAGCTTCAGCAGGATGTTCTCAACATCCTCGCCGACATAACCCGCTTCTGTCAAGGAGGTTGCATCGGCGATGGCAAAGGGGACATTCAAAATCTTAGCCAGTGTTTGCGCCAGCAGGGTTTTGCCGCTGCCGGTCGGGCCCAGCATCAGAATGTTGGATTTTTGCAACTCCACGTCACCGGTCGCGCGTCCGCCCAAATTCACCCGCTTGTAGTGGTTGTAAACAGCCACCGCCAGCGACTTCTTGGCTTCCTCCTGGCCGATAACATATTGATCCAGGATGGCCTTGATTTCTTTAGGACGAGGAACGTCCTTCAGTTCAACGCCAACGTGCTCGTGCAACTCTTCTTCAATGATCTCATTGCACAATTCAATGCACTCATCGCAAATATAAACCCCCGGACCGGCCACAAGCTTGCGCACCTGGTCCTGCAGCTTTCCGCAGAATGAGCATTTCAACTGACCTTTTTCCTCACCGAATTTCAATACTGCTCACCTCACTTGTGGAAGAAGTCATGCCCTGAAACTCTCTCCACGAACAATCACCTTGTCAATCAACCCGTAGTCGCAAGCCACTTGACTGGACATGAAATAATCGCGTTCCGTATCAAGTTGGATCTTGTCGATCGGTTGGCCCGTGTGGCGGGACAAAATTTCATTGGCAACTTCGCGCAAGCGCAAAATCTCCCGGGCTTGAATTTCAATATCCGTCGCCTGCCCCTGCGCACCGCCCAGCGGCTGATGAATCATAACCCGCGAATAGGGCAGCGCATAACGCTTGCCTTTGGCGCCCGCCGTCAGCAAAATAGCAGCCATGCTGGCCGCCATGCCCAGGCATATGGTTGAAACATCCGGCTTGATATATTGCATCGTGTCATACATGGCCAAACCGGCCGTGACACTGCCGCCCGGACTATTGATATACAGATGGATGTCCTTGTCCGGGTCTTCCGACTCAAGGAAGAGCAATTGCGCAATAACCAAATTCGCCATCGTGTCGTCGATAGGACCGCCGATAAACACAATTCTATCCTTCAACAGACGAGAAAAGATGTCATAGGCCCGCTCGCCCCGGTTCGATTGTTCCACAACTATTGGCACAAAGCTCATGCTCAACACCTCTTTTTTGTAAGACTATTAAGCGTTTACCGCGCTCTCCAAGACAACCTGGGAAGCCTTGCGGCGCAGCAAATTGCCTTTCAGTACGTCCACGTTGCCATGCTCAACCAGCGTGCGGCGCACGTCTTGGACCGGCATGTTGTATTGAGCGGCCAAACTTTCCAGCTCGGCATTGATGTCGGCTTCCGTGACTTCCAGGTTTTCCTCTTTAGCGATCTCTTCCATCACCAAATCGGCCTTAACTTGCTCGGCCGCAATCTCACGGTAAGAATCCTTCAGCTCGGAAAGGGTCTTTTTTGTGTATTGAAGGTACATGTCGAGTTTCATGCCGCGGCTTTCCAAATTGTAAGCAAAGTCTTCAACAATTTTGGCAGCGCGGTCATCGATCATTACTTCCGGCAATTCAAGCGTTGCGTTGTCGACAGCCTTCTTGACAACGGCGCGTTCGTATTCGTTCTTCGCACGCTCTTCGGCTGCGTTCAGCATTTTTGCCTTGATGTCGGCCTTCAGGTCTTCCAACGTTTCAAACGAACCGACTTCTTTGGCAAAGTCATCGTTCAATTCCGGCAACTGCTTCCGCTTGACTTCATGCACCGTCACGGCAAACTCAGACGCTTTGCCCGCCAGCTCTTTCACATGGTAGTCTTCCGGGAAGGAGACGCTGACAACTTTCTTCTCGCCGGTTTTTACGCCGATCAATTGCTCTTCAAAGCCGGGAATAAAGCTGCCCGAACCGATTTCCAGCGGATAGCCCTTACCTTCGCCGCCGCTGAACGGTACACCGTCAATCGTGCCGGCAAAATCGATTACCGCAAAATCACCTTTTTCAATTGTCGCGTCTTCGACAACAACCATTTGCGCCTGACGGTCACGCATGGTGTTGAGGCTGCTTTCCACTTCCGCCTCAGTTACTTCAGCAACCGGCTTTTCAACAACCAGGCCTTTATACTCGCCTAAAACCGGCGTCGGTTTTACCGTAACGGTTACTTTAAAGGAAAGCGGTTGGCCGTCTTCCAGATCGCCGACTTCCACCTCCGGGCGGCTGACCGGTTCAAGCTTCTCTTGCTTGAGCGCTTCTTGGTAAGCGGGACCAGCCAATACCTCGAACGCTTCTTCTTTCAAGACATCGGCGCCAAGACGCATTTCCAGGATTTTGCGCGGCGCTTTGCCTTTGCGGAAACCGGGAATGTTAACTTTATTCGCCAACCGTTGATAAGCTTTCTGAAAAGATTTGGCTACCTCTTCGCCCGGCACTTCAATTGCCAGCGCCACCTGATGCTTGTCTATTTTTTCGGCTGTAACTTTCATGTACTACCATATCCCCCTTGTTATTAATTAGATGCAATCCGGAATAACCCGGTCTGCACGCATTGTGCTCATAACATCATACCATATCCACCCGGCAAACTCAAGTAAAGAACAAACCCGACCAGCGGCCGGGTTTGAAAAATGTCTGGAGCGGAAAACGAGATTCGAACTCGCGACCCTCGCCTTGGCAAGGCGATGCTCTACCACTGAGCTACTTCCGCAATTCAATTGTGTGACTCACAACGATTATTATAGCCACCTTGCACCGCCTTGTCAACAGTCTGTTGCATTTTTTTGTTGAACAGCCGACGGGCGCCGCCCGCCCCGTCATCAAATTAGTTCGGCTACGCTTTCGTTTTTGTCGAGCGCGCAGATCCGAACGTCGCCGGGGCCGGCAAGCAAAATCCAATGGATTTTATCCTGCAGCATTTTTTTGTCCTGGTGCAGGTAAGACTGCAAGTCATACGTTTCCCCCGCCGGCAGGCCGGCCGGCAGTCCCAGTTGTTCAAGCAGCTTCGCTACGCGCGCCACTAAAGCAGCCGGACATTGAACATGCTTGACGGACAATTTTAGCGCCGCAACCAATCCAATCGCCACCGACTCGCCATGCGTCCAGCGGTTAAACCCGCCCCAGGCCTCCACCGCGTGGCCGAAAGTGTGGCCAAGATTAAGATGCTTGCGTTCACCCTGCTCCGTTTCATCCCGCGACACAACGCCGGCTTTGTGCGCGCAACACCAAGCGACCACTTCTTGCAGCAGGGCGTGGTCGCGCGCAAGCAAGCGCTCATGGTTCGCTTCCAGCCATTGCAGGCGCGCTTCGCTGTCTAAGAGCGCGTGCTTAACAACTTCAGCCAATCCGGAACGATAATCCCTTTCGGACAAGGTGTCAAAAAAAGCGACGTCCGCCAATACGGCTTTGGGCTGATAAAAGGCGCCGATCAAATTTTTCCCGGCCGGATGATTGATGGCCACTTTCCCGCCGACGCTCGCATCCACCTGTGCCAACAGCGTGGTGGGTATTTGGATAAACAGAAGGCCGCGCAAATACGTTGCGGCAACAAAGCCGGCCACATCGCCGACAACGCCGCCGCCCAAGGCCACGACCAGGCTTTTGCGATCCAACTCGCACCGCACCGCCTGATCATACAGGCGCCCGGCGACCGCCAGGCTTTTGGCCTCCTCCCCGACCGGCACGACCGCCAGGTGGACAGAAAAACCGCATTGCTCAAGGAGCTTCTTCACTTTGTCCGCGTACAATCCAGCCACTCGTTCATCCGACACAAGCAGCACTTTCGGCGTCGCCCGCAGAGCGGCCAACGTTTCCGGCAAGGTATCGGAAAGCGGCCCGGCAACAACCTGGTAGCTGCGCTCCCCAAGCGCGACCGGCACGCGAACGACCTGATTCACACCTGCCATGGCGCGCCTCCCTGAGCGATACGGGCTTTATAATGTTCCAACGCTATCAATACATCTTCAATGTAGTCGCCGCCGAATTTTTCCCGGACGGCGCAAGCAATCACCCAGGCCGTCATCATCTCGGCGACAACGGCGGCGGCGGGAACCGCACAGGCGTCGCTGCGCTCCGTCGAAGCATAGGTGGTGGACCCGTCCAGCAAGGAAACGGAAGCCAGCGGCTTCATCAGGGTCGGAATCGGCTTCATCGCCGCCTGCACAACCAGCACCTCGCCGTTGGTCATGCCGCCTTCCAGGCCGCCGGCATGGTTTGTCGGCCGCGCAATGCCGCGCTCGCCGCATTTTTGCATCGTGTCATGCGCCTCGCTGCCCGGCACAGCCGCCAAGGCAAACCCATCGCCGAAGGCAACACCCTTGATCGCCGGGATCGCTGAAATCGCCTGCGCCAGCCGCCCGTCTAAACGGGCATCCCATTGCGTGTAGCTGCCCAATCCGGGCACCAGTCCTTCCCCGCGCACTTCAATCAGCCCGCCCAGCGTATCACCCGCCTCCTGCGCGGCAGCAATCCGGGCGAGCATGTTGGCTGCTGTCGCTTCATCGACGCAACCAACCGGCGACGGAAAGGCTTTAGCACGAATCTCCTGCACGCTAGGCTGTATCTCACGCGGCAGCTCGATGCCGCCGATGCCGCGGACATGAGCGGCAAACGTCATGCCAACATGTTCCAAAAAACCGGCGGCAATCGCGCCGGCCGCCGTCCTCGCGGCTGTTTCCCTGGCGCTGGCCCGTTCCAATACCGGGCGCGCATCTTCAAAGCCATATTTCCAAACGCCCGACAAATCAGCATGCCCAGGTCGCGGACAGTAAACCCGTTTGCGATCCGATGGTGCGCCGAACGGCGCCATTTCCTCACGCCAGTTATCCCAGTCGCGGTTTTTTATCGACAGCGTCACTGGACTGCCCAAGGTTTTGCCAAACCGAACACCAGAGAGTACTTCCACCTGGTCTTTTTCGATCAGCATGCGGCCGCCGCGCCCAGCGCCGCGTTGCCGGCGCGCCAACGCCTCATTCAATTTGTTTTCGTCAATCGGCAACCCCGCCGGAAGCCCTTCCACCACCGCCGTGAGGCAAGGGCCGTGCGACTCGCCCGCTGTTACAAAGCGCATCATTATTCCTCCTCCGCTGTTACGACTGCCCCCAGCTCCGCCAACGTCCGGAAAAAGCTCGGATAGGAGACGGCCACGCACGCCGCATCCGCTAACCGCAGCGTCCCGGCCGTCGCCAGCGCCGCCACCGAAAACGCCATCGCCATGCGGTGGTCGCCAGCCGGGTCCATCACTTGGGCCGGTGCCGTCAGCAAGCCCGGCTTGCCGTTGATAATCATTCCGTCTGGCAGTTCCTCAAAACTCGCGCCAAACGCAGCCAAACCCTTGGCCATCATGCTCAGCCGATCCGATTCCTTGACACGCAGTTCTCCTGCGTCGGCAATGACCGTTTTCCCTTCCGCAACCGCCGCCACGAACGCCAGCACCGGCAATTCGTCAACCAGCCGCGGAATCAATTCGCCGCTAATCGTCACGCCTTTGAGCGGGCGGTGCTCGAGCCTGATATCGGCCCGCGCCTCGCCGCATTCAGTACGCCGGTTTTCCAGGGTGATTTTCGCCCCCATGGCTGCCAGCACGTCAAGAATGCCCGTGCGCGTCGGATTAACGCCGACATTTTTCACGGTTACATCCGATCCCGGCACCATCGCCGCCGCAGCCAAGACAAAAGCAGCGGAAGAAATGTCGCCCGGAACAGTCAGTGTCATGCCCGTCAGACGCTTTCCCGGTACGAGGCGAATGACGCCGTTTTCAACCGTCAGGTCGGCCCCAAATGCTCTTAGCATGTTTTCGCTATGGTCGCGCGAGGGAACGGGTTCGCGAACCACGACCGGCTCATCCGCGTACAGACCGGCCAGCAACAGCGCCGATTTCACCTGCGCGCTGGCTACCGGCATGTCGTAATCAATGCCGCGCAGTTTGGCCACCGGACATATATGCAAGGGGGCGCAGCCATTATCCTGCAAATGGATATCAGCCCCCATTTTTTTCAACGGATCAGCGACACGCCGCATTGGGCGTTTGCACAAAGACGCATCGCCTGTAATGGTCACGCCAAACACCTGCCCGGACAAGAGCCCGGCCAACAAGCGCATCGTTGTGCCGGAATTGCCTGCATCAAGGTCGGCCAAGGGCGTCTTCAAACCGTGCAGACCGACGCCGGCCACACGGACATGCGTATCCGCCTGTTCAATCTGCACGCCCATCTGGCGAAAGCAGCGAATGGTTGACAACGCATCTTCAGACGGCAAAAAACCGGTTGCCTCGGTGACGCCATCGGCAATCGCCCCCAGCATGACAACACGGTGAGAAATAGACTTATCGCCCGGAACAGTAACGCTCCCGCGCAAAGGCTCTTTTGCGCCGCTAACCAACATTCGGTCCACCATCCTTTAATAAAAAGTCATTCTTAGCCTGGTAAGCGGCGGTAAAAAAGGTCCGCACCGCTTGCTCGTCGCCCGTCTCCAGCGCCGACGCAACCGCCAGCAAGTGCCGGCTGACCGCCTGCAGCGCGCGGGCAACTTCCTGCCGGTTTTCACAGGTAATCTCCACCCACATCTCCGGATTTGAAGCCGTCACGCGGGTCATGTCGCGAAAGCAGCTCGCCGCCAGCGATATGGCTTCAGGCGCATGATCGTCTTCGGCAGTCGCCAAAACCATCGCCGAGGCCACAACGTGCGGCGCATGGCTGATCAAAGCCGTGGCGCGGTCATGCACATCGGAAGTCATCCAGACAGGCCTTGCCCCGACAGCAGCCACCATCCGCTCCACCAGCGCAACCGCTTGCTCGGACGCCAAGGGCGTCCGCTCGAGCATGTAGGCCTTGCCGGCAAACAGATCGGCGCGGGCGGCGTTCCAGCCGTGCAGTTCCGAACCAGCCATCGGATGGCCGCCGATGAAAACGCCCGCATCGCCCAACTCCCGCTGAACGGTTCTGGCCAAATCGCCTTTGACGCTGCTGACATCCGTTACGACCACGCCGGGTTTTAAAAACGGCTTCAGGCGCCGCACCATAGGCGCAATTGCGCCTATGGGCACGCAAAGAACAACCAAATCTGCTTCCCGAACGGCTTTTTCCGGCGACAGGGCCGACTCAGGCAAATAACCGGCCCGCCAAGCGGCAGCAATCGTCTGTTCATCCACATCGGTTCCCGAAAGCCGCCAGCCGCCGGCCTGCCGCAAAGCCCGCAGAAGCGAGCCGCCGATCAGGCCCAGGCCGATAATCGCGGCAACCGGCCGCGTCATTGCAAACGGTTTTCACCACGCAAGAGGGTCGTCAAACCGTTCACCTCCTTCATCAGACTCGCAAACCCTTGTTCATCGAGCGACTGCGGACCGTCAGACAAGGCTTTCGCCGGTTCCGGGTGCACCTCGATCATCAGTCCGTCCGCGCCGGCACCAACCGCCGCCAACGACATGGGGCGCACCATCTTGCGCAGCCCGGTCCCATGGCTTGGATCGACAATCACCGGCAGGCAGCTCAGTTCCTTCACCGCCACGACAGCGCTCAAATCCAGCGTGTTACGCGTATAGGTTTCAAACGTGCGGATGCCCCTCTCACACATAATGATATCCATATTTCCTTCTTTTGCAATGTATTCCGCCGCATTCAACCATTCGTCAATCGTGCCGCACATTCCCCGCTTTAAGAGCACAGGCTTGCCGGCCCTGCCGACAGCGCGCAGCAAGGCGAAGTTCTGCATATTGCGCGCGCCGATTTGCAGCACGTGGGAGGTTTCCGCAATGCGGCTGACATTTCCTTCGTCCATGACTTCTGTCACTATTTTCAGGCCGTATTTTTCACCGGCTTCCGCCAGGAATTCAAGCCCCTTTTGTTCTAACCCCTGGAACGAATAAGGCGATGTACGGGGTTTGAATGCGCCGCCGCGCAAAAATTGTGCACCTTGCGCTTTGACAATCGCCGCCGCTTCCAGCAACTGCTCCCGGCTTTCCACAGCACAAGGACCGGCCATGACAGCCATGCTGCCTCCGCCCACCGGCACGCCGTCTACCCATACTACATGGTCGCGCGCGGCAAACTCCCGGCTGATCAGCTTGTAGCTCGCCGTGACCTTCAACAGTTTTTCCACGCCGGACATGCCGGCCAGCGGCAAATCCATCATGACGGTTTTGTCGCCGATGATGCCGATGACCGTGCGCTGGTCGCCGAACGAGAGATGCGCTTTTAAGCCCGCTCCCTCCACAACCGCCACCACCTCTTCGATTTGCGCCTTCGTCGCCCCCGGAGCCATTACCACTACCATACTACCATCCTACCTTTCTACGCGGTTATATTTTCCGCGGGAAAAAAAATACCCCATCCCTAAAAAGGGACGGGGATTTATTTTCCCGCGGTACCACCCTACTTGCGCATGCCACCTCTCGGATACGGGCTAATGCCGATATCCCAGCCTGTTAACGGCGGCGGCCGGCTGAGCCTACTGACCTGCCTTGCGGCACGCGTTCAACCCGCTGCTCAAAGAGTGTATTTCCCACCTGCCGCCCTACCGGTTTACACCTGCCACCGGCTCTCTTTGCGTGCCGCAAAAGGTACTTCTCTCTTGTCATTGCATTTTGCAATGTTACAGTTATTATTTATAATATATGCTTGGTTTTCTTTTTTGTCAATAGCATTCCTGCATTTTATCCACAATAGTCATTTTTCACTATACGGCTCGGTATGAATCATCGTCTCCAAGTGCGGTCCGATCTCGCTTTTGAGTTTTGCGTCAATGTCATGCACTAGTGCATGCGCCTGCGCAATGCTCATCTCCGGATCGATGACAATATGCATATCGATGAACAAATGTGTCTCCGTTCCGCGGCTGCGGATTTTGTGCACGTTGATCACTTGCGGAAAAGCACGGACAGTTGCTTCAACCAATTCCGCATCAACGGCGTTGCTGTCAAGCAAGATGGCGCTGGTGGATTGAATGATTTCGATTGCCGCCTTAACGATAAACGCCGCGACAACCAAGGAAGTGATCGGATCGATTACAGGCGGCGCGCCCAGCTTAATCGCCACCAACGTAAACAATACGCCGACCGAAACATAGATATCACTGCGCGTGTGCAGCGAATCAGAAACAAGAATAAAGCTGTTCAACCGTTTACCGGCCCGATATTCGTACCAGCAAACCAATATATTTATGACCACGGTGACAACAAGCGCCACCAGCGATTCCAGGCTCACCTGCGGGACAACAGGATTCATCAATTTCGGGACGGCTTCCATGACAATATTAGCCACGATTGCCAGCAGCATGCCCCCGATAAAGAGCCCGGTAATGCACTCGTATTTTCGATGGCCATAGGGGTGTTTTTCATCAACCGGCTGGGCCGCCAGCGAGATGCCGATTATCCCCACGACATTCGACACGCCGTCCGTCAAGGAATGGTAGCCGTCAGCCGTCATGCTGGCACTCTGAATCATGTTGCCAATGATAATTTTTACCACTGCCACAAAAATATTCGCAAAGAGAATATACCAAAGCACCTTTTTGACCTGTTCCACTACTTGGATAAGCATAACCCACACTCCTCCGTAAAAAATAAAAAAATCCATGGGACATTTACGTTTAAATGTCCCATGGATCAACTCCACTGCCAAAAGGCCCAGCTGCCGCAGCAGCCTGACTATATGACTTTTGCAATGATATCAACAGTATTTTAAAGCAAGGCCGCACGCCTGTCAAGGTGCGAAGCCGCGTCATCAGCCAGCAAGATTAAAAACTTTACTGGCAGTAGTTTTTCACCGCCGCTCGGTGTAAAATGAGAGCATAAAACTTGAACGGAGGATTAACCCATGAGCTTTTCTGGACCGCAAATGTTGTCCGCCATCGTCGCCTTAATTGCCGCCTACTTCGTCTACTGTAACGTAATGAACCGCAACGGCTCGCGCAAAGCCGCCTTTTGGTGGGCCTTTGCCGTCGCTTTTCTGCCAATACTATTCCTGCCTGCTTACTTTATCTTCCGGCCTAAAAAGGCAAAGAGTTGATTTGTAAAACTGCGTTCCTGCCAAAACGA
This sequence comes from Sporomusaceae bacterium, assembly GCA_029265905.1. GTDB lineage: Bacteria > Bacillota > Negativicutes > Acidaminococcales > JAJUGR01 > JAJUGR01. The sequence continues at coordinate 10,594 of JAJUGR010000010.1, read as the reverse complement.
GGAATGGATGCTGCAGCTTCGCGGCTGCGAGCATCCATTCCTCTCATTTTTTCAACATTCCCTGGCTGACATTATCGTTTGCGCGGGTCACCACTCGGATTTCCGGGTGCCTCGTCTTCGAAGTGCCGCGGATGCGACAGACAATCAGCGAGGCTCTGCTTGAGCCCTGGCAATTCATGGTCGATTTCCGCAAGGCGCCGGGCAATTTCATCCCTTTCTTCCGGGCCCGCACCAGCAAACTGCGCCTGGAGCTTCGCCCGTTCCGCCTCCAGATCGGCAATTTGCTTCCCGAACGGTTCACATACGTACGTCATGCTATGAACCTCCCCTGTTTGCAACATTTGGCCCCAACACCTATCCTTAGTTTAATCCTAAGCGATTTCCCCGCCGATGGCAAATGGCGCCGCCGGCAAAAAAGCGAAGCTAGGGCGTAAAAAGGGGCGAAAGGAAGCCGGATTTATAGCAAATTGCATTGCCTGAAAATTCCGTCAAAACAGTATTGACCGTAAACAGTAGTACATGCCGACTACAAGGAAGCGCCCTCCGCCGTAGGTTGCCTGCGAGCAAAAGGTCGCTTCCATTCTGTAGCCGGCTGGCTGTATTAAGCGCAAGCCTCACTCTTAATGAATTCGATTAGCGCGGCGGCAAAATCGGTCGTTCCGACAACCTGCGCTCCCTCGACCTCTTTCGCCAGATCCCCCGTAACGATCCCGTTTCTAACCGTGCTGGCCAGTGCCTGGCGAATCAGTTCCGCAGCTTCGCTCCAGCCGATATGATCAAACAGCATCGCCCCTGACAAGAGCATGGAGCCCGGATTCACCAGGTCCTTGCCGGCAATATCCGGTGCCGTGCCATGGGTCGCTTCGAAAATCGCCACCTCGTGTCCGAAATTGCCGCCCGGCGCCAAGCCCAAGCCGCCAACCTGCGCCGCCAATGCGTCGGACAGGTAGTCGCCGTTGAGGTTCGGCGTCACAAGCACGTCATACATGGCCGGATTGATCAGCACTTGTTGGAACATATTGTCAGCTATGCGGTCTTTGACAACGATCCGCCCCGCCATATCCGGTTGATTCGCTTCACTTTCCAGGCAGACCAACTCGCCGTATTCGCGCTTTGCCAGCTCATAACACCATTTCTTAAAGCTGCCTTCCGTGTATTTCATGATATTGCCTTTATGGACAATCGTGACCGAGCGCCGCTTGTGGCGGATGGCAAACTCCATCGCCTCGCGCATAATCCGCTCCGATCCCGCGCGGCTGATATATTTGATGCCAAACCCGCTTTCTTCCGGCAGCGTTTTGCCAGTCAGACGGGAAATGCAGGCGCTGATTTCCGCATTTTCTTGCGTCCCCGCTGCCCACTCAATCCCAGCGTAAATATCCTCCATGTTTTCCCGGAAGACAACCATATCAACAAGCTCCGGACGACGAACCGGGCTGGTAACGCCCGCAATCCATTTCACCGGTCGGATACAGGCATGCAACGACAGGGTGTGGCGCAAGGCGACATTGACGCTGCGTATTCCCTCGCCCACCGGCGTGGTCAGCGGCCCCTTGATTGCCACGTGGTAATGCTTAATCGCCTCAACGGTTTCCTCCGGCAGCCATTCGCCCGTTTGCTTGAAAGCTTTTTCCGCCGCCAAAACTTCCTTCCACGCCACTTTTTTCGTGCCGCGGCTCGCCCGCTCGACAGCTGCGTCAAAAACCGCTTTGCTGGCCGCCCAGCATTCAGGTCCTACGCCGTCGCCCTCGATAAAAGGAATCGTCACCGTGTCGGGAACAAGCATCTTGCCATCTTGAAATGAAATTTTGGAACTCATTGAACTTCCCCCTCCAGACTTTTTGTTCTCATTCCCGATTTCCAGGAGCGCATCCGCTAACCACATTTGCTTTCACAGCAGCACAGCTTCCATGCCAATTTAGGTATACCGGATACCGCATACCAAGCATAGCGTGAAATGCATAAAAAATCTATCGTTTTGTGCATTTTAAGCATGTTCAATATTGCACATAATAATGAGGCAAATAAAAACGCCAGGTCAACGTACGTCAACCTAGCGTTTGTCTGCAACTGGTGCGCCCGGCAGGAATCGAACCTGCGCTTCCGGCTCCGGAGGCCGGCGCTCTATCCCCTGAGCTACGGGCGCTTAAGCGGGTCACTCAAACCACTATCAGATTATAGCACACGACAAATGCGCTGTCCACAGGCAAGACAGAAAAACTTATTCCTCCGCCAGCACCTCGCCCTTCGTTTCCCGGCCCCAAAGATATAGAACAAAAGCAATCAGCATCAGCACCGCGGCAAACAGGAAAAACAAGCCTTCCATATTCCAACCGAATCCGAGCAGCCACCCGACTGAAATTGGCGCCAGCATTCCGCCGCAGCGGCCGATCGCGCCGGCCCATCCCGCTCCCAGAGCGCGAAACCGGGTCGGATAAACCTCGGGTGTGTAGGTATAAATAACGCCCCACGCACCAAGGTTGAAGAAAGACATCATCGCCCCCCACCACCAAATCGCCGTTCCGCCCTCGGCCCGGCTGAACAGCCAGGCGCAAAAAGCACAGCAAGCCAGAAAGGACGCCAGGGTTCCCTTGCGCCCCAACCGGTCGACCAGCAGGGCCGCAGCGGCGTAACCGGGAATCTGGGCTAGGGTCAGCACCAGCATGAACTCAAACGTTTTTACAATCGGATAGCCCTTTTGCACCATCAAGGTCGGCAACCAGGTAAAAATGCCATAATAGGAAAAGACCAGCCCAAACCAGACGACCCACAACACCAGCGTCGAACGAAAGAACCGGCTTTGCCATAAATCAGCCAGCGTGCCGACAGAATTTGCCGCCCCCTGCGGCGATGCCGCGAGCGCAACCGCGGGCAGTCCGGCCTCCTTTTCCATCTGCCGCACCAGCTGTTCGGCCTCTTTTGCCCGCCCATTAGCAAAAAGGTAACGGGGCGACTCCGGCAAATAGCGCCACAGCAACCCCAAGTAAAACAGCGGCAAGCCGCCGATTAAAAACGCTCTCGGCCAGCCGTAAGCGGGAATGATAAAATAGGCCGCCAGCGAAGCGCCCAGCCAGCCAAGCGCCCAAAAGCTCTCCAGCAGCACAACAAGTTTGCCGCGCTGCGCCGCCGGCGCATATTCGCTCACCAGCGTGACCGCAACCGGCAACTGCCCGCCCAACCCTACGCCGGTCAAAAACCGCAACACCAGCAGAACCGACTTGTCCGGCGCAAACGCACACGCGGCCGTCGCCAGGCTGTAGACCACCAGCGTTATCATGAACAATTTGCGGCGGCCAAGGCGGTCAGCCGCCCAGCCGGCAATAATGGCACCGATCGCCATGCCCAGCAGCCCGACGCTGCCAATCCAGCCCAATTCCTGCGAGGTTAAACGCCATTCCTTGGCAATCAAAGGCATGACGAACGAGACAAGCCCGGTGTCCATCGCGTCAAACAGCCAGCCAAAGCCGGTTAACAGCAGCAGCCGCCAGTGAAACCGCGACAAAGGCATTTCTTCCATACGTTTAAATATATCCACGCTGCATGCACCCCCGTGTCTTTTCATCTGTCTTGACAATTATAAGGCGTGCAAAAAAAAAGTGCAAGGCATCTTTCCCTGCCCGGAGGCATGATATAGTAAGATATACAGAAATGAAAAACGAGGAGGAGCTATTGTGAAGGAAAGCAAACCGACTGCCGCCGGCAGTTTTATTACGACGCCGCTCCTGCTGCTGACAACCGGGCACTTTGTCACCGACCTCAGCCAAGGAGCGCTCCCCATCTTGCTGCCGTTTTTAAAAGAGCTCTTTGCGCTCTCTTACGCCCAGGTCGGCATGATCGTGTTAATCCAAAATGTGACCTCGTCCGTCATCCAGCCCTTATTCGGCTACATCACCGATAAGGTGACCCTTCCTTGGCTGCTGCCCGCCAGCGTTCTCCTTGCGGGCAGCGGCCTCGCCCTGACCGGACACGCTAATTCCTACGCCCTGCTGCTGGCAATCGTCATTATCACCGGCCTCGGCGTCGCTGGTTTTCATCCGCAGGCCTCCCGCGTGGCTAACCTGGTCAGCCACGCGTCCGTCCGCGGCCGCAGCATGGGCCTGTTCTCCGTCGGCGGCAATCTAGGCGGGGCAATCGGCTCTTTGGGCATGACGCTGCTCCTTTTACTGCCCGGCGGCCTCCACAACACCACGTGGTTTTTGCTGCCGGCCAGCATCATGTCCCTGCTCTTTCTCCGTCACCGCCAGCGACTTGAGGTTCAACCCGCGGCAAAAAAAGAGGCCGCGCCGCAGGCGGAACAGGCTCAGCCAGTTGTCCCAAAAGCATTGCTTGCCATCTTGCTCGTCTTTATTTTTATCCGCTCGTCCATTCACACCGGCCTCAGCACCTACATACCCTTATATTACATCAATCACCTGAACGGCTCGCCGCTATACGCCAGCTACTTGTTGACGATTTTTATGTTGGGCGGGGTGGTTGGCACTTTTTTTGGCGCCAGCTTGAGCGACCGACTGGGCAGAAAAACAATTATCCTGCTGTCCATGCTGATCTCGTTCCCACTGATTGCCCTGCTCCCGTTTACCGGCGGTTTTGTGACCTTGCTTCTCGTCAGCGCCGTGGGCTTCACCCTGATCTCCTCGTTTGCCACAACGGTCGTCCTGGCGCAAGAAATGATGCCGCACCGTATCGGCATGGCCTCCGGTTTGACAATCGGGTTCAGCATCGGTCTCGGCGGCCTTGGCGCAACGCTGTTGGGCGCTTTCGCCGACTATTACGGGATTGCGAACGTCTTCACGGTGTTGGCCGCCTTGCCGATCGCCGGCGCGCTGTTCGCCCTGCAGTTACCGGGAGCTGTCTTCCGCCCCCACTAATAAGCCGTGCCGGGCCAGCTGCTGTTCAATGATGTCTAGCGTCGCTTCGTCCGGGGCAACAACCGTGTGCAGATGAACTCCATCCGTCACAACCGACAGCGGCGCCGCCTTCGTTTCTGCAAGCCGGCGCAAAAAAGTTTGAATGTCGCGCCGCGAAGCCAATACCAAATGCGCAACCAGTTCGCCGTACACGGGGTGCTCCACCGTCACATCCAGCACCTTGCCGCCATTATCGACGATAATGTTCAACTCGGTTTCCATCTCACTGCCGGCATGCTGACAAGCAAACCGCCGCTTTTTAGGCTGTTCGGAGGCCGGCCTTTCCTTTGGCAACAGATAGCCGTCAGGCGTGGCCAGGATAGCCCACCCCTGCGCGCGCAGCAGGGCGACATCACCAACGACAATCTGCCGGCTGACGCCGAGAGTTTGGGCCAGTTGCGCACCCGTCACCGCCTGGCTGGCCGCCTGCAACTGCTCTATGATCGCCAACCGTCTTTCTCGTGCATGCATTTTCTTTTCCTCCACAAACAGGATTTTGCTGCAAAACAGCCAATAGATATTCATTAGCGCGTGGCTCCCTTTTATTATACACCACGCTCAAATCAGGAAAAAGCAGGCTGCCGCCTGCAAAAACGGAGGGATATTCAATGCATGAAGCTTTAAACTGGCATCAGCAAACACTGGCGGAAAGAACCGTTGACGCCCTGATCAAAAATCGCTTTCGGGCCGTATACGTCCCCGACAAGGAAACAGCGCTAAAAGCCATCCTGGACGAAACCGCGGCAGACGCCGTCGTCGGCATGGGCGGTTCGTGGACGACGTCCGAATTAAAGGCCCAGGAAACGCTGGAAAAGCGGGGCAACAAGGTGCTTAACCACAACGCGCCCGGCACAACGCCGGCGGAAGCTTCCGTGATTCGTCACCAGCAACTGGCGTGCGACGTTTTCTTGACCAGCACCAATGCGCTCACCCTCGACGGACAGCTTGTCAACGTCGACGGCTCCGGCAACCGGGTCGCCGCCATGATTTTTGGGCCGAAGAAAACGATCGTCGTCGCCGGCGTGAATAAAATCTGCTCGACGGTCGAAGACGCCGTTACGCGCATTGAAACCTGCGCAGCGCCAGTCAACGCCAAACGCCTGAACCGCAAGACCCCCTGCACGCACACTGGCGTCTGCCAGGATTGCGACAGCCCGGAACGCATCTGCAGCGTCACCACCATTATGCACAAGAAACCGCATCCGGCCGACATCCTGGTCATCATCGTCGGCGAACCGCTCGGTTTCTAATTTTCGCCTGACACATGACAGCGGGCCGCGCGCCCGCTGTCAGATTTTTTACAACAAAAAAGCTGTTGCCGATCGGCAACAGCTTTGTTTTTTTGGTGACCCGTAAGGGAATCGAACCCTTGATACCGCCGTGAAAGGGCGGTGTCTTAACCGCTTGACCAACGGGCCGCTTGGCTCCTCGAGTAGGGCTCGAACCTACAACCCCGCGGTTAACAGCCGCGTGCTCTACCATTGAGCTATCGAGGAATGGAACAATATGAATTATAGGGGCACACGAAGAAAAAAGCAAGTGCTTTTTTATACTTTTTTATTTTTTTCTTCGCCGGCGCCCAAGCGCTTAAACTTTCACCTTCACCACGATCTTTTTCACCGTCTCCGCCTGCTCAACCTGACAGCCGGGACAGTGAACTTCCCAGGGAAACAATACGACAAACTCACCCGGCTGCAAGAGCACCGCCGTTTCCTCCTCAACCCGCTCATAAAAAATCAGGTCCTGCTCAGGGCGGCGGTCATCTGCAATCGGCAACACTGGCGTCAAAGCGCTTACGCCAATCCACTCGCGCCCCTTGGCCACGCACTGGATGTCAATGTACAAATCATGCGTTTCGCCCTGCTTCTCACCGCGCGGCTTCGTCTCGTACTCATCAACCGAAGCGAACACCAGCTCGCCGTCAATGGCGTGTTTGCCTTTCGCCAGGGCCGCCAAATCGGTCGATTGCAAAAAACGCAGCCCCTGTCCCAGGCGCTCCGACAGATACGGCTGCCATTTGTCCGCTTCTTTGATCAATCCTTTAATCACGTTTGCCACTCCTTTTTAACAGCTTGCGCCTTTTCCACCATACTGGCCGCCCACAGGCTGATGCGTTCCGCGCACTGCCCGGGTTCACGCTTGAGCGGCTCCACAAGCTCCAACTCCCCCAACACGGTATTATCCGGTCCCGCCAAATTGCGCATCACCGTGAAGGTTTTTCCCTTGCTGCCGCCGCTGGCGCAAAAAAACGCCAGTTTCTTGCCGGACAACTTTTGTTCGGACAAAAAGGTCCGCACCGCCGGCGTGCAGGTAAAAGCCCAAACCGGCGTGCCGACAAAAACGAGCTCCGCCTTCGCCAAACGCGCCGCATCGAGAGAGCCAAGCCGCGTTTTTTGTCCCAGCATGGCCCGGGCGCCGCCTTTGACAAATTTCATGAACCCCTTGCTCTCCGGCTCGTCCAGGTCAAGCAGTTCGATCAGCTCCGCCCCGGTAGCTTGCGCAATTTTCTCTGCAAGCATCCGCACATTTCCTTCAAAGGAATAGTAGACCACCACCGCTTGCACGAACATTCCTCCTCCCAATTGTTCCCTCAGGTGTGTTATCTTCTCGCTTACGCGCTGGTTTTCCTGCCCTTAGCAGCAAAAGACAGACCCGCGTTTTTTGTGTATAATGAAACCGATCGTACTATTTTGGAGGTGCTGCATGTCAACGGAAGTACTGCGCAATGCTTTTCGCCGCCTGTTTTTGTTTGAAAACCTGAGCGATGCCGAACTATCGCTCCTGCTCCCTTTAGTCCAGTGCCGCCACATCGAAAAGGATGCTGTTTTATTCAACGAAGGCGATCCGGGCGACGGCGTCCACTTCGTCTTGTCCGGCCTCGTGAAAGTGCTCCGCACATCAGAAGACGGACGCGAACATATTTTGCGCATTGTCCAGCCCGGCGAAACCTTCGCTGAAGCCATACTCTTCACCGGACGTCCCTACCCCGCGTCAGCCGTGGCCGCCACGCTTTGCGAAATTGCCTACTTGCCGGCGGAAGCGCTGGAGGCGGCAGTGAAAAGCAGTCCGGAATTGTCCGTGCGCTTGATCCGCACCTTGGCCGAACGCCTCTATCTGGCCCAACAAAAAGTCAAGCTGCTGGCCTTGGACAACGTTGCTGAAAGAACGGTTGCCATTTTGCTGGACTTAGCCAAAGAACGCGGGCGCGCGGTCAAAAATGGCGTGCTGGAACTGCCCTGGGAGCTTACCCGCCAGGAGCTCGCCAATCTGGTCGGCACGACGCGCGAAACGCTGACCCGCACCTTGTCGCTCATGAAACGGGACGGCTTGGTCGATTTTGACGAACGCCTCATCCGCCTTTACGTAGACAAATTCCCCGCCAATGAATGAAAGAGGGACAGCCGCTGGCCAGCGCTGTCCCTCTTTCATTCATTGAGATGTTGTTTTTTATTTTTTGGGGACTAATGGTTTGTGCGTCCCCGCCGCTCGCTCCCAAATCGGCGCCCAAAACTCCCGTTCGCTGTCGAGCGACACGAAGGCGAGCAATGACAAATGATTGTCCGGCCCCAACGCGTAGCCTTTGATGAAGAGCGGCATGTGCATCGCCTCGCTGCGCAGCAGCAGCCGCATACCGACGCCGTAACCCTGGGTTCCGGCCACAACAGGATACTCAAACGGCGACAAGCCGAGCACCTTGAACCAGGCGCGCGGTTTCTTTCCGCTTGTTTCTTCCTGCTTGCGCTTCATTTTTTCATTCAGGGCGAACAGCTCCATTTTGATGCCCATCTGCGCCTGTTCCATATTGGCTTTTTCCGCAGGCGTCAGGAGCTTTTTCATCATCTCTGCGGCTTCTTTATTGAGCGGACGCTTGTCCCGCAAAGCCATCAGCCACCCAACATGATAGGTTTCACCGTCGTCGAGGGCAAGCTGATAGGTTTCCACATCATAGTTTTCCATGTCCTTGAATGCCTCGGGACCAAACGCCTTCTTCGCCGCCTCCAGCGCCGCCGGATCCAGTTTATCATTGGTTTCCATGCCAACCCACGTTTTGGGAAAGGACGTCACTACTATGTCAGCCGGCAGAAAAAACTGTCCCACCGGCGCAATCGCCACCGGCTGGTAGCGCGTTGTAAAATAGCACTCTCCTGTCGCCGCCGGCAAAAACGCTATCAGGCAGCCAAGCACCGCAAGTTGGACCCTTTTCATCCAATTCATCTCATTTCAACTCCTTCCGTTTCAGGCCATTTTAACTACAATCAACCGCTGACATATTGCCACAACTGCAACAAAACAAGTAAAACAGGTTGATGCACGAGATAGACAAGGAGGGTGTGCCGCCCCAGCGCCGCGACTCCCGCCAACCAGGCCGGCAGGTCCCGGTGCTGAAACCATGCGCGGCCGCCAAGACGCCCAAGCGCCAGGCCGGACGCATAGATGGCTAACCAGGGAAAAACCGGGTAGTGATCGATTGTCGTTGCCGGCGCATGCGGACCAATGACCCAGGAAGTCGTCCAAGACGTTTCCGGCACGTAAAACCCTACGGACAGCGCTGCCGCCAGCGCAAACAAGGACCTAACCGGCCAAAGCCGCAGCCAGGGCGTGCAAAAACCCGCCGCCGCCAGCAAATGCAGGATGCCAAAGCGCACGTAAGCCTCCGGCAGGGCCAGGTATGTAAAAACGGTAACAAGCAGGGCTGCGCCTGCAACGCGCATATTCCGCCCCGAAAAAGGCGTTTCGCCCTTGGCCACCACCCCGGCTAGCAACAAAAACAACACTACTGACACCTTCCCGGTCAGCCACCAAAGCCCCTGGCGGTAATCCCCCGGCTGCGCAAAAAAATCAATCCTGTCCACTTGCCAGTGAAAAGCCAGCATGAGCAATAAAGCGACGCCGCGGGCGGCGTCTATCCACTGGTTCCGGCCAGTCTGCAAAAGCCCGCCACCTCCCCTCTGCTCTAGAACATGATTTCGCCAAAACCTGAGTAAATCCTTCCCCCGCGCAGGCGGCGCCGCGCCACTTGGACTGGCTCGCTGAAATTTTACATTTTTTTCGCGATGCTAATAGGTATTTGGCGCAATGCGTCGAATAAAAACACAAGGGCACATGTAGCTCAAGGCAGCAAATAAAGGGAGGCGTTGGATGATGAATGGTAAAACAACGATTAACGAAGAAGTTTTTGTTGAATTAGCCAAGACAGCCATGACGAAAGTCGTTGGGGTATTCCCCGAAACGGATACGAAAAGTCCGCTGGCTAGTTTCGCCAAGCAGTTAGCCGAGCGTTTCATCCCGCAAATTATTGTGAAAAAGACTGATGCCGATCCAGATACCAGCACCAAAGGCAACGTATCGTATGAAATGCGCCTGTCGCTGTTGTACGGAGCCAATATTCCTGAGGCTGTCGGCAAGGTCCGCGAAGCCATTAAAGAGGAAGTCGAAACAATCGCCTGCTACGAGGTAGAAAAAATCGACATCGTCGTCGAAAAACTGATCAAGCCGGAAAAACATGAGCCGGCTCCCACTACGCCGGTCCTGGAAGGCTGACGCAAGATCGAGTAGGAGGTTGCCCATTAGTTGAGCAACCGACCTCTCACACCACCGTACGTACCGTTCGGTATACGGCGGTTCAATAACTTGAGTGCAGTACCTCGTATCGTTTAGCTATGTCATCATAGCCGATCGATGCGAGG
>JAJUGR010000008.1 GCA_029265905.1 Sporomusaceae bacterium | reverse complement strand
CGGTGCAGGACTTTGCCTTCAGCTTCCTTCAGATTCCACCTCACGATGGACACCCTTGCTGTTCAGCTAATGGTTCCCACTACCAAGCCCATAGCGGACTTTCACCGCCAAGTTACTGCCCATGCCGGGCAAACCAGAAAACGGGGATAGCATCGCCTATCCCCGTCCGCACTCACTGTTTGCTATTAACCACCTTGGCATAATTGCGAATAATAACAATCGGCGTCTTTTGGCTTGCATTGCCGAACGGATTATCCAGCAGCATTTTCTCCAGCAACTTGGGATCAAGTCCCTTGGAGCAGCCTAAAATCGCGGCCCGTTTCAGATCGTTGGCGTCAGCGACGGCTGCGCCGAAGCTGCCTGTCGCAACCCGGATCGCCTCGGCAACCCCGTTCGGATCATGCGGACCGTAAACAATATACTTATCATACGGCGGCATCGTGCCGGTCACGTCGTCGATCAGCCGGGCCTGTTCGCCGGCCAATTGGTAGAAAACGCCGCGCTTGCCAAAGAGCTTGGCAACGAAGCCGGCCACAACGGCAAACAACACACGCGTCGTTCCTTCCGCGTTGATCAGCGCCTGCATGCCGTGCCAACTGGCGATGCTGCCTTCCTGAGGAAACAGCCGCGACAAAATCTTCGCCCAAAATCCGGGCTTGATATCCTCCGGCCGCACCGCCCGGCCTTGGGTGATGGCAACGACGCTTTCCGCCACCGAAACCACGTCATCCGGGCCGATGTCGTCTTTTGCATATTGCAAAATGGCCTGCACAATATCATCTTTATGCGTTAGAATCCGCGTTTTGACTGGAATCAGTTCGATTTGCACTCCCATCAACATGCACCCCCGGACCGAAAAGCGGCCTGCACTTCGCTGGCCGGCAAATCAAACATCACCTTTTTGATGTACATGTCATTACGTCCAACCGCATGACAGTAAATTTCCACCGGAAAATCGACTATTTCAGCAAACGCGTCGGCAAAGCTATCTTCTTTGCGTTCGAACACAAGCGTCACAACCAAGTTGCCGCCCGTATTCTTATGAACCAGCATTGCCTCAAAGTAGCCATCGTCGCGCGGCGAACTGCTGTGCTCGAGCCGCGAGTAGACCCGCAGCCGGTCAAACTGCTCCTTCGGCAGCATGTGGCGGGTGAACGCGTCAATAATCGTCGCATCCTGCTTGCCGAAATTGAAATAGCGCACCGTTGTCGCCATCTCGACGATATTGTCGGTTTTCTTCGTCATTACCAGCGGCGTGCGTTTTTCGGTTTGTATGACAAGCTGTTCGTCGCCTTGTTTCAGAATATAGAGCCAAACGATTATTCCGGCGCCCAAAACCAGCGCCAGCACGACCCCGAGGGCCGTCGCTATAGAGCTAAGCATTACAATACCCCTTCTTGCCGTCCACGGCTTGCATAATCACGCAATCGCTCAAAATAATGATTGGGAAGCCGGGCAACCTTGTTGTCCTGATTGGTAAACACATTTTGCGTGAAGCCTTCGGCGAAGAGCAGGTTGTCCGCCTTCCGCCTGATTTGATAGGCAAACACCATTTTCACCCGGGAAACCTCGACCAGGTCCGTCTTGATAAGAATTTCCTCGTCAAAGCGGGCGGAAGCCCGATATGTACACCGTGCATCCGTAATCGGAAAAAGGTAGCCGTCCGCCATCAGATCTGTCAGGCGAATCCCTGCTTCCCGCAAGTAGGCGACGCGCCCCATTTCAAACCAGCGAAAGTAATTCGCATGATGGACAACCCCCATCATATCCGTTTCCACAAAGCGTACCCGGTCTTCCAATACCAACATGTTACCGTGCCCTCCCGTTTATTATTCTCGCCACGCTTGCTGCCGCTTCCTTGACCAGCTGTCCCAGCGGCTTGCTCTCCATGCCAATTAACTCCACATGCGACTGACTCACCGGCACGAGCAGTTTGTTCGCCGGCGAGGAAGCCACAGCCGCAGCGATCGCGGGCGATATCTCCCCCATCATGGCATGCGGAATGATTGCCCCGATCGGCCCCAATACTAAATCTGCCGTCTGCAGCGTAAAGCAAATGGCGTTCTCGCCGGTGGCGCCCTTATGCGCCCCCGCCCGCAGCATGTTGCCGGTAGCCAAAGCGTTCGTCCCCAATGCCAGCAGCTCGATCGCTTCTTGTCCGGCGCAGAGCGGTAAAATTTGCGCAATCAGCTGCGCGCCCAAACCGCCACCCATACCATCAACGACAACAATCCGCACGAAGACGCCCTCCTTAGAGAAAGTATACGAACCAACTCAATTATTATTCTCCCTAACCCGCCTTAACTCCTGCCGATAAAAAAATTAATTAAAAGATCTCGACAAGAAAAACGGGCCGGATAATCCGGCCCGTCAAGGAGTATTAGTTTTCAGCCAGTTTCTTGTAACTAGCCAAGCGTTGTTTAGCGTCTTTTTCCGTCTTAGCGAACAGCTCTTCCGCATGTTCGGGGAACTGTTTAGCCAAGGAGGAGTAACGGACTTCGCCCATCAAGAATTCTTTGAAGTCTGCGGTCGGCTCTTTCGAGTCAAGCGAGAACGGATTCTTGCCGGCTTCCGCCAACTCCGGATTGAAGCGGTACATAGCCCAGTAGCCGCTGTCAACAGCACGTTTTGCTTCCAATTGGCTGCAGCCCATGCCGACTTTCAGGCCATGGTTGATGCACGGCGCATAAGCGATGATGAGGGACGGACCCGGATAAGCTTCCGCCTCGGCGATCGCTTTGAGCGTTTGGTTTTTGTCAGCGCCCATCGAAATCTGCGCCACGTACACATAGCCGTAGGACATCGCCATCATGCCCAGATCTTTTTTCTTCGTGCGTTTGCCGCTAGCGGCGAATTTAGCAATAGCTGCGGCCGGCGTCGACTTGGAGGATTGGCCGCCCGTGTTGGAGTAAACTTCGGTATCGAAGACAAGTACATTGACGTCTTCACCGGAAGCCAGCACGTGGTCCAAACCGCCGTAACCGATGTCATATGCCCAGCCGTCGCCGCCGAAGATCCAGTGGGAACGTTTGACCAGGAAGTCTTTGTTCTCATAGATCTCTTCCAGCGCCGCATTGCCGGCTTTTTCTGCTTCCAAGAGGGCAATCAGTTTGTCCGCTCGGTCGCGGCTGCCTTCGCCCAGGTCCTTCTTGTCGAGCCATTCCGTCAGAGCGGCCTTCATTTCAGCGCTGACGCCGCCTTCAAGGGCTGCTTTGGCGACTTCGGCCACTTTGTCGCGAACTTGTTTGACACCCAGGTACATGCCCAGACCAAATTCAGCATTGTCCTCGAACAGGGAATTGGCCCAGGAAGGACCATGGCCGCGATGGTTGACGGTGTACGGCATGGCCGGTGCGCTGGCGCCCCAGATAGAGGAGCAGCCCGTCGCATTGGCAATCATCATGCGGTCGCCGAACAATTGGGTGACCAATTTGGCATACGGCGTTTCGCCGCAACCGCCGCAAGCGCCGGAGAACTCTAAGAGCGGCTGTTCGAACTGCGAACCTTTGACCGTATTCTTGTTCATCGGGTTTGCTTTCGGGGAAACCGCCATGGCATAATCCCAACGCGCAGCCTCATCCATTTGGCTTTCCAGCGGTTTCATGACAAGCGCTTTTTCTTTCGCCGGGCACACTTGCGCGCAGTTGCCGCAGCCGGTGCAGTCGAGCGGAGAAACAGCGATGCGGAAGGACAGGTCTTTTGCGCCAACAGCCGGTTTCACAGTGAAGCCTTCCGGAGCGGCCGCCACTTCAGCAGCATCAGCCAGAACGGGGCGGATGGATGCATGCGGGCAGACGTACGCGCATTGGTTACACTGGATGCACTTGTCGGCTTGCCATTCCGGCACGGTGATCGCGATGCCGCGTTTTTCGTAGGCGGAAGTGCCAAGCGGGAAGGTGCCGTCTTCCATGCCATTCAGGAAGGCGCTGACCGGCAGGCTGTCGCCTTCTTGACGGTTCATCGGTTCCAAAATGTTTTCAATGAAAGCCGGAACGGCTTTTTTCTCGGTCGCTGCATCAACAGCATCCGCCCAGCTAGCCGGCACGTTGACTTTCACCAGCCCGCTGATGCCTTGATCGATAGCAGCTTGGTTCATGTCAACAATCTTTTGACCCTTGTTGCCATAGGAGCTGACAACAGCGTCTTTCAAGTATTTTACCGCTTCATCCAGCGGAATGATGTCAGCCAGTTTGAAGAAGGCCGCTTGCATGAACATGTTGATGCGTCCGCCCAAGCCAAGCGCTTGTGCCAAGCCAACCGCATTCAGCGTGTAGAATTCGATGTTGTTTTTGGCAATGTAGCGTTTGTAAGCAGCCGGCAGCTTTTCGTCCAGCTCGGCTTCCGTCCACAAGCAGTTCAGCAGGAACTTGCCGTTTTTCTTCAAGCCGCTCAGCACGTTGTACTTGTAAACGTAGGATTGGTTCGAGCAGGATACGAAATCAGCGCGGTCAATCAAATAAGGCGATTTGATCGGTTTTTTGCCGAACCGCAGGTGCGAAACGGTGATGCCGCCCGATTTTTTGGAGTCATAGGCGAAGTAGCCTTGCGCATACAGGCCGGCATAGTCGCCGATGATTTTGATCGCGCTCTTGTTGGCGCCTACCGTGCCGTCGGAACCGAGGCCCCAGAATTTGCAGGCTTTCGTGCCGGCCGGAGTCGTGTCAACGTCGTCCGCGCTTACCGGCAGGGAGAGGTTGGTCACGTCGTCAACAATGCCGACCGTGAAGTTGTTTTTCGGCGCAGCAGCGTTCAGGTTTTCGTAAACGCTGATGATGTGGGCCGGCGTAACTTCTTTGGAGCCTAAACCGTAACGGCCGCCGACGATCGTCGGTTGCCACTCGGCATTGTTGTAGAAAGCGCCGCGCACGTCGAGATAGAGCGGTTCGCCGAACGCGCCCGGTTCTTTTGTGCGGTCGAGAACAGCAATTTTGGAGACCGTTTTCGGAATGAAACGGAAGAAGTGTTCAACGGAGAACGGACGATAGAGGTGAACCGTCAGCAAGCCGACTTTTTCGCCTTTGGCCGTCAGGTAGTCGACCGTTTCTTCGATCGTATCGCAAACCGAGCCCATCGCCACAATCAGGCGTTCAGCGTCAGGCGCGCCGTGATACGTGAAGAGGTGGTATTCGCGTCCGGTCAGACGGGTGATTTCTTGCATGTAGTCTTCTACGATCGCCGGCAGGTTTTCGTAGTACTTGTTGGAAACTTCTCTTTCTTGGAAGTAGATGTCCGGATTTTGCGCCGTACCGCGAACAACCGGATGATCCGGGTTCAAGGCGCGGCGGCGGAAAGCTGCCACAGCCTCTTGATCGACCAATTTGGCCATGTCGCTATATTCAAGCACTTCAATGCGTTGGATTTCATGAGAAGTTCTGAAGCCATCAAAGAAGTTGATGAAAGGCACGCGGCCTTTGATTGCGGCCAAATGCGCAACGACGCCCAAGTCCATGACTTGTTGAACGCTGCTCTCGGCCAGCATGGCAAAACCGGTTTGGCGGCAAGCCATAACGTCTTGATGATCGCCAAAGATATTCAGAGAGTTAGCGGCAAGGGCGCGCGCCGACACATGGAAAACGCTCGGCAACAACTCACCTGCAATTTTATACATGTTCGGAATCATCAAAAGCAAACCCTGCGACGCCGTGTAGGTCGTCGTTAATGCGCCAGCTTGCAACGATCCATGTACTGCACCAGCCGCGCCAGCTTCGGATTGCATTTCCATGACGCGTACAGTCTGCCCAAAAATGTTTTTCCGTCCTTGAGCCGCCCATTCGTCAACATGTTCCGCCATTGGCGAGGAAGGAGTAATCGGGAAGATAGCCGCAACATCCGTGAACGCATACGATACGTGTGCTGCCGCGGTATTCCCATCCATGGTCTTCATTTTTGCCATTTTCGTCCCCTCTTTCTTACATCATGCTTTACTCGCTATTGTGCAATGCCTGAATGTAATAACCAGCACCCCCAGTGCATAATTATTTAAACAGTGCAATTACTTGATTCTGCGAAGCGCCCGCTTTCACTGAAGGGAAAGCGCCCGGCGCACTCGGTAAATCAGTACCTGTTACACATTAGCAATCACATAACATGATACACCAAAAGTAAGGGCTTGTAAATTTTTTCGCTCATTACGTCCGCCGTTAAAAACGATAATTTGTGCTCGGCAGAGTTGCCCAAACTGTACAAATGAAACATTGGCAACCGCTAAAGCAGCCCCTGAACCCCGTTTACTTTAAAGTAGTGTGATAATTTCTTTTATTGATCCGGAAATGTTTTTCTATTCGTGCAATTAAGATAATTAGCGCCAAATGGCGCCACTCAGCCCCCAAACAGTTCGAATCGGCACCCTAATTGTCCACATTGGCTAATAGCCGACCGGAAACACGGGGATTTTTGTCCCAAATAAGCGAATGTTTTTTTCCTTCGAGAGTGATAAACTATAGTCGATCGATGGCTTACTAGTGAAATGCCCTCCTAGATAAGCTTATCAAACTCCCCTTGCGGACGGCGCGTCCCACATCCCAATCCCCGCCCGTCCGCATATCCCCAACAGCAAAAGCGCTGGCTCGTGCGCCAGTGCTTTTTATTTTGCCGCCACCAAGCGCGCATAAAAAAAAAGCGAACCGGATCGCCGGTTCGCTTCCATATCAAGTGGTGCGGGAGAAGGGACTTGAACCCCCACGCCTTTCGACGCCAGATCCTAAGTCTGGTGCGTCTGCCATTCCGCCACTCCCGCAGAACATGATTATTATATGTCTTGTTGATCGATTATGTCAAGCGCCTTTCCCGGGCAAACAAAAAAACCTTTCAAACAGATGTTTGAAAGGTTTTTGTTTGCAATGGTGATCCACCCGCGACTCGAACGCGGGACACCCTGATTAAAAGTCAGGTGCTCTACCGACTGAGCTAGTGGATCACTTGGCTGGGGCGGCTGGACTCGAACCAACGCATGCGGGAGTCAAAGTCCCGTGCCTTACCGACTTGGCGACGCCCCAAGAAAAAGTGGGGTGACTAGAGGGGATCGAACCCTCGAATAACGGAGCCACAATCCGCCGTGTTAACCACTTCACCATAGCCACCATGTTGTCACCACCTGGCGACGAAATTTATTTTAGCACAAGATAAATTCGAATGTCAAGCATCTCTTTTGCGATTTTTAAAAAGTTCTTCGCGCCGCTATAACACTTAAACGGCGGCGATGATTTTTTGCACAGCAGTCATGAGCTGTCCGAATTTTTTCGGCTTCAACGACTGCGAGCCATCACACAGCGCCAACTCCGGCTGCTGGTGCACTTCAACAATCAGCCCGTCGGCGCCGACAGCCATCGCCGCCTTAGCCAGCGGCTCCACCATCGACCATTTGCCGCTCGCGTGGCTCGGGTCGACAATGATCGGCAGATGGCTCAACTCCTTGACCGCCGGAATCAGGCTGACGTCAAGCGTGTTGCGCGTGTACGTGTCAAACGTCCGGATGCCGCGCTCGCACAAAATGACTTTGCCGTTCCCACCGGCTAGGATGTACTCCGCCGCCATCAAGAATTCCTCGAGCGTGGCACTCATGCCCCGCTTCAGCAAAATCGGCTTCGCGCTTTTGCCGGCCCGTTTCAACAAGGCAAAGTTTTGCATGTTGCGCGCACCGATTTGGATCATGTCCGCGTACGTTTCAATCAAATCAAAGGATTCCACGCACATGGCCTCCGTAACAAAAGGCAGTCCGGAAGCCTCTCTCGCTTTGGCCAGTATCCGCAGCCCCTCTTCCCCCATCCCCTGGAAGCTGTAGGGCGATGAGCGGGGCTTGTAGGCGCCGCCGCGCAGCATTGCGGCCCCCATGCCTTTGACCGCTTGCGCAATTTCAATCATTTGCTCTTCGCTTTCAACCGAACACGGCCCGGCGATAACCGCCTTATTCCCGCCGCCGATTTTGCATCCGCCGATTTCGATAATTGTGTCCTCCGGATGGAAAGTCCGGCTCGCCACCTTGAACGGCTGCTGCACACGCAGAATCTTTTCCACATGCCGGTTGGACTCGATCATGCCCAGGTCGAGCTTGCTGGTATCACCGACCAAGGCAAACACCTGCTGCACAGCTCCTTTAATCAGATTGATTTCCAAGTTCACGCCGCGAAGTTTTCCTTCCACTGCTTGAACCGCCTCTGCCGGCGCCCCGGGTTTCATTACAACCAACATATGAATGCCTCCTTAGACTTTATTGGACCGCACGAAATAGTTGCAGGCAAAAAGAAAAGAGTGAGGCAGGTCCGTCATAGAACCTATCCCACTCTTTGCCCATCGCCCTGCCGCCACGCGGCACGTTCTCAGCTAATTGCGGATATCTTCTAAACAGCCGGCCCGTATGCGGTTTTGAAAAAGCATAGCAAAATAACCAGCGCTAAAAAAGTAGCCCTGGCCAAAGCTGCTAAACCAAAAACCGCTTTGCATCATACGAGCGCACTGTTCAGGTTTCATCATGCAATCCGCCTTTCAAACGTATTATCATTAGCATACCAGTATTTTTTACACTTGTCAATAAAAACGGTTTTTAAAATTGCGTTTTTGTAAATCAAGTTTTGGCGTCGAGTCCAATTTTTCGCTGAAGCCTGGAATCTCTCGTTGACCGGCGTCGTTAACGCCGACGTCCACCAGCATGCCGCGCGGACGGACGCCGTCTTCTTCCCGGATTTTAAGCACAATTGCATCGACGAATACAAACGAAAACCGGCTAGTCCGAAGCGGACGGCTGTTCCAGGCGGCAAAAATGGCGGTCGAGTTTCTCCCTCATGGCCAGGACAAAGGCTTGCTCGCTGCGCTGATAACGAACGGACAGCTCCGTAGAAATCATTTTTTAAGCCCCAATCCTAGCGCGGCAGCCGACAACATCCCCAACCCGCCGCCGAACCAAAACGGGGCCGCCGCGCCGAACAAATCCCACAGTAACCCGGCGAGCAAAGAAGCCGGCAGCAGCGATATCCCCACGACCAGCGCGTGCAAGCCGAAAATCGAGGCGCGTTGCTGGGCGGGCGCAATGTCCGCCAGCAGCGCCTTTTCCACGCCTTCGGTCAAGCCAGTGTACAAACCATAGACGCCGAACAGCCCGATGATCGCCCGGCTGCTGTCCACCACAGCAAAGCCCAGATAGACCATCCCGTATATGCTGTAGCCGGCCACCAAGAGCCGCTTGCGTCCGACCCGGTCCGACAAGAAACCCGCCGGGTAGGCGGCAACCAAGTACACCACGTTCATCAGCAAATACAGCAAGATGACGTGTTCGGTGGCAAAGCCCAGCGCTCCCGCCTTGACCAGCAAGAACTGGTTCGATGAATTCCCCAGGTTAAACAGGAGGCTCACGGCGATGAAGAACTTCAGCTGGGGATCAAGGCCGCGCCACGAAAAGGCAAACGATTTTATGCCTTCCCTTGGTTTCACCTTGGCCTCCTTCACCAAAAACAGCAATCCCACGCCAATCAGCGCCGGAATGATCGACAGCCAAAAAATCGTCACGTAGCCGCCTTGATAGCGGGTGAACAGCCAATAAGCGAGGCTGATGCCGATCACCGCCCCGGCCGTATCAAGGGCGCGATGCAAGCCAAATGCCCGCCCCCGCTCATTTTCGTCCGCTGAATCGGCAATGATGGCGTCGCGCGGCGCCGTCCGGACGCCCTTGCCAAGCCGATCGCTGATCCGCGCCCAAAAGACGCCCGTCCAGCTGGTCGCCACGACAAACAGCAGCTTGCCCACAGCGGAAAGGCCGTAGCCGGCAATGGCCAGCGGCTTCTTTTGGGCAAACCGGTCGGCCATGCGCCCGGAGAAGATTTTCAGCAAGCTCGCCAGGCTTTCGGCGACGCCTTCAATCAGGCCGAGCACCGCCGGCGAGGCCCCCAGCACCATCGTTAAATAAAGCGGAACGAGCGGGTAAATCATCTCGCTGGAGATGTCAGTGAACATGCTGACCAAGCCGAGAATAACGATATTGCGCTTCAACGTATAACCACCTTTTTGCCATCATGTCACGCGGCAATCCATCGCTTTACCCCACAGCCGCGCCTAGAACACACGGGCGACGGTGATGCCCAGCCACGTGCTGAACAAGCCCGCGACCACGTTCAGTCCCATGTTCAGCAGCGCGCGCGCCGTATCGTGCTGCAGCAAACGGATCGTTTCGTAGCTGAACGAAGAAAAGGTCGTCAAACCGCCTAAAAAGCCGACCGCGACCACGAGCCGCCAGACGGGGTTGATCAACAACCGCTCCGTGCTGAGTGTCATGAACAGGCCGATAATAAAGCAGCCGGCAATATTGACGGCAAGCGTGCCCAGCGGAAAGTCCGCGCCGTAGCGGGCCGCCATAAAGTTAGAGGTCGCATAGCGCGCCAAGGAACCGAGCCCGCCGCCAATCACGACCGCCAAGATGTTGATCATGCAAGAATCCCCCCGTCATTCTGCCAGCCTTCATTTTGCGACCGGCTTTGTGCCGTATTTGATGATGTCCACGTCATCAATCGTCACCAGCCCTTTTGCCAGCATTTCATCCAAGAACGGCAACAGCTTGTTGATGTACTCCTCGCTGTCGATGATTTCGACCAGAATCGGCAGGTCGCTGGACAAGTCGGCGATGCTGGCGGTATGAATGCGCTTATCCGCCCCGTAGCCCAACAGGCCGCGCGTCACGGTCGCCCCCGCCAAGTCGAGCTCCTTCGCCTTTTTGACGATCGCCTGATACAGCGGTTCGCGGCGCCATTGATCGGCGTCTCCGATGTAGATTCGCAACCGCCTCGCTTTTTCCGCCACCTTGGGCATAGCAACACCTGCTTTCGTTATCGTAATGTATCCGTGTCAACGTTGAAGCGGGCTCGTTCACGTCCCTGCGCTCCGTTACGTGCACCGTCAGACGCTCTCTAGCGCGCGCCGGATGGCTGCCTCAATATCCGCGTGGCAGCAGGTTCCTTTTGGGTTGTTGACCAAGCATTTTCCATTCTTCATCGCGCCAGTCGCCTTGGCGACATCAGCTACCGTTCTTGCACCAAGATCGGCAACAGCGCGAACAATTTCTTCTTCGGTCACCTGGTTGCAATAGCAGACGTACTTAGGCTTCGCCGCGTTTTTCCAGCCAGCAGGAACACGCACATCGGCCTGCCGGAATACATGGCCAGAGCTGAAGTAGACTACGCTGCAGCCAGGAGACAGACAGACTGCGAAAGCCTCCGTATCCGGCAAATCGTTTGATACCATGTTCTTTACGGTATCAAACGGCACAGCTTGGCCCAAAGCCCCACAAGCAGGACATTTTACGGCACCGCAACATGATGGCGAACAGCAACACTCTCCCACAGAGATACCTCCCAATCAAATTATCTGGCCACGACAGGAGCAAGCGAACATATCTGCGCCGGGCTCGTCAGCTGCCAACTTCTTCTCGCCCATGGCCGTCACCCCCGCATGTGCATTTTCGCTTCGTGCCGCCCGGTTTCCTGCTTTTTTGAGCTTCCCTCCCCGCAGGCCGCCAGCAGCTTGTCCCAGTCCGCCTCCGCATAGTCCGGCGCCAGGGCAATGTCGGACAATCGCCCGTGCATAATTCACCGCTTTGGCAAACTTTGGGGGCAATTTTGTGATCATTTTGCGTGCACCAACCCGTTCAGACAAACAAAAAAGGTTCCAGCAAACGCTGAAACCCTTGATAGCAATGGCGACCCCGGCAGGATTCGAACCTGCGACCTTTTGATTCGTAGTCAAACGCTCTATCCAGCTGAGCTACGGAGTCCTGACATAAAAGTATTATAAATGGCGGCCGCACGAATGTCAACACTTTTTTGTTGCTCAAAACGACTTTTGCAAAAATTGGCGAAATGTCCCGCCAGCCACATCGCTATACATCGCTCGGTTGATCAGCAGCGAGTATTCCCGCCTAATGGTTCCTTCCTGCGGCTTGATGCGCATCAACCTGCCGGATTCGACTTCCCGCGCGACCGACCACGAAGACAGAGCCGCGATGACGCCGCCTTGTTCGACCACACCTTTAACCGCTTCCGCGCCATTCAATTCCATAACGATGTTCACCATGCCGCAGTCCAAACCGTTTGCCGCAAAAAAAGCCTCCAGCGCAGCTCTTGTCCCATCCGCTTTGGCTTGCAGCACCCAAGGAAAAGACAACAGGAAAGGAAGCGGCACACCCGCGCCCGGCAGCGGCATGTTTGGCGACGCAACAAGCCACAATTCGTCGCCGCCGCACGGCAGCACAAAGACATTCTCCTGTCTGTGCACAGTTCCTTCCACCAGGGCCATTGCCAGCTTGCCCGTGCAAATCTGCTCATAAAGCACGCTGGTGTCGGCGACCTGCAATTGAAAGCGGATCAACGGATGCAAACGGCGGAAAGTCGCCAACCGTTCGGGCAAGACATACTCCCCTACGGTCAAACTCGCGCCGACAGCCAGACAGTGACCCGTGTCTTCCCGCACGGCTTGTACCGATTCCCGTGCCTGCTGATACAACTTTTTGAGCCGCAATACATGCGGATATAACTGTTGCCCGGCCGCCGTGAGGCTAACCTGTTTGCCCGAGCGTTCAAGCAGCGAAACCCCGTAATAGCTTTCCAACGATTTGATTTGTTGGCTGACGGCCGATTGCGTCATGTGAAGCGTCTTTGCCGCCCGCGAAAACCCCTTGCATTCCACAACTGCGCGAAAAACATACCATTGTGCATCGAGCATATCCCATAAGCCCCCGTCCATGAGGAAAACCTTGAGCCCGGCTCAAGGTTTTGATGTAAATGCATCCTTATTCTATTCCTATGTTCGCAAAATGTCAATCATTTACAACCTCCAGCAATCCATCCTGCTCCCAGACAGGCAAAACGCGCCGCACAAACAACTCCACCAGCATGGCGTCAAACTGAATATCTGAACAGCGCTGGAGTTCAGCGACGGCGACACTCGCCGTCATCGGCGCCCGATAAGGCCGTTGGGCTGTCATCGCTTCAAACGAATCGCAAATGGACAACATGCGGCTCAGCGGCAGAATTTGCCGTTCTCCGAACCCGTAAGGATAGCCAGAACCGTCCAGCCGCTCATGATGGGCTGCAATCACATTCGCCAGTTCCCGGGAGCCGGTTGTGCTAAAAACAATCTCCGCGCCCAGGATAGGGTGCAATTTCACCACATCGAACTCCGCATCGTTCAACGGCCCCCCTTTGCGAAGGATCGCATCAGGCACATGATACTTGCCGCAATCATGAACGTACCCCAATATGTAAGCAACCAGGCAATCCTGCTCAGGAAAACCCAATTGCCGGGCAAAACAGCGCATCAGCTGTCCCACACGATGGCAGTGCCCGTTAGTATCATGATCCAGCATATACTGATATTTATACAGCCTACGGAAGTGCGCGCGCGTCAACAACGCCTCTCCCCCCAATCCTTTGGGTGTTCTAAGAATATACAATTTCAATTGTATTTTATTTGTTTACGTATTCACTTGTCAATCATTCCCTAGCGCCAAGCGCATAGTTGCGCCAAAAGTCTGATACAAAACAAAGACCCCCGGGCGAATGCCCGGAGGTTCTGTTGTCCGGAATTTGTTATTCACTCAATAACAATCTGGGTCGGCTTTTCCGTCTTCTCCACTTTCGGCACGACGATTTCCAAAACGCCATCCGCCAATTTGGCAGTAATGCCTTCTGCCTTAGCGTACTCCAGATACACGGAGCGCTCCATTGAGCTGACGCTTCTTTCTTGGTGAATATAATTTTTTCTTTCCTCTTTAACTTCTTTTTCTCTCTTCACCGCGATGGTCAGCCGGCCATCCTCCAGGTTGACGCAGATCTCTTCCTTCTTGATCCCAGGCATCTCAGCCTCGACGCGATACTCCTTGTCGGTTTCCTGGACGTCCATTTTGAAATTTTCAAGAATCAGGCTTCGGCGCGGTAGCCACGTATTGTGGAAAAAGTCATCAAACATATCGGAAAATCTCTCAAAGCTGGACGGCTCCGGGAGCGCATGGCGTCTCCTAAAAGGCATTAATCCTGACATGGCTAACAACTCCTTTTTTATATAATAGTCAGGGATTTCCCCTGTCAATATTATAACATAGTCAGAATTGTTTGTTAATGCTTCTCGTTGCCTTTGGATTCGCCAACTAAGCAGCGAGCATTCGTTATTATGCTGACTGTTTACCATTCTACGCAAGCAGTCAGCCTAAAGGATTTTATCCTCTTCGGGACGAATACAGCATTAACTATCGCATATTAGCAAAACGGAGGGATTGAGATGGCTAAATGGGTATGTCAAACCTGCGGATATGTGTACGACGAGGAAAAAGGGGATCCGGAGCACAACATCCCGCCCGGAACCGATTTCGCCAACCTGCCGCCCGCTGGAACCTGCCCTCAGGTAATGGGCAAACCGGCGCCTAACACGGCCTTTGGCGCCGCACTCGACTGGTACTGTCCTAGATGCGGGGTTAACAAGGAACAATTTGAGTTGCTGGAAGAATAAAGATAAGGCTTGCAGGCGAATGCCTGCAAGCCTTATCTTTAGTTGCGAAACACCGTAACGCTCCACAGCTCCACGCCCCCATCCGGACGGATATATCCCCACTTCCCGTTCAGCTTCACAGCCGCAACGCCTCCGGCAAAAGGCTCTGCGTCATCGTAGATCAGCGGCACAGCAACCCGGCCCGTTTTGTCAACAAAACCGACCTTGCCATTCATCGCCACCTTGGCCAGGCCCTCGCTGAACACTTTCGCCGCGCCGTCATACACGGGAGGAACCACCTCCGCCCCTGACGGATCGATGAAGCCATGTTTTCCGTTCCGAATAACCGCCGCGCGACCTTCGCCAAACGACCAGGCATTGTCGTAAATCGTTTTCACCACTTCAACGCCGGTTTTATCAACAAACCCCCAGCGGCCATTCCGGCAAACCAGCGCCAACCCCTCCTGGAAAGGAAAAGCTACCTGGTATTGGGGCGCAATCACCTCTTTGCCGGTCAAGTCAACAAAGCCCCACCGCCCGGCACGGAACACCGGCGCCAACCCTTCGCTGAACGCATTGACAAAAACATATTTAAACGGAACAACGGTTTTTCCATATTTGTCAATAAACCCTTCTTGCCCTTTATAAACGACCCTGGCCAAGCCGTTCTGAAACCACAGCGCATTGTCGTATAACGGCTTGACAGCCTCTCTGCCGTCAGCATCAATAAACCCCCACTTGCCCCAGCGCATTACCGGCGCCAAGCCCTCGTTGAACTCCAGCGCGGCATCATAGCGCGGGGGAACCGCCTCCTTGCCGGACCGGTCAACAAAGCCGGCCTTGCCAAGCCGCATGACCAGCGCCCGCCCTTCCTTGAAGCGCCTGGACCAATCGCCAAGATCGTAAGTCGGCTTCACGACCTCATTGCCGGCAAGGTCAATGAATCCCCACTTGCCGTACCGGCGCACCGCCGCCAGCCCTTCCGCATACGATTCGACAAAATCATACTGAAGCGGAACAACCGCCAAGCCCGTCTTGTCAAAAAAGCCCCACCTGTAATCCAGCATGACCGCGACCATTCCCTCGCTGCACGACTTAACACCGTCAAAGCGAAAAGGCAATACCGCCTTGCCGGACCGATCTACGCAGCCCCATTTGTCACCTATGCTTACTGCGGCCACGCCTTCGCTAAAGCTGCTTGCAGCATCGTATTTAAAGATTGGTGCACCCGCCTCCGCCGCCCCGCCAAACAGCAGCGCAGCAGCCAGAACAATACATTTCCAACGCACCGTGCTCCCTCCTCGCCTAGCGCCTTAAGGGACACTTCTCCGGGCAAAGAGCAATTCCTGCCGCTCCCTTATTGCAAGTCATCAAGCATGGCAGCCAACTCGTCTTTCATTTCTGCCACAGACAGCTCTTCACTTGTCAATAGATACTGCAGATAGTCTTGAATCTCATCCACCTTGTCAACCATGACCTCGTCTTCATCGTCAATTGCCATTTTGACGTCCTCTAAAGCATCAATCGTGTCATCAATCAGCTCAGCATCAAACTCCTCACAGTTAAACAGAGGATTTAACGCATCAACTATGGCTTGAACCCGGAAACCGCTCACAAAAACGCCCCCCTTATAAATGTTTCATCAGCACGGTGCTGACAATAGTCAGGCTGCTGGCAAAAACCATCGCCAAAGTAACTGTTCGAAAGGTTTTTGCATTGATGCGGTGAAACATTTTCTCACCAACATGAAATCCCGCATACAGCGCAGGCACCGCCAGCAAAACGTGGCCCCACAAATCGCCGAAGCGCAAATTGCCGGCCAAATAAGAGATCAGGATTGACGACGCGCTCATCAGCAAAAAATAACGGGTGAGATTGGCGCGAAAGGCCGCCTTGTTGGCATCCACCTTGGCGTTTAGGTAATACAAAATAATCGGCGGTCCATTGACGCTGGTTGTCGTGGTCAAAAAGCCACTCACGGCGCCGACAACAGCCTCGGCATAACGCGGATTGCCGATGCTGATGGTGCAATTTTTCCACATGGCAACGGTTGCGGCCAGCAGAACCACGCCGATGAACAATTTCAAACCGTCGCTGCTGATGACCGCCAACAGATACGCCCCAGGGATTGCCCCCATGACACCTGCCGTTATCAAGGGCAACACATCGGCAAAACTGCCTTCATCCCTGATCACGCGCAGCAACAGCAGCTTCACCATTAGCCCGGTCACCATGACCAGCATGACTGTCTCTTTCACATCAAGAACCAAAGCCAACAAAGGCGCCGTTATAATCGCAAACCCAAAACCGGTAGTCGTCTGCAAAAAACTAGACAGCATAAAAACAAGAAAAAGATAAACTTCAATCAACAAAACATGTCCCCCTTATCGAACTGCACCAACTACCCCTTTACTCCCTGCCATTCACTCGCCGGGCTCCATAAGCACGGGCGCCATCCGGCACGATTTGCTGCCCCCTAACAATATAATACCAAACCAGCCTGCAAAACACATCCCCGGCACGCGTTCTTTGCGTTGCTCAAGGCTCGTTTTAAACGGAACAAAATTGCAGGAATTCATCGCCCCTTACCGAAATTAATCATAAACGCATCACAAACAAGCAAGGGAGTGACGAGAATGGCTAGGTGGATCTGCATGGTGTGCCGGTACGTGTATGACGAGGCGGACGGCGATTTTGAGCAAAACGTCGAGCCCGGAACGCCCTTTGCCGAGATTTCCGACGACTTCGTCTGCCCGGCCTGCGGGGTTGGCAAAAGCCAATTTGTGAGGCTTAGCGAAGATTAGCCCTTGACGTACGAAAACAGCGGCGGCAACCATAACCAAGGTTGCCGCCGCTGTTTGTCCATCCGCACGCGCCTATTCCGGGCGTGTAGCCAGGTAAACGCCCAGCATGCAGCAGGCCGCCCCCAGCAACTTGTAAAAACCCGCACTCTCCCCCAGCAGCAAGACCGATTGCGCAATCGTAAACACCGGCACCAGATTGATGAACACGGCGCTTTTAGCCGCACCGATGCGCTGGATCGCGACCAACTGAAACAAGTACCCGAGTACGGAGGCAAACACACTCATGTACAGGACCGACGCCCAGCCACGCCAACTAATGCCGGGCAAGAATGAGGCCGGCAGCGCAAACAGAAACCGGGAAATATGCAAAATTGCTTTGCAGGAACACCATACCGGCTTATAGCAGGAAAACAAAAAGACTCTTGAGCCGATGCTCAAAAGCCTTGCTATCACTTAATGGTGCGGTAGAGTGGATTTGAACCACCACGGGTTGCCCCGCCACCCCCTCAAGATGGTGCGTCTGCCAGTTCCGCCACTACCGCGTTAGGGGATTATAAAATTGGTGCGGTCGAGTGGATTTGAACCACCACGAGGTTGCCCCCACTAGCTCCTGAGGCTAGCGCGTCTGCCGTTCCGCCACGACCGCATGATCACCGGTTTTGCTCTCATTCGCGGCTTGTCATCGCTGACGTTTCGCTCCTGCGCTTACCGACATGAGTTATTATAGCGGCTGACAAAGAGAATGTCAACGCCATTTTTTCAATATCGCAAAACTTTTTTTAACGCCGCTCTAAGCGAGGAAAAAGCCCGTTCAAGCCGGCTTATAAGATGCCTTCGGCGAGAAGCTGTCCCCGATACGCTTCGGCGCACTCCATGACCTTATCTTCCGCACAGCCCAAAACTTCGCTTGCCTTCCGCATCGTCAGCAGTTCCTTGATGCCGAATTCCAGCGAAAAAGCCAAAGATAAGCCCATCTCGACCGCCCCTAAAGAAAATCCCTTGGCCAGCCCAATATCAACCGCTTGCCTGATCCCGTCCAGGCCAATGTGCCCACCGAATTTAACATAAAGCACCTTAACAACCGTCTCTTTGGTCATTTTCTTCCCTCTCTTTGTGCATGGTGATTATATTGTATCATTTTTGTCGATTTTGCCAACTGATTTTTTTTGCAATGGCGCACCATTAACTTGTTGACCGCTCGTTTCTTTCTGAACGCTCAACAAAGAGATACAAATTTTTGTATTTGCCCCGATCAGCCAATACGCGCTTAACATAAGCGCGCGTCTCCTGATAGGGAATTTCCTGCACGTCCTGAAAAGAAGCGTCCCAATTATGCTCCTTCATCCACTGCCGAACCGTACCCCGTCCGGCATTATACGCCGCCAGCGCCAGCACCTCGTTGCCTTCGAACTCATGCAGCAGTTCGCTCAAATACCAGCAGCCCAAACGGACATTCGTGTCCGGGTTAAGCAAGGCGCCCTCGCCGAGCCGGCCAACCCCCATTTCCCGTGCGACCCAGTCGGCCGTCTCAGGCATCAACTGCATCAATCCGACCGCGCCCCGCTCTGACTTGGCCGCGGCGCGAAACCGGCTTTCATTGTTGATCAGTCCAGCCACCAAGTACGGATCGATGTTGTTCCGTCCGGCATGATATAGAACGATTTCCTCAAACGGCCAGGGGTAGAGCCACCGGCGCTCCAGCCGCTCTTTGTTTTGCCACAAACCTACCCCCGCCATCAAAACGATTATCATCAGCGCCGCAATCCAATTGCGCCTATTCGTACGCCTATTCACGCCTTACCACCTTTATCCAATACGTTCCAACAGAGCCTGCCAAGCGCGCCTCACAGCCCTCTCCAGCGCCTGCTGGTCACGGTTATTATCAAAAACGACCTGCGCCCGCTTGACCTTGTCGGCCAACGGCCATTGCGACCGCATTTTTTCCCTGGCACTGGCCTCGTCAATCCCGTCCCGCATCATCAGACGCCGGCACTGCACGTCCTCATCAGCCGTTACGACCCATATTTCGTCCACGAGCGACTCCCAATGCGCCTCAAACAAAAGCGGCACATCAAGCACTGCGACTGCCGCCCCGGCCGCCCTTTGTTCGCGCAAAAACGCTTCCGCCGCCTGCCGAATTCGCGCATGCGTCAGGGAATTAAGCCAGGCGCGAAAAGCAGCATCGCCAAAAACCCGCGCCGCCAAGGCAGCTCGGTCAACTTCGCCGGACGCAGTGATGTATTTGCCATTTTCCTTGGCCGCCAACGCCTGCCACGCCGGTTCGCCCGGCAGCAGTACTTGTCTGGCCGCCAAATCAGCATCAAAAACAGGGGCGCCCAGCTGCCGCAACATCCGGCTGACCGTGCTTTTCCCCGTCGCAATGCCGCCCGTCAAACCAATGGTAACCATGATTTACCGCATTCCCCTTTCAACGCTGGCAGGAAGGGCAAAAACACGTTCCCCTGCCGCCCAGCACGATGCGCGCCATCGTTTCACCGCACCGCCCGCATTTTTCTCCGACCTTGCCATAAGCATGCAGATAAAGCTGGTTGCTGCCAGCTTCGCCGTTGGCGTCGCGGTAATCACGAAAAGTCGTGCCGCGATGCGCTATCGCCTGCGCCAGCACCTTGCGCACGGCGCCAAGCAAGGCTGCCCACTCGTCGCAGGAAAGTGATCCCGCCGGTCGCGCCGGATGAATTCCGGCCACAAACAGGCTTTCATCGGCGTAGATGTTGCCAACTCCCGCGATAATGCGCTGATCTAGCAGCAGCGACTTAACGGCGATCCGCCGGCCGCGGCTCAGACTGCACAAGCGCTCCGCCGTCAACTCCGCTGCAAACGGCTCCGGCCCCAGACTAGCCAATCCGGCCAGCTCAGACAGGCTGTTTGACGGCAGCAGGTGAATCGTGCCCAAGGTGCGGTTATCGGCATAGCAAAGGCAGGCGCCGTTTGACAAAGAAAAAATGATTCGCGCAAACCTTTCACACCCAGGCGGCTGGCACAAGAGAAGCCGGCCTGTCATGCGCAGGTGCACGACCAACGTCCAGTCATCCGACAAACGGAGCAGCAGATATTTGCCGCGCCGCTCAATCGCCAGGATTTGCTTGCCACGCACAATTTCGCAAAACGCTTGCGCTTCAGGCGCGCGAATAATGCGCGGCAAAAGAACCGCCACCGCTTCAATGCGGCTGCCTTCTATTTTACCAGACAAAGTGCGTCTGACCTGTTCTACTTCCGGCAACTCGGGCATAAATCCTCCTTTAGTCCTTGGCAGCAGCCCAGTTAGGGCCGCCGCCGACGTCGACAACCAGCGGCACGCTAAGTTCAGCGGCGCCCGTCATCGCCTGCGCTACCAGTTCCACAACGAGCGCTTTTTCCGCGTGTACCGCCTCCAAGACCAATTCGTCATGAACCTGGAGCAGCAGGCGGCTTTTCAGCTTATGCGCAAGCAGCGCCGCCTGGGCGGCAATCATCGCCTTCTTCATGATGTCGGCGGCCGTTCCTTGGATCGGCGTGTTGATGGCGGTCCGCTCGGCGAAACCGCGGCGGTTGAATTGCTTGCTGTTGATGTCCGGCAGGTAGCGCCGCCGCCCGAACATCGTTCTGGCGTAGCCGTCGCGCCGCGCCGACTCGATGCAATCATCCATGAATTTTTTCACACCAGGGTAACGCTCAAAATAGCGGTCAATGTACTGCTGGGCCTCTTTGCGGCTTATCCCCAGGTCACGCGACAACCCGTAATCGCTGATGCCGTACACAATGCCGAAGTTGACAGCCTTCGCCCGACGTCGCATTTCCGACGTCACTTCAGCCAGAGGCACGTCAAACACCTGTGCGGCCGTCCGGGCATGGATGTCCTGCTTTTGCAAGAACGCGTCAATCAACGCCTCATCCTGCGACATGTGGGCCAAAATGCGCAACTCGACCTGCGAATAGTCAAAGGAAAGGAGTTCGTCGTACGCCGACCCCGGTACAAACAAGCTGCGGATGCGCTTTCCAATCGGCGTCCGCACCGGTATGTTCTGCAGGTTCGGGTCTGTGCTTGACAGGCGGCCCGTCGTCGTCACCAATTGCTGATAGTGCGTATGGACCCGGCCCGTCTCCGGGCGCACGAGGCCAACCATGCCCTGCAAATACGTGCTATCCAGCTTCGCAAGCATCCGGTATTCGAGCAGCTTCTCAACAATCGGATGCGCTTCCTTTAAATTCTCCAGCACTTCAGCGTCAGTGGAATAGCCGGTTTTTGTTTTTTTCACAACCGGAAGTCCGAGCTTCTCAAACAAAATCTGTCCGAGCTGCTTTGTGGAATTGATATTGAACGCTTCGCCGGCCAATTCCGTAATCTGACCCGCCAGCACTTCAATGCGGCCGCCAATTTCCTGGCGCAAAGCCGCCACTTTCCCCATATCCAGTGCTATGCCAGCCCGCTCCATCGCCGCCAGCACAGGAACCAGGGGCAATTCGATCTGCCCGAACAGATCAAGCTGCTCGCGCTCGGAAAGCGCCTGCCACAGAACGGGTTGCAAAGCGGCCAGCTGGCACACTGGCTGCTGGCTTACCCATTGCGGCGCATACTGTTCCGCCAGGTTCGGCAAGGACAAGTCCGTCCCCGCATCCAGCAGGTAGGCGGCCACCGCCGTATCAAACGCAATATTAGCGCACTCAATGCCGACTGATTCACACGCATGCAGCAGCTCTTTGGCATCGTGCGTCCATTTCGGCGTATGCGGCGACGCCAGCAAACGCGCGACCGACGGCCAGGCCGGGGTCCCGACCGTTACCCGCACAGCCCGCTTGCCCGCTAAAAACACTAAGGCCAGAAACGTCACCTGCGGACAAGCGCCTTCCGCTTCCGGCAGACAAATGAGCGGCGCATCCGCCGACCAGTCCAGCGCGAGCGCGGCAAAGTCCGCCTCCGTATCAACATTCTCGATCTCGCTTGCGCACGTGGCCGCTTCAACTGGCGGCGCATCCGGCAGTTTCTTCTCCAACCGCGCCCAAATCGAACGCAGCTCCAGGCTTTGGCAAAGCTGCCGCAGCGCTTCGCGTTGCAAATTAGGGGGTGCCGCCGCCTGCTGGCTTTCCAGCGGAACCGCCAGCTCTATGGTCGCCAGCTTTTTAGACAACCTGGCTTGTTCCGCGTGCTCACGCAGTTTTTCGCCCAGCTTGCCGTTGACCTCATGCGCGGCTTCTAATAGCGCCTCTACGCTGCCGTACTGATGCAGGAGCTTCAGCGCTGTTTTTTCCCCCACGCCGGGAACGCCAGGAATATTGTCTGACGTATCGCCCATCAAGCCTTTTAAATCGATCATCTGTGCGGGCTTAAGGTGGTAGCGGGCAAAAAACTGCTCTTCATCATAGAGTTCCAGTTCGCTGATGCCTTTTTTCGTCAGCAGCACGTCGACGCCGTTGCGGATCAACTGCAGCGCATCCTTATCGCCGGTTACCACCAGCACCTTTTTCTGCTGGGCGGCATACCGCGCCGCCAGCGTGCCAATAATGTCGTCCGCTTCGTAGCCTTCCAGCTCAATCGCCGGAATTCCCATCGCCGCCAGCAACTCCATCACCAGGGGGAATTGGCTTGACAATTCGGGCGGAGTCGGTTTGCGGTGCGCCTTGTAAGCGTCGTAGACGCCATTGCGGAAGGTGATGCGTGATTTGTCAAAAGCCACCGCAACCGCAGCCGGCTGCTTTTCGTCAAGCAGGCGCAACAGCATATTCATAAATCCATGAACAGCGCCTGTTTCAATTCCGCTTTTTGTCGACAAGGGCGGCAGAGCAAAAAACGCCCTGTAGAGCAAGCTGCTGCCATCGATAATCATCACTAAATCTTGTGCCATGTTTCCACCGCCTTGTATTCAGTCCATCTTTTTATTATAGCGAATTCCAGCAAGCGAGGCAAAAAAAGGTGGGGGATATGCGTTTTGTACGCATATCCCCACCTTTTAGGCTCCGTTAAACAGAGGCGCAGCCGACCAGTTCTTCCTGCAAGACGGCGGCCAAACGTTTGATGCCTTCGACAATCTTTTCTTCCGGCATGTTGGAATAATTGATGCGAAGCGTGTTTTCGTTGCCGCCGTTCGGGAAGAACGAGCCGCCGGGAACGAACGCCACTTTTTTGGCTATCGATTTCATGAATATATCGCGGGCATTGACGTGTTTCGGCAGCGTAACCCAAAGGAACAAACCGCCTTCCGGGCGTGTAAACGTGACGCAATCCGGGAAATTTTCTTCCATCGTTTTGATGATCAAGTTGCGGCGCTTGCCATACAAAGCGTTAATCGCCTTTACGTGCTCATCCAGATCGTATTGCTCCATGAACCGGTCGATGATTTGCTGGTTCAGCGGCGAGGTGTGCAGGTCCGCGCTCTGCTTGACCGTAATAAAGGCGTTCAGCAGTTGCGGCGCAGCAGCTATCCAGCCCACGCGCAAACCAGGGCAGAAGGTCTTGGAAAAGGTGCCCATGAAGGCAACAAGGCCTTTTTTGTCCATCGACAAGAGCGACGGCAAAATTTCGCCTTCATAGCGCAGTTCGCCATAAGGATTATCTTCAATAACCGGAATTTCATATTTTGAGACGATTTCCATGAAATGTACGCGCCGCTCCATCGGCCAGGTCCGCCCCGTCGGGTTTTGGAAGTCAGGAATGGCGTAGATCATTTTCACCTTCGGCGTCGCTGCCAGGATTTGTTCGAGCGCTTCAGGCACAATGCCGAATTCATCAGTCGGCACCTCAATATAGCGGGGCGAATAGGCGTTGAACGCATTGATCGCGCCCATGTAAGAAGGGCTTTCGCATAGCACGACATCGCCTTCGTTCAAGAAAATTTTTCCGGCAAAATCGAGTCCCTGTTGCGAACCGCTGATAATCAAAATATCGTCAGCGCCGACGCTGGTCTGGAACTTGTCGTTCATCCGCGCGGCAATTTTTTGCCGGAGCGGCACGTGGCCTTCTGTCGTCGCGTACTGCAGGATCTTACGCCCATCCTGGGCAATCAGTTCCGCGGCAACCTTCTCGATCTCCCGCACCGGAAACAGCTCCGGCGCCGGCAAGCCGCCGGCAAACGAAATAATCTCCGGATCCTGCGTCAATTTTAGAATTTCGCGAATCTCCGACGCCTTCAGATTCTCCATGCGTTCGGCAAATTGCATAGCCATGTTCAACCAGCCCTCTCTACTTCTCTCTTATTTTTCTTGCAACCCCGCCATGGCATTTTGCGCCAGCAAAACGGCGCCGAATGGCAAGGCAGATTCATCCAGATCGAACTTTCCGTGATGATGCGGATAAGCCGTCCGCTTTCCGCCAGACACGCCCAGCAAGCCCATGGCGCCGGGAACCTGCTCCAGGTAATAGGCCATGTCCTCGCCGACCATCAGCGGCCGGTAAGCCGCCAACACCTCCGGGCCAGCCAAAGCGACTGCCAGTTGCCTCGCCCGGGCGGCGGCGGCCGGGTCATTGATCGTCGCCGGCGTGCCAAGCCGATAGTCCAGCGCAGCACTGGCGCGCAAGCTCTCAGCCGTGTGCTTGGCGATGCGCTCCAGCAGTTCGGGCAATTGCAAACGCAGCTCCCGGTCAAAACACCGTGTCGTACCTTCGAGCACAGCCGTATCCGCCAGCACGTTGTATTGCGTACCGCCTTTAAACGATCCGACCGTCACGACCGTCGGATTGAAGGCGTTCAGTTCACGGCTGACCAACGTTTGCAGCTGCATCACAATAGCCGCCCCGGCGACGACCGCGTCCACCCCTTCGTGGGGCAGCGCGCCATGGCCGCCTTTGCCACGCACCCGGATCGTAAATAAATCGGCCGAGGCAAACGCCGGTCCGTCAGGGATGAAAACTTTTCCGCTCGGCAAGCCGCTCCACACGTGCAGGGAAAAGGCGCCGCAAACCCCGTCAAGCACGCCTGCTTCCACCATCTTGCGCGCACCCTGCCCGAGCTCCTCAGCCGGCTGGAACAACAGTCTGACCGTCCCCGGCAGTTGGGCGGCCCGCGCCTGCAGCAGCCGGGCCGCCAGCAGCAGCATCGCGCAATGCGCGTCGTGGCCGCAGGCGTGCATCTTCCCCTTATGCTCCGAAGCAAACGGCAGGCCTGTCTCTTCCGTGACGGACAAGGCATCCATATCGGCCCGCAGCAGGAAAACAGGGCCCGGCAAAGCGCCCTTGATTTCCCCCACCACCCCGGTTCCGCACACGACTTGAAAAGGGATATTCAGGGCGGACAATTCAGCCTGGATCAGACGGGATGTTTCAAGCTCCTGCCAACTCAATTCCGGGTGCGCATGAAACTGGCGACGCAACCCGGCAACGTACGATTGCAGCTTTCGCGCTTCATCAAGCATCCTGTCACCTCTTGCACTGAGTTTAAACAACAATGCCTCTTGCCAAACGAAACATGCGCAAGAGGCAAATACAGCGTATAAAATGAATTTTAGCACCAGAGGAGGATTGTGTCAAGTTTTCTTAACACTGCATTGCGAAAAACCGATTCATTATCGCACAAAGCGTAAACATACACGCAACGCCTTAGCAGCTGCGGGCAAAAGCGTCAAACAAATCGCCAAACGGTATTCCCCGGCAGCTAAAACCGGCGTATTGGCGCTGCATCGTCCGCAGGGCTTCTTCCAACTGATGCGAGCGAAGGCCATGGCGAAGCGACAAATACGCCTCCACCATCGCCGCCAGGTGGTCGCAGCAGCGCAGCAGCTCTCCGTCAACCGGCTGCCATTTCGCTTCATTATAATGCGTGCGCAGCGCCTCTTCCGTCACATTTTCGCAGATCCCCGCTTCATTGACGATACGGTTGGCAAATTCATTTTCCGTGAAATAGAGCAAATCCTTGCGCCAGGCGTGCGGCAGCAGCGGCAGCAAGCGCTGTTCCATCTGCTGTCGCTCGATGTGCTTGATCAGTTCATCAAGGCCTTCCACAGAGCGCTTGACCGGCGAAATAATATCCCGCGTCAGCACTTCGGGCAGATCATGGAACAGGCCGCAAAAATAGTTGTTCACAATGCGCGCGTCGCAAGCGCCAATCGACAAGGAGCAAAAATAGCCCAGCATGGCCACAATCAGCATATGTCCCATGACGGATGTTTCCGGAACGCGCGGCGAATGCGACCAGCGCTTTTGAAACCGCAACTGGCCGGCCAAATCGACAAACTGGTAGGTTTTTTTGCCCAGCCCGATCTTTTGCACGCCCGCCAAGTGATAATGTTCCTCCAGCTCGTTGGCTATTTTCCCTTTCGTCTCCTCCAAGCCAAATAGCCCCTGATTCAGCCGATACACGATGCGAAACTCCCAGTCTGTCGCCAGGTAATGCGCCGCGCGCAGAATCCGTTTTTCCAAGCCGCCTTGCCCATTGCTCGCAAAATAAGCCGTAAAGCGCTGACTGAAGTCATCCCCCAAACAAGCTGTCACCGGCTTCACTTTGTTGAATACCCAGCGGTTCAATTCATCGCCGTGCGAACGCATTAGTTCGTGAAAAACCGGCGGCTTGATGTCCGTCAGGACAATGCGATGAAGGTATTCAAAGATGCCGCCCTCGATGAGGCGCCGCCAGTCGACCACTGCCCCGCGGTCATCTTCTTCGTAGCGCGCCAAGACGTAGGCAATCAGCATTTTATGGGCCTGCTTGTCCAGCTCCGTGAACCCTTGCGGCCGGATATGGTCGTTCCAGCGCTGAATATGCGCCGCCTCAAACAGCTGTTCAATCAGTTCCGTAGTAATCATGCAAAACGCCTCCTGTTTTAGCAAAAATTTATTGACTGCCCTATAGACTATTTCAACAAATATGTTATACTAATTTCATATTTGTTGAATTCATTATACACTAATCAATTTGAAGGAGTGACCACATTGAGTAAAGTTACCAATGTCAACCTGCCTGCCGAACGCCTCGTGGAAATTGCATTAGAGAGAAATGAAGGCATCTTGACTGATACCGGTGCCCTCCGCGTCACCACAGGGCACTACACTGGCCGCTCCCCTAACGATAAATACGTAGTCCGCACCGCCGGCGTCAAAGACCGCATCTGGTGGGGTAACAACGCCCCCATGTCGGAAGACGCTTTTAACAAGCTCTATGAAAAAGTAACCGCCTACCTTGCCGAGCGTGAAACCTTCACCTTCGAAGGCTTTGCCGGCGCTGACAAAAACTATACGCAATCGGTCCGGGTGGTCAATGAATTCGCCTGGCAGAACTTGTTTGTTCAAAACCTGTTCTTGCGTCAAGCGGACACGGCCTGGTCGTTTAATCCGGACGACGTGATCACCATTCTCGCCGCGCCCGGCTGCGCCGCCGACCCGGCGACTGACGGCACCCGCTCGGAAGCCTTTATTGTTCTGCATTTAGAGAAGAAAATGATCCTGATCGGCGGCACGCATTACGCCGGCGAAATGAAGAAATCCGTTTTC
Organism: Sporomusaceae bacterium; assembly: GCA_029265905.1. Lineage (GTDB taxonomy): Bacteria > Bacillota > Negativicutes > Acidaminococcales > JAJUGR01 > JAJUGR01. Next base: position 69,686 of record JAJUGR010000008.1, on the reverse strand, counting down.
TCGGCGATGAATTACTTCTTGCCGGAACAAGGCATCCTGTCGATGCACTGCTCGGCCAACGAAGGGGAAAACGGCGATACCGCCCTCTTCTTCGGCTTGTCCGGCACCGGAAAGACAACCCTGTCCGCCGATCCTGACCGCCGCCTGATCGGCGACGACGAGCACGGCTGGACGAGCGAAGGCATTTTCAACATCGAAGGCGGCTGCTACGCCAAATGCATCAACCTGTCGCCCGAAACCGAGCCGGAAATCTGGAACGCCATTCAGTTCGGCACGGTCCTCGAAAATGTTGATTTGTTCCCAGGGACTAATACCGCCAACTTCGACTCCGAGGCCCTGACGGAAAATACGCGGGCGGCCTATCCCGTGCACGCCATACCCAATAGCATCTACCCGGGCACAGGCGCGCATCCCTCGACGATCATCTTCCTGACCGCAGACGCGTTCGGCGTCCTGCCGCCGATCAGCCGCCTGACGCCGGAGCAAGCCATGTACTATTTCCTCTCCGGCTACACCAGCAAATTGGCCGGCACCGAACGCGGCATCACGGAACCGCAAGCCACCTTCTCTTCCTGCTTCGGCTCACCGTTCCTGCCCCTCTCGCCGTTTGTTTATGCCAACATGCTCTGCAAAAAAATCGAAGAGCACAAGACACGCGTCTTCCTGATCAACACCGGCTGGCAAGGCGGCCAGTACGGCGTCGGCAAACGGATCAGCCTTCGCTACACGCGTAAAATGGTGGCGGCCGCCTTGTCCGGCGAACTGGACAAGGTCGACTACATGAACCACCCGGTCTTCCAAGTGGAAGTGCCGTGCACCTGCCCGGATATCCCGGCCGAAGTGCTGCAGCCGGAGAAAAACTGGGCGGATCAAGAGGCTTATTGGCAAGCGGCCAACGACCTGGCTGAACGCTTCCAAAAAAACTTCGCCAACTTCCCTGACGTACCGGCAAAAATTCGTGAAGTCGGCCCGCAACCAGTCATCCTGGAAGAAATGGTTGGTTAAGGCAGCTTGTCTTTGGCAAACCCTCCCGCATAGCGGGAGGGTTTTTCTTCATGCAGGGCGAAAACTAGTCCGAAGAGGTGACGTATATGTACAAAACATTGACTTTCCTTCTCATCAGCTTGCTGTTGCTGACACCAGTCCAGGCCAAGGAACAAGAAACGCCGGCCTATTGGCTGACGCAAAGCGCCGCTTCCAGCGCTCCCCTGCTTGACGAACAGGCTCTGCTCGCCTATCAGCGGGCGTTGTATGCCGGGGAACCCCACACGCTTGTCGACCTGTCGGCCTTGCCTTGGTCGTATTCCTCCGCCACGCTGCAGCGCTGGATCACTTCGCCGGACTGGCCGGACGAAGTCGTCTTCCGCAACGGCAGTCCATTTCCGGCATCCGATGAAAAAACACGCTTGCTGCCGCCCGCTTCAGCCTGGCAGCAGGAGCGGCGCATTTTCCTCCAATACGGCGTCGTGACGGCCAATGCGGACTTGCGCACCTTCCCCAGCGCCGACCTTTATTCCGTGCGCGCCGACAGCTTCGACCGCTTGCAGGAAACCTCGCTGGACGCGGGGGAACCGGTGGCGATTCTGTTTGAGCATCCGGCACGTCCCTGGCTTTACGTCCAGACTTACCACTACCGCGGCTGGGTTGACGCCCGCTCCGTCGCCCGCATTCCGACCCGCAAAGCCTGGCTCACTTGGGCAAAGCCAAGCCACAGCCTGCATTTTTTCCAGCCGCGCACGCGCTTGGCGGTGCAAGCGCCGCTTATGCGGATGGGCGCCTCGCTGCCGCTCAGCGAAGGTGATCCGGCCGTCGTCTTCATTCCGCAGCAAAACAACCGCGGCGAACTGACGACCATGCCTCTCCCGGTGCGAGCAACCGACACGCTGGCAGCCTCGCCCTTGCCCTACACGCGCCAGAATGTGATCCAGCAGGCCCTGCGCTACTATGGCACGCCTTACGGCTGGGGGGACAGCGGCGACGGGATCGATTGCTCCGGCCTCATCGTGCGGGTTTTCCGCAGCGTCGGGCTGTCGCTCCCCCGCAACGCCGACGAGCAGGAGGCGGCGCCGGGCTGGAAAATCAGCCTGGCGGGGCGCACAACCGCCGAACGCAGGCAAATCCTCGACGCCCTGCCGCCGGCCAGCCTCCTGCATATGGATGGCCACGTCATGCTCTATTTGGGCAAAAGCGATGGCGATTATTGGGTCGTCCATGCCTACACCGGCCACATGGAGCGCACCGCCGACGGGGCGCTTCACTATCGCCCGGCCATGCGGGTGGCGATTTCGCCGCTCTCGCTGCTCCGCAGCGACGGTTCAACCTACCTGGACAGCCTGACCAGCGTCAGACAGTGGCTGCCCGAAAGTTAATTTTCATAGAGCAAATAAGGTTTTACAGCCTGGCGGAATGCCAGGCTTTCTTGCTGCCACTTTGCCAGCAGGGCCTCTACGGGCTCCTCGCCTTCACGCAGCGCCGGATCCCCCTGCAGCTTGTCCAGCAAAAATAGCTCCCCGGACGGAACATACGCCAATTTGTCGCCGCTTAGACGCCGCAGGGCCGCAAACAGTTCCGTGCCGGTTCGTATCGCTTCAAAACGGTGCTTGTCCAAAATGTGAAGCTGCACGCCGCCGCACGCCGCGTCTTTATGACGGCCGAACTTGGGCGTAAACCAAACCGGCCGGAAAACGACGCCGGGCAACTGCTTTTCATTCATCACAGCCGCCAGCTCATCCCCGTCGATCCACGGCGCGCCGGCCAACTCAAACGGCAGGGTGGTGCCAACGCCGTCAGACAGGTTCGTGCCGCCGAAGATGCCCGTCACGGCGTAAGCCAAGGCGCTCATCGGAGTCGGAATGTTCGGCGACGTCATAACCCACGGTGCGGTTGTTTCCTCGATGTACAGGGACCGCTTCCAGCCCTTCAGCGGTATGACCGCTAAGTCGACGCCCAAGCTGTAGACGGCGTTATAGTAGCGGGCCAATTCCCCCACCGTCATGCCATGGCGCAACGGAATCGGGTAGAGGCCAATAAAGGATTCCAGCCCGCCACGCAACACCGGCCCCTCAACGCGGCCGCCAATCGGGTTGGGGCGGTCGAGCACGACAAATTGCTTGCCTTGTTCGGCACAGGCCTGCATGGCGTACACCATCGTCGAAACATACGTATAATGGCGCGTGCCGATATCCTGAATATCAAAGACTACGATATCGACGCCCGCCAACATGGCGGGCGTCGGCTTGCGCGTGTCGCCATACAGGCTGTAGACCGGCAAGCCGGTGGCCGGATCAACGACATTGTCCGTCTTGACGCCGGCTGCCACCTGGCCGCGAAAACCGTGCTCCGGGGCCAGGATGGCAGCCAGCTGCACCTTGTCCGCCAGAACGGCGACGCTCGACCGATAATGGCTGTCAACCCCGGTGGCATTCGTAATCAGGGCCACACGCTTGCCGGCAAAATACGCCTGATACTCGTCGATGCGGTCAATGCCTAGTTGGACCGGCGCCAGCGGCGCCAGCGCCGCCTGGACCGCGCCGGTCCACAACAATAACACACCGCAAAACAAGCCTTGCAACAATCGCTTCATTCCGTTTATCCCCCATTCTCCCGATGCCTACGCGCCCACGCCAAGGCCGCTGCCATCAGTTCCTTGTGCCGGTTTGGCAACGCCCCGTCCTGCACGCGGACCAGGAGCCGCACCAAGACGTGGCGCACCTGGCGCGGCCCGACAAGCGGCAGCACATCCGCGCCGCCCACAGCCAAATCGCTGGTGTGGACCGGCATCGTTTCAACCGCCTCAAGAACATGCTTTGCCCCCGCCTCATAGCAGGGCAGAAGATCCGTCCCCATTCCGCGCCGGTCCGCCACGCAAACGGCAACCAGCTGCCTTACGCCCTCTTTCAGGTCGTCTTGCGTGCGAAACAGCTTGCTGCGGGCGGCTTTGCGCAGCCACCGCACGCGCACGTCCGGTTCAGCGCAAAAGGAAATCCCTAAATTCATGTGCTGATCGACCAGCCAAGCGACCCGCTTGACAAACCCCGGCGGCATTTCCAGCCGCTGCAGGATGGCCGCGGCCATGTTTGCGCCAACGCCCGCATGTCCGTAGTCAGTCGGGTTGCCGTCCTCGCGCACGCCGCGCACGCCCGGCGTCCCCTTGGCGATATCATGCAAAAGCACGCCCCACCGCACAGCCAGCTCCGCGGGCGCCTGGTTCAACGCCTGCAGCGTATGGCCGAGCACATCAAACGCATGAAACTGCTTGTTTTGTTCAACGCCGTCCAGCGCCGCCAGTTCCGGCAAAACCGGCACCTCTTTATAGGCGTCCGGCTGCTTTTTACGGCAGACTGCTTCTGCCAAGCCGGTCCGCACAAGCAGTCTGACGCCCAGCGCCGGATTCGCCCCCAAGAGCAGCTTGTTCAGCTCCGTCCGTACTCGCTCGAGCGAAATCCCCCGCACGCGCGGCGTTGCCGGGCGCATAGCGGCCTCAGTCGCCTCGTCAAGCGAAAAATCCAGCTGCGCCGCAAACCGGCAGGCCCGGAACAAACGCAGCGCATCTTCGGCAAAGCGCTGTCCGGCCCTGCCCACCGTCCTGATTACGCCGGCCGCCAAGTCGCGCTGTCCGTCAAAAGGGTCGAACACTTCTCCTGTCATGGTCAAGGCCATCGCGTTAACTGTGAAATCCCGGCGGGCCAAGTCGAGCGCCAGGTCCTTCGTATACCAAACCTTTTCCGGACGATGCGCGTCCTCGCCGTAAACCTCCTGCCGAAAGGTGGCCACCTCTACCGCTTGGCCGTCGATGACAATAACCACCACGCCAAACAAATGGCCCAGTTGTTCAACAAGCCCCCACCCCTGCCGTTTGGCAAGCGCCGCCACGTCATCCGGCAACGCGTCGGTGGCAATATCATAGTCCTGCGGTTCAACGCCGCGCAAATGATCCCGTACGCAGCCGCCAACCAGCACAGCCTGAAACCCCTGTTTCGTCAGGGCTTCCAATACACTCCGCACATAGGCGGGAATACTAATGCTCATCCCAGCAACCTCCTGTTGTCCTGCAACAAGTATTAGATTCGCCGCAATTCGACTTTCTCCCCCCGGCAGAGCAAAAAAAGAAGAAGCCGCAGCTAGCGGCTGCGGCTCATCGCGTCTCACAGTCACTTCTTTTCTCCGGCGGGAAAAGAAATGAATTCATTTAAGGTTGCATTCGGACGCACCATCGGCATGACTCTTTCTTCCGGCGGCACGTCGATGACGAGCAGGTTCGGCTGCTTTAGGGCCATGGCTTCCGTCAAAGCTGCCTTTACGTCATCGTCCGCCTGCAGCCGGCGCCCTTTCAAGCCAAAAGCGGCTGCATACAGCACAAAGTCAAACGCAAAGGGCAACTCGCATGACATGTAGCGGCTGTCGAACAACGCTTCCTGCAATTGCCGGATCATGCCCAAGCCGCTGTTGTTCAACACAATCACCGTAATTGGCAGGTTGAACGCCGCGATTGTAAACAGCTCCTGCCCGGTCATCTTGAACCCACCGTCGCCGGCGATCAAAACAACTTCTTTGTCCGGGCAGGCAAACTGCGCGCCCATGGCTGCCGGAAGCCCGAAGCCCATTGCGCCGAGGCCGCCGGAGGTAATCCACCGGCGCGGCCCGTTAATCTTAACATGCTGTGCGGTCCACATCTGATGCTGCCCGACATCGGTTGCCACAATCACATCGCGCTCGCGCAACACAGCGTCGATCTGTTTCATGACGCCGACCGACTTTCCTTCACCAGTGCTGAGGGGCCAGCCGCCCAGCTCCCGCCACCAGTCCTCATGCTTGGCTGATTCAACCTGCTCAGTCATCAGCGACAGATTGTCCTTCAGGCAGCCAGCGACGCCGATGCCCGAGGCAACATTCTTGTCAATTTCAGCCGGATCAACATCCATATGAATGACCGTTTTCCCCTGTGAATAAAGCGAACGGTCACCGGTAACCCGGTCATTGAAGCGGCTGCCGACCGCGATCAGGCAATCGGCATTCTGCACGGCACGGTTTGCTCTCTCCAGGCCGTGCAAGCCCGTCATGCCGACAAACAAGGGATGATCGCCGCGCATCGCGCCCAAGCCCATCAGCGTTGACACAACCGGGATCGAAGCTTTTTCGGCCAACAGCGTCAGGGCCTCGCTTGCATCCGCCGAAATCGCACCGCCTCCGACCAGCATCACGGGCCGCTTGGCGGCATTAATGACCTGTACGGCCTGCAGCAGTTGCCCCTTATTGTCAATTGGCTTTTCCTTGGCGTAATTCTTTTTGTATTCGCAAGGAGCATAAGGGGCCAGCCCGGTTTGAATATCGCGCGGAATGTCAATGAGAACGGGGCCCGGCCGTCCGGAGCGGGCGATAGTGAACGCCAGGCGAATCGTGTCCGCCAGCTGCGCCGGATGCTTCACCAGGAAGTTGTGCTTCGTCACAGGCATCGTTACGCCCGTAATATCCACTTCCTGAAACGCATCGCGGCCGATCATGGCGCGCGCCACCTGGCCTGTAATCGCCACCACCGGCACGGAATCGAGAAAGGCCCCCGCCAAGCCGGTCACAAGGTTTGTCGCCCCCGGACCGGAAGTGGCCACGCAGACCCCCACTTCACCGGACGCGCGGGCATAACCATCAGCAGCATGCGCCGCCCCCTGCTCATGGACCGTCAATACATGGCGGATATCCGAGTCGCGCAGCGCATCGTAGAAGGGCAGGATCGCCCCTCCAGGATAGCCAAACACCGTATTAACGCCTTGTTCCTTTAGACAGGCAATGATTACTTCCGCCCCGGTGCGTTCCATGTCAATTCCTCCGTCTCAAGCCTCTTTTATTGCCGCTACAATCAAATCGCCCATCTGCTCGGTGGAGACAGGCGTGTCACCGGCTGCGGCAATGTCAGCCGTGCGATGTCCCGCGGTCAAGACGCGTTCGACAGCCGCTTCAATCAGCTGCGCCGCTTCCTCTTGCTGCAGCGAATAGCGGAACAGCATCGCCGCCGACAAAATTGTGCCGATGGGGTTTGCCTTGCCTTGGCCGGCAATATCCGGCGCCGAACCGTGAATCGGTTCATACAGGCCGGTACCGCTCCCCAGGCTGGCCGAGGGCAGCAGGCCGATGGAGCCGGTAGTCACCGCCGCCTCGTCGCTCAAAATATCGCCGAAAATATTATTCGTCACCATGACATCAAACTGCGACGGGCGCAGGATCAGCTGCATGGAGCCATTATCGACATACAGGTGTTCAACCTGCACGCCAGCATAGTCCGCCGCCATGTTGTCAACGATGCCCCGCCACAAGCGGGACGAAGCCAGCACGTTCGCCTTGTCAATCGAAGTCAGCTTGCCGCGGCGGCCTTGGGCCGCTTTGAAGGCGACCTCCAAAATCCGCTTGATTTCCGGCGCGCTGTAAGCCTCGACGTCGTATGCGGACGCCGCCGGATCAGCCGGATCAGCTTCCTGGCGCTCGCCAAAATAAATGCCGCCGGTTAGTTCGCGCACAATCAGCAAATCAGTGCCGCCCACGACGCTTTCTTTGAGCGGCGAGCGGCCGATCAGCGGTGCGAACACTTTGATCGGGCGCAAGTTGGCAAATAAGCCCAATTCCTTGCGCAAGCCCAGGATCGCCTTTTCCGGACGGCGGGACGGTTCGACCGTATCCCATTTGGGGTCGCCGACCGCGCCCAGCAAAACGGCGTCCGCCGACCGGCAAATATCAATCGTCTCCTGCGGCAAGGGCACGCCGAACGCATCGAGCGCCGCGCCGCCCGCCAAGCAGGGTTTAAATTCAAGTGAAAAGCCCTTTTTTGCCGCCACAGCTTCCATTACTTTTTGCGCTGCTCCGACAATCTCCGGACCGATGCCATCGCCGCCGATGACGGCTATTGTTGCCTTCATGCCATCCCGCCTTCCTTTACATAGGCGATCAGGCCGCCGGCGCTCGTCAGTTCCTGCACAAAGGCAGGCAAAGGCTTGATCGTCCAGGCTTGGCCCGTCGTCTCGTTTGTAACGATGCCTTGGCCCAGGTCGACCGTGAGGCGGTGATTCGCTTCAATCCCGGCGACCGCTTCGCCGAGTTCAACGACCGGCAGGCCGATGTTGATGGCATTGCGGTAAAAAATGCGGGCAAAGCTCTCCGCCACCACGCAGGCCACGCCTTTTTGCTTGATGACAAGCGGCGCGTGTTCGCGGCTGGAGCCGCAGCCAAAATTCTTCCCGGCAACGACGATATCGCCCGGCTGCACATTGGCGGCAAACGTCGTGTCAATGTCCTCCATCGCGTGTTCAGCCAACTCCACCGGATCCTGGATGTTCAAATAGCGGGCGGGAATAATCACGTCTGTATCCACATGGTCGCCGTAGCGCCACACTTTTCCTGACACCTTCATCCTTATACCTCCTCCGGACCGGCAATACGCCCGCAGACAGCGCTTGCCGCCGCTACATACGGTCCGCTCAAATAGACTTCGCTGTCGATATGGCCCATGCGGCCGCGGAAATTGCGGTTGGTCGTCGAGACCGCCCGCTCCCCTTCCGCCAAAATCCCCATGTAGCCGCCCAGGCAAGGTCCGCAGGTCGGCGTGCTCACAACGCAGCCCGCTTCGATGAAGGTTTTGATATACCCCTTCTCCATCGCTTCCATGTAGACCGTCTGGCTGCCGGGGATAATAATCGCCCGGACCCGCTCATGAACCTGGCGGCCGGCGAAAATTTCCGCTGCCTGCGCCAAGTCTTCGAGGCGGCCATTCGTGCAGGAACCGATCACAACCTGATCGATCGCCACGTCACCGGCCTCCTTGACCTTGCGCACGTTTTCCGGCAGATGCGGGAAAGCAACCACCGGCTCGAGCGCCGACAAATCAATCTTGACTGTGCGTTCGTAGACGGCATCGCCGTCCGCTTCGACCGCTGCAAACGGCCGTTCGACGCGCCCCTTCAGGTAGGCGGCCGTAATCTCGTCCATCGGGAAAATGCCGTTTTTGCCGCCGGCTTCAATCGCCATGTTGCAAATCGTGAGGCGGTCGGTCATCGACAGCGCCGCCACGCCCGGCCCGGCAAATTCAATCGACTGATAGCGGGCGCCTTCGACGCCGATCATGCCGATGAGCGTCAAAATCACGTCTTTGCCGGTGACATATTTCGGCAGCTTGCCGGTCAGCTCCACGCGGATGGCCGAGGGAACCTTGAACCAGGTCTTGCCGGTCACCATAGCCGCCCCCATATCGGTAGAACCGATACCGGTGGCAAAGGCATTCAAAGCGCCGTACGTGCAGGTGTGGGAGTCGGCGCCGATAATGACCTCGCCTGGCGCCACCAACCCGACTTCCGGCAGGAGCACGTGCTCGATGCCCATCCGGCCAACTTCAAAATAGTGCTTTATCTTATGCTTGCGGGCAAATTCCTTTACGGTTTTGGCCATTTGCGCCGAGCGAATGTCCTTATTCGGGGTGAAATGATCTGGCACAAGCGCGATTTTTTCAGGATTGAAAACCGGTCGGCCAATCTTATTGAATTCCACAATCGCTGGCGGAGTCGTAATGTCGTTGCCGAGAATCAGGTCAACCTGGCTCACAATCAGATCGCCGGCTGAGACACTGGCAACGCCTGCATGGCGAGCTAAAATCTTTTCTGTCATTGTCATGCCCATTATTCTTGTTCACTCCTTGCTGCTTTATCTTCCTGAGGATACCCGCAACTAGCCAGCATTTTATTGATCGCATTCACGAACGCACGCACGCTTGCTTCAATCACGTCTGTGCTCAATCCGCGTCCGCAGAAAACCCTGTCGTTTTGTTCAATCCAAACGGTAGCTTCCCCTAGCGCATCCTCGCCGCTGGTGACAGCCTTGATTTGGTAGTCGCGAAGGCTGACCTCAAACCCGACCGCCTTTTCCACCGCCTTAAAGACTGCATCCACCGGCCCGTCGCCGGTGCTGGCCTCTTCCGTCAAACCGGAGCTGGTTTCCAAGCCCACGGTCGCCGTCGCCTTGGTTTGATTGCCGCTCGTCACCTGGTGGTACGCCAACCGGAACCACTCCGGACGCAGCGAGGCTTTTTCAGCAATCAGCGCTTCAATGTCGCGGTCGAAAATGACCTTTTTGCGGTCCGCCAAGTCTTTGAACCGCACAAACAACTGCGCAATCGCTTCGGCATCCAGCTCATAGCCCAACGTGCGAAGCCGCTCTTCAAACGCATGCTTGCCCGAATGCTTGCCCAGCACAATTGCATTGCGGCTGATGCCGATCATCTCGGGGCTCATGATTTCATAGGTCAGGGCATTGCTCAGCACGCCGTGCTGATGGATGCCCGATTCATGGGCAAAGGCATTATCGCCCACAACCGCCTTGTTCGGCTGGATGACTACCCCAGTCAGGGTGCTGACCAAGCGCGAAGTGCGGTAAAGCTGGCGCGTATCAACGCCCGTTTCGCAATGGTAATACCCTTTGCGCGTCTCCATCGCCATCACCAGCTCTTCGATGGCCGCATTGCCGGCGCGCTCGCCAATGCCGTTAACCGTGCACTCAATCTGCTGGGCGCCGTTTTGCATCGCCGCCAGCGAGTTGGCCACCGCCATGCCCAGGTCATTGTGGCAGTGGACACTGATGATCGCCTGGTCAATATTGGGCACGTTTTCCTTTATATAGCGGATTAACCGGCCGTACTCGTCCGGCGTCGTAAAGCCGACCGTGTCGGGAACGTTGATGATCGTGGCGCCGGCCGCAATCACCCGCTCGTAAACGCGGCACAGGTAATCCCAGTCAGAACGGGAAGCGTCCTCCGCGGAGAACTCCACTTCCGCGGCAAAGCCCTTGGCATAGCGGACCGCTTCTTCAGCCGCCGCCAAGACTTCCTCCCGCGTCATTTTCAACTTGTACTCCAGATGGATGTCGCTCGTCGCAATAAAGGTATGGATGCGCGAACGTTCCGCCGGCGCCAGCGCGTCACGGGCGGCCTCAATATCTTTCTTGTTGGCGCGGGCAAGCGCGCAGATTACCGGCCCCTTAACCTTTGTCGCGATTTCCTTGACAGCGGCAAAATCGCCCGGCGATGCTGCGGGGAAGCCTGCCTCGATTGCGTCAACTTTAAGTCGGGCCAGCGCCTGCGCAATCTCTAGTTTCTCAGACGCCTCAAGGCTGACGCCAGGCGTCTGTTCCCCGTCACGCAGGGTTGTATCAAAAAGAAAGATTCTCCTATTTTCCACTTTCTGCCCCTCCTTAATATGAGCCCGCCCGATCACGCCTGACAGGCGCAGCGTTTATTTTATCGTTTCAGCCAAGACATCATGCTGCGCAGTTCTTTACCGACTTTCTCGATTTGGTGTTCAGCGCCGCGACGGCGCATCGCCTGGAAGCCAGGACGATTAGCTTGGTTTTCCAAGATCCAGTTGCGGGCGAACGTGCCGTCTTGGATCTCGGTGAGGATTTTTTTCATTTCTTTTTTCGTCTCTTCCGTGATGACGCGCGGGCCGGACACATAGTCGCCGTATTCAGCCGTGTCGCTGACGGAGTAGCGCATCGCCGCCATGCCGCCTTCATACATCAGGTCAACGATCAGTTTCAGCTCATGCAAGCATTCAAAGTAAGCGATTTCCGGTTGATAGCCGGCTTCGACCAGGGTTTCAAAACCCGCTTGAACAAGCGCGGAACAGCCGCCGCAAAGCACAGCCTGCTCGCCGAACAGGTCCGTTTCGCACTCTTCGCCGAGCGTCGTTTCAATAACGCCGGCGCGCGTGCCGCCAACGCCCCAGGCATAAGCCAAGGTCAGGTCGCGGGCCGTGCCGGTAGCGTCTTGATAAATCGCCATCAGGCAAGGTACGCCAGCGCCTTCCGTGAAGACACGGCGCACGAGATGGCCAGGTCCTTTCGGTGCGACCATGAAGACGTCCACGTTGTCAGGCGGCATGATCTGTTTGAAATGGATGTTGAAACCGTGCGCAAACGCAAGCGCCGAACCGGCTTTGAGGTTTGGCTCGATTTCGTTGCGGTAGACAGCCGCTTGTTTTTCATCCGGGATAAGAATCATCGTAACGTCAGCTTCTTTGACCGCTTCAGCGACTGTTTTTACCGTGAGGCCGGCTTCTTGCGCTTTGGCCGCCGATTTGCTGCCCGCATACAGGCCAACAACAACATTGACGCCGTTATCTTTCAGGTTCAACGCGTGAGCATGACCTTGGCTGCCGTAGCCGATAATTGCAACCGTTTTACCTGCCAGGATTTCCTTGTTTGCATCCGCACAGTAATACATTTTTGCCATTTACAATACACTCCTTTTTTCTTTCCACTATATTGATGATCCTAGGTCAGATGACCTGGCAAACATCCTTACCCTCGTTGCAGCGTTCCGGCCAATCATATTTTGATTCGACCGCCTGCATTGCCGACTCGCCCCGTTCCAGCGCGACCACGCCGGTTTGCACCACCTCAAGAATGCCGAACGGCGCCATCAGATCAATAAAAGCCTTGATTTTATCGTCGCCGCCGGTGATTTCAAACACTAGCGTCTGCGCACCGACATCCAGGACGCTGGCCCGGAAAATTTCCGCCAGCTTCAGCGCCTCCATGCGCTTTTCGCCGGCTTCCACTTTGACTAGCGCCATCCCCCGCGCCACCATCGCATCAGAGGGAAGCAGCCGCACTTCCTCGACTTCGACCAATTTCTCCAGCTGCTTTTTCACCTGTTCGACCGTCGCTTCATTGCCGTAAAGACCTACTGTCATGCGGGAAAAAGCCGGCTTTTCCGTAATGCCAACCGCCAAGCTGTCAATATTGAAGCCCCGGCGGGAAAAAAGTCCAGCGACACGCATCAATACCCCCGGCTGATTGCGAACCAGAATGGATAACACCTGTTTCATGATCAATCCCCCCCTTTTGCCATAAAAAATACCCCTGTCCGGTTTCCCAGACAGGGGCGCTTGTGCGCGGTACCACCCTAGCTTATCTCTCACCTGGAGCCAACACTCCAGCGACGGGTAACGACCGTCAGACGACGCAACCTAGCCTCCGCTCAGTTGCGCAACTCCCGGGTGAGACTCATGGCAGCCCCCCCCTGGCTTGCACCACCCGCCAGGTCTCTTCAAAAAGGATATTCCGCCACTTTTTTCCCGCTCATCGCGTTTTGTTTGTATTTATATGTCGCTCACACCAACATGCGGTGCGATTGTTTTACATTATGACAGGAATGCCGCGCATTGTCAACATGGTTTTGTATATCTTTTTTATCTTTTTTCTGACCAGCCACCCACCCAGAGGAAAAAACTAGACGCGGACCGTATTTTCCGATAGAGTATAGTTATATTTTTATTCAAAGCATGGTACTATTACTGTATCACTGTCTGACAAGGAGTCGATTGCCATGAACCGCCTCAAGGAAAAAATCCGCCGGGAAGGCATTGTGCAGGAGGGCAACATTTTAAAAGTTGATTCTTTCTTGAACCACCAGATTGATCCCGTTCTGATGATGGACATGGGGCGTGAATTCGCCGAACGTTTCGCCACAGCTCAGGTAACCAAGGTGCTGACGATTGAATCCTCCGGTATCGCCATCGCGCTGACTACGGCGCTGCATCTGCACGTGCCCCTCGTTTTCGCACGAAAAAAGCGTTCCGAGTTAATGAAGGAAGAGGTCTTCATTACACATATTTATTCATTTACCAAGAAAGAAACCAGCGAAGTGTCCGTGCTGCGCCGCTTCATCGGCCCCGGCGAACGCGTCCTGATCATTGACGATTTTCTGGCCAACGGCGAAGCAGCGCTTGGCTTGGCCGACATCGTCAAGCAAGCCGGCGCGACCGTAGTCGGCATTGGCATCGTCATCGAAAAGGCGTTTCAGCCCGGCGGGCAAAAAATCGCCGAGGCCGGCATCAGGCTTGAATCCCTGGCCAAAATTCAGTCCTTCCAAAACGGCGAAGTCGTCTTTGCATAAAAATAGAACCGCCCGCCGGCGGTTCTATTTTTATGTTTTTTTGTTATAGCTTGATGAAGTTTACCTTGATGATCCCTTCAACGCCGCCGATCATCTTCAGCGTGTCTTTATCCACGACCGAATCAACGGTCAAGAACATCAGCGCCTTGTTTTCCTTGTGGTGGCGGCTAACCTGCATCGTGGCGATGTTGACCTTCGATACGCCAAGGAGCGTGCCGATTTGGCCGATCATGCCCGGCTTGTCGGTGTTTTGCGCAACCAGCATGTATGGGCTCGGCGTCACGTCGAGTTCATAGCCGCACACATCGACGATGCGCAGTTCGTGGCGGCCGAACACCGTGCCGCTGATCGTGAATACGTCCTGCTTGCTGGCGATCTCCACTTTGATCAGGTTCAAGTAGTTGCCCGCCGCCGTTTCTTTGGCTTCGGTCACCGCCACCCCGCGGTTTTCCGCCACCAAACGGGCGTTGACGAAGTTCACCTGGTCTTTTAAGATCGGCTCAAACAGCCCTTTTAAGACCGCCCGCGTGAGCATCGTCGTCTCAAGCGCCGCGACTTCGCCCTTGTAGGTGATCGTAACCCGCTCTACGGCCTCTTTTTCGAGCTGATAGTACAGCTTGCCCAGCATCTCGCCGAGCGACAGGAAGTGCTTCATCGCCTCGAATTCCTGCGGATGGAGGGTCGGCAGGTTGACGGCATTCGGCACCATTTCGCCGCGCAGCGCGGCAAGCACTTCCTGGGCGATGGTCAGACCGACCTTGTACTGGGCTTCAGCCGTATCGGCGCCAATATGCGGCGTTACCACGCAGGTCTCCACGTCGATCAGCGGGGAGGTCGGATGCGGCTCGTCCATCAGAACATCGATGCCGGCGCTGGCCACGATGCCGGCCTTCAGGGCTTTGAGCAGCGCCTCTTCATTGATGATGCCGCCGCGGGCGCAATTGACGACGCGCACGCCTTTTTTCACCAGCTTCAGTTCCTCTTCACCGATCATGCCGAAGGTCTCTTCCGTTTTCGGCGTGTGCACCGTAATGAAGTCAGCTTCCTGCAGCAGTTCGGCCAGCGTCCCTTTTTTCTCCGCGTTGAATTTTTCGAAGCGGGCATCGGCAATGTACGGGTCATACGCGATCACGCGCATGCCGAAGGCCTGCAGCCGCGTCGCGACCAGGCTGCCGATCCGGCCCAGGCCGATGACGCCCACAGTCTTGCCGAACAGCTCAGACCCCTGCAGCCCTTTGCGGTCCCACACCTTGTTCAGCAGGCGGTTGTGCGCGCGGGGAATGTTGCGGGCGGAAGCAAGGAGCAAGCCGATCGTCAGCTCCGCCGCCGAAACGATATTCGATTCCGGCGTATTGACGACGATAATGCCGCGTTTTGTGGCTCCCTCCGTGTCGATGTTGTCGACGCCGACGCCGGCGCGGCCGACGACTTTTAGGCGCGGGGAGGCGTGCTGGTAAAATTCCTCGTCGATTTTCGTAATGCTGCGGACAATGATGCCGTCGTAGTTCGGGATGATTTTCAGCAGTTCCGCCCGGTCGATGCCGTCACGCAGGTCAAGCTGGACATCTTTTGCCGATTGGAGCAGTTGAATGCCATTGTCGGAAATTTTCTCGGTAATGATGATTTTCATCATTTGTAACCCCTCCTTATTTTAGCCAAGCAGTATTGGGTCAAAAAAATAACCCCCGCCTCGATCCGTTCGTACGGACAAGGACGAGAGTTTCTCACGTGGTGCCACCTTGGTTCGCTGCACTGCAGCCTCTAACAGCATAACGGGCTGTTCCCGGAACCGGTTCTTCCCGGCCGACTCCCAAGCGGATTCACCCTGTCGCTGCACCGGTTCGCACCACCCACCGGCTCTCTTGGCAGCTACTAGCGCTACTGCTCTTGTTCTTCGTCTTTCAGTTATGATGCTGTACATTTTTGATTGTACTATCAAGACTCGTGCTTGTCAACAGGCATCTTTCGTTCCAAAAGTCTTTGTTGCACAAACACCTGTTCCGCCTCTCAACACGCCCGGAACAACTGACCAAACTGGAAACAACTGTGCTATAATGGAAATAAGAAGCTTGCCGAGGAGTGATCTGCCATGGTAACAACTGAACAAAAACTGCTGGCGATTGCCGCGCATATCGCCTGGGTGGTAGGCGGCATTGGACTAATCGTAGTTCCGCTTATTGTTTACGTAGTGCGAAAAAACGACCCGTTTGTGGCCCATCACGCCAAGCAGGCCTTGGTCGCGCAGTTGACGATGTTTGTTATGTCAAGCCTGGTCTCCCTCTTGATGATGATCCTGATCGGCTTTTTGTTATTGCCGGCTCTGGCGCTGCTTTGGATCGGCTTCTTTGTTGCGGCAGTGATGGCCGTTGTCCGCGCCGCAGACAGCCGGTTGTTCTATTACCCATTCATCCAGCCCTTTGTCGACCGCCTCTGATCATGCGATGGCACAAAAACGGGTCCGCGCCGCGGACCCGTTTTTGTTATCCCTCACACGCCTCGATAAGGCCGTGCTGGCGCAAGCCGATGTTGATAAACTCGCCGTCATTCGTCTGCACAATCAGGTCATCAGCCCCCTGCCGGCCTATATGTATGATCTTGGCGCTGCGCCCGTCGCAAAGCACAACGTGGTTGCCGACCAAGGATTCCTTCAAGTGATGCAGCAACGTTAGACAGACATTCGCATCCATGCGGATAAACATTTCCTGCTCTAATACTTCAACCGCCGCAAACGGCGTGCGTTTCGCCTGATAAACCCGGTTCGAAGTCATCGCGTCATACGTATCCGCCACCGAAATGATTTTCGACAACTTATTAATTTTATCCTGCCGCAAGCTGAAGGGATAGCCGCTGCCGTCCAGGCGTTCATGATGCTGCAAAACCGCCAGCCGGATCTCTTCCGAAATCGAGTCCGCACCTTTGAGCATGTCATAGCCGTAGACGGTGTGCTTTTTCATGACCAGGAACTCGTCCCGCGTCAATTTGCCCGGTTTGTTTAAAATCTCCGGCGGGATCTGCGCCTTGCCGATATCGTGCAGCACGCCCGACAACACAAC
Organism: Sporomusaceae bacterium; assembly: GCA_029265905.1. Taxonomy (GTDB): domain Bacteria; phylum Bacillota; class Negativicutes; order Acidaminococcales; family JAJUGR01; genus JAJUGR01. The sequence continues at coordinate 52,706 of JAJUGR010000008.1, read as the reverse complement.
CTGCCCCAGGCTGGCTTCGTCATACTTCAGCCACTTGCCGATAATACCCGCCAAGATGCCGACGTTTACAGAATGCTGGAAGGTATACTCGCCGACACGCTCTTGCAGCTTCATCGCCTGCAGGACGGCATAGTGGCTGATCAGGCTCCCCATCATGGTGCGCGCGACACTGATTAAATCGTCAACCGGTACGGTTTTAAACGCTCGCGCCGATTCAAAGGCATGCCGAACAGAGGTGACCGTCTCGTTGTACTGCTCCAGCATTTCCCGGCTCACTTCCGGCAGTTTGACAGAATCGCCGTTTTCGCCCACGAACACGCTCACGCGCTCCACGTCCTTCCATTCCTGCAATTGCTTGATTTTGTCCTCCGTCAAAACAGCACCTTCATTCAGCAACACCTGATTGCCCGCCACCACGTCGGCGGCAAGAATCTGGCCAGGTTTCAGTTCCATTACGCTTATGCCGCAACAAGCTTTCACCCGAACTCCTCCCGACAAGCACTATGCGCGACAAACCACAGCGGTTTGTCGACCAGCAAGCAACCCTATATCTTCCAATAATATTATTGTAGCACAGAGTCATTTAAACTGAAAATTTTTATTCCATGTCAGCCGGGAGGGGCAACGCTTCCTCCTCCGGGGCCGGCAGGGCCTGGACATTTTTCAATTTTCGCTCGATCGTGCGCGACTTCCGGGCGGCGGTTTCAATCGAGCTGCTCGCCTCATGCAGCTTTTTGCTCGTCTTGTCCAGCAGGTCGCCGAACTTGCCGAACTCCGTCTTGACCGTTCCTAAAAGCGCCCAGACCTCCGAACTGCGGCGCTCGATCGCCAGCGTACGGAAGCCCATTTGCAAGCTGTTGAGCAGGGCCGCCAGCGTGGTCGGACCGGTTATCACCACCCGGTGTTCGCGCATCAGCACATCGACCAGCCCCGGCCGGCGCAGCACTTCGGCATACAGGCCCTCCGTCGGCAAAAACAAGATGGCAAACTCCGTCGTATGCGGCACGCTCAGGTATTTGCCGGCGACCTCTTTTGCCTCTCCCTTGATCCGGTTTTCCAAAGCTTTGGCCGCCTCTTCCGCCAAAACCGCATTGGCCTGTTCCTGCGCATCCAGCAAGCGCTGGTAATCCTCCTGCGGGAACTTCGCATCGATAGGCAGCCAGACAGTCGTCCCTTCTTTGTCGCGCCCCGGCAGTTTGATCGCAAACTCGACGCGCTCGTTGCTGTTCGGTTTTGTCGCAACATTTTTCTCATATTGTTCAGGCGTCAGCATCTGTTCCAGTATATTGCCCAACTGAATTTCGCCCAAAATGCCGCGCGTCTTGACGTTCGACAGCACCCGCTTCAAGTCGCCCACGCCGGACGCGAGCTGCTGCATCTCGCCCAGGCCTTTATGTACGAGTTCCAGCCGCTCTCCAACCAGCTTAAAACTCTCCCCCAAGCGCTTTTCAAGCGTGGCGTGCAGCTTCTCATCAACCGTTTTTCGCATTTCCTCCAGGCGCAGGCCATTGTCATCTTGAATCGCCTTCAGCTTTGCGTCGATCGTCTCACGCAATTTGTCCATGCGCTGCTCGTTTGATTGCGTCAGGCGCTGCAACTGCTGAAGCGAGGCATCCGCCTGCGCCTGCTGCAGCTTCATCCCTTCGTTCAGGCGGTTTAAGACCGACTCATTGAAGCGGCTAAGCGACTGGCCGACCTCGTCGCGCAACGCCTTCGCGCTTTGGCCCGTTTCGCTGCGGGCGCGCGTATTCTCCTCGCGCACGTTGCGGTCGATGCGCTCGAGCGCCGCTTCCAGCGTTGCGAGGCGCACGTCGAGCTCCGCTTCTTTTTTGCCGCCGCTGCGTAAAAACAGCGCCGCCACCAGGAACAAGATAATTGCATTCAAGCCAAGCAGAATGATTGTTGCCGTAGTAAACATGCCAGTCCTCCTCGTGATAATCCGTTGCCCTCATCATATCATATTCGCGCGTCAGGCAAGCGCCGTTTGGCGAAGAAATTTCTCTTTCCCGGCAAATGCTTGTTTTCGCAAAATTTCTTCGATTTTCATCTAAAAACCCTCTATTTGTTCAGGAAATCTCGACAAACCTCTTTATTTTTGCTATCATTATCCTTAATGAAAAAAACTAGGAGCCTTTGCCAATGAAAATAAAAACACCTTACTACTTAATTGACGAGAACAAGCTTCTCCGCAATTTGAAAATCATCCGGCAGGTGCGCGAGCTGTCCGGCGCCAAATCGGTTTTGGCCCTTAAATGCTTCTCCACCTGGTGCGTTTTTGACTTGATGAAACAATATATGGACGGGACGACCTCGAGTTCGCTCTACGAAGCGCGGCTTGGCGCCGAAAAATTCGGCAAGGAAACCCATGCCTTTTGCGTTGGTTATTCTGACGACGACATGCGGGAAATCCTCCAGTACGCCGACAAGGTCATCTTCAACTCGGTTTCCCAACTGGACCGTTATTATGAGCAGGCCAAGGGGAAAAAGCTCGGCCTGCGCGTCAACCCAGGCGTCAGCTATTCGCACTTCGACCTGGCCGATCCGGCCCGCCAGTACTCCCGCTTGGGCGTCATCGACCGCGAAGCCCTGGAAAAACAGCTGCCGCGCCTCAGCGGCTTCATGTTCCATTACAATTGCGAAAACGACGAGTTCGAAACATTCGCCCAGCAGCTCGACTGGCTCGGCGAAACCTACGGCGATATGCTGAAAAAACTGCAGTGGATCAGCTTGGGCGGTGGCCTGGCCTTCACGAAGGAAGGTTACCCCGTCGAGCGCTTCGCGCAAAAATTGGCTGATTTCTCCGCCGCCTACGGCGTGCAAATCTACCTCGAACCGGGCGAAAGCGCCATCACGAACAGCACCGAGCTTGTGACCAGCGTCGTCGACATCGTGCACAACGAAAAAGAGATCGCCATCGTCGACGCCTGCATCGAGGGGCATATGCTGGATCTGCTGATTTACCGCCTCAACGCCAAAATCGAAACCGGCACGCCCGGCGAACATGAATATATGGTGGCGGGACGCTCCTGCCTGGCCGGCGATGTGTTCGGCACCTTCTCCTTCCAAGACAAGCTCGAAATCGGCAGCGAAGTGCGCATCGCCGACGCCGCCGGCTACACGATGGTGAAGAAAAACTGGTTCAACGGCCTGCAAATGCCCAGCATTGCCGTCCGTCGCCTTGATGGCACGATCGAACTCGTCCGCGAATTCGATTACGCCGACTTCCTGCACAATCTATCCTAGTTTCTAGGATAAATAAAAATCCAAGGGGGTATAAAAAGATTGAAAAAAAATGTTTTAATTGTTGGCGCTGGCGGTGTTGGACACGTCGTGGCCCACAAGTGCGCAATGCACAATGATATCCTGGGTCACATTTGCCTGGCATCGCGAACGCGAAAAAAATGCGAGGAAATTATAGAGAGTATCAAGCGCAAGGGCAGTCTGAAGGATCCGTCCAAGGACCTGTATTCGCGCCACGTCGATGCGCTGGATATTGAAGCGCTCGTCGACCTGATCGAAGACACGGAGTCGGAAATCGTCATCAATGTCGGCCAGTCCTACATCAACATGTCCGTTTTGGAAGCCTGCATCCGCACCGGCGCCGTCTACATGGACACGGCGATCCACGAGGAGCCGGACAAAGTTTGCGAAAACCCGCCCTGGTACGCCAACTATGAGTGGAAACGCAAGGAGCGCTGCGCGGAACACGGCGTCACCGCCATCCTCGGCGTCGGCTTTGATCCGGGCGTCGTCAACGCCTGGTGCGCCCTGGCGCAAAAAGAGCACTTCGACAAAATCGATACGATCGATATTCTCGACGTCAACGCCGGCAGCCACGGCAAGTATTTCGCCACCAACTTCGACCCGGAAATCAATTTCCGCGAATTCAAGAAGGTCTGGACCTGGATCGACCGCAAATGGGTGCTGCAAAAAGTGCACTCGATCCGCGTCGACTACGACTTCCCGGTCTGCGGCAGCCAGCCGGTTTACCTGACCGGCCATGACGAGCTGCATTCGCTGTCCAAAAATATCGACGCCAACTCGATCCGCTTCTGGATGGGCTTTGGCGACCATTACCTCAACGTCTTCTCCGTCCTGAGCAACATCGGCCTGATCTCCGAAAAACCGGTGAAAGTGGCCGAAGGCGTGGAAGTCGCGCCGCTGAAAGTGTTGAAGGCGCTGCTGCCGGATCCGTCCTCCCTGGCCCCCAACTACACCGGCAAGACCTGCATCGGCAACTTCTTCCGCGGCACGAAGGACGGCAAGGAAAAGACCCTGTTCATCTACAACACCTGCGACCATGCCGAATGCTACAAGGAAGTCGAATCGCAGGCGATCAGCTACACCGCCGGCGTTCCGCCCGTGGCGGCCGCCATCCTGGTCGCGCAGGGCGTCTGGGATGTGAAGAAAATGGTCAACGTCGAAGAGCTCGACCCGCGGCCGTTTATCGACCTGCTCGACACAATGGGCCTGCCCACCGAGTATGTGGAAAACCCGGCTCCGTTTGTCGCCCCGGAAATCAAATCCCTCGAATCGATTGACTAACAGAGTGACGGCCTGCGAGCAAGATATTCGCAGGCCGTTTGTTCATGAACTTAAAGGAGTGTTTTGCATGAAAACAAAAATCAGCCTGCTGTTTGCCCTCTGCCTCCTGCTCCTTACCGCCGTCGGCTGCGCCAGCGAACCAAAGCAGACGCCACCCGCGCCGGCGCCGCAGCCGCCTGTCCAAACCCAGCCTGCGCCGGCCAAGGACGGAAAAAACCGTCTGGCCGTGTTCGAAACCAACCAAGGCGTGTTCGCAATTGAGCTGTTCGAAGACAAGGCGCCCATCACGACGGGCAACTTCATTGCGCTCGCCAACAAGGGCTTCTACAACAACCTGATCTTTCACCGGGTCATCGATAAATTCATGATCCAGTCCGGCGATCCGAACGGGAACGGCACCGGCGGGCCCGGCTACGCCATTCCCGACGAATTCCATCCCGGTTTGAAGCACGACAATGAAGGCGTTCTCTCGATGGCCAACCGCGGCCCCAACACCGGCGGCTCGCAGTTCTTCATCACCCTGGATAAAACCCCCTGGCTCGACGGCAAGCACGCCGTCTTCGGCAAGGTCGTGAAGGGGATGGACGTCGTCCGGGCGATCGGCAAGGTGAAAACCGGCGCCAACGACAAGCCGGTCCAGGCCGTCGTCATCAACAAGGTTACCATCACCGAGCAGGAAAAATAGACTGCAACAACAAAAACGACTGTGTACGCTGCCGTTAGGCGGCGCACACAGTCGTTTTTGTTGCCCAAGTGACTATTCGTTGTAGAATCCGTCAATGATTTCACAGTTGACTGCTTTCAGTCCTTTTTCAAGCCACGGCTTCTCCCGCTTTTCGCCTGATCTGATAACTTCAAGGGCTTTTGTTTCTGTGGCAAGTTTTACTTTAGCTTTCTCCAAAACAATTGGCGCGTCCTTAGGGTTAATAATGACAATTCCATCTTTGTCCCCAACCACAATGTCGCCTGGATTTACGACTACACCCCCGCAGCAGACAGGGACATTGATCTCACCCGGACCGTCTTTATAAGGTCCCTTCGGCTGAACCCCTGCAGCGTAAATTGACATATCAAGGTCCTTCATTGCTTCAGCGTCTCGGATTGCGCCGTCGATTACCACGCCAGCCAAACCATTGACCGCCGCCTGGGTCATCATAATCTCCCCAGTGATGGCATTTGCTACATCCCCTTGTGCATCAACGATAAGCACATCTCCTGGTTGCGCCAATTCCAACGCTTTATGAAGAAATAAATTGTCTGCAACCCGTACTTTTACAGTAAACGCCGTGCCCAACAACGGTTTGTCGTTATAGGGTTTAATTCTTGCATCTACGCAATAAAAACGGTTCATTTCATCTGCAATATTGGCCACAGGCAGCCCTTTAAAGCCCTCAACTAATTCTTTGCTAGGACGGTTCACCTTCAAAAACACTCGACAACCTACATTTGACATCTAAATCCCTCTTTTCAATTTTTTATTGTAAAAGCAAACCGAGTACCCATTATGCTTTTCTTATCGGAAAACACTCTGGATTAACCAGGTCTGTCTTTAACAAATCCTGTCCTTTGCTGATTTTAACAATGTTTTCTATACACCGTTTGGCCATAGCTAAATTGATGTCCGATGTGCTGCCACCCATATGGGGCGTAAGTACAACATTTTCCAAAGTCAAGATCGGATTATCCTTGGCTGGTGGTTCTATCTCCAAACAATCCAATCCAGCGCCCAAAATCCGTTTAGTCTTCAGGGCTTCTACTAAATCATCCTCTTTGATCACTTGTCCTCTTGCAGTATTAATAATAATGGCAGTTGGCTTCATCAACTCGATTGTCTCTTTTCGAACCAAATGTTTGGTACTGTCGTTTGCAGGTACGTGCAAGCTGATGACATCAGAGGTTTTAAACAATTCATTCAGTTCTACGTATTTCAACCCTAACTTTGCTTCATCTGCTTCAGATAATCGGAACAAATCATAGTATTGAACCTCTGCTCCAAAAGCCTGCACCTTTTTTGCCACTAATTTACCAATGGCACCTAACCCAACCAAACCAACCTTCTTGTTATCAAGCGTATAAGAAAAGCTGCCGAAACCACCCTCTTGCCATTTACCGTTCACTACATTGTCATGCAACTTGAGTACATGACGATACACAGATAACATCAACAGTGTCGCCATTTCCGACACAGACGTAGCGTTCATGCCGGAGGTGACGGCCACGGCCACATTATTTTTAGTTGCCGCCTTTACGTCCACCTTTTCATAGCCAACGCCCCAACGTTGGATTAACTTCAAATTGGGCAATGAGTTGATGTGCTGTTCATTCAAACCTAAAATGCGCAATATGATGTAGTTCGCCTCTTGCAATTGGTCATATTCCTCAAAACTGGAAACAATTTTTAGTTTGAATCCTTCCGGCACCATCTCGGCGATCATTGCTTTAATCTCCGGATCATAAGTTCCTGTTAATGCGATTACCTCCATGCATTACCCCTCTTTCTTGAAATCAATTTTTTGATTTACCACTAATTAGAACAACCCCAGCCAGCGCCAATAAGTGACAGCGAAAGTTGTATAAACGCCTATTCCCATCAAACAAAGGATAAAGCCTGTTTTGGGGAAATCACCTACTGACACCATGCCCGTACCCAAAATCAGAATGTTGGACAAGGTGTTGTAAAACATGAGAAAAGGAAACCCGCCGATCAGCATTCCCATCGGCATCGCCAGCGCCGCAGCCGGTAGACCTGCCTCAGCCGCCAGAGAAACGATAATCGGCATGAACAAGACCGCAAGCCCCGTGGTGCCAAAAAAGCCGAAACGGGCAAACTGAACAATAAACATAACAACCAGGATAACCACCAAAGACGATGCGCCGACTAAACCTAGCGCATTAAAAACTCTGAAAGCTAGCCATTTTGCAGCGCCAGTTTTCATCAAGAAGTGCCCCATGGCTAAGGCCCCACCGCTCATCATCAAGATATGATATGCTGAATCGCGATTCGTGTCTTTCCAGGTAATTACACCGAATTTAGGCATGAACAGCAGGCATACACCAATGTAGCAAGCCACTGTCGTGTCAATCTTCGTTATGCCACCAGTGGCCCACAAACCAACGACGAAAATAAACACCGCCAAAGTGCGCCACTCCGCAGAACTCATTTTGCCCATGGCCTGGAGTTTTTCCACAATATGCTCCTCACCACCGGGAATCGTTTCATGCTCCGGTTTAAATGCGACTCGCAAATACCACCACGTGATGAAAGTGCATACTAACGCCGGAGGAAAACCGTACATCAACCAATCCATATACGTAATCGTTACGCCGCTAGCCTTTAAGACAAAGTCAACAGTGATCGGATTGGGCACGGTCGCAGTAAGAATCCCTGCACAAATTGTAGAATTAGTGAATGCCAACGTCAGCAGCAAACCAATCGCAAAATTCGAACGTCCGCCTTCCTCATCACCCTGATTAGCCTGCTTGTACAACGCAATTACCGCCAGGCAAATAGGCAGTAAAATTGCCGTTCGGGCCGTAGTGGATGGAACCATAAAAGCCAGCGCGATATTGGCCAAGGTCACGCCCAAAGTAATGTTGCGAGCCGAGCAACCGATTTTCGACAACAGCCAATAGGTGAACCGTTCAGCCAATCGAGTTTTTTCCATGGCCGCTGCCATCATAGTAGCACCTACCAATAGAAAAATTGGCGAGGTGGCAAAATCTTGCAACACCTGATTGATATTTGCCAACTTCAGAAATACCGCCGCCGGGATAACTAGCAGACTAGCCACGGTCAACTCAACCGGTTCGGTTAAATACAAGGTCATCAATCCAGCCAAAATCGCTAATGCGCGCTGTCCTTCCAGCGTCAAACCTTCCGGAGTAGGCATTAATAAAACCGCTGAAAAGAGGAGAATCATCAAAGGGAAGCCGATTTGCCTGCGCCAGTAATCAAGACCAGTTTGGGTTTGCACAATAGATGACATGTTTTACCCCCCATCGATTTTTTATAGTTTTATAGTTCTCTACTTACCACAGGCCAATCAATTTCCAATACGAAAGGCCAATTGTGAAATCAACAATAAAGCTCAGCGCTACAACCACCGCACCAATCGTCCACCATTGCTTTTGTGACACATAGCCAGGCCCAAACAGTATCGGGCCCAAAGCACCACCATAGTGAGTCAACATAGAAGCATAAGCCGCGGCATAGCAGAGCAGCAATGTAATCGGCAATGCCGGCACATTAGCCACCGATGCCAGCGTCAGCAACACAGGTGTCATTGTCACCACAAAAGCGCCTTGCGAGGCAAACAGATAGCGGATGATAATGCTGAAGAAAACTAGACCTGCCATAACAAGAACCTGGTTATAACCTTGGAAATTGAGGTTTTGCATAAACAATTGGGCTAACCATTCAAAGAATTTTGCCTTTGATAAGGCATCCGCAATGCCGATAATACCCCCATACCACATGAAAGTACTCCAGCCGCCTTTAGCGTTCAAACAGTGATCCCAAGAAAGGATACCCGTAATCAAACTGCAGGCAACAAACCCGACCGCGATGGATGACGCATCGATTTTGGTGATGCTTCCTGTTAACCACCCGATGATCGCCACAGTGAACAACACAGCCAAGATCTTTTCTTTTTTCGTCATCGGCCCCAGCTTGGCCAGTTCCGTATCCGCAAGAACAATATTGTCAATTTCTTTCATCTCAGGCGGATATAATTTGTATACCACAAACGGTATGAGCAGCAGAATGATCATACCGGGCACGATAGCCGCTTGAACCCATTCGAGCCATGAAACATCTACATTCAGTATTTTTTTGGAAAAAGACAGCATGAGCAGGTTGGGAGCTGTAGCAGTCACAAATAACGTACCGGTAGTGAGGCTGATCTGATACAAAATGAGCGCAAAATAACTACCTGCGCGGCGTGCAGTAGGCCCTGGCTCTGAACCAAGGGTTGACGCAATGCTCCGGAAGATAGGCCAAATAATGGCCCCTGTCCGGGCCGTATTGGCCGGCGTAACCGGACTCAAGGCAAGATCGGTGAAAGCGGCCACATATCCCAGCCGCATGGTGGTATGGCCGAATTTTTTGATCAGCAGGAAAGCAATCCGACGTCCCAAACCGGTTTCCGCAAAAGCCGTGCCGATCATAAAGGCCGACAAAATCAGCCACGTAATCGGCGTCGAATACCCCACTAAAAAACCAGACGGATTGCGCAAAGCAATGCTAAGCGCGCTCACCGCCGCCAGCAGTACAACGGGTTCTGGGAAAGGCCGCAAAATCATTCCTAGGATGGCCGCTACATATACAGCAAAAATTTGCCATGCTGTTGCTGATAATCCTGCCGGCGGGGGAATAACAAGAATAACAAGAGCGACCGCAATGCAGATTAGCGACTTTTTGATTCGGCTGTCCATTGTTAAACCTCCACTACGCGCTTATCTCTTACAGAAAACATCAGCTTACAAATAACCCAGCGTTGAACGGATGCTGTCAAAGTTCATCATATCCACCTTGTTGACAATCACCGCCTCTGGGCTTCGTTTGGCATCATCCCCTTCATGGGCATGATAGGCAATAATGTGTCCAATTTCATAGCTGATGCCGTTACGCATCGCGATGACCGTCCCCGACAAAGGATGCCGCATTAATTTGCCGGTCTCTGATTTGCCGAACTTGCCATCAGCGCCTTCCTTCCATTCCACCAGTTTACCGATGTCATGCAGCAAAGCGCCGGCTATCAGTCGATCATGGTCTAAGGTAAAATCGCCTTGCCCTTGATAAATCGAATTGTATTCTTCCAGTATGCTGCGGCACATATGTGTAACCGCCTTAATATGGCGCAAATAGGAAGCAGGACAATTTGGAAACGCCAGCGCAAAAGGGATTCGGTCCATGTCTTCCGGCTTCCACCCGCCTTCTGTTAAAGCATCAATGTGGGTTGCGATAACCGCCTCCCGAATTTTTTCATCTTTCACCCAGTTAATCTCCGGTAGTAAGGCCAATATTTGTTCCCGCATGTTTCAATCCCCTCTCATTAATAACGCAACTAAATTTGACTTTTAAAATCCAACACACCATTTTCTATTTATGATCATCACCCGCAGAATATACGCACGAGCCGGCTAAAAGCTTGGCAAAACCCACTCTTTTATGTCCTTATCCCTGCAGATGTTCTTGCTTAATCCTAAACGGTACTGGCACCCCTTTTTCTTTGTTAGTTTTATTTCTTACTTTTTTATTTTTAGTCGTATTATTTACTACCTTCAGTATATATCGACTATTTTAAATAGTCAATCCCGATCGCGCAAAAAAAAAAGACACTCCTCGCCAAATGACAAGGAGTGTCTTAACACTATCCAGCTATTGTTGTTCAGTAACTAAACGTGGTAATTCATGCTTTTTAAAAGCACTTCCGATTCTTCCAATCTTTTTTTAGTATTCACAGGATCCTGCACAGTAATAGATGTAATCAGAAAATCGGAAACCAATATCGCGCCCGACATGGAATTGTGGTAAGCCAAACTGCCACAGCCGCAAGGCAACGTTACGTCCGCAACGTTCACCAACGGACAGGAATAGCTATCCGTAATTAGCATTACTTTCGCCCCACGTTGTTCTGTTATCCGTTTGACCTGCTCAACTATGCTGCGTGCATACCTTGGAAAACTGAAAGCAATCACCAAGTCCTGCGGCGTTATATTTAAGATGCGATCAATTTGTGCGCCCGTGTCGATTTCAAGCAGTTCGCAATTATCCAGGATGCGAGTCAAGCCTTGATATAAGTAATAGGCAGCCGTAAAGGACGTTCTCACCCCTACAACATAAATTTTTCTTGCTTGCATGATCATTTCAACGGAGCGGGCAACCGATTCATCTGAAAGGTAGTCCAACGTTTCTTGAATATTTTCAATCTGTTTTTCGGCGCACTTCACCAGCAAACTCTTCCGCTCCAACGCTTTCAAATTTGCTTCAAGCCGTGTCCCTGGGGCCACTCGGTTACGCAGCAATTCCTGCAAATCTTTCTGAAATTCCGCATACCCGCTATAGCCAAGGTTAAAGGTGAGGCGCATCACAGTAGTCGTGCTTGTTCCGACAAGACCTGACAACTGATCAAGGGTAAGAAAAGAAACTTCTACCGCATTTTTTAAAATGTAATCTGCTATTTGCCGCTGCGCTGCGGTCAAATTAGGCATTTCCTGCTCAAGCACAGTCAGAACATTTTTTTTCACCGCATCACCTCCAAATTAACTTCTTTTATTCAATTGCGCTTTGCTTTCCCGCCAGTCGGGCAAAAACCGGTCCATCAGCCCCCAAAAGCGGGCGTTGTGCGAGCGCTCCAATAAGTGAACGAGCTCGTGGACGACGACATATTCCAGACAGGCGAACGGTTTTTTCGCCAGTTCCAGGTTGAGCCAGATGCGCCGGGCCGTGACATTGCACGTGCCCCAGCGCGTTTTCATGCGCTTGATCCCCCACTCGCGGGCCGCAACGCCGAGCACCGGCTGCCACTTGTCTAACAGGAGCGGCACCAGGACGCGCAGCTGCTCCCGGTACCAGCCCAAAAAAGCCTTTTCCCGCTGCGCGTCGGCCCAGCCTTCCCGGACAAAAAAGTCAAGCACCCGCTCGTTGCGAATGCAGACCTTCGCCGGGCCCGCGTGGTTTTGAACCTGCAGGCAGTAGGGATGGCCGAGAAAAAAGTGCGTCTCGCCGGAGCAATAAAGCGGCGTGTGCGCGTCGCTTTGCCCGTGCGCCAATAACTGCTGCTTTTGACGGATCCATTCCAGCTTCGAACGGACGGCCGCCTGCCAAAAGGCTTCGCCGGCCCGCAGCGGAACGACGACCCGCACGCGCCCGTCGGGCGGATAAACGCTGATGCGCAGGTTTTTCACCGCCCGGCGCACCACTTCCAGTTCGAGCCCCTCAAACTGCACGGTTGCCACGGCTGGCGCGGCCTTGCGCTTTGCCATAGTCCGCCCCTTATTCAACGCCGATCAGCTTGTGCAGCTGCACGCCCAGGCGCAGCTTGTGCTGCGGATTTTCCATGACCAGCGCGTAGGCCTTGGCCACGGACGCCGGCCGGCAGCTTTCCACCTGCAGGATGATGTGGCCGGGCGCCTTGTCAAAGTCAACCACCGCCAGCGAAAAGCCCTCGTCAACAACGTACTTCAGCTCGTTCGCCCGGCAGCGCACGGCGTACCCGCTCTGCGGCTTGGGTGAAACGGTGATCCAGTCGATGCCCCATTCCTCCGGCACCGGATTCGTGCCGTTCGTCTCCAGGCACACGTACTTGCCGCGGGCGTGGAGCGCCTGCACCAGCGGCCCCAGGTCGTGCAGCGTCGGTTCGCCGCCGGTGATGATGACCATCGGCTGGGCGAAGGCCTGCCGGGCCAGCAGTTCCTCGACCGACAGCGATTCGCCGCCATCGCCCGCGACCGAATAAGCCGTATCGCACCAGGTGCAGCGCAGGTTGCAGCCCGCCAGGCGGATAAACGTCGCGCCGAGGCCCGCATGAAGCCCTTCGCCCTGAACGCTGTCGAACACCTCGAGGACCGGATATTTACTATTCATCGCCAACCTCCACGTAGGAAGTCGGCGTCTCCCACAGCTTGATTTTAGCGACCCTGACCCCCTGCGCGCCAAGCTTTTGCGACAGCACCTGGTAAAAGTGGCAGGCCAGGTTCTCCGACGTTGTCCGGAAGGAAAAAACGTCGTTCAAAATGGCATGGTCAACCTTGTCGATAATTTCCTCCTTGACCAGTTGGTTCAAGTGGAAAAAGTCGATGACCATGCCCGCGCTCGGCCCCGCAGCGATCAGCTGTCCGTCGGTGCGCGCCACGCTGACCTCCAGCCGGTAGGTGTGGCCGTGCATCGCGGAACATTTCCCATCGTGCTCCGGCAAAAAATGCGCGGCGTCAAACGTAAACGCCTTCGTGATTTTGATAGTTAGCGGTTTCATATCGCGATCCCCTTTCCAGCCAGATACTGCTCCAGGCCGCGCTTTCTAAGCAGGCAGGCCGGGCAAGTGCCGCAGCCGTCCCCGATGAGGCCGTTGTAGCAGGTGAGCGTGTTTTGCCGCACGTACTCCAGCTTGCCCAGGCGATCCGCCAGCCCCCAGGTCTCGGCCTTGTTGATCCACATCAGCGGCGTGTGCAGCACGAACTGGTAGTCCATCGCCAGATTCAGCGTCACATTCAGCGACTTGATGAAAACATCCCGGCAATCCGGATAACCGGAAAAATCCGTCTCGCAAACGCCGGTGACAATGTGGCGCAGCCCTTTTTGTTTGGCCAGCACGGCGGCAAAGGACAAAAAGAGCAGGTTGCGCCCATCAACAAATGTCGACGGCAGGGCGCCGTCCTCCCCGGCCTTCACTTCGATGTCGCTTCTGGTGAGCGCATTCGGGGCCAATTGCCCCAACAGCGACATATCCAAAATCGCATGCGGCACCTGCAGGTCTGATGCGATTTTCTTCGCACAGGCTATTTCCGCCTTATGGCGCTGGTTGTAGTCAAACGTCACAACCTCTACCGTTTTGAACGTCTCCAGCGCCCAAAACAAGCAGGTCGTGCTGTCCTGACCGCCGCTAAACACGACCAATGCGCCTTCGTCTTTAAACTCGTACATCCGTATCCCTCTTTCATCATGCCAATGCCGCCGCCCTGACAGCGCAACGGCTACATCTTATACTGTAACACGTTTGCGCCGTCCTGATAAGGGCGCCTCAGGCAAGATTGAAGACAACCAGCTTTTCCTCCGTCATCTCTTTGATCGCATATTCCGGCCCTTCCTTGCCAATGCCGCTGTCCTTGATGCCGCCGTACGGCATGTTGTCGGTGCGGAAGGTCGCGCCGTCATTGATGATCACGCCGCCCACTTCGATCTCCCGCGCGCAGCGGTAGGCGACATCGACGGAATTGGTGAACACGCCGGCCTGCAGGCCGTACATCGAGTTGTTGACCAAGGCAATCGCTTCGCCAATCTCGTCATAGGGGACAATCGAAAAAATCGGCGCAAACACTTCCTGGCAACTGACCTTCATCGCCGGCGTGACCTGTGTCAGGATCGTCGGCTCAAACCAGGCGCCGTTTCTCTTTCCGCCAACCAGAACCCGCGCCCCTTGCTGAGCGGCTTCCTCCACCCAAGCGTGGGCGCGCGCCGCCTCGGCCTCGCTGATCATCGGTCCGATGTCCGTGTTCGGATCAAGCGGATCGCCCAGCTTGAGCGTCTTGGCATAAGCCGTTGCCTTGGCGCAAAAGTCTTCATAAACGGAACGATGAACATAGACGCGCTGGCAGGAAATGCACACCTGACCCGCATTGGCAAACGCTTGCCGCACGCACGTTTCCGCCGCCGTTTGCAAGATGGCGTCGTGGTGAACGATATTGGCCGAATTAGAGCCCAATTCCAGCGCTACTTTGCGCATGCCGACATCCTTGAGCAGCTGCTTGCCCACCGCCGGGCTGCCGGTAAAACTGTAGCAGCCGATCCGCGCCTCCCGCACCAGCAGTTCCCCCAGTCGCCCGCCGGGTCCCGTCAGCAAATTCAAATAGCCGTCCGGCAGCCCCGCTTCCGCAAAAACCTCGCACAGCTTGACCGCCGTCAGCGGTGTGGCGGTGGCCGGCTTGTAGACCACCGCGTTGCCGGCCGCCAGCGCCGGTCCGATTTTGTGGCAAGCCAGGTTCAGCGGGAAATTAAACGGCGTGATGGCGCAGACAATCCCCACCGGCACGCGCAGCGTAAACGCCAGGCGGTTGCCGCAGCCGGGCGCGCCGGCCAGCGGCACCATATCGCCCTGGAGCCGTTTTGCTTCCTCCGCCGACAACATCAGCGTCTGAGCCGCCCGCCCTACTTCAGCAAAGGCTTCCTTATACGGCTTGCCGACCTCCGCGCAGAGCAATTTCGCCATTTCGTCACGTTTTTCCCTAAGCAGCAGGCTTGCCGTCAGCAAGATTTCGTAGCGCTGATACGGTTCAAGCTTTCTAGTCTTATACGCCGCTTCCGCCGCATCGACCGCGGCTGTCACCTCAGTTTCTCCGGCCACGGAAACATAGGCCGCGACCTCGCCGGTCGCCTTGTTCAGCACGGAAATTTTTTCCGGCGTCATCGTCCATTTCCCAGCAATAAAAAGCCCTTGTTGTTTCACGGTCTTTCCTCCTCAGCATGAAATACGGTTCACCGTGACGTATAGTTTTCTCCATAAACCTGCCACTTCCCTGTGCCAACCGGCCCGCCGCAGCAGAAAATGTTATTGTCCGGTCAGAAATTGTCACTGCTTTTACGGATGCGGGTGTGATAAAATGGGCTCATCACAAAAGAAACCGGGGGATAGTATGTTCAAAAAAATCATCGCCGCTGTTGCTATGTTCTTCGTCCTCAGTTCCGGCGCGACCGTTTGGGCGGCGCCAAAGGCCTTGGAAAAAGAAATCACCAAAGACTTGCAGCAATTTAACGGACGCGTAGGCGTCTATGCCAAAAACTTAAAAACGGGGAAAACCTACAAGTTCAACCAGGATGAAGTCTTCCCCGCCGCCTCGACCAGCAAGCTGGTCGTAGCGCTCGCCACCTACAAATACCTGTATCCGAAAGCCACGCCGGCCAAGCAGGCCGAATATGAAGAAGCCATCGAGCCGATGATCAGGGTCAGCGACAACGAGACCTTCAAGGAACTGCTCGACGAAGCCGACGAGGTTAAGCAGGACGCCTTTCTCCGCGTCGAAAAAGACCTGCGTCTGAGCAAAACGAGGATCCACGACGAAAAGGCGTTCGAACGCTACAGCTACCACAGCGTCACCACGCCTTATGAAATGGGCAAAGTGTTTGAAACCATTTACAATGAAAAATACATCAGCAAAAAGCAGGCCCGCCAGCTGAAAGACCACCTGGCCAACACCATTTTCCAGGATGAAATACCGCGCTACATGCAAACGCCGGTGCTGCACAAGGTCGGCGAGCTCGACGAGGTGCTGTGCGACGTCGGCGTCATCCAGGACGGGCGCGACCCCATTTTGATCAGCTTCTACACAAGCACGGACGACCATGAATATTCCAGCGATTTCATCGCTTCCGTTTCCGCTAAATTGTATAATGCGCTGCGCAGGCAGTAAAAACCAAAGGCGCGTTGAAACGTACGTTTCAACGCGCCTTCCTTTGTCCGCACGCTTCAGGCCCTGCAAGCAGCGCCAGGGCGAAGCATGCTCATTTTTTCAACACGACCTTGCCCGGATAGACATCCAATTGCCGGCCTTCGTCCAAAACCAGCTGCCCGTTGACAAACACCTGGTCAAACCCTGCCGAGTACTGCTTTGGTTCATCGTACGTGGCGCAATCCTTAACCGTTGCCGGATTGATGACGACGACGTCGGCAAAGAACCCTTCCGCCAGTTGCCCCCGTTCGCGCAGCCCCAGGCGCTTGGCCGGCAGATAGGTCATTTTCTTCACCGCCTCTTCGTAGCTCAGCAGGCCAAGCTCTTTGACGTAGCGGGCGAACACGCGCGCCCGCGAACCGAATGTGCGCGGATGCGGCTTGCCGCCCGACAAAATTCCGTCCGTCGCCAGCCCCATGCCGTCGGAGATGACGATCGACGCCGGGTGGCAGAGGAACTTCTGCAGGTCAGCTTCCGCCATCGTGTGGTGAACGATCAGCACGCGGCCGTCCTGCTCCACCAGCAGATCAATCACCAGCGCATACGGATCGTCATAGCCGCGCGCGTCGGCAATCGCCTGAATGCTCATCCCCTCGATGTGGCGGCTGTCGTCGCGCAGCACCGTCGCCACGACGATTTTATCCCAGATTTTGTTTTCCAGCGAATACAGTTTGCGCCCCGGGCTGCCGGCCTTCATGTCCGCGATGATTTTGCCCCGCACTTCGCCGTCCTTGAGCCGCGCCATCATGTTGTGCACGCCGCCTTCAAACACCCAGGGCGGCAGCGCCGAAGACAGCGACGTGAAGCCGGCCGTATACGGGTATACGTCAAACGTCGTGTCGTGCCCTTCGTCATTGGCCTGCTGGATGCGCGCCAGCACTTCGTCGGCCCGGCCCCAGACCTGCGGCAAATTCAGCTTGATGTGGGAAATATGCACCGGCACGCCGGATTCCTTGCCGACCGTCAGCGCTTCTTCGAGCGATTCAAACATCCCTTCGTTCTCGTTGCGGATATGCGTCGTGTAAATCCCGCCCCTGGCCGCCACAAGTTTGCACAGCGCGGCAAACTCCGGTATCTCCGCGTACTCGCCCGGCAAATAAATCAGGCCGGAGCTAAGGCCGACAACGCCGTCGTCCAGGCCCTGCTCCACATAAGCCTTCATCGCGGCCAGTTCTTCTTCAGTCGGTTTTCGCTTGTCAAACCCCATGGCGGCAATCCGCACCGCGCCATGCGCCAAAAGCGGCACGAGATTCACGGCCGGCGGCTGCTGCTCAACGAATTCGAAATACTCGCGGCAAGTTTCCCATGGCAATTCCAGCTTTACGGGAATCGTGCCGATCATCCGCGTGCCCAAGTAGTCAATCAAGAGCTGCTTTTTGTCCGCTTTCACCGGCGCCACGCCGATTCCGCAGTTGCCGACAATCTCCGTCGTCACGCCGTCGTGGATCTTGCAAGCCGCACGCCGATCGTAAACCAGGCTCAAGTCGGAATGGGTGTGCATATCGATAAAGCCCGGCGCAACGATCTTGCCGGCAGCGTCAACCGTCTGCTTGCTCGCCTCATCCTTTAAGTCGCCGATCGCCGCGATCTTCTCGCCGATAATCCCTACGTCCGCCAAAAACAGTTCCTTGCCGGTGCCGTCCGCAATGCGGCCGTTGATAATTTTCACATCAAACACGTCGCTCATCACCTTTCTCGATAAAACTGTTTATTGCATGACTTAGAGACAGCAAGATTGCTGCCTCTAAGAAATTGCTGTCATATTCGTCCGTCTTACTCGGCCTCAGCGACGAGTCCGTCCGCTTTTTCCTCCGGAGTCTGCGTCATACGGTACTTGATATAACCGAACACAATGCCCATGATCACAATAAACAAGGTGGCGAACCACGACGGCATCTTGACGTAATGCTTCAACACATACATGGTCGCCGTTGCAAACACAACGATCGTCGCGCACAGATCAAGGTTGCCCTTCGCCAAGTTCACGACGACGGCGGCGAACACGGCCGGCAGCAGGAAGGCGAATGATTGCTTCACAAACGCCGGCAACAGCGGCATCAGGTATTGCCCGGCCACAACAAACGTCGTTACAACTGCGAACGAGACAAAAACGGACGTGGCCACGCCGATCGTCGAAACGACATTTCCCTCCGGCGTCCCTTGCTCCACGCCGGCGGCTTTTTGCGCCATGTTGGACGCCGGCGTCCGGATTTCCGCGCCGCTGCCGGACAGCCAGGTCACATACGAGCCGGTCGTGCCAAGCAAGGGGAAAAAGGTGATCGGCTGTGTAATCCAGCTTGTCACATACGTCGAGGCGATAATGGCAAGGATTTTAAACACATCGTCAACCGGGGGGTGCACGCCAAGACCGAACCACAGGTAGAGCGCCGGAATAAAGTTCGCCGCGATGCCCAGCAGCAACGTAATCGTACCGATTCTTACACACTGTTTAATAAACGCTTCATTTGGCGTCATACTGATCACTCCTCACAATCTGTTCTTACAGCATCGCCTGGGCGGCGAAAATACCGACCACCATAGCCAAGCCCAGAGAAAACTCGCGGAGCCGCGGGTAGTTTTTGCTGGCCAGCCCCATGGCCAAGAAAGCCACGGCGGAAGCGACGGCGGCCGTAATATTGCCGGCTTTGCCGCTCACCAGCTGGTTGCCCAGCAAGAAGGAAAACAGGCCTAAGCTTGCGCCGGCGATCAAGAGGGCCACCATGCGCGGATTCGTTTTCTTAGTGAGCGCCGATACCGCACCGCCCATTTTCGGCGTAACCAAGAGCGTGACCGCCATCCAGCCGACGTTGTTCAACGCCTGGGCCCACAGCGCATAGCTGAACGCCTTTAAGTCAAACGCCGCCGAGCGCAAATCCACGCCGGCCACCTGCGCGCCCAGCGTCGAGGCGACCAGTTCCGTATGCGCAGCGCCGATGTCCAACAGCCGCATCCAGGCAATCGGCGCCCCCAGCGTGTCGATCAGCACCAGAAGAATTATGACCGGACCCAAGGCCGGTCCGATCGCCGTGTAAGCAGCAGACCGCATGGCCGTGTAGCACTGTTCGCGGCTGACGCCGATGCCGGGCGCTGCTTTAAACGCCGCGCGCAAAAATACGATCGACTGCCCCATCACCACCATTACCATTAGGCTGCAGGCCAGCCACATGCCGGGGCTGTTGATAACTGTCTTTAAATCCATGCAATCCACCCTCCTCTGTAAATGATCCGGTTTGCCGTGAAAAGAACAAGTTGCTTTGCGTCACAATCCCCCTTCTGATACAATACTAGGCATAGAGTTGTGAACAGTATGTCTCTTCACAGCGTCATTATATCTCGTATAAATGGAGCTAAAAAGGAGCCAAAAGTTGTCCAAAAGTGGAGGAAACCGCTATGCGCCTGAAGGTCATCGGCAACGAGGCGATCGTCGCCAAAGTGAATCGCGTTATCAAAAGCCAGTTCCCCAGCATCACCCCGATCAACTGCATCTACAGCCACTACACGGAAGCGCCGCAAATGGTAAAAACCAACAGCAACGACTGCGACGCAATCTTGCTGACTGGCACTTCCCCTTACTTTGCCGCCAAAAAATTCATTGATCCGGACATCATCAGCGACTATTTGCCCCGCAGCATCCATGCGCTGCTGTACGCCTGCCTGATCGCCGAACACAACCACTGCTCGATTACCAACATCAGCATCGACAGCTACACGGAAAAAGATATGTACACCGTGTATGACGAAATCGGCATTCCCAGCGAGCAAACGAACGTGTTCTGCGTCCAGCGGGACGTGATGGGCCAGGAGTTCGAGCGCATCGTCCGCCAGCACGAGCAGTATTATCTCAAGCAGAAGGTCTCCTGTTGCCTGACGGCCCTGCATTCCGTCTGGGTCGAATTAAGAAAACGAAACGTGCCTAGCGTCTACATCGCCTCTACGTACGAAATTATCGCGGAAACCCTGCACAAGCTCGAGCTGAACTACATTTTCAAGTTCACGCAGCGCAACAACCTGGTCGTCCTGCAAGTTCATATTGACGAACCGAAAGAATACTCCGTTGTCCGCGAAAACGAATATAAAAACATCATGGAAAAGGCTAAAACGCTTACCTATATCCACGAATTCGCCGAGCGGATCAACGCCGCCATTTTGGAAACCAAGGACGAAAGCTATGTTCTGTTTGTCGCCGAAGACGTCTTTTCCGCCAAAACAAATGATTTGAAAAACATCGACCTGTTGAGCAATATTCGCAACGACACCTTCAACACCGTAAGCCTGGGAATCGGCTACGGAAACACGATCCGCCAGGCCCATGCCGGCGCCCGAAAAGCGTTGTTTCAGGCGATAAAATCCGGCGGAGACCGCGCCTTTGTCGCGAACGAAGACCTGTTCATCTATCCCATCACCTATCTGGGTACGCAAAGCAAGCGGGTGGAAACACTGGAATCGGGAGTGGAGGAATTGGCCGTCAAGTCCGGCCTGAGCGTCAACATCATCTACCAACTTGTCGAACTCATTGAAGAGATGGGCAAAACCACTTTTACCGCCAAGGAACTGTCCGCCCTACTCGGCCTCAGCCAGCGCCGCATGAACCGCATTTTGGAACGTCTGGACACCAGCGGCTTTTGCCGCGTGATCGGCAGCCGCATGGTGGGCGCAACCGGCCGCCCCAGCCGCATCATCGAATTTGAAAAAATTGATAAGTGATCACCAGCCGGCAAATAAAAAGAAGTCCGCACATTCGCGGACTTCTTTTTATTTGCCGGTTATTTCCCGTAAAGGTTGATGCAGTACACGACAAACGGCTGGTAGAAAACGTCGATGAGGAAGGCGCCCACGATCGGAACGATGATCAGCGCTTTGCGCGACGGGCCGTATTTGTCCATGATCGTCGTCATGTTTGCCACCGCTGTAGGCGTCGAACCGATATCATGGCCGATCAGGCCTGAGCACATGACCGCAGCGTCGTAATTCTTGCCAAGAATCCGGAAGATCAAGAAGTACGTGAGGGCTAATAACACCACGGTCTGCACAACCAGCACGATCAAAAGCGGTAATGCCAAACCAGCCAATTCCCACAGTTTGAGCGTGACGAGCGCCATGGAGAGGTAGATTCCCAAGCAAACGTCGCCTAATTTGTCGTTGAACTCCATGCTGAATTCGTAGAAATGGAACTTCTCGTTGAGGTTTCTTACCAGCACGGCGAAGAACATCGCGCCGACATAAGTCGGGATGGACATGCCGATCTGCTTGCCGATGATGCCGACGATGATCGACCCCAGCGTCATGGAAACAAGCAGGGCAGTGATGTTTTTCATGGTATTGGCGTAATTCATGTCAACTTTTGGCGCCGTCTTTTCGTCATAACCGCTGGTATCGATAGCAAAAGCTTCGTCAGCACTCGGTTTCAAGTCATAAGCGACAACCAGGCGTCTGCCGAGCGGCCCGCCAATCAGGCTGGCGGCAACAAGGCCGAACGTCGCCGCTGACAACCCGACTAGGCTGGCGCCGGGAAAGCCCATTGCCTCAAGCGTTTGCCCGTAGGCAGCCGCACCGCCATGACCGCCGACCAAAGCCACCGGCCCTGATACGATGCCGTATACCGGATGCATGCCGGCGATCGGGCTCAGGCCGATGCCGATGCCGGTCTGCAGAATCGTTACGCCGACGTTGACCAGCCAATAAACCACCAGCAGTTTGCCGCCGGTCAGCAAAATTTTAAGGCTCGTGCCCAACCCGACGGATGTGAAAAAGGCCAGCATAAAGGCGCCCATAAACGTTGAGTCAAACTTAAAGGCCACCGTTCCGCTCAAATGGAACAAGAAATTAATGAATACGAAGATAAAGCCGCCAACAACAGGAGCCGGTATGCAGAATTTCTCAAGCACGTATACCTGCTTTTTGACCCAGAAACCAATGAGCAAGAGTACTGATGCCAGGGTCATCGTGCCAATGTTATCGAAGATGAGGGTCAACACCGAACCAGCCATTTCGAACTTCATTATTCTCACCGTCCTTTTCTAGATTGGGCTGTAGCGTACCGAATCGTTGTCCGTCGTCAGTTGTGCAGGCTATCCGTCCACGCCCCTGCTCGCTCCCCCTCCTTTTGTTCGCACCGGGCTTAATGGCAGCAAACATCCATCCGCACCAGTTTTGCCTCGGAAAGGCCAACCGCAACGCGCGAAGCGTCTGGCATCTCCTCCACAAGCAGCAAGGCCCCCTTGTCCAGGCGAAAGGTTTCTCCGGTTGAAAAAACGAGGGAAGCGCTGCCAGAACCGCAGAAGAATGCCGTTCTATTATAGCGCTTCGAGCACTGCTCACAGCCGCCGCCCAAGTCAACCGTCTTGTCTTCGGCAATGACCGACATGCGGCCGTGAACCCCTTTAGCAACCATCAGGTTAAAATCCGTGACTTTGCCCGTGCCTGATGACTCCCACCCGCCATCAAAGACATCGATTTCCGCATAGGGATGCATATCCAGCTCATAATGGCCCTTGTGAACAACGTGCGCCGCGCCGTCGAGCATAACCAAGTGGCGCGTGATGTTTTCGAGGTTGCTGTATGGCGCCTCAGCCTCAGAGGAGGACGTTGCCAGGCTCATCCGAAAAGCAAAATTCCGTTCTCCATACGAAGCTGATGGAGGGAAAATGTAGTATTGCCTGCTGGTTCCGCCCGACCATACTGACGTGCTGGCGGCCGCTTCATTAATCACCGTGATCTTCATCCCTATCCCTCGCTTTCCGCCCTAGACGGCCTTGTTGCGGCGCTTTGTCCCTGCCGGCGGACGCCTCAACTGCCGATTTTGCCGTCCGCTTCAGTCAGCAAAGCTGCCAAAACATCCGCCGCTTTTGCACTGACATCGTCAATCCGCTTTTTCATCGCGGCTACAAACGCCTGATCCTTGATTGAGCCTAAGTTGATCCGCACATTATAAATTGCCGCCCACATGGCCGTATGCGCCATCCGCCCGGCGACAGCCGCATCGCTGGCGGCATTGCTGTTGCCGATCGCCAGCATCCGCCGCGCCATTACCAACACCTCCTGACTCGTCTCCGCCACGGTCATTGGCAGTACGGCCGCTTGCTGCAAGGCTTCTTGAATGGCTTGACTGCGGGCTTGCTTTTCTTCCTCCGTCGCCTTCGGCAGGCGGTAAGCGTCCATTACCCGGTTGAACGCCTCGGTGTCTTCGTCGATATAGCGTTCCAGCTTTGCCAGACACGCTTCTAGCTGCGGCTGCAAGGCCGCAACCTCATCTTGCGCTTCCGGGTACTTCGAATTGCCTAGGGTCAGATTTCCGACCATCAGCGCCAGCGCAGCCCCCACCGCTCCGGCTAAGGCTGCAGCGCTGCCGCCGCCCGGAGCGGCCGCATCCGATTTTAACGCCGACAGAAATTCCTTGATTGTCATCTCGACCAGCATAGTCTGCCTCCCCTTACTCGTAGATGTTCTCTTCCAGAACCTGCTTGCGGTCAAACCCTTCCAGCCGCAAGTAGAAGTCAGCCGCATCCAGCAGCGCTTGCAGCGGCGTCAAACCGATAATTTCACTGCCAACCACGTTGACCCCATAGCGGGCCGCTTCCGATTTGACCGTTTCAAAGACCCTGTGCAACGGCGTACCGGTGTAATTGATCATATTGATCGTAACTTGCGCCAGGTTCCGTTCTTCGATCATAACGCCCATCGCCCGGCAATATTTGTAGCCGCCTTTGGCTTCCCGAATCGTGCTGGCGATTTTTTTGGCGATCTGCACATCGCTCGTGCTGAGATTGATGTTGAAGGCAACCAGGAACTGGCGGGCCCCTACAACCGTGGCGCCAGCAGTGGGATGCATTTTGGGCGCCCCGAAATCCGGATGCCGTTCCGGTTTGCTGATTTCCTGCTTCAGGCCCTCATACTGTCCTTTGCGGATATCCGGCAATGCCCGGCGCGTCGGAATTTTGGCGGCATCCTCGTACAAATAAATCGGAATCCCCAGCTTGTCGGCGATCTCCTCACCCAGCGACTGCGCCAAAGCCACGCATTCCTCCATTGTCACATCCTTGACAGGAATAAACGGAATGACGTCGGTCGCACCAATGCGCGGGTGCTCGCCTTCATGTTTTTCCATATCAATTAACTCGGTCGCCTTGCTGCAGGCCCGGAAGGCGGCTAGCTTGACCGCTTCCGGCTCGCCAACGAACGTTACCACCACGCGGTTATGGCTGGGGTCCGGGTTTACATCCAACAGTTTTACGCCCGGTACTGCCTTCACTTCCGCCGTAATCGCCTCGATGACCTCCGGCCGGCGCCCCTCGCTGAAATTCGGTACACACTCCACTAATTTTGCCACACTGCCCACCCCTTCACTATTGCTGATGATTATCTCGCCTAACCCTTATGCAAAAAACGTGCCAACCCCTTGACCCAGGCACAATCTTCGCCAAGCCCCTTGCCAGCAAGGGCCTTCTGCGCGCAGGATTGTAAATTAGTCAGATTTTTCCGCACGCCGTTAAATACATGCGGCAAATTTTTCCCCCACAACGGCAAAATTTGCCGCCACTCAGCCAAGCATCGCTTGCTTCAAAAGAGGCCGGATATTTTCCCGTTATTGTCGATGTCCATGACCTCGGCGGCCGGCTTTTTCGGCAGGCCTGGCATCGTCATGATGTCGCCGGTTACCGCGACCAAAAAGCCGGCGCCGGCCGAAACGCGCAACTCCCGTACAGTAATGTCGAAATGTTGCGGCCGGCCGATCTTAGCCGGATCATCGCTGAACGAATACTGGGTTTTGGCCATGCAAATCGGCGTCTTGTCGTACCCCAGGGCAGTCAGCTCTTTGATTGTCTTTTCGGCTGCCGGGGTATAGCGAACGCCATCGGCGCCATATATTTCTTGGGCAATCGCGGCTATTTTTTCTTTGATCGGCAGCGTTTCGTCATACAAATAGCGAAATTCTTTCGGCTCATCGAGCGCGGCCAGCACAGCCTGCGCCAACGCTTTTCCGCCCTCGCCGCCTTTTTCCCACACCTTGGACAAAGCCACCCTGACGCCCAGCTTCCCGCAGGCCGCTTCCACCCAAGCCAATTCCTGTTCTGTATCGGTAGGGAAGGCATTAATCGCGACTACGGCCGGCAGGCCAAATTTCCCGATATTCTCAATATGCTTGACGAGGTTGGCCATGCCTTTTTCCAATGCCGGCATATTTTCTTTCCCTAAATTGCCTTTTTCAACGCCGCCGTGTGATTTGAGCGCGCGAATCGTCGCAACCAGCACAACAGCCTCCGGCTTCAGGCCGGAAAACCGGCACTTGATATCAAAAAATTTCTCCGCCCCCAGGTCAGCGCCAAAACCCGCTTCCGTCACAACAACATCCGCTAATTTCAGGGCAAACTTCGTGGCCATCACGCTGTTGCAGCCGTGCGCGATGTTGGCAAATGGTCCGCCATGAACAAAGGCTGGCGTATTTTCCAGCGTCTGAACTAAATTGGGCTTGATCGCATCCTTGAACAAGAGCGTAATCGCCCCAGCCACATTCAGGTCGGCCACCGTAACTGGCGCGTTGCCGTACGTGTAGGCAACGATGATGCGGCTAATCCGCGCCTTCATGTCATCCAGGTCGCTCGCCAGGCAGAGAATAGCCATCAGCTCAGAGGCGACGGAAATGTCAAAGCCACCCTCCCGGGGAATGCCGTTCGCCTTTCCACCGAGGCCGAGGACAATATGCCGCAGCGCCCGTTCATTCAAATCCATAACGCGGCGCCAGGTTATCCGCCGCGGATCAATCCCCAACAAATTTCCATGGTGGATATGGTTGTCGATGACCGCGGCCAACAAGTTGTTGGCGGTCGTCACGGCATGAATGTCGCCGGTGAAATGCAGGTTGATGTCTTCCATCGGCACTACCTGGGCATAGCCCCCGCCCGCGGCGCCCCCCTTCACGCCAAAACACGGTCCGAGCGAAGGTTCGCGCAGCGCGATGACAACTTTCTTTCCTAATCGCCGCAACGCATCGCCAAGCCCCACCGTATTGGTCGTCTTCCCCTCGCCCGCCGGCGTCGGATTAATAGCGCTAACCAGGACAACCTTGCCGTCCGCGCGGTCTTTCAGCCGCTCCCAGGCAGCTAACGAAACCTTGGCTTTGTATTTGCCGAACAACTCAATATCGTCCTCCAGCAAGCCAAGTTCTGCGGCAACCTGTGCAACGGGCTTCATCTCCGCCGCTTGGGCAATTTCAACATCGCTTTTCATCTGCAATACTCCCTTTCCAATATTATTGATTCCACAGTCACCGCTTCAGCGTCTCTGTTTGCCAGCGCGCCGAAGCAGTTGCGGATTTGCCGCCCGAAATGAACTGCTTATTGTCCAACACAAAGGAAATGAGCAAACCGATCAGCAAAAAACCCGCCGCCGACAGGAAAGCATAGTGGGCGGCGTTTTGCGGATAATGGTCTTTCAGGTAGGCCACCAGCTGCGGGCCGACGATGCCGCCGCAGCCCCAAGCCGTCAGCACGGCCCCGTAGGCAACCGGCATCAGCTTTTCGCCGAACGTGTCCAGGATAAATGACGGCATGGCGCCAAAACCACCGCCGTAGCAAAGCAGGATGTAGCAAACCAGCCCCCCGAAGACGATAGGGCTGTCCACAAACAGCAGGGCGGCAAAAACAGCCAGCTGCGAGCCTAAAATCAGCCTAAAGGCCTGGACCCGGCCAATCCGATCAGACAGCCCGCCCCAAAAAAACCGTCCAACGCCGTTGAAGATTGAACTGACGGCGATCAGCGTCGCCCCGTACCCAGCGAGCGTGGCGACCACCTGCGGGTCACGCAAAGACAACGGGTCAAGCGATTTTTTCATCAAATCCTGCAGCAGCGGCGATTGAAAGCCTATGAACATGATTCCGGCCGTAATGTTGAAAAAGAAAACGCTCCACATCATGGCAAAGCGGCCGGAAGCAAGGCATTGCGCGGCGGTCGCCGGCGCCGGCAGAGCTTGCGGTTTCGCCGCCCGCTGCGCCCGGTCGCCAACCGGCGCAAAGCCTGACGGCGGATTGACCAAGCAAAAGCCGGACGGCAAGGTAACAAGCAGCATGACAGCACCAACCGACGCAAAGACCAAACCGAGGTTGCCGCCGCATAGCGACAGCAAGAAGGGGGCAAGCACCTTGGCCATGACCAGAGCGCCAAAGCCAAACCCCATGACGACCAGGCCGGTAACCAAGCCTTTTTTATCCGGAAACCATTTGGCAACCGTCGATACCGGCGTCACATAGCCCAGCCCCAGCCCGATGCCGCCGACGACGCCGTAGCCGGCATAAAGCAACGGCAGGCTTTTGGCCGTCAGCGCATACGCCGTGATAAAATAGCCGCAGGCAAACAGAAAGCCGCCTGACATCGCCAGTTTGCGCGGCCCTATGGCGGGAAGCTTGATCCCGCCCCAAGCGGCCGCAATGCCGAGAAAAAAGATTGCCAGGCTAAACGCCCAAGACACCTGCGCATTTGACCAGTTGCCCAGTGCCATGACCGGTTGCTGGAAGAAGCTCCAGGCATACACGGTGCCGAGCGCCATCTGCAGCAGCGTCCCCATTGCCGCAATGAGCCATCGCTTCCCGCCGTTCATCGTCGCCATTTCCCCATCCCCTTGTCTCAAAGCTTGCCAAAAAATTCAACAGGCAGCAGTGCGGTCTCGCTTGCCAAGTTCATTAATGCAAAAAGCGTGCCAACACCCTCTTCGCCTGACAAGAGAGCGTCAACACGCTTAACACAAGGGTCTTCGGCAATCTGCCGCCGCCCTTCCTTCATTTGTTTTCCCCATGCGAGCGTAATCCCGGCGGCAATTCTTACTGCCTGCCGGCACTTTTTTCCGACTCCGCCTTATACTCCTGGAGCTTATAGCGCAAAGCCCGTTCACTAAGCCCCAATACCTCGGCGGTTTTCCGCTTGTTCCCTTCCATTTTCTGCAGAGTCAGCAAAATAAACGCCTTCTCAACCTTGCTGAGCGGTTCGCCAACTTCGACGCCAAACAAGCAATCAGCGGCTTCTTTACAAGCTTCCACACCGACGATTTTATTGAAATCAATATGTTCGCCGGCAGACAAGATAACGCCGCGTTCTACGACATTTTCCAACTCCCGCACGTTGCCGGGAAAACCGTACTCCAGAAGCGCCTTCAGCGCCGCTTCAGTAAAGCCGGGAACCTTTTTCCCGCACAGGCGGTTGTATTTATCCAAAAAGTATTGCGCAAGCATCGGGATGTCTTCGCGTCTTTGCCGCAACGGCGGCGCCTGAATGCGCAGCACATTGAGCCGGTAGTACAAATCGGCCCGGAAGCGCCCCTCCCTGACCTCGGTTTCAATCTCGCGATTAGTCGCGCAAATAATCCGCACATCAATGT
This sequence comes from Sporomusaceae bacterium, assembly GCA_029265905.1. Taxonomy (GTDB): domain Bacteria; phylum Bacillota; class Negativicutes; order Acidaminococcales; family JAJUGR01; genus JAJUGR01. The sequence continues at coordinate 23,635 of JAJUGR010000008.1, read as the reverse complement.
TGCGCGGCGCTTCCGCCCCTAGCGGCGTAAGCTGCTTTTCCTGCACGACGCGCAGCAGCTTGGCTTGAAGCGGGTAGGCCATTTCGCAGATTTCATCCAAAAACAGCGTGCCCTTGTCGGCCAGCTCAAAAGCGCCGCGCCGCTTCTGCCCAGCGCCTGTGAAGGCCCCCCGGACATAGCCGAACAGCTCGCTTTCCATCAACTGCTCCGGTACGGCCGCGCAATTGAGCACGATAAAAGGCTGCGCCTGGCGCTTGCCGGTGTAGTGGATCGCCCTGGCAATGAGTTCCTTGCCGGTGCCGCTTTCTCCCGCAACAAAGACATTGGCATCGGCGTCTTTGACTTTATCAATGAAGCCGAGTACTTCTTTTATGGCCTGGCTCTTGCCGACAATGCCGCCTGTTTGCCCGGCCAGCTGTTCTTGCAAGCTTTCCACCCGCTGCTGCAAACTGAGCAGCTCAGTCGCCCGCTTCAATAAAAGCAGCAGGTCGTCCACGGCGACCGGCTTGGTGAGGTAGTAGTACGCCCCTCTGGCCATCGCTTCCACAGACGTGTGAATGCTGCCGTAAGCCGTCATCATGATGACGCAAGTGTCAGGGTAAGTCTGTTTTATCCATTTCAGCAGCTCAATGCCGTCGCATTCGCCGAAGCGCTGGTCGAGCAGCACAACATCAATCGTTTCTTTTTCCAGCGCAGCCTTCACCGCCTGTTCATCAAGCGCCGTTCTGACGTCATATTCGTCTTCCAAGGCGAACGCCAGCGACACATTAATCGCTTGATCGTCATCGGCAATCAAAATCTTATTCATCGTGCACCTTCCATCGGCAGGCGAATCATAAACTTCGTCCCTTTGCCTTTTTCACTTTCCAGCCAGATTTCGCCGCGGTTCTCGCGGACCAGCTGCTGGCTGACTGCCAATCCCAGACCGGTCCCTTTCCCTTTCGTCGTAAAGAACGGATTAAAAGCGCGCGCCTTTGTTTCCTCTTCCATGCCGCTGCCATTGTCGGCAATGACAAGTACGATATCCGCTTCGCAAACGTGGCTGCTGAACTGAATCACCGGTTTCGCCACATCAGCCACCGCATCGATGGCGTTAATCATAATGTTCAGCAAAACCTGCTGCAATTGTTGCTTGTCGGCGTAGACGACCCAAGGCTTGTCCTCAGTCTTGACGAATTGAATCTGCTTGTCATAGGCATAATTTTCAACCGTGAACATGAGCGTCGCCCAGATCTCTTCCCCCGAAATCAGGCGGGGCACGGGGCTGCGGGGCTGGGAATAATCAAGCAGCTGGTTCACCAGCTGGCAAATCCGGTTCACTTCCTCAGGCACATGGCATTGCGCTTTGTCCCGGAAAACCGGATTGTCGTATTTTGCCGGCAGCAAGGTGGCAAAATTCTTGATTGACGTCAGCGGCGTCCTGATTTCGTGCGCAATGCCGGCCGTCAAAGCGCCCAGCACTTCCATGCGGTCCATCTGCACAATTTGCTGCCTCAGTTTGTGATCTTCCGTAATATCGCGGATGTGAAGGACAACGCCCCGCCCCACATCGTCATCCGCCAGGTTGATAATGCAATAGGATAACACCATCTCCTGGAAGCGCGTTTCGCCGCGATCCTCCAGCTTCAACCCGCCATTTTCCGCCGTCAGCAGCTGCTGCAAGAGCGGGTTGGCGCGGTAGTCTTCGCCGACCCGCAAGGTTACGCCCAGCTGCTCCTCGACGTATTTATTGATGTACAGGACGTGGCCGGAAGCATCAATCTCAACGATGCCGCTGTAGCCGCTGTTTAACAGCCGCGTCTTTAAGCGGTTTTCGTTCTCAACATACTTATTGGCTTTCATTAATTCCTGATTCATCATTTCAATTTTGCAGGTGCGCCGGCGCACCTCCCGGCGCAAGAGGTAGTTGATGTAACCGAGTCCGACCGCTAGCGCCAGCAGGCCGACCAGGCCCACAAGCGCCTGCTTGAGCCGGGCCATGTAATACACCTGCGGATACTCGATCGGCTTGCCGAACCATTTTTCATAAATCTTTTGGTAGGTTCCATTTTTCTTAATCTCCTGCAGCCCACGGTTGACGACCGCCAGCGTTTCAACATCGCCTTTGCGCACCGCCACAGCATACTGGGCCGGATTGATATCCGCGCCGATCAATTTCGCCTGCTCCAGCTCGCCCTTTATATACAGCACATACTGGCCGGCCAGCTTGTTGACAACCGCCCCTTCGACCTTTCCTGCCACCAGGAGCGCAATGGCCTCTTCCTGGCTGCCCACTGATACTTGCTCAATGTTGTAGGTCTCGGCAATATAGCGGCTGGCAATGTCGCCGCTTTGCGTCGCCACCCGCTTGCCCTTCAAATCCTGCATGTCCTTGGCCGGCGAATCGCGGCGCACAAACAGGGCGTGCGCGGTCGTCAAATAAGGTTCGGAATAATCGTACTTAGCCGCACGCGCTTCATCATACTTCATGCCTTGGATGGCGTCCACGCGCCCCTGCTCAAGCATGTCGCGCGCTTCCGCCCACGGCATGGGCAGCAAATCGATCTCCACCTTCATTTCCAGCGCGATCGCCCGCATGATGTCGACGTTGAAGCCGCGGAAAATGCGTTCCGCGCCAACCTCCTCCACATATTCGTAGGGCGGAAACTTTTCGTCGCCCGCGAAGACGAAGCGGTGCTTGGCGCTCCCGCCATTTTCAGCGAAGACGGAAGCGGGCAGCATAAAAAACAATACAATGAAGATTTTGAATATTTTCCCTGTCATCTTTCCCTCCCGAGCACCAATCGGCCCGTCTTGCCGCATAGGCTCCCTACACTATTCGCGCTTGCCAAACGAATTCCTTTGCCCTATTCCTTCCAGTTGACCAAGCCTCATGCTGAGCGAACCCATAAAAACAGGTGCGCCGTCATGTAGACGCTCGCACCTGCTTGATAAAGCTTGTATAATCGCTGCCGGATCAGGCGCGGATTTCCTGCCAGCCAAGCACGTCCGTGATGCCAAAACCAGGCGCGTCCGGGACAAGCAGCTGGTTTTTGTGGAAAGCAACGCCGCCGACAATTGGATCTTCCGCCAGCAACACCGCCGCATCCAGGTCCGTCTTGGTCACGATTTTTTTGCCGGCAGCAAGGCTGGCCGCGGCCGTGATGCCGATTTTGCTCTCCAGCATGCAGCCCATCATGCACTGAACGCCCACTGTTTCCGCCAGGCTGGCGATTTTGAGCGCATTGTGCAGCCCGCCGGCTTTCATCAGTTTTATGTTGATCAAGTCGCACGCCGACATCGAGAGCAGCTTGAACACTTCATACGGGCCGAACGCCGCTTCGTCAGCCATAATGTCCGTGTCAACGTTGTCCGTAACGAATTTGAGCCCTTCAAAGTCGTGCGCCTTGACCGGCTGCTCGATCAATTCAATGCGCAGACCCATGTCTTCAAACTTCCGGATCGTCCGCACCGCCTCTTTGGGCAGCCAGCCTTGATTGGCGTCAAGGCGAATCTCGACGTCATCGCCGACCGCGTCGCGGATCGCCCGCACTCGCTGGATATCCAGCTCGGCATCGGTGCCGACTTTGATTTTCAAGGTCGTGTAGCCTTCGGCGAGCGCCTCGAGGGAATCGCGTACCATCTCCTCGGGCGAATTGACACTGATCGTTAAATCCGTCGTTATCGTCTGTGAATAGCCGCCGAACAGCTTATACACCGGAATGCCGTGCAGCTTGCCGAACAAGTCGTAAACCGCAATGTCCAGCGCCGCTTTGGCGGAACTGTTATGCAGCATCGACGTATCGATCGCGCTCATGATCCCTTCCAGGTTGTCGATTTCCATCCCGATCAGCTTCGGGCCAATGGTGCCGCGAATCGCGCCAACAATCGCCTCCTGGCTGTCGCCGGTGATCACGGCCGTCGGGGGCGCGTTGCCAAACCCGACTTCGCCGCTGTCCGCTATCACCTTCACAATAATGTCTTCCGCCGAATTCACCTGACGCAACGCAGTTTTAAATGGCTTTTTCAAAGGAATGCTGACCTTGCCGATTTGAATCTCTTGAATTTTCATCACGCACGACTCTCCTTCGATGTCACATTAGGCTACTACATTTCGTGGTTTTGTCCATCTATACGATACCACATCGCCGCTGATCCTGCAAAAGAAAGAAGCTTGGCAAACATGTCGCAACACGTTCTGCCAAGCTTTTTGGACCAATAATTGCTGTAAGCACGAATAATTAAGAGTAGAGCACGAGCGCAATCAATTCCATATTGCCGCTGCCGGTATTCGCCAGGCTGTGGTGCTCGCCGTCCCGGGTGTAAATCACATCACCAGCCTTGACGACGGTCTTGATCCCGTTGTCATTGACCTGCCCCTCCCCTTTTAAAATATAGAAGGTCTCAAAATCGCCCTGATGCTGATGCAAGCCGATGGACGACTCGGGGAAAATGACAATATGAGAAAACACGCGGCCTTTCCCAGCAAATTCATCCCCCACCAACAGCGCCTTGAGCGAAACCTCGCCCTCGCCGCCGAATCGGTTGTGGTGCGTAACCGGCTGTAAATCAGCTGAACGCTTAATCACGCTTTTTCCCTCCACTTTCACTTTGCAAATATAACTAAAACCCAAAAAATAAGTTCAGGTTTACTCGTTATTGTAACACACATTCGCTTCCAGGGCGACATTTTATCCCTTTTATCTTGTATACATGCCAAAGCCTTGCACCAGCGGCGACCGGCAGAAAGAAAAACACCAGAAAAGCGGCTCAGCCGGTTTCCTGGTGCAATCCGTTATTGATACATTTTTTCCAGCCGCGTCTTGATCGCCAGAATAAAATCCAACGTATTCAAGGTTTTCTTCGGCGAAACAGTAGAGAGCGCATACAGGTCTTTTGTCATCTCGCCCTCTTCAATCGTTGCCAAAGACGCTTTCTCAAGGTTGTCGGCAAAGGCGATCAAGTCCTGGTTGCCATCCAGTTCGCCGCGTTTGCGCAGGGCGCCCGACCAGGCAAAAATAGTGGCAACCGAGTTGGTGGAGGTCTCCTGCCCTTTCAGGTGCTGGTAGTAGTGCCGCTGCACCGTGCCGTGGGCGGCTTCATACTCATAGTGGCCGTCCGGCGAAACCAGCACGCTTGTCATCATCGCCAGGCTGCCGAAAGCGGTGGAGACTAAGTCGCTCATCACATCGCCGTCATAGTTTTTGCAGGCCCAGACCATGCCGCCGTCCGAGCGGATCACGCGCGCGACCGCATCGTCAATCAGCGTGTACATGTATTCGATCCCGGCTTCCTGGAACTTCGCCGCATACTCTTGCGCGAAAATTTCTTCAAAAATTTCCTTGAAGCGTTGGTCATACGTTTTGGAAATGGTGTCTTTTGTGGCAAACCATAAATCCTGTTTTACACTCAGGGCATACTGAAAGCAGGCATGGGCGAAGCTCGTAATCGAATTGTCCTTGTTATGCATCCCCATGACAATGCCGGGACACTCAAAATCATAAACCGTCTTTTTGTCGACCTTGCCGTCCTTGTACGTGACGACCAGTTCCGCTTTCGCCGGGCCATCGACGCGCAACTCGGCGCTCTTGTAGATATCGCCGTACGCATGCCGGGCAACCGTGATCGGCTTGCGCCAGCGCGGCACATACGGCTCAATCCCTTTGACAATGATTGGCGCTCTAAACACAGTGCCGTCCAAAATGGCGCGGATCGTGGCATTGGGACTCTTCCACAATTCCTTCAGCTTGTATTCCACCATGCGGTCGGCGTTAGCCGTTATGGTCGCGCACTTGACCCCTACGCCATATTTTTTGATCGCTTCCGCCGCATCGACCGTAACCTGGTCGTTTGTTTCATCCCGATGCTGCAAGCCAAGGTCATAGTATTCCGTCTTCAGTTCGAGAAACGGCGCCAGCAAATGGTCCTTTATCTGCTGCCAAATGATCCTTGTCATTTCATCCCCGTCGAGCTCTACTAAAGGTGTGGTCATGCCGATTTTCTTCATGCTGTTCCCAGCCCCCCTTTTCAAACTTGTAAAACGACAATTTTCGCATTATTGAAAACAATCCCACGCCTTCATGTTATCATTTGGCGCTATAACTTACAAGTTTTGTGCATATTGTGCAAACAACATGACGGGATCGGAAACGCGCGCCAGCCGCTGACGCACACTAAACGCGCTGGTTTTTGAGCATCTCCACAACGATTTTATCAGTCGGGAACGCCAGCGGCGGAATCGCGTCCAGCGGGAAATAGGCGACTTCGCTCAAATCATCGCCCGGCCGCAACGCTCCGCCGATCACTTTGGCCTCAAACCAAATGCCCACCGTGTGAACAGACGGGTTGTGAAAATTCGAGAGGACTGTAAAGACGCGGCCGGTCTCGATCTGCAATCCGGTTTCTTCAAAAAACTCCCGGCCAATCGCCAGCCTGACTTCTTCATCATACTCGACATAGCCGCAGGGTATGCACCAAAGCCCGGCATAAGAGCTTTCAGGGCTGCGTTTCCCCAGCAGGATTTCCCCTTGTTCATTTTGGACAATGGCCGCCACACCGACAATCGGGTTTTCATACAAAACCCGTTGGCAGCTTTGGCAAGTCAGACGCGGACGATCCGGCTTCATTTCGTAGCGCAATTTTCCCCCGCAGTAAGGACAAAACCGATAACGCTGTTTCATGCTTCCCCCGCTTTCCGCTTGTGGGGGTCAGGCCCCACATAACCACATAACTTCAAGCGCCATTTAATCGCCCCTCTCCCAAGTATGCGAACCGTTGTTGTTTTTAAAGCAGCTGCCGCCGGCCGGCGGATTGCCGCTTTTGGTTACAATGTGGAAGCCGCATTTTGCACAAACCCACGAACCTGCCGCAGCCGCTTCCGCCACTTGATGTTGAAGCGCGTGCAAGACAGGATGCCCCGTCGGATTGGCAATGGCCACGGAGGATAAAACCAGCAGCCCGCTAACGGCAATTGTCCCGATCAAATTACGTCTTTTCATCATTCGACACTCCCTTATGTTTTTCTTTTCATTTTTACAAACGCTGAAGGCAGCAAAAGGTAACGCCGGTACGTAATAAATATGACTAAAGCCGGCCGAGGGATGCCTCGGACCGGCTTGATTGCGTTTACTGAATCAAATCGGGGTCTCTTCGCTCGGCTGATCGCCGCTCATCTGCCGCAGCACATCCAGCACTTCGTTGATATCCGGCAACTGCTTGATCGGATATACCTTGATCCACTGAACAATCCCCTCTTCATCGACAATAATGTTGGCCCGCTCTGACGCGCCAATTTTTTCAATAAAAATGCCGTATTCCTGTGCGACCTTCCCGTGCGGCCAAAAATCAGACGGCAGGCTGACATTTTGAAGGGAAAGGACAGCCGACCAAACCTTTTTCGACGGAACCGGGTCGACACTGATGCCCAGCGGCACCGTGTTCAGTTGCTGGAAAATCTCAAAATTCGCCTCCAGGGAGCGCATCTGGTCGGTACAAACACTAGTCCAGGCCAAAGGATGCCATGACAACAACACTTTCTTTCCCCGCAAGGAAGACAGGGTGACAGTCTGCTCCCGGTTGTCCTTCAAAGAAAAATCAGGCGCGACACTTCCTACCTCGATCGGTTTCACGGCCATTTCCCCTTTCAATATTGAATTCTCTTTCAAGCAACACCCAATCCTATTATACATTTCCAGGTCTGAATCTTCAATCATTTAACTCGGCGCGCCGTTGCCCGCAGGCATGCCGGAGGCGTACCCCCCGCCTAAAAAGAAACACCCTGCCCGAAATAAGTTCGGACAAGGTGCTTTGCGCTGCCAAGGCTTATTGGCAAATAAAAGCAAGCAAAACGGTCGCAGAGAAAATAACGCCGCGGAAAAAGAACACTTGCTCACCAAGGGAAGCCGCGCTGCTCTTTTTGCCCGCTACCGCCACCGGAATGGAATAGCCCTTGTGGCCATATACGTTAGTCATATTTATCATCCTCTTTCGTTATTCTTTGACACAGGCTTGTTTTTTTATTATTATAACAATTAGATGAACATATTAAAAATATTCATTTAAACTGATTTCCAGTCGATTGGCGAATGACACTCAATGCAATGGAAGTGATGAAATGGAACTGCGCCAACTAAAATACTTTTTGGCGGTTGCGGAAGAGCGGCAGATCACGAAGGCGGCTGAACGGCTGAACATGACGCAGCCTCCGCTCAGCCAGCAGTTAATCCTGCTGGAAAAAGAGCTGGGCGTCCAGCTGATACAGCGCGACAAAAAGCGCATCCGTTTGACCGAGGCCGGCCATATCCTCCACAAGCGCGCCGAGCAGATTATCGAACTCATTAACACCACCGTTGACGAAGTGCGGGAGGCGGACAGCGGCATCAGCGGCCAGCTGACGATCGGCACAATCACGTCTTTTGGGCGCTCGTACATCCCTGAATACATCCGCCAGTATCACCAGCAATATCCGCGCGTCACCTTCACGCTGCGCCAAGGGGAAACCAGCCGGATTCTAGAACTGTTGGACGCCGGCATTATTGAAATCGGCATCGTACGGCTGCCGGTAAACACCACGCAGTACGAATCGATTATCTTGCCGAAGGAAAACATGATGGTGGTAATGACGCCGGAAATGAACGACTTTCCGGACGGTGAGGAAATACAGCTCGCGGATCTAAAGAACAAATCGATTTTGATCAACCGGCGATATGTGCCCCAGTTTACCGACTATTGCAAAAAAGCCGGCTTTGAGCCGACAATTCTGTGTCAGAGCGATGACGTTACCGCGTTGCTGATTTGGATGCGAATGGGTCTGGGCATCGCAGTGCTGCCGAAAACCTCGCTTCATATGCTGCAGGGCTCACCCCTGGTGGTGCGGAAAATCGCCAACCCGTCACTTGAGATCACCAGCGCCATCATCTGGCTGAAAAGGCATTCCCTCTCCACCGCCGCCGCCCATTTTATCGACCTGTTTCAAAAAGACAGCAATGCGCCCGCCGAGTAATAACAGAGCAGAAAGGCCCCTGCAATAGCAGACGCGCTATTGCAGGGGCCTTTCTGCTCTGTTTTGACGGAGCGCAGCTATCACGCGAAAATATTTTTAATTATTTAAGTTGTATTTTAATTTTATTATGTGGCATAATAGACAAGTGCATTGTTCGTTATGACCAGCAGCTAATAGCTGCCGATATCAACATCGGGCATGCGGCGGCGCGCGGCGCTGGTGAACATAATGAGCCTATCAACTGCAGAAAAAACAGGAGGTATGAGAATGTTTGACTGGAACGATCTTGCCGTTCTATGCGGGATCATTGGCGTTAACCTGGTGATGAGCGGAGACAATGCAGTAATTATTGCCTTAGCGAGCCAAAGGCTTCCGGCCCACATGAAAAAGAAGGTTATGCTTTGGGGCAGCGTCGCGGCTGTCGTGATGCGGGTTGCTTTCACAGCCATAGCGGTGACGCTGCTGGAAATGCCTTACCTGCAATTATTGGGCGGCCTTGTGCTGGTTTGGATCTCCTACAAACTGATGGTTAGCTCCGATGATGCAAGCGACTGCAAGCAGGCTTCCTGCATGATGGAAGCCGTTAAGACAATTCTAATTGCCGATACGGTTATGAGCGTGGACAATGTCCTGGCCTTGGCCGCTGTCGCGCGCAACTCAAGCAATGAGTACCTGTTTTTGATTGGCGGCCTGGTGCTCAGCTTGCCGGTCGTCATGTTCGGCGCCACCTTGGTGTCGCGCCTGCTGGAGCGTTTTCCGATTTTTGTTTACGCCGGCTCAGGCATCTTGCTTTATGCCGCCGGCGAACTGATCGTAAGCGAAGCGTTTTTGGCCGGAACCTGGATTGCAGTGCACCACTCACTGTTTGTCGCCCTGCTGACCCTGAGCGTTCTCTCGCTCGGCTATTGGCAAAACATGCGCGCAAAAGATGCGCTCTCAGAAGAGCTCGAAGAGGAATCGCTGCAGCCTGCCGATGAAAACCTGTAGTCCGAAATTGGCAATGGCTCGCTAGCCTTTCCGAATGAAATTTGCAAATATGCAAAAACGGTCCGTATCACCCGCCGGTGGTACGGACCGTTTTCGGTTTGCCTCTCTTTACTCATACACCTTGGCTTGCTCCTGCCCGGACAGGACGCGGATCGCCCCTTCCGCCAGCGCCCGCAGCTCGTCTTCGCCCGGCATGACAACCACCGGCGCAATAAACTGCACGTCGGCCTTGATCTTATCCGTCAAATACTTGGAATAAGCGATGCCGCCGGTAAGGATGATGTAGTCCACCTTCCCCTGCACGGCAACCGCCGCAGCCGCAATATAACGCGACACCTGATAAATCATGGCGTCGTAGACAAGCTTGGCTTTCTCGTCGCCCGCCGCGATCATCTCCTCCACTTTCCGGGCGTCGTTCGTTCCCAAATGAGCCACGAGCCCGGCCTGTCCGGCTAAGGCCGCGGACACCCGTCCTAAACTCCAGCCCTCTTTGAAGATAAGTTCGGCAAACTGCTTAGCCTGCACAGTCCCGGCGCGCTCCGGCGCAAAGGGTCCGTCGCCGTCGAGGCAATTGTTCACTTCGACGATGCGCCCTTGCTTGTGGCAGCCGATCGAAATGCCGCCGCCCAAATGCGCCACCACCAAATTCATTTCTTCATATGAGCGGTTCAGTTCTTTCGCCAACCGCTTGGCGGCCGCCTTATGATTCAAGGCGTGGAAAATGCAGCGGCGCAGGATTTCCGGCCGGCCGGTAATCCGGGCCACCGGTTCCAATTCATCCACCACCACCGGATCCACGATAAAGGCGGGAATCCCGGCTTCTCCGGCCAGCTCGCTGGCCAATAAGCCGCCCAGGTTCGAGGCATGGCTGCCCCGCGTTTCGCCCTTCAAATCCGCCAGCATCAGTTCGTTCACGGAAAAAGTGCCGCTGGGCAGCGGTTTTAGCAAGCCGCCCCGTCCGACAACCGCGTCAAGGCTTTTTATGTCTAGTCCCTGCTTGTCCAGCAGCTCGACAATCCCACTTTTCCTAAACTCATATTGATCAATGACGCCCTTATAGGCAGACAGCTCTTCGCTCGTATACCGGTCCACCTGCTCGAACAGCAACCGCTCGTTTTCATAGACGCCAATTTTTGTCGAAGTCGACCCGGGATTAATCGCCAATACCCGATAAACCTTTGCCATAGTAGCCCTCCTTCAACGGAGCCTTTTCAATCGACTTGCTCTCTTGTCAAAAAACTGCTGCTATTGGAACTGTTCTTGCGAATCTGCCAAATTCCTGTCTTGCCGCCGATTTTTGCTTGCTGATTTAAATAATGGGCGATGAAAAGACCTATGGCCTTCAAATCAAGTTCTCAAGCGTTGTGTCCTTCAGCAGCCAGCGAATAATTGCTTCCGCAGGTATAGGCCGCCCTGAGTATAAGGTCCTCAAGGCTGCTGCAAGTACGCGGATATCGTACTTAGACGGATATACTTCCGGCACATTTTTTTCAAGCTTCAACAGGGTATAGACTGCCATCATAGCCGATCGAATCGAGTATTCGACCGTGAAAACACAATCGCCGGGAATTTCTACAAATTGTCCTAAGAAAGCAAAGTTCGCGCTGCCTTCAGGAACAACCGCTGGCCGATCCCCGTTCACGCGCGGCATGAACTGACTTGTTATATACGGCATCATGCACGGTATTACATTAACCGTTTTTAGAATTTCCGGTATTTCTTCATTTTCGCCCATGTGATATAAAAGTTCGGTCATCAGCTCTTCCCCAGTGCAATCGCTCATCCGCTTCTTCACAAAGTCGCCAACGTTGTCAGGAAACAAACCGTACGCCCATAGCACCAATACGTTTTCCGGCTGATTGCTAAAGTTGGGTTGCCTGCTGCAAGTCACGCTCAAAAGCCAGCTCGAATCTTTGATCGTTATAATGCCGCCAGTGACAGCCCGGCCGGAGTGCGGCTCTCTGCCGGTGAGCTTTCTCAGTATGTCCTCCATTTTTGAATCAGTGCAGGTTATAGTAAAGGACTCCCATTTGCTGCTGTCGATATCACCGCAGAACACTTCCGGCCTGCCAAAGGAAGGATGTTTTTGGGCAATCTTTTTCCACAGGTTCCAGCAGCCTCCGACCTCGCGATTAAGTACCGGCGCCTCGTGCATGCTGCCTAACGTGGAGTTTTCGGTCATAGAACCGGTGGTCACAAAAACCAAATCATGTTCTGTCGTATGAATCACTTCATCTCGATCATCCCGCGTCAAATGAATGGCTGTGACCGTTATTTTGTTTCCTTCGATGCTAAGCTCCAGATCTTTAACTTGCGTATTCAAGCTAAAAACCACTTGTTTTGCCATCAACCAGTTTCGCAGCGGTAAAACCATCGACTCGTATTGATTGTACCGCGTGAACAAAACCCCTTTAAGGTGTGGCATGCCCGGAAGCAGATGGATAAAACGTTCCATATAACGTTTCATTTCCACAACGCTGTGCCAGTCCTGGAAAGCGAACATAGAGCGCCAGAAGCACCACATGTTCGTGTCAAAATAAGAGGGGTGGAAATACTCCTTAATGGTGGCAGCACCCAAGTCTTCTTCCGTTTTCAGAAAAAGCTTTCGCAGCTGCTTTATATGAATGCCCTCCAACCCGAGCGTAAGCAGATTGGCCTTTTCACCGCAATTTTCAAGCACCCGGCAAGCAGATTCACTGGGATCGCTCATATTCAGCTCTCTGAATTCATCTAAAACCGTCCTGTCGGGGTTGCCTAAAGAAGGAATTTTGCTGAACAAATCCCATGAACACTCAAAGTGTTCTTCCAACTCTCTTCCGCCCCTAATGCTGTAGCCATCTATTGCGTTGCCACAGCCATCCAAAGAGCCGCCCAGAACATTCGCCTCTTCCAAAATGGTGATGTTTTTCCCGTCCATATGTCCGTCAAGAATTAAATAGGCCGCACCGGCAAGGGAACTTATTCCGCCGCCGACCAGATATGCCTTTTTATTTTCGATGCCTTTGGGCGGTAACGTGTTGATATTTTGATAGCTTCCCATGCCTTTCACCCTCCCAATAGCATTTTCGGGGATTATTTCCTACCTTTTTGTTCGGCTTGCAGTTGCCAGCGTTCGGCCTGCCCGGCAAAAAAGGCCTGCCTAGCACATTGTTTTGCAGGGCAAGCCTTTTGATTTATGCTGCGTCAGATTGGCTGGTAGAACCCGCTTTGCGCTACATCCACCACCAGGGGCGTCAGGCCTTTCGCCTTGATGAAGTCTGCCCCGGCTTCCGTGGTGATGGCCTGGCTGCCTTTACCGCAAACAAAGCCATTATACATGATCACGTTGCCCTGAACCAGACTCATGACTGGCTCCTGCTTGTCAAGATTCAGCACCGAAATATCGGCATCCGCTCCCGGCCTAAAATGCCCTTTTTGCGCCAAGCCGAGGATTCGCGCCGGGTTGTAGCTGGTTTTTTGCACAAATTCCTTCATCGTCAGCGCCTGCAGTTTCACCAGCGCCAACCCCATGGAAACAATGACATTGCGGGGAATGCCGCCGCCATCCGTACTGATGCAATCGACAGCAAAGGCGCCCGAGGGCCGTTTCGCCACAGCAAGACGCAGGCGCGGCTCCGCCGGATTCACTTTGAAGCTCACCGTCGCGTCGGTGCCCCGCGCCCGCCAGTATGCCACCGCCTTGGATCCGGTCGCCAGCACCATCCGTCCCCCCTCCTCCATGTTTATGTGCGCCCAGCCGGAGCGGATCGCTTCTTCAAGGCCCGCTTCCGTTTTGTTAAAGCCGCCCATGGACAGATTGGTCTGGGTCTGCAGGCTTTCCGGCACGCCCTGCGAACACTTGGCGCTCGTCCCGTTCATCGGGGAAAGGTAAGATTCAGAGCGGAGGGCGGGGTTATCATTCAGCGCCTGCAGCGCTTCCTCCACTTCCACCATATAAGAGCGCTTGAGCCCCCGCGTGTAGCTGTTGATATGCGCAACATGCAGGGAAAGCCCATTCGCCAGCTTCACCGCGTCAAGGAAACCGTCAATGTTTGAGCCGTTGCGCACCGTGCCGCAATGGAAGGCAACATAGGCCCGGTTGCGGTTCACCAGTTCAATGGCCCGTGCCGTCGCCTCCATCGTCAGCGGATAGTGCCCGCCCAGCAGTTTCAGGCCGAGTCCGCCCTGCCGCAAACAGCGGTCCAGCAGCGCCTGCAGTTGAACCTCGCTCGGATCGTCATCAGGCACGGTATACTCGGGCCGCACATACTCAATGCTGGCGATATTCAGTCCGGCGCCGTATTCCCGCGCCAAATCCCATACGCCTTCAACCGGCCCCGCCATGTCCAGCGCCGTTGTCACGCCGGCCAGCGCCAGCATCTTGTGCCCGTACCGCCCGCCAACCCAATTGGAAAAATGCGTGTGCAGATCAATAATCCCCGGCACCACATACTGACCGGCTACGTCGAACACCTCACGCGCCTGGGTCGGATTTAATCCGGCCGCGATCTCGACAATTTTGCCGGCCTCGATGGCGACATCCATCACTTCCTCCCGGTCGGTTGCGTAATCGGCAACAGTGCCGTTTTTCAGCAATAAATCGTATTGATATGCCATGCTGAGTCCTCCTTTCACCACTTCTCCTCATTTTCGCCGATAATAGACGACCTCATCCCGCTCTTCCCGGATGATCGCCCCCCGGCATTCCAGATAGCGCAAATGGGACAATGCCTCCCCGGTCGCGAAAAACTTCTGCGCCACCGCCACCTCATCCCAGGTAGTAAACCGCATATCCCAGGTCATGCGCGCCGCCACCTGATAGCCCGTCAGCGCCCCGTCCGCCAAGTTGGCAAAAGCCTCGTCGAGCCGTTGCCGGTGATGCGCCGCCAGTTCGGCGATCCGCCCCCGGCAGTCCAGAAAGGGGCGCCGATGCCCCGGCAGCACCAAGTCCACCTCCAGTTGCGCCAGCTTGTTCAAAGATTCCATAAAGGTCCCCAGGGGGTCTCCGTCGCCCCAGTAATGGGTGATATTCGGGCTGATATCGCCCAAAATATGATCGCCGGAAAGCAGCAATTTATGATCCGGCTCGTAAAGACAGACGTGCCCCGGCGTATGCCCTGGTGTCTCGATGCAGCGGAATGAATAGTCCCCCACGGTCAGCACCGTGCCTTCCGTCACAAAAGCAAACTGCAAATCTGTCTCCTCCGGAAACTCGCTCCCCCGCCGGCCGCGCATAGCAACCGCTTCTGCCTCAGAAAAGCCGTTGCGCCGGGCCACCTTGTATGCCCAGTCCTTGCGGTTCTCGCTGTCGAGCATCAGCATCAGCCGCTCTACGTCCCTCGGATGGGCGTACAGCTGGGTCGTTTCCGTCCGCAGTTTGCCGATCAGCCCCGAATGATCGGGATGCATGTGGGTGAGGAAAATATCCGTATCTGCCATATCTACGCCTAGTTCAGCCAGACAAGACTGCATCGTCGCCAGGCTTTCCGGCCGGTTAATCCCCGTATCCACCAGCAGATTGCGCCGCTCGCCTTTGATCAGGTACGCGTTCGTCGCTTTTAGCGGACTGTTGGGGATTGGGATTTCCAAGCGGAAAATTTTCGGCTTCACTTGCTCAATCACATGCATCCATCCTTTTTCCAACGTTAAATCTTGTTCATTTTCTAATAGTATTTTCTACCCTTATTGCCAAAGCCCTTTTAAATGCGCCCCTAGAAGCATTAAAAATCGCCCGCTCAGCAAACAGTTAGCCCGCGCTTACATTTTACCTGCCGCGATTTTATCGGCAACATGACTATGGTATACTTTTACCATAAGTGAAGAACATGACCTTCTGCTTGGTGTTCTGCAGGTTTGCCTCGCCAAACAGCAAAGCGCGACCATCCTGCCAGCTTTCATAAACTGATCGGGTGCTCGCGCTTATTTTTGCAACAGATCTTCAACCTTCTCCATTATGTTGCTAACGGAGGATTGCCATGGATAATGTGATCATTGCCGAAAGCCTCGGCAAGTGCTTCGGCGCATTTCGGGCGCTCAACGGCGTTTCCTTTTCCGTGCGCGCGGGAGAATGCTTCGGCTTTTTAGGCCACAACGGCGCGGGAAAATCAACCACAATGAAGATGATATACGGACTTTCAACCGTAGACGAAGGAATCTTGACCCTTTTCGGCCAATCGCATCGCCTGACCCCACCAGCCATAAAAGCGCAAATGGGCGTTGTGCCGCAGGAGGACAACCTGGACACAGAGCTCACCGTGCTGGAAAATCTCGAAACATACGGCGGGCTGTTCGGGCTTTCGCGCCGCGAAGCACGGGTGCGCGCGCAAGAGTTGCTGGACTTCATGGGGTTGTCAAATAAAGCCGCAGATAATGTGGAAAGCCTGTCGGGCGGGCTTAAACGGCGCTTGGTCATTGCCCGATCGCTTATGAATCATCCCCAATTAGTCGTCCTCGACGAACCGACAACCGGCCTTGATCCCCAGGCGCGCCATCTTGTCTGGCAAAAGCTCAGAGCTCTAAAAGCTGAAGGAGTCACCCTTTTGCTGACAACGCATTACATGGAAGAAGCCTCGCAGCTTTGCGACCGGCTCGTCTTGATGCACGAAGGACTGATCCTGGCGGAAGGCAGTCCGCCGGAACTCGTCAAAAAACATATGCCGCCCTGCGCCATTGAGGTCAGACTGCCATTCGACAGCCTTCCGCAGGACTTTGCGGACAAGGTCACCGCCGCCGGCGGCGAAGTGCTCCGCGTGGCCGACGCTTTATTTTTATACGCCGTTGACGGCAAAAAACTGTGGGATCAGTTGGATGCCTGGGGCGTGCCGCGCCACGCGTGTTTTCTGCGCGCCGCCACGCTTGAGGATGTTTTTTTGAAACTAACCGGCAGGGGGCCAGAATGATGAAAGCAATGCGGGTTTTGGTGCGGCACATGCGGGTCTTCATGAAAACCTGGAAGCACAACCTCATGTACAATGTTGCTGAGCCGCTGTTGTACCTGTCGGCCATGGGCTTCGGACTTGGCCTGTTCGTGCAGGAAGTCAACGGCGTCAGCTACATCGAATTCATTGCGCCAGGCATGATCGCGCTGTCCGGCATGTACAGCGCAACCTTTGAATGCACCTACGGCACGTTTGTTCGGATCTATTACGAAAAAACCTTTCACAGCATGCTCGCCGCCCCGGTCACCATAACCGACGTAATCTGGGGCGAAATTTTGTATGGCGCTGTAAAGAGCATTCTGTTCGGCCTAGTGATTCTAGGCGTGATCGCCGCACTCGGTCTGATCAAGTCGCCCGCCGTTATCCTGCTGCCGCTTGTCCTGGGCCTGACCGGGCTTGTTTTTGCCGAGCTGGCGATTTGCTTCACCGCCTTAGTAAAAAACATCGATTACCTCAACTATTACATTACGCTCATCATCACGCCGTTTTTCCTGTTCGGCGGCCTGTATTTTCCGGTCGACGCCCTGCCGCCCTTGGCGCAGACGCTAAATTGGGTGAACCCCTTGTACCATTCCGTCGAGCTTTGCCGGGCCCTTTGTCTGGGGAATCTGGCCCCAGGGCTTGGGATGCACGCCGGAATTCTGATCGGGATGGCGGCCTTGGCTAGCCCCTTCCCGGTTAAGCTCATGGAGCGCAAAATCATCTCTTAGGCCGAGTTTTGTCAAGCCCTGCTGGAACTCGCCGCAACGGAAAGCAGCGAGCATTTTCATTCAACTAAATCTAACACGATTCCCTGCTCAAATCCGCCGCGCTCCGCACGTTTCTGTGCTTTTTGGGCAAGCACATCCGCGAAGTTAAATCCTTCGTGATAAGCAAGTCCGTCCACAACTTCCGCAAGATCGGCCAGCTCTTCCAGGCAAGGCGTTTCCCGAAACTCTTCCGCTTCCTCCTGCAATTTGCTCAATAAGCGCTTGCGCAAACTGAGTTTATCAGCTTCTAGGCGACACACAGCTTTTTTCCCCGCAGACGCTATTACTTCAGGAATCTTATCGCGCACCAATTTTCCATACCGTACGACAGCGCCGGATTCCGCCGGATATGGTACCAACGGCGCTTTAATATTGCGCACCCCGCCGCGCGGATCGGCCACATCGCCGGCAAATCGAGGGATCAGGTGCATGTGCACGTGGAATACGGTTTGCCCACCCCAGTGGTTCACGTTCACACCAATGTTCCAACCATCCGGCCGCATTTCCTGTTCCAAAAGCGTTTTACCTTGCTGGAGCAGGTCGTGCATAGCGGCAATTTCCGCCTGATTGAGCTCAAAATAAGAAGCGACGTGCCGCTTCGGGATAATCAGCAAGTGGCCCCGATTAACGGGATACAAATCGCGCACGGCATAGGCCCATTCATTGTCCATTACCCATTTGTCAGCATTCATCGTACAGAAAACGCAAACGTTTTCATTTTCCATCATCTTACGAAATCCCTTCCATATCGCCTTTTTTGTGTCGGCCATCTCCACCCCGCAACTTGCGAGCAAAATATGCCGCCGTTCGCCATTGGAGAATATCTTTGGCCTGCGCTAGTAAAGCTGGCGTCAAATAAGGCTTAATTTCGTCTTTCAAAGAAAAGCGGTAGTTAATCTCATCAAATTCAAAAAATGCGGAACCGGTGCTGCTCAAAGCCCTGATTGGTTGGCTTTTTAGCAGTGCCTTTAAATTCCCCCACGTGCTGCGTTCCTCAAAACTTTTTCTCTCGTCCGTGTAAAAACTGTTCCACGCATCTTCCATCGCCAAAAAGTCTATTTGCCCCCGCCAGGTGCCGCCGGCAATAAAAGCCGCAACCACAGGCATTTTATACGACTTCGTCATCAGTGTTGTTTCCAAATAACGCAAAAATGCCTCGGCCGGAGTATCCAGCCATGCTTTTTCCTCCTCCGCAAGCGCTTGTTTTGTTTCCAGAAACCGCAGCCAGCCGCCTTCTCGAAGAAACAGGGAAAACGGCAAATCCGAGCCATGATACGTCTCCAAACGAGTCGGTCTCCGCCCTAAATCACGGCAAAGTTCCTGGTAAACAGCGTCCAGCCTTTTTTGCAGAGGATCGTTTTTCCGCATAACCTCAAACAGCTCGATTAACTTAAAATCAAACTGAACTTCGCACCCTTCCGGATATGACACCTCATGCGGCAACGGCACGCTGCGACTCACTTCAAACAAATGGCGCGGGTTATCTCCGGCCAACAGTGCCGGCACCCAGTGTGCTCGATGGTAATTGCCTATGAAGTCAAGAACTGTAACTTTTTCTTTACCGGGAAAAAGGCGCAATCCCCTTCCCAACTGTTGCAGAAACACTACCGGCGACTCAGTCGGACGCAAAAAAAGAACCATGTCAACTTCCGGAATGTCAACGCCTTCATTGAACATGTCGACCGTAAACAGCACGCTGACCTTCCCTGATTGCAAAGCAGCGATCGCCTCGCCTCTGGGCAAGAACGCATCCGACCCGGGTGTTGGAGAACTAACAAGCCCTGCCGCAGCAATTCCAGCTGCACGAAAAGCAGTTACCATCGCCTCCACATGACGGATGCCGGCGCAAAAGCCCAAGGCGCAGCGCCCTGCAAACAACCGATAACGCGCTATGACGTAATCGCTTCTCGCCCCACGACTTAACGCATCTTCCAGGGCTTCAATGTCATAGCTGCCATTCGTCGACGGAATTGCCTCGTAATCCGTTTCATCATAAAATGCATAATAACGGAAAGGCGCCAGCAAGCCGCGCTGTACGGCTTCTTTCAAATACAATTCAAAAACGATCGTGTCGTCGCACAACCCCAAAATATCGCGATTATCAGTACGGAAAGGCGTTGCAGTCAAGCCGAGCATAAAAGTCTTCGGTTTAAAAAATTCGAGCACCTTTGCATAGCTCGGTGCCGCCGCATGATGAAATTCGTCCATGACGATGTAATCAAAACGATCCGGCGGCAAAACCGCAGGGTCAAGATAGCGTTCTGTGCCAAGGGATTGTACGCTAGCAAACAGCAAGTCTGCCTCGATATCTTGCTTGCCATCTACCAGTAACCCACAAGATGCGTGCGGTCGAACTTTTAAAAATGTTTCCATAGCTTTTTCCAGAATTTCTTTTCGATGCGCTATGAACAGCACACGCGGACATGTTTGGCTGTCGAAAGCGGCCAAATAGGTTTTCCCAATTCCCGTTGCCGCTACAACCAGTCCTTTCTTTACGCCTTCTTTGCGAGCTGCGTTCAGGTAATACAGGATGTCCTCCTGCACGCCACGCGGCTGAGGAATAACTGCGGCTTCCCCACTCTTGTTTTCAGCATCATGCCGCTGAAAACAAGAAGGCTTCCAACGTGCCGCATATTGAGCGACGACTTCGTCCGTTGCCAACTCCGACTGGTCAAATAGCGCTTCAAAGGTTTGTAAAAAATGCCTGTAGTCTTCTAGCGCATCACTTTCATTAAGGCAATAGTTCCACTCATAGCCAAACTGCAAGGCTGATGAAGATAAGTTGGACGAACCGATATAGACGCTTTTCCCCGATGGCAGATCGACAAAATATGCCTTGGGATGAAATGAAACTGTCCCCTCCGGAAAGAGACGCAACGAAAAGTTGGGGAAATCGCCAAGTGCATTTTTCAGCAAATACAAAGCTGATGGTTCAGTAACGCCCAGGTATCGCCCCGTTAAAATGCTCACTGGAACCCCGCGATCAAGAGCAGCTTTCAATTCAGGCAATACCATCCGAACGCCTGACTCCATAAGAAATGATACTAGAATGCGAATGCACGTTGCTTGCCTGAAATCGGTTATCAGTCGCTCATACAATGACCGTTGCGGCACCGTAATTGCCTTCATACAACACCTCTATTTATTCAAACCTACACATTAGACAAAATTCGCCATGAGAATACTTTATCCTTCCAAAATACCCCTATGTGTCAGAATAGTTGTCGTACCCCTGATAAAAAAGTATCCTAGAGTTAAAGAAAAAATGGAGGACGACAATGGCCCATACAAGACGAGTAAAAGAAACCGCAATACGCATGATGTTGCCGCCTGAGAATGCTACCTTGCGACAAATCAGCGAAACCCTTGGCATTTCTGAAGCGACATTAAAAAAGTGGGGTCAAGAACTGCGCGCCAACGGGCATGCCGCCCCAGCGAACAATGAGCCAGCCGAGCAGTGGAGCAGTCGTGACAAATTTTTAATCGTCATGGAAACGATAAACCTCGGCGAGGCTGAACTGTCGGAGTACTGCCGTGAAAAGGGCTTATTCCCAGAGCAGGTCAAGCAATGGCAGGAGAACTGCATGCAAGCCAATAGCAATATTCCGAGACAGATAGCCGAATTAATACAACAGGATAAGGCGTTGCAAAAAGAACTGCGTCTGACGAAAAAGGAGTTGCAGCGCAAAGAGGCTGCGTTAGCTGAAACAGCCGCCTTATTGGTGTTGAGAAAAAAAGCCGAAGCGATCTGGGGAACCTCGGACGAGGAAGACTAACCAGCGCCTCTGATCGCGCCATTATCATCAAGCTGGTAGCCGAAGCCGTCCAGGCTGGCGCTCGTCAGAGCAAAGCCTGTGAAGAATTGGGCCTCACGACTCGAACACTGCAACGCTGGACGCATCCGAACGCGCAAAGCGCAGACAAGCGTCCTTCTGCCGCTCGTCCAGCACCAAAACATAAGCTGACAGATGCGGAAGAAACGCAGATCATCGCAACCGTCAATCAGCCGGAATTCGCCAGCAAACCGCCGGGGCAGATCGTCCCCATTCTGGCGGACCAAGGCATATACCTGGCCTCGGAGTCCAGTTTCTACCGGATAATGCGTCGGCATGGGCAGCAAAACCATCGTGGCAAAATGCGAAAGCCGACAAACAATCCCAAAGCCAGTCACTGCGCAACGGCCTGCAATCAAGTGTGGACATGGGATATCACCTACCTTCCTGGCCCGATAAAAGGGATGTACTACTATCTGTATTTGATCTTGGACATCTTTAGTCGCGATATCGTCGCCTGGGAAGTCTGGGAGGTATAATGCTCCCATAGGGTGAGACACAGAAAAAGAAAAAATAAGTTATAATGGGTGCATGAATAAGCGAAATCAATACACAGCCGAATTCAAAACCAAGGTGGTTCTAGAAGTCCTTCGTGAGGAAGGAACTGTTAATGAGATTGCCGCCCAGTATGGAATCAGTCCGGTCATGCTCAGTCGTTGGAAAGCCGAATTCCTAGGTCGAGCTGCTGAGGTGTTCAAGAAAGGCCCATCTGCAGCCGAGAAGGAATTGGAAAGCGAAAAAGAGCGAGTGGCCGAACTTGAACGCAAGGTTGGTCAGTTGACCTATGAGGTCGACTGGCTTAAAAAAAAATCTGACGAAATCATCAAGCGCCGGCGAACGTAAAGCGCTTTTAGAACGCGAAAATAAACTGCTATCCATAAAGCGCCAGGCCGAACTGCTCGATATCAACAGAACCAGCGTCTACCGCAAGGCTGCGGTGGCAGTTGCTGATGAACAAGAATTAGCCGTCATGAACCGGATCGACGAACTCCACACCGCCGAACCAACTTGGGGTTATCGCACCATCACCAGCGTTTTTCATCGCGAAGGAGTCAGCATCAACCATAAGCGGATTCGGCGGCTTATGAGGGCCATGGGCATTTATGCCATATATCCTAAACCAAATCTCAGCAAGCGCTACCATGCCGAATATGTCCGCCCATATCTGCTTAGGAACCTTGAAATCACGAGGGCGGATCAGGTATGGGGCGTAGACATTACGTACATCCGGATGAAGAAAGGTTTCATGTACTTGTTTGTGATTATCGATTGGTATAGTCGGTGCATTGTTGATTATGAGCTTTCCAGCACGCTGGAGAAGACTTTTGTGTTAGATTGCTTAAAACGCGCGTTGGCTGTTTCTAAACCAGAAATTATCAACAGCGACCAGGGCGGTCACTTCACCAATCCGTCCTACATCAACTTGCTTACGGAAGCAGGCGTAAAGATTTCTATGGATGGCAAAGGGCAATGCCTCGATAATGCTAGAACAGAGCGTTTTTTCCGAACCCTGAAATATGATCGAATATACATCAACGAGTATGAAACGCCGCGAGAATTACGAGCTATGTTGAGAGAATACATCCGGATCTATAACCATTACCGCCTCACTCCGCGTTGGGCGGTGCCAGTCCTGCCCAATTTTACTTTGGAAATGAGCTCGAAGGAGCTATTTCATATCAAAAGACACAGAAAGGAGCATAACTTAAATTCTTCAATTTTGTGTCTTGACTTTGGGGAGCATTATAAATGGCCTGTTCAACGTCAACCATAACTCTAAGAATCGCACTAGTTTGCGTGCAATCTAGTTCAGCTTTAGTGACAAAAATAATTGGTCTAGCTGCTTCTATTACCTCATTGAGGGAATTTCATAATTCCCGCTAAAATTATCCACAAGGCAAAACCCCACCCAAATCGGCCCCTTTTTCAAAAAAGCAACCGATTTAACAGATTAAAATTCAAGCCGAATTAACCTTGCTCTTAAAAAAGGGCAGACTTAACCCAGGTCAGTTCCTTAATCGAAAAAAGGATATCGTAATGCCTATTAAACTGCTTGCTGCGACTGCTTTGCTTGACGATTTACAGCAATCGTCCCGGAGAGCAGCGTAATGCAGCATAACAGAAAATTCTCCGTTACCTTTTTTATCCCTCTTGTTCGGATTGAGTTGT
>JAJUGR010000042.1 GCA_029265905.1 Sporomusaceae bacterium | reverse complement strand
TGCTGAAGGGGCCGAAATCCTTCCTGTTCGAAGCGTTGCAGGGGCTTTCGAGTGCGCTGGCGTAGCGGTCGGTGCCTTTACTCGTTCTTTGGCGCGGTCACTTCTTCTTAAAAAAACTACAACAGTGCCTTGACACTATCCGCCGTGTTAGTGGATTTGACAATTTATCCATAATAGCGTATGATGCAATAAAGTCGCTTGCAAAAAGTTGCAAGCCCTGGTTCAAACTGACTGGCAAAGACGCCTATCTCCGTTGGGGATAGACGTCTTTTTCTTTCGCTTACAAGTTAATATATTCACACAACTGATTGGCGTTGACTTTTATCATTTGCTAATTATACAATTAATTCAGACAACTAAAACGGATGCTTGCGTCCGGAATTTGGACAAGATGCTTTAATTTTTTTGCCAGGCAGGATAGCGAGCGCAAACCGCGAACAATTTTTATCAGGATGAGGGGCGGGCTTGTTGCAATAGCCGTACAGTATGGGCAGTGCCGCTTGCGGCACTTCGCATAGATTAAAGGTAGAAGAGGGGGAAAAAGTATGGCGGAACCGGTCGTTATCAAGAGTGATGAAAAGAAAAAAACAAACTGGTCGGTCTTACTGGGTGCAGCATTCATTATGGCTACTTCAGCAATTGGTCCTGGTTTTCTCACGCAGACTTCCGTGTTCACAGCGACGTACCGCGCGGATTTTGCCTTTGCCATTTTGGCGTCGGTCCTGATCGATATCGGGGCGCAGATGAATGTTTGGCGCGTTATTACGATGAGCAGAATGCGCGGCCAGGATATCGCCAACAAGGTCTTTCCCGGGCTGGGGTACTTTGTCGCGTTCCTGATCGTGCTCGGCGGCCTGGCGTTTAATATCGGCAACATTGCCGGTACTGGCATGGCCTTAAACGTGTTGTTCGGCATATCGCCGCAAACCGGCGCGATCATTTCCTGCGTGGTTGCCCTGGGGATTTTCGCCTCCAAGGAAGCGGGCGCGGCGATGGACCAGATCGCAAAGGTGCTCGGCGGCCTCATGATCGCTCTTACCACCTACGTCATGTTTATTTCCAATCCGCCGGTGGGCGAAGCGGTTGTCAAATCGGTTTTCCCCAGCGACTACGGCAAGCTGCTACTGCCGATGGTCACGCTGGTCGGTGGCACGGTCGGCGGCTACATCACTTTTGCCGGCGGCCACCGTCTGCTTGACGCCGGCATTGTCGGAACGGAGAATTTGAGCGAGGTCAACAAAAGCTCGATCTTCGGAATTACGGTTACTGCCATTATGCGTGTTGTTTTGTTCCTGGCTGTTCTCGGCGTTGTTTCCGGCGGGGCCCAACTGGCGGCCAGCAATCCGCCGGCCTCGGCTTTCCAGCATGCGGCCGGTCAAATGGGCTACAAGTTCTTCGGCATCGTTCTGTGGTCGGCGGCGATCACGTCGGTCGTCGGAGCGGCGTATACCAGCGTTTCCTTCTTGCGGTCCTTCTCCAAGACGATCGATACGTATAATTCTTACGTCATCATGGCCTTCATCGTTTTCTCGACCATCGTGTTCATCACGGTTGGCCAGCCGGTTAAGGTGCTGATTTTGGCCGGTTCGCTCAACGGCCTGATTCTGCCCGTGACGTTGGGCTCGATGCTGCTGGCGGCGCGCAACCCGAAGATTGTCGGCGACTACAAGCATCCGATGTGGCTGTTCATCCTGGGCGTAGCCATCGTTATCCTCGAGTCCTGGGCGGGCGTCATGTCGCTTGAAGGGATGAAGAAATTGTGGATGTAATGTCCTCAACCAGCGAGTTGAACAATTGAGGTGATAGCATGGATGGCGTCAGATTGCTGGCGGCCGGTGAACAGGGGCTGGTTGTCGAGTTCGGCGATACGATAAGCGCGGAGATCAATTTTCGGGTGCATCAGACGGCGAGGAAATTGACCGAGCTGATGGGTGATAGAATCATTGAGGTGGTGCCCACTTACCGCTCTTTTCTGGTGTATTTCAACCCCCTGCTGATTTCCCGTCAGGAACTTAGCACGAACGTGGAAAAGATATTGGCGGAAGTGAAAAATGCGCAGCGCGGCAAGTCCGTGGCGAAGGTGGTAAAAATCCCGGTCTGCTATGATGCGGAGTTTGGTCCTGACTTGGCGTTTGTTGCCGAGCATAACGGCCTTTCAGTGCAGGAGGTCATTGACATTCATACCTCCACGCCGTACCTGGTGTATATGATCGGCTTTACCCCCGGCTTCCCTTATTTGGGCGGGATGTCCGAACGGATTGCCACGCCACGCTTGGAAAAGCCGCGCACGAAGATTCCCGCCGGGTCGGTGGGGATTGCCGGCAGCCAGACGGGTTTTTATCCGATTGAAAGCCCCGGCGGGTGGCGGCTGATCGGGCGGACGCCGGTGAAAGCCTTCATGCCGGGGCAGGCCAAACCGTTTTTGTTTGAAGCTGGCGACTATTTGCAATTTCAGTCCGTGACGCGGGACGAGTACGCGGCAATTGAACAGGCGGTGGCGGAGGGCCGGTACGTGCCGGAAGTCGCCGATCTGGCCGTGGGAGGTGACGAGGCATGATCGAGGTTGTTCAGTCTGGCCTTTTCACCACCGTTCAGGACAAGGGGCGCTGGGGCTATCAGGCCTACGGAATGCCTGTAGCTGGGGCGATGGACCGGTATGCGCACCGGGCCGCCAATATCCTCTTGGGCAACGATCCGGACGAAGCGGCGCTGGAAATGACGCTGATGGGCGGAACCTACCGGTTTAGGGATGCGGCCTGGGTGGCTGTGTGCGGCGCGGATATGCAGGGAACGCTAGATGGCGCGCCAATTCAAAACTGGTCATCGCTGTTTGTGCCGGCGGGCGGCGAACTGTCCTTCCAGTATGCTGCCGCGGGCTGCCGCGCCTACCTGGCCGTGCAGGGCGGGTTTGACGTGCCGCTGGTATTGGGCAGCCGCTCGACCTACACCAGGGGCGGCATCGGCGGTGTGGAGGGGCGGGCGCTCAAAAGCGGCGACGTCTTGAAGCACGGACCGGCCGGCGCCGGGCGCGTCAGCGCCAGAACGCTGCCGGCGGACTTGGTTCCGCTTTATGGCGGCGAGGTGGTGTTGCGGGTGCTGCTCGGCCCGCAGGATGACTTCTTTACACAAGCGGGGCTCGACACCTTGTTTGGCGGACGGTACGTCATTTCCGACGAAGCGGACCGCATGGGCTACCGTCTGGAAGGGGCAAAAATCGAGCATGGCAAAAAACCGGACATCGTCTCGGACGCCTTATGTCAGGGGGCGATCCAGGTGCCGGGGCACGGCATGCCGATCGTGATGATGGCCGACCGGCAAACGACTGGCGGCTATGCCAAAATCGGCGCTGTGATCGGGCCGGATCTGTCGCTGTTGGCGCAGGCCAAGCCGGGTGATGCGGTGCGGTTCGCCCTGTGCACGGAGGCGGAGGCGGTGGCGGCGCTGCGGGAAGAGCAGGCGCGCTATGCAAAAATGGCTAAGCTGGTGGCCGCTGAGCGCCAGCCGGTGGGGAACACCAGAGCCTATCGGCTGACGATCAACGGCGCGGCCTATAATGTTACGGTAGAGGAGATGGAGTAAATTGCTGACGATTGATTTGAACTGCGATATGGGGGAAAGCTATGGCGTATACAACTTGGGCGAGGATAAGGCGGCGATGCCGCTTGTAACGTCGGCCAATGTGGCCTGCGGGTTTCACGCTTCCGATCCGGACAACATGATGAAAACGGTCCGGCTGGCCAAGCAAAACGGCGTTGCGGTTGGCGCGCATCCGTCCTACCCCGATCTGGTCGGCTTTGGCCGGCGGCAAATGGCGCTTTCTAATGAAGAAATCGAAGCGGCGATCATCTACCAACTGGGCGCGCTGCAGGGCTTTTGCCAGGCGGAAGGCGTGGCCATGCAGCATGTGAAGGTGCACGGCGCGCTGTACAATAAAGCGGAAAAAGATGCTGAGACGTCGCTGGCGATTGCCAAGGCGATCCAGAAGTTCGATCCGAAGCTGATCATGGTCTGCATGGCGAACTCCGAGATGACGAAGGCGGCTAAGGCAATCGGCCTGCCGTATGCGGAAGAGGTTTTCGCCGATCGGGCCTATACGGCGCAAGGCGCGCTGGCGGGGCGCAAACTGCCGGGCGCGGTCATCCATGATGTTGATGAAGTGGTCGCTCGCGTCATGAAGATGGTGCAGCAAAAGACCGTAACCACGCTCGACGGCACGGAGCTGCCGATTAATGCCGATACGATCTGCGTCCATGGCGATACGCCGGGCGCGGTGGAGATGATTTCCCGGATTCGCAGCGCGCTGGAAGCGGCCGGCATCCAGTTAAAAGCGATGGGCAGCAAGTAACATCCGGGCGGATAGGTCGACAAGAGGGAAACGTGAAAACTGATGGGAGGCATAGTGAATGACAACGTATCGTACTGCTTCACCGCAAGAGGTGCGCAAGGCAATTCGGCAGGGCATCATTCAGGGGCCGACCGCCGGCATGGCGGCCGGCCACGTGCAGGCCAACCTGGCGGTTGTCCCGCGGGATTTGGCCTTTGACTTCCTGCTGTTTGCCCAACGCAATCCGAAGGCGTGTCCGATCCTGGACGTGACGGAGCCCGGCTCGCCGGAACCCAAGCTCATTGCGCCCGGATCAGATATCAGAACGGACATCCCCCGCTACCGCATCTATGAACACGGCATGCTGACAGCGGAGGTAACTGATGTCACTCCCTTCTGGCGCGATGACTTGGTCGCCTTTTTGATCGGCTGCAGCTTTTCCTTTGAGTCGGCGATGATGAACGCCGGCATTCCGATCCGGCACATTGAGGAAAAGTGCAATGTGCCGATGTTCAGAACGTCGATTCCCTGCGTGCCGGCTGGCAGCCTGCATGGCAATATGGTCGTGAGCATGCGCCCGATCCGTTACGAACAGGTGGTGCGGGCGGTTCAGGTGACTTCGCGCTATCCGTCCGTGCACGGCGCGCCGATCCATATCGGCGACCCGTCCGTGATTGGGATCAAGGATGTCATGAAGCCGGACTTCGGCGATTCCGTGACGATCAAAGACGGGGAAGTGCCGGTCTTCTGGCCTTGCGGCGTCACGCCGCAATCGATCGCCATGACCTCCAAGCCGCCGTTCATGATCACCCACGCGCCTGGCCACATGTTTGTCTGCGATCCGCGCGACGAGCACCTGGCGGCGTTTTAACGAATCGAATAATCGAAAAAGGGAGGAAGCCGCGCTTGCTGCGCGCGGCTTCCTCCCTTTTTTTCCATCCGGAGTGATTTGGCGGATGATCAATTTGCTTTATATCATGCCGGCTTTTATAATAACATCAGATATAAAAGAGATTGCTTGCTATGTGAGGGAATTTCATAATTCCCGCTAAAATTATCCACAAGGCAAACCCTTTTTTATCCCTCTCGTGCGGATTGAGTTGGCGCCTAAATGTTCCTTTAAGCGCGAAAACACCCGTTCAACCGCGGTTCGTTGGTCATAAAGCT
>JAJUGR010000018.1 GCA_029265905.1 Sporomusaceae bacterium | reverse complement strand
CTCCGTAAAATTATCTACGAAGAACGCTTGGCTCTTTGTATTAACTAAGTTTATTGTTTTTGACGCGTTTTCCACCTTGCGGTGAAAACCGTGTCACACACATCCGACATTCTCTCTTATTCAGTTCTCAAGGACCCGGTTCATCGCGCCTCTCAGCGGCGACTCATTTATAATAGCATAGCCCTTTTACTTCTCTCAACAGCTTTATTATCTCGTATTTTGCCATATTCATTTGTATTTATCCGTATTTTTAATTTAAGACGCGATTGCTTCGAAATTCATCCAAATTTAATTTTTCATTAACTGCCGTCTAACGCTCCTTGACCAGCATCCGTCCGGGAAAAAGCGCGCGCCAAATCAGCACCAGCGCCTGACCAGCCTGCCGACCGTTTGCACGCCAACGGGGTCTAGTTTTGTTTTCCCCAGACCAAACTGGCGGATACCTTTTTCAACCTGCTCCAAGGGGGCATTGCCGGCCCGCTCGCCAATGCCGTCCGCTGTAACGCTGACCCATGTGACGCCCGCCGCGACCGCCGCCAGGGTGTTCGACGTCGCCAAGCCGAGATCGTTGTGGGCATGGAACTCAATCGGGATGGGGCAGGCCGGCACGATGAAGCGCATCAATTCAGCCGTTGTTTGCGGATCCAGGCAGCCAACCGTGTCGGCGTAGCGGATGCGTTTGGCCCCATGGGCCGCGGCGATCCGCGCTACCGCAAGAAAAAAGTCCGGCTCGGCGCGCGAGGCGTCCTCCGCCCCTACCGTTACCGTCGCCCCCTGTCGCTTAGCATAGTCAAGCGACCAAGCTAATTGCTCCAGGATCAGGGCGCGGCTTTTGCCCAATTTCTTTTCAATATGCAAGTCGGAAACCGGCACAGAAACGTGCACCCAGGAAAAGCCGCAGGCCAGCGACGCGTCAATATCGCTTTTCACCGCCCGGTTCCAGGCGATCACAGGACAGGGCAGCGCTTGGCCGATAACCTGTCGCAGGATTTTCTGCTCCTCTGGCCCCATCGCCGGCGTCCCGGCTTCAATCGCATCCACGCCGGCAGCAGCCAGCAGTTTTGCCAGGCAGGCCTTTTCCAGCGCGCCAAAGGCGAGTCCCGCCTGCTGCTCGCCGTCACGCAGCGTCGTATCGGAAACAAAGATCACGCTCACGCCCCCACCTCCTTGATCAACCCCTGCAGCTCTTCGTCCGTCAGTGCCCGGCATTTCGTCACCGCCGCACTGCGGATCGCCGCCATAAGCGGCTCGGACACCGGCGCATCGTGTAAGCCGAGAGCGGATAGTTTGACGCGCACGGCCGCCCGTCCCGAATGCTTGCCGACGACAATCTTGCGCGCCGCCCCGACCAGTTCCGGTGAAAAGGCCTCGTATATGGCTGGCTCCTTGGCAATGCCGTCGACATGAAGGCCCGACTCATGGGCGAAAATCCGGCAGCCGATGACGGCCTTTTGCTTGCGCACCGGGCGCCCCAGCCCAGCGAGCAGCGTCCGGCACCGTCCTGCCAGCTTGTCCGGCAAAACGTCCGGCACGCCTTGGCGATGCAACAGCAGCAGCAACTCCTCCCAGGCGGGGAAGGCGCCGCCGCCAACGGATACCGCCAGGGAGCGCACCCCAGCGCCGTACGCCGCCCAGGCGTTGGCCGTGGCTACGTCGTAGCAATTGTCAAAAAAGAAGCTCACGCCGCCTGGCGACAAGGTCGCCATTTCCGCCACAAACGCCGGTACGCGGAGCGGAAACAACAGGCCATCCCGGTCGCCGACCGCCAGCTTGACCGACGGATGGCAGCGGCAAAAAGCGTACAGCGCCTCCCGCTGCCGGCCGCTCAGAGCCGATGCGTCGCTGACCAACAGCGTCGTTTCCAGCCCCAGGGCAAGCGCAGTTTCAGCCGCCGCCCTCGCCTGACCCCAGACCGCCTCGCCGGCACCCCAGCAGCAGTCCAGTCGAAGCGCCGTAAACCCCAGCGCAAAGGCAAGGTGTATTTCGCAAGGCTCGAGTGCCACAACCCCTCTGGCAGAAGACGGCAGCGCGGCGGCAAAGGCGCCTTCCGACCAAGCCTTAACGCTGATGTCTTGCCGGCCAAGCCCCAGCTTCGCGGCTGACAGCACAGCCGCCGCCAGCGCCGGCCGGCTGATGCCGTCCGGCAAGGTGGCAAAAGTCTGATCGATCCATAGCCGTTCGCCCATGCTTCACGCCTCCTTGCCTGTGGTTTTCGCCGCCCGGCGCACGGTGAGCCGCACGCCGGCGGCGCTTTTTTCCACATGCCCCGTCAAGGCGCCAACAGCCAATTCACCCTCTAGCCAAGGCGGCACGTGCGCGCATAGGATATCGACTTCCTCAAAGCAGCCTTTTTGCAAAAACCCCTGCAGCACCTGCTTAGAGGTAATGCCGCCCTTTTCCTGGACTTCCTTGATCGAAATGCGGTAGCGCCCATTTCCCAAGTGCTCCGGCGCAGGCACGGCCACCGGGGCGCTGCTCCGCCGTTCTTGTTCAGCCAGCGCCTCCTCCTGCAGCACCGTTTCCAACATGCGCTTTTCAAACGGCCCGCTCATTTCCCAAATGGAAATATCGGCTTTCTCCAGTTCAAAATAGGGCACACCGGTCACCGTTGCCGCCAACACGATCGTGCACTCGCCCAACAACGCGATTATATCCGCCATTTGACGGCGCAAGCCGCTTATGCCTCCGCTCATATCCAGGGCGACGTCATGCGCGGCAAGTTCATGCCACAGGCCGTTTTCCCGTCGGAAGACAGACAGCCGCCCGCCCTCCGACCAGGCCGCCAGGCTGCCGCTGGCGTCGGTGAGTACAGCGATCTCTTTGGCCATCAAGCTTCGCCTCCTTTTCGTCACATAGCCGCTTTTGTGTCCCATTGCAGCCGGCTGGCCGCATAGCGCACGCCCTCTTCCACCGAATTGCACGTTTCAATACTGACGATTCCGGCCTTCTGCAGGTTTTCTTTCGCCCCCTGTCCGGCGCGCAGGCTGACCACAGCATCACAGTCGCCGATCACCCGCAGGTTTTCCGAGCGGCTAACCGACTGCGCATCGCAGGCATCGGGACCGCTGCAGTAGCGCGGCAGCTGCCGCGTCTCCAAAAAGACCGCGTCTTGGCCACAGACCCGATAGATATGAAATTCCTCCGCCTCGCCGTAATGCAGGTCAACTAGTTTTCGTTCGCGCGAGGCGACGGCGATGCGGTATGTCGCCACAGCTTTGGCCGGAGCGGAGTCTTCCGCCGCCGGATGCAGACGGAAGCGCTGCGATTCGTCTTTTTTCAGCAGGCCGATGGCGTCGGCCCGGCATTGTTGGCAATGCCTCATTTGCGGCAGCAGCGCCGCGCAACGGTCGCGCAGCGCTTCCAGATCTTTGCGGCTCGTTTGCGGATAGTGGGCAAAGGCGCTGCCGGGGGCCGGAATCAGCGGCATGATGTTCGTCATGAACACGCCCAGCAGCCGCATGCGCGCCACCACCTCCGGAATATGCCGCTCGTTGAGCCCGGGGATCATGACGATATTGATCTTGACCAGCGCACCGCCGGCCACCAGCTTGGCGATTCCTTCCTGCTGTCTCGCCAGCAGGACTTCCGCCCCCGCCTCGCCCGTCAAAATCTGCCCGCCAAAGTTCACGTGGCGGTAAATCTTCGCTCCCAGGGCCGGGTCGACGCAATTGACCGTCACGGTCACGTGGCGCACGCCGAGCGCCAGTATTTCCTCCGCGTAATCGGGCAGCATCAAGCCGTTCGTCGACAGGCAAAAGGTGACGTCTGGATCCTGCGCGCGGATCAGCTGCAAAGCCGCCCGCACCGCCGGCCAGTTGGCCAAGGCATCGCCCGGCCCGGCCACGCCGATCACGCTGAGCTGCGGCAGCTCTTTTTTCACCCAGGCCGCTTTCTTCGCTGCTTCTTCAGGCGTCAGCACCTCGCTGGTCACGCCTGGGCGGCTTTCGTTGACGCAGTCGTATTTCCGGTTGCAATAATTGCAGCTGATATTGCAGGTCGGCGCGATCGGCAGGTGCATGCGCGCATATTGGTCATGCGCGCCAAATGAGTAGCAGGGGTGTTTGGCCGTCTGTTCCGCCAGGTCTGCCGGGAATTGTTCATTTGCGTTGCCGCAACCGCCGCATGTCATAGCCAAGCACCTCCACTTGTTTTCTATTCTCCTGCGCAGGCTTCCGGCCGGTAGTGGGCCTTGGCCATGCTGCGCCGGTAGTGTTTGTATTTATTTTCCAGTAAGACATTCGTGACCCTGTCCAGCAGTTGCGTCGTGCCGGCGTAGCCAATAGACAGTTGGCGCTGGCCGCCGACGCGGTCAAGTATTGGAAAGCCGAGCCGCACCAACGGAATGCCGGCTTTCTCTTCCAAAAAGCGGCCTTCCGACGGCCCGATCGCCAGGTTGGCGCCGTTGTTTTCCGCCAACGCTTTGATCAGGGCAAAATCTGCGCCCGTCACAATCCGGCAGGTTTCCCGCTCCTTGGCCATACGCTCGCCCAGCCGTTCCGCCAGGCGGGCCATCCGGCTGCCGGTGGCGGCCGCCAGCGGCA
Organism: Sporomusaceae bacterium; assembly: GCA_029265905.1. GTDB lineage: Bacteria > Bacillota > Negativicutes > Acidaminococcales > JAJUGR01 > JAJUGR01. The sequence goes on along the minus strand of JAJUGR010000018.1, from coordinate 43,070 downwards.
GGATGCCATTTTCCATACAGAGGGTCGTCACGGCATATACCCAGTCCGGATCGCCGAATATCACGCTCCGACCAGCAAAATTATATTTATGCGAATCAACCATGGCGTCCAGCAACCGGCCCCGCTCCCCCTCCATACGCTTCGGAACAGGCACGCCCGCAATGTCCGACAGACAGTCCAGCAGGCGGTCGCAGTTTTCCAAGCCGATGGGCAACGGCAATTCAACGCAAGGCACGCCGTAGGTCGTTTCCAGCCAGCGGCCGGCCGACAGTTCCTCTCGCCCCATACAGCCCAGCATAATCGTCGCCCTAGCACCGCCCATTTTCTCTATGGCACTGACCGGCGTGCCGCCGGCCGGCATTTTGGAGTAGGACGGCAAATACGGCCGATCAAGCGTCTCGGAATAATCCGGCAGCAGCGTATATTCAAGACGCATCTCGTCGAACAGGCGCTTCAATTCGCGAATATCAGCCGGGCTCAACAGGCCGGTGATGATGTTGATCCCGTCATGGCGCTCCACCTGCTTGGCCAGCTGGCTGACGAGGCTCTTTGTCATGGCCTGCCAGCCTTCCGTGTAGCTGTCGCCGTAGCCGGGCGTGGCAGCCGTTGCGATATGCAGCGGCTCGCTGTCCTTGCGCTCACGCAGATACATGTCAGCGGTACGCCGCACGTCCTCGCCGATCGTTTCGGCCAGGCAGGTCGTCACAATGCCGATTACCTCCGGCTTGTAGACGCGGCGCACATTGTCGATCGCTTGCTTAAGCTGCGCCTCCCCACCGTACACCGTCCCCTTTTCGTTCAGGGACGACGAGCCCACGTCAACCGGTTCGTTGAAGTGTTCGGCGATATGGCGGCGCATATAGGTGCTGCAGCCCTGCGAACCATGCACTATGACCATGGCGTTGGCGATGCCCTTCATCGCCAGGATGCCGCCCATCGGCATGCACATGTGGCAGGGATTTTCATTTGTGCTGCGGCTTTTTTCCGCCATGCTTTTCGCCTCCTTATCGCGTTGCATTCAAGTAGCGCCACACCGGCGAGCAGACAGTAGAGTACACTTCCTTGGCGAAGTTCAGCGCGCCGACAAAGCCGCTGAGCGGATGTTTGCGGTCATGGTTATGGTCAATGAACGCCCTGCCCAATTTATAAGCTAATGGCCGTTCCTTCACGCCGCCGACCAACAAGTCCGCTCCCTGCTCCAATAAAAAGCGCTCCAGTTCCGCCGGATTGGCGTCGTCCATAATGACGGCGCCTTCTTCCACCAAATCGTTCATCACCTGATACTCTTCCTTGCGGCCTGTCTGCGTGCCGACCATCACCACTTCTATTCCCAGCTCGCGGAACTGGCGGATCAGCGAAATCGCCTTAAACCCGCCGCCAACATACACGGCGGCGCGTTTGCCTGCCAAGAACTGCTTGTAGTATTCGATCTGCGGCGCGTACACCGCCGCTTCCTCGGCGATCAGTTTCTCCACACGCTCCGCCATCTCCGCCGAGCCCAGCGACTCCGCCACGATGCGCAGCGAATCGGCCGTATCCTGCAAGCCCAAAAAGGAAACCTGGCGATAAGGAATGCCGTATTTTTCCTGCATTTGTCCGGCCATATACTGCATCGAACCAGCGCATTGAATCAGATTCAGGCAGGCTTCCGGCGCTTTTTTGAGCTCCCGGCAGGTGGAGTCGCCCGTAAACACGACGTTCACCGCCACGCCGATGCGGTGCAGGTAGTCGCGAATAATCCAGGTCTCGCCGGCCAAATTGAAATCGCCGAGATAATTAATGACCGGCCGACCGGCCGACGCTTGCCGCGCCTGACGCCGAACAGCGGCTTCCTCAGGCGGCATTTCAATCAGCTTCAGCAGGGTGTCGCACGCCGCCCGGTATCCGGCCGATTTGTTGCCGATGAAGCCGCTGGACTCCACCGGCAGCACTTCGATTCCGTGCCGCGCCGCCGCGGCGCGGCAGACGGCGCTCAAGTCGTCGCCTATGACCCCGACGATGCACGTCGAGTAAACGAACACCACCGGCGGATGATACTTTTCCACCAGCTCGTCAAGGCAGGCGGCCAGTTTTTTCTCACCGCCAAAGATGATGTCCGGTTCTTTCAAATCCGTAGAAAAGCTGTTGCGAAACAAGTCTTCGCCGCTGGTTAAGCTGCCGCGAATATCCCAGGTATAGCTGGCGCAGCCAATCGGCCCGTGCACCAGGTGGACGGCGTCTGTAATGGGATTGAGCACTACGCGCGCCCCGCAATACACGCACGCCCGCTGGCTGACGCAGCCCGCCAGGCTGTCCGCGTCGCACCGCAAGGTCTTTTTTTGCCCTTTTGTCAGAATAAACGCCTCACGTTCGGGAAGGGCCGTTGATTCTCCCATTGTCATCCACCTCCTTCGGCAAAGCCGGCGGGCGGGGGGGGGGTACCCCCGCCACCTCGCTTACATGACTAATTCAAAATCTTCATCCGCCGCGTCGCGGTCGGCCCGCTCCAGCAGCGCGCCGCTGACCATTTCGATCAAACGCATCGCGCCGCGGTAACCGACGATCGGCATGTACGAATGGACGCTGCGGTCCAGCACGGGGAAACCGACGCGCACGAACGGGATGTCCTCCGCCCGGGCGATATACTTGCCGTACGTCGTGCCGATCAACAGGTCGACCGGCTCGTTTTTAATCCACTGGTGCAGCAAGAACAGGTCGCCGGCCGCTTTCACATTGCACTTGTCCGCCACAGGGCCGAGAATGTCCTTGATCCCCTCCTCAAAGCCAAGCACGCCGGCGCCAAGCGCGCCGCCCGGCGTGCCGGTCAGGACATGCACAGGCAGCATGCCCAAGCTGAGGACAAACTCCGTCAAGCCGGCCACCACATCCGGGTCACCGAAGATGGCGACTTTCTTGCCGTGGAAGTGAAAGTGCGTGTCAGTCATGATATCGACCAGTTGCCCGCGCTCTTCCTCCAGCTCATACGGGACCTCCGCGGCAAACGCGCCGCGCAGCGCCATCACGAACGCGTCGGTCGCCTTGATGCCGATCGGGGTCTGCAGATCGGCAAACGGCACGCCGCACTTTTTCTCCAATTGCTCGGCGGCGCCGATCGAGGCGAAGCGCCCCATTGCCAACGTCAGCTGCGAATTACCCGCGTCCTTCAGCTCTTCGGTCGTCGTGCCGCCCTTCGGGTACATCTCGAACTTGCCCGTCATCGGCGAGTCGACCACGCCGGACGTGTCGGGAAACATCACAAATGGCACACCCATCAGCTTCGTGATGCGTTTGATCTCCCGCATGTCGCCGGGGTTGACAAAACCCGGCAGGAGATTGACCTGCGCCTTCTTCTCCGCTAGTGTCGCCTCGGCAAAGGTTGTCACCATCGCCTTGGCCATATTGGAAAAGCCGGTTACATGCGACCCTTGGTAGCTGGGCGTGTTGGCGTGGAACACCACCTTGCCGTCCGGCACCTCCGATTGCTTGATGATCGTCGGAACGTCGTCGCCGATCGTCTCCGACAGGCAGGTCGTGTGCACGGCGATCACGTCCGGGTTGTAAATCTCGAAGATGTTTTTGATCGCGGTTTTCAGGTTGGCGCCGCCGCCGAACACCGATGCCCCTTCCGTGAAGCTGCTGGTCGAGGCCATGATCGGATCGCGGAAATGGCGGGTCAGATGCATGCGGTGGTAAGAGCAGCAGCCCTGCGAACCGTGGCTGTGCGGCAGACAACCGTGAATGCCGAGCGCCGCGTACATGGCGCCGATCGGCTGGCAGGTCTTGGCCGGGTTGATCATTCCGCCGCTTTTGCGTTCCGCCAGCGCTTTTGGTGTGTAGTCAAGCATTACGCCGCACCCCCTTCATTCATTTTTCCATCCAGCAACGGCTGGTCCTGCCAGGGCGGCGTGATAAAGTTCCAGGTCGGGCTGGCAAAAGCCATGCTCACATCCTTGGCAAATTGCACCGCGCCGTTGAAGCCGGCATACGGCCCGCTGTAATCGTAGGAGTGGAGCTGCTTGGCCGGAATGCCCATCTTTTGCACCACGTACTTGTCCTTGATCCCGGACGCCAGGATGTCCGGCTGCAAGAGCTTAATGAATTCTTCCGTTTCATAATGATTCAGGTCGTCGACCAGCACGCTGCCCTCCTCCATGCTGACGCGCATCCCGGCGTAGTCGCCGAGCGGAATCTTCGCTTTCAGCTCCTCCAGGCGCTCCGCCGGCAGCTTTAGCCGGAAGCGCTGCACATCGGCCTCAACCTCCAGGTTGGGAATATTCTTGCTGTCAGCGTCAGACTTGATCGACGGGATGACGTGGCGGCCTTCGTAGTCGTCGCGGTGGGCGAACTCATAGCCGGCCAGTATCGTGGAAATCCCCAGCTCGGCAAACAGCCCCTGGTAATGGTGGCCGCGCGAACCGCCGACGAAGCAAAACGCGGTCTTGCCCTCGCAGAGCTTGCGGTACTGGGCCAGCACCGGTTCAACCCTGGCCAACTCCCGCTCAATCACCTCCTCCGTGCGGGCCGTCAGTTTTGGATCGCCGAAGTAGATGGCCATGTTGCGCAGCGACTCGATCGTGGCGGCGACGCCGATGAAATTGACCTTCAGCCAAGGCGTGCCGTATTTCGTCTCCAGCATGTCGGCGATGTAGTTGATCGAGCGGTGGCACTGGACCAAGTTCAGCTCCGCCACGTGGGCGTTGCGGATGTCTTCCCATTTGCCGTCGCCCGTCATCACCGATACGACGTGGTAGCCGATGTCTTTTAAAACCCGCTCGATCTCCCAGCCGTCGCCGCCGATGTTGTACTCGCCCAGCAGATTGATCGCGTAGGGGGCCGGCGCCTCCTCCAGCTCACTGGCGCCGATCACCTTTTCCATCAGGTTGTTGTTGGCAATGTGGTGGCCGGCCGACTGGCTGACGCCCTTGTAGCCCTCGCAGCTGAACGCCAGCACTTGAATGCCATGCCGCGCCTCCGCCGCCCTGGCCACCGCGTTGATGTCGTCGCCGATCAGGCCGACCGGGCAGGTCGCCGACAGCGTAATCGCTTTGGGCTGGAACGTCTCCACCACCTCGTCGATCAGCGCCGCCAATTTTTTCTCGCCGCCAAACACGATGTCGCTCTCTTGCATATCCGTGGAGAAGCAATAGTTCAAAAAGTTGTCTTTGCCGTCTTCAGTACGCGCCTTGTTGCGGCGCGTCCCCCAGGCGTAATAGCTGCAGCCGATCGGGCCATGGACAATGTGCGCCATATCTTTAATCGGCCCGAGCACCACGCCTTTGCAGCCGGCGTAGGCGCAACCGCGGTTCGTAATGATGCCGGGTATGGTCCGCGTATTGGCTTCAATTTCCTGGTTCGGCAGTTCGCCGTCTTTCAAGATAATGTGCTTGCGGCGGCTTTTCGCCACCTTGCTGGGATATTGGTCTAAAATGGACTCAATCTCTTTGTCCGTCAGCGCCATTGTTGGCCCTCCTTTCTTGCCGCCTAGATCGCGGCGTCGCCCGATTCCCCGGTGCGCACCCGGTAGGCGTCAACCAGCGGCGTGACAAAAATCTTGCCGTCGCCAACCTGGTAGCTCGTCTTGTTCGCTTTGGTGATGGCCGCCACGATTTTAGGCACGTCCGCGTCGTGCGCCACGACCGAAAAAATGCGGCGCGGGAAAAAGCGCGTTCCGTCCAAAAAACCGTCGATCAGCATTTCCGTTTCCAACAAGTCTTCGGTTTCGGCTAATCGCATCAGGTCGGCCTTGCGGGCGGCGATGACGGTCGCATCCTCCACCAGCCGCCCTCGCCCGCTCACCTTCGTTGCCGTAAAGCCTGCCGCGCCGCACTCGACCAGCGCTTTTTTCGTGGCATTGGTCTTGTTCATGCGGACAATCGCAATAATTTCCTTCACTGCTAACCCTCCTTTGGCGTATTTGCTGAATCGGCCCTGCACGCCGCCTAGGCGATCTCCGCCGCCGAGACCGTGTGTTCCTCGTCGATTGCCGTGACAAAAATCTTGCCGTCGCCAAAGGCGCCTTTTTCGCCGGTGCGGGCATAGCGCATGATCACGCTGACTACGTCGTCCTTGTCCTCATCCCGCACGGCCATCATGATCATAACCTTGGGGATTTCGTCATACACGATGCTGCCGATCTTGATCCCCTTTTGCTTGCCGCGCCCCATGACGTCGAGCACAGTCGCGGCGTGGAAACCGGCCGTCGATAATTCGTAGAGTACCTCATCGCGTTTTTCGGGTCTGATGATCGCTCTTACCAGCAACATATTGCGTTCCTCCTCTTCGCTCCTCGTTCTGCCTTAGCCCATGATGCCGTAAGACATCATTAATTCTTCCAGACGGTCTTGCGTCATCGGCTTCGGCACAACGAACATTTTGTTTTGGTTGATCGCCATGGCCAGTTGGCGGTACTCGTCAGCCTGATCGGCTTTCGGGTCGTAGTCGATAACCGTTTTCTTGTTGATTTCCGCCCGTTGGACGATGTTGTCGCGCGGCACGAAGTGGATCAACTGCGAGCCGATTTCACTGGCAAACGCTTGCAACAGATCGAGTTCGCGGTCAACCTTGCGGCTGTTGCAGATGATGCCGCCCAGGCGCACCTTGCCGTTGGCCGCATATTTTTGAATGCCCTTGGAGATGTTGTTGGCCGCATACAGCGCCATCAATTCGCCGGAGGCGACAATATAAATCTCCTCCGCCTTGCCTTCGCGGATCGGCATCGCGAACCCGCCGCACACAACGTCTCCCAAGACATCGTAAAAAACATAATCGAGGTCATCTTCATACGCACCTAACGACTCCAGCATGTTGATCGAGGTTATGATGCCGCGTCCGGCACAGCCGACGCCTGGTTCCGGCCCGCCGGACTCCACGCATTTGACGCCTTTGAAGCCGGGCTTCAAAATGTCGTCCAAATCGATGTCATCGCCTTCGTCACGCAACGTGTCCAGCACGGTCTTTTGGCAAAGGCCGTTCAACAGCAAGCGGGTGGAATCGGCCTTGGGATCGCAGCCGACCACCATGATGTTTTTGCCGGCTTCCGCCAATGCAGCCACCGTATTTTGCGTCGTCGTGGATTTGCCGATGCCGCCTTTGCCATAAATCGCTACTTGTCTCATTTTCAGTCGCCTCCTGCTCGTTTTTTCTGATTTGCTTAATTGACTTTACCGGGCGGGAAGCTATAATGAAAATGGGTATGTCAAAGAAGCCCTGCCAGGGGATTTGTCGACACGACCCAGGCTGCGCGAGTATTACCAGTACTCATGCAGCCATTTTTCATTTACCCGCAAACTCTTCCGAAACGAAGCGCATCACCTCCTTTAGCGGCCTCCAACAAAAAACGGATAGACAGTCGCCTGTCCATCCGCATCATTGCCGGAAACACAAAAGCCCGTCATGCACTGCTGTGCACGGCGGGCTTCTTCGCCAATTTGTTTTGAACTTGCCCTGATTATAACAAGCGTCTCCGCTTAATGCAAGCATTTTTTCACAAACGGCGGAAAGAATTTTACACTTTCACCGCATGGACAAGCAAAAAGGGCCGTTTTTGCTTACCGAGCCAGCAAATTGTACCAGACAAAAATGCCGACAACGCCCGGCAAGCCCAAAAAGCCCGCCAGCAGCGCCGTCCCGACGGTAATCGGGGCCGTGATCCCGACCAACGCGCCGATCGTATTGACGACCCACAAGCCGAGTCCGCCCAAAATGCCGTTGTAAATCAGCTTCATCGTCCACTTGAGCGGCAGCAGCATAACGCGGCATACCAAATAAACGCCGATCACCGCCGCCACTAGCGCGGCGATTTCTCCAACACCCATGTCAAACCTCCCGCGGCCCTGCTGTTACAAAGCTCTTCTGTTTTCCAGAGCGCGAGCCAGGGTCACTTCATCTGCATATTCCAAATCTCCGCCCACAGGCAAACCGTGGGCAATCCGCGTGACGGTCACGCCAACCGGCTTGAGCAGCCTGACCAAATAAGCCGCCGTCGCCTCCCCTTCCACATCGGAATTGGTCGCTAGGATCACTTCTTGAATCACGCCGTCTTGCAAGCGCACGAGCAGTTCCTTGACGCGTATGTCCTGCGGGCCGATGCCGTCCAGCGGCGACAGCGCGCCATGCAGCACGTGGTAGAGGCCTTTATAACCGCGGCTTCTCTCCATCGCCTGCACGTCCTGGGGCTGCTCGACAACGCAAACCAGCGCCTTGTCGCGCCCCGCTTCGGCGCAGACTTCGCAAACCTCACCGTCCGTCAGGTTGAAACAGACCGGGCAGGTATGAATGCTGCGCTTGGCTTCCAGCAAAACAGCCGCCAGCTCACGCACGCGCTCTTCCGGCATGTCCAGCACATGGTAGGCAAGCCGCAGCGCTGTTTTCGAACCGATGCCAGGCAGGTTGCGCAACGCCTCGTGCAGCTTCGCCAAAGGTCGAACCAGTCTCATAGCGTGCTATCACAGCATGCCGGGCGGCAGCTTCATCCCGGCCGTCAGTTTTGACATTTCGCGCTCCGACATCTCGTCAACCTTGCGCATCGCCTCGTTGACCGCCGCCAGCAGCAGGTCCTGCAGCATATCCACGTCCTCCGGGTCAACCGCCGACGGGTCGATCTTCACCGAAACCAGTTCCTTTTTGCCGTTGGCGACAACCGTAACCACACCGCCGCCGGCGCTGGCTTCAATTGTTCTGCTCTTCAAATCTTCCTGCAGCTTCGCCATTTCGGCCTGCAGCTTTTGCATCTTCTTCATCATACCTTGCATGTTTCCCATGTTGCCAAACATTACTAAACCCTCCTTATGATTGATCCATCGGTGACAATTTGCCGCCGAAAAAGGCCTTGGCTTTTTGCGCCGCCTCTCCCGCCGGCGCGGCCGGAGCCGCAGTGCCGAGCGAGCAGACAAGCTGCACGGATTGTCCCGTGATCGTCTGCAATATGTTCTCGACAACCTGCCGGTAATCCTCTTTTTCCGTCCGCTCTTTCGGGAATGCGCTTTCAAACGCGATCCGCGCCTGGCCGTTTTGCAGGGCAACCAGTTGTCCCTGGGCGATGCAGGCCAGCAGGGAACGCTTCTTCGTCCGCTCCACTTCTTTGAGCAACGTCTCCCAGACCCCTTTGAGATCGCCGGCCGGCACACTTGGCCCGCCAGCGGGCGCAGGCGCAGCGTTCTTCGCCGCCTTAGGCGGCGCGGCCGCGGTTCGTTCCGGCTGTGCCGGACGGGGCGGCGCCACCGTTGCCGGCGTGACAGTTGCCCGCGCAGGCAGCGCGGCCGGAGCGTGGGCCACCTGGACAAGCACTTGCCCTGACAATTGCTCCGCCAGGCTGGCAAGCCGCGCCTCCAGTACCGCCACGCGCTCCTGCAGCGCCGCATCCTGCGCCGCGGACGGCTGGCAGCACTCAATCAGGCCCAGCTCCGCCAGCGCCCGCGGCTGCTGCGACCACCTAAGCTGCCCAGTCAGATCATGCAACCGCTTGGTAACGGCCATCAGCCGCTCCGGCGTAAACAGCTGGCCAATCTTCGCCAACAGCTCCCGGCTGTCGGTCAGCTCGATCTCCTCAAAGTCCGGCACCGTCAATTGGAACAGCACCGCCCGCAAATACGCCGCCAGCTCATCTAAGACTTGCTTTACGTCGCGCCCCTGCGCCATCAAGTCGCGCATCGCCCGCAGCACGCCAGCGGCGTCCGCCGCCCCGATCGCCTGCGCCAGCGGCCGGATGCCTTCGCGTCCGACCAGGCCCAGCAGGTCGCGCACCGTTTCTTCTGTAATCGTGTCGGCGGCCAGCGAGCACTGGTCAAGCAGGCTCAGCGCATCGCGCATCCCGCCGTCTGAGCGGGCCGCGATCAGCTGCAGCGCCGAACGCTCGGCTTCGATCCCGCTGCCCGCCGCCACCTGCGCCAGGTAATCCGCCGTTTCCGCAATTGACAACCGGCGGAAATCGTAGCGCTGGCAGCGCGAATGGATCGTCGCCGGAATCTTGTGCGGCTCCGTCGTCGCAAGGATAAACACGACACAGCTCGGCGGCTCCTCCAGCGTCTTCAATAAGGCGTTGAAGGCCTCCGTCGTCAGCATGTGCACTTCGTCAATGATGTAAATTTTGTACAGGCCTTCCACCGGCGACAGCCTGACCCGCTCGCGCAGGTCGCGCATCTCATCGATGCCGCGGTTGGACGCCGCATCAATCTCCACCACGTCCATCGACATGCCCTGGTTGATCCGCACGCAGTTGTCGCACTGGTTGCAGGGCGTCGGCGTCGGCCCCTGCTGGCAATTGAGCGCCTTGGCCAAAATGCGGGCCGTGCTCGTTTTGCCGGTCCCGCGCGGGCCGGAAAACAGGTAAGCGTGGGCGATGCGATCGGTCTTGATCGCCTCCGCCAGCGAAGTGCGGATCACCTCCTGCCCGACCAGCGCGTCAAAATCCTGCGGGCGCCATTTGCGATATAAAGCTTCATAAGCCATGTCCCCACCTCCAGCCACCGGGCTATACAAAAAAACGCAGGCATCTAAGCTGATGACTGCGTTTAACGGCTATGCTCTTTCCTGTGTCGGATCACACCAGGGCCCAGGCACCCTCGCGGCACAAAAGACTGATCACTTACCGCTGCTTCCTTCCGGACCTGACGGGGTTCATGAGGTCTCCTTGCGCAAGACCCGCGGCCCCGGTGTCATCCGACACAAAAAACAAAAAAGCCGCTCAAGCGACGGCGGATATTTAACTGGCGGAGAGAGAGGGATTCGAACCCTCGGTACCCTTTCGAATACACACGCTTTCCAGGCGTGCTCCTTCAACCACTCGGACATCTCTCCGTGCCGTTACCTTTAACATTATATACTAGTGTTTCTAGAAAAGCAATGGGTAAATTTTCTCCGCCAGCTAGCCGGGGCAAGGCCGAAAATATTACAAAAACCCTTTAGGCACTTGCAAAAATATTTCCTCTGTTAAATTTACCGTGTAATTTATCTGAAAATACCTTATAATTATAGTAGGCGACATGTTCCAGACTTGTTGCAACTACAAAGCCAGGGAGGTATAAGTATGAAACTTAAAAAGCATGCTAAGCCACTCTATGAAGCAACGGTTGGCGACCTGACAGACCACAAATGCGGCAACTGCGGGTTGTTCCTCGTATTCGAAGAAGTGGATCCGGGCGAGAAGATTGCCTGGCTCTCCTGCCCCACCTTTATTTCCAGCGGCGGCAGCAACGACGAGCATTCGTCTTATTCAGTTAAACTATCCGATACGGGCTATAAAGAGGGCGATCCGACCACGGCTTTCCCTGATGATATTTCGGCTGCCGAAGCCAAACGCAAAAGAAACGACCGGGCGCGGGTCTATCCCCCGCAAGACTTTGGCGGGCCGCCAGGCGCAGGAAAACGTTAATATTGTTAATGTCAAAGAGAGCGTTGCTCGACCGCACCGACGTCGACAACGCTCTCTTTTTTGCGCCAAGCAAGCTTAACCCGCCACGACTTGATTGCGCCCCACCGCTTTCGCCTTGTACAAAGCGTCATCGGCCCGCTTCAACACAGCTTCAAAGCTAGCGTCATCTGCTTGCAGGCCTGCCACGCCAATGCTGACCGTCACCGCAAGCGGCCCGCGCTCAGTTTGCACCGCCTGCTCGGCGACAAGCTGCCGGAGCCGCTCCGCCAGCACAAAACCAGCCTCCACCTCCGTTTCGCTCAGCAGCACGGCAAATTCCTCGCCCCCAAGCCGGGCCATCAGGTCCGTAGACCGCAGCACGCCATTGCACGTACGCGCCACCAGCGTAAGCACCGCATCGCCCACGGCATGCCCGTATTGGTCATTGACCGCCTTGAAAAAATCGATATCAATCATCAGCACCGACAAGGGGCGCGAATACCGCAACGAACGGTAGCGCTCCTGCTCGCCCCGCTCGTACAGGCGCACCCGATTCGGCAGGCCGGTCAGCGAGTCGGTCGTCGCCATCCTCGCCAGCGCCAGTTCTAACTTTTTCCGCTCCGTCACGTCCTCGATGACACCGACAACCCAGTCCGGTTCCGGAGTCCGTCCGACGCGGTTCATCCGCACCCAAGCCCAGCGGATTTCGCCATCCTTGCGCTTGATCCGACACTCAATATCCAAATTTTCACCTGGTTTGTTCAATTTTTCCATGGCCTGAACAAACCGCGGCCGATCCTCTTCTTCAATAGCGCTAGCCAATACATCCAGGCTGACGCCCAATTCGCTAAAGGCATCGCCCCACAATTGGCCGGCCGAAGGACTTATGTACTCCACGCGGCGGCTGCCGGCTTCGCAAATCAAAAAAACCTCGCGCAGATTCTCCACCAGTTTCTGGAATCGATTCCTCTCCGCTACAATTATCTGCTGCGCCTCGTGGCGCACTTTGATCATGCGGTAGCCAAGGAAAGACAGGACCAAAAGCAGCAAGCTGCCCGCCCCGCCAATGAAAAAGAGATGCTGCCAGCGATCGAAGTGCGGACGAAGGACAAATTGCCGGGGCAAAGCAATCCGCAACGCAAACGGCGCCGTTTGCAGCATGTTCTGGGCGGACAGCACCATTTCTCCGGAGAAAAGCTGCTCCCACGCCGGCGGCTGAACTGCACCAGCGGACGGCGGAAGCGCCGAAAACCGCAATACGTCAAAATTCAGACTTGCGTAAAGCTGGCCCTCCGGGCCGGCCAAAGACAATTGCAGAAAATCGGCCGCCATATCCGGACAAATGAAGTCGGCAAACGCCGCGCATTTGATTCCGACCGCCACGCGCCGGCCGGAAGAGGTGGCGCCAACGACATAAAAAAGCGCTTCTTTGCTTTGCGGCAACGCGTAAGGCGCTACATAGCGAAACGTGCCCTCCGCGACCGTCAAACCGCGCAAAACGGGTGGAACCGCCGGCAAGGGGGCCGAGGAATAATGGATTTTATCCTGCCGGTCAAAAACCAATACATGCTCGATCACGCTGTCGCGCCCGTAATCGGCACGCATGCCCTCGTACAAGCGTTCAAACGGCACATTCATTGTTTCCGCCACTTGCGCCAGGCGCAAATAGCTGTGCACGCCGCGAAAAATCGCATTCGCGCGCGAACTTGATTCCTGCAGGTACAGCCTTGCCATTTTCTCGGCCGCCGCTTCCTCAGCCCGGCGGTCAAGCCACGCGCTGGTGAAAACGCTGCTCCAGATGAGCAGCAACCCGACACAGCAAAGCAATATCAATTGTCGACGCACCGGGCCGTGACATATTCCGCAACGTTTCGCCCACCCTGCCGCCCCCTGTCTATATGTAAGAAAAAAGTACTATCTTTCTCAATTGTAGCCGTTTCATCTTTGTCCCGCAAGGCAAAGTACTGGTCGAGCTTATAAAAACAGAGGCGGCGTCTGTCCCCGACGCCGCTCCACTTTCCCATATGCCAATTATTTCCCGCCCAGCGCCGCGATCCGCTCCTGCGCAATGCGCACGTACGTGTCGACGCTGCCGATCAGATACGCCGGCGACAGGCCGACGATGCCGGCCGCCTCGCGGATCAGGTCCTTGCTTTGCGACGCCTCGTAGGCCGGCAGGTGGCGAATCACCGCTCGGTAGGCCTCGACAGCCTCCGGCGCGCGTCCGAGCTGCTCATAGGCCTGCGCCAGGCCGAAATAGGCGACCGCATGGCGGCGATTGAGCTGGACGGCCTGCTGAAAGTCGGCAATCGCCAGTTCGTGCTTGCCCTGCACGCTGTAAGCCAGCCCGCGGTTGGCGTACGCCTCGGCGAACTTCGGATCCAGCGCAAGCGCCGTATTAAAGTCGTCGACCGCCAGCGCAAGCTGCTTTTGCTCCGTGTCGGGTTCAGCCAGGATCAGCGACATAAAGAACTTGCCCCGGTTGATGTAGGCATGTTTGTGGGCCGGATTCAAGGCGATCGCAGTGTCAAAGTCATCCATCGCCATCCGCAGCTTCCAGGCGCCGTGCGAGCCGGCCACCCCGCGCCGGTTATAGTTCTGGGCATCGCGCGGATTTTTCATCAGCGCCTCGCTGTATTCAGCAATGGCGTGGGCCTGAAAATACTGTTGGACCACGCCAAGCAGCATGACCACCTCTTCCAGCGCATGATAGCCCTCCAATTGCTTCGTCCCCGCTTCCGCCTCACGCCAAACAAACCGCAGCTCCTTTTCCGCCGCGCCAAACTGCCGCAGGCCGACATAGGCGAGCGCCCTGTCCCGATACGCCTCCAACCGGTTGGGCGCCAGGCGGATCGCCGCATTGAAGTCAGCCAGCGCCAGCGCGTAAGCCTTTTTCTGCAAATACGCCTGGCCACGCTTGTTGAGCAGGGTATAATCGTTCGGATTGGCCGCCAGCTTGCCCGTATATTGGGCGACAAATAAATCCGCGGCCGCCAGCCGGTCGGCGCTCGCGAGCTTATACTGGCCCGTCATCGCATAGGCGGCCGCCCGTTCGGCGTAAGCTTCTGCCGCCTGCGGATTGTCCGCAAGGCGTTGCGTGGCCGCTTCGATGTTTTGCCGGCTCGTTTCATATTCCTTCTTTTGCGTCTCGGCAAGTTCGCGCCACGCCGCCTCGCTCGGCATAAGGGCCGCAAGGCGGTCAAAATCGGCCTTCGCCTTGTCATACTGCTTTTCTTCCAAATGCGCCTGCCCCCGGAGCAGGAGCGCTTCTGCGTCAACCGGGTTTAACTGCAAGCGCCGCGTACATTGCTCGATCGCGATGGCATGCGCCGTTTTCAGATCGGCAGCCGCCAGTTCGTGCTCCATCAGCGCGGAAAAGGCCGGCAATTCAAGTTCAAAGAAAGTGCTTTTGTCGTAATACGCTTCCGCACGGGCATAGTAAAAGGCGGCGTCCGGCTGCACGGCAATGCCGCTGGTGTAATCGGCAATGGCCAAGTCATATTGCGAACGCATCTGATAAAGCTGGCCGCGCTTGTAGAACAGTTGGTAAAACGACGGGTCTAGGCCAAGCGCCGCGTTGTAGTCAGCAAAGGCCAGGTTATACTTTCCCGCCGCATCGTAAATACTGCCCCGCACGCCGTAAGCCTGCGCGTCCTGCGGCGACAGGGACACAGCCTTGTTCGCATCCGCAATCGCCAGCGCATACTGCCCCGTCATGCTGTAGATAACGCCGCGGTTCAAGTAGGCATCCGTAAAGTCAGGCGCCAACTCGATCACTTTCGTATACGAGGCGATAGCCTGCTCATATTCCTGGCTGTCATACTGCCGGGTGCCCTGCTCAAACCACTCCCGCGCCGTTGTCGGAGGGTTGGCGAAGGCAACAGCGGCAAAACCCAGCAGCAGTGCAAAAAGAAAGCACGCGGTCAACAATCGTCTCATGCAAAACACCGCCATTTCCCATAGTAATTGCCAGGCGCAATCATGTTACCTCTTAATTCTTGAACCGCAACCTAAACCCTGCTGTCAACTGAAAATTCTTTTTGCGCAACAAAAAAGGCCTGCGCACCTCCGCAGGCCTGATTGAACCCCATTAGTTCCCCGCCGCCCCGATGGCGACCCCGATTAAAAGCATGGCGATGTCATGCAGCGCCTCTTCATGGCGCTCGCTTTCCCGCGCCTGACGTTCGTGCCATTCGTGCTCGCTTTCGTGCGGCCGGCGGCGCATTTCGCGCTCGTGGCGCTCTTTTTCCTCGCGCTTGCGTTCGTCGTGCTGCCGTTTGCGCTCGTTTTGCTCGTCGTGGCGGTGCCCCCTGTCATCTGCTTGTATCCGTCTTGAACCCTCGCCATGGAAAGGCGAAGCCTCGGTAACCGTCACGGCAAAGCCAAGCTGCATCATGCCAACCAAAGAATAGATCATGATCTTTTTTGTTACGTTGTTCATCGTTCGTCCCTCCCGTTCCTTGTGTCTATATTGTAGCAAGCAAATGTGGCATAAGTGTGACGCGGCGGTGACACGACAGTAACATCACAGTAACAGTTCGGCGCTTTCGCCATTAAAAACAGCCCGCGTCCGGCGACTGCGCCGGCGGCGGGCTGCTTCGAGCATTCATCCTGATTACAGGCGTCGATATGGTTTTTGGCCTTCTTCGTAGAAGTTGTTCCCCTCCGCGTCGATCACGACGATCGCCGGGAAATCAACCACCGTCAGGGCGGCCACAGCTTCCGGGCCGAGCTCCGGGTAAGCGAGCACCTCGTACTTTTTGATGCTTTTCGCGATCAGGGCGGCGGCGCCGCCAACCGCGGCAAAATACGTCACGCCATGCTTTTTCATCGCTTCCACGACCGCCGGGGAACGCGAGCCTTTGCCAATCATGCCCTTTAAACCCGTCGCTTCCAGTAGCGCCGGGGTGTAGGCGTCCATGCGGCCCGAGGTGGTCGGGCCGGCCGAACCGATCGGGTCGCCGGGCTTGGCCGGCGTCGGCCCTAAATAATAGACGATCTGGTTGGCCAAATCAACCGGCAGCTTTTCGCCGCGCGCCAGCGCTTCGGTCATCACCTTGTGCGCGGCGTCGCGGGCGCTGTAGATCGTGCCGGTGATCAAGACGCTGTCGCCGGCTTTGAGCTTGCGGGACATTTCTTCCGTCAAGGGTGTGGTAATGCGAATTTTCTCCGTCATCAGGCCGCCTCCTTACAGTTCCACTTCCGCATGCCGGGTGGCATGGCAGGAAATATTCACCGCGACCGGCAGTCCGGCGATGTGGGTCGGGTACCATTCGACGTTGACGGCCAAAGCCGTCGTCGTGCCGCCCAACTGCGGTCCGATGCCAGTCTTGTTCACAAGTTCCAGCAGCTCCTCTTCCAGCTTGGCGTACGCCGGGTGCGCGTTGCGCTGGCGAATGTCCCTGAGCAGCGCCTTTTTGGACAAAATTGCCGCCTTCTCCATCGTGCCGCCGATGCCAACCCCGATGACGACCGGCGGACAGGGATTCTCGCCGGCGTGCAGCATGGTCTCCAGCACGACCTTCTTGACCCCGTCCACGCCGTCGGCTGGGACGAGCATCTTCAGGCCGCTTTTGTTCTCGCTGCCAAACCCTTTCGGGGCCAGCTTGATTTTCACCTTGTCGCCCGGCACGAGCTGGTAGTGGATGACCGCCGGCGTATTGTCGTTCGTGTTCTTGCGCTCAAACAGCGGCTCGCCGACGACCGACTTGCGCAGGTAGCCTTCAGTATAGCCTTTCGCCACGCCGGCATTGATCGCCTCTTCCAAACTGCCGCCGACCAGCTGCACTTCCTGGCCGATCTCGATGAAGACGACCGTCATGCCGGTGTCCTGGCACATGGGACGCGACTCGTTGCGGGCGATGTCGGCGTTCTCAATAATTTGTCCCAGGACATCGCGTCCCAGCGGGGATTCTTCGGTTTCCTTGCCTTTTACCAGCGCCTCGTAAATATCCTCAGACAAGTAGCAGCAGGCGTCAACGCACAGCTTCGCCACTGCCTCGGTGATTTTGGCCACATCAACGGTACGCATCGAATCCCTCCATTCCCTTTTGTTCGTTTACTCGCACGCCTTGTACTGGCGGACAACGTCAATGATCGTGCCATCGCGGTACTCCACCAGTGCGACGATTTTTTCGCCCTGCGGCGGCGCTTTCGGCGCGCCGGCCATTTTTTCCGCCAGGGCTTTCAGTTCGGCGATGTCGCGCACCGGCAGGCCGGCGGTGACGAGCTTTTCTTTGAGCTCGGGGCGAAGCGGGTTGACGGCGATGCCGCGCTCGGTGACCAGTACGTCCACTGTCTCACCGGGGGTAGTAACGGTCAGCACGTTGTCCACGATAATCGGCAGGCGGCCGCGCAAGAGGTTGGCCACCACGATCGTGACGCTCGCCCCGGCTGCCGCATCGCTGTGACCGCCGGAACCGCCCATGATTTTGCCGTCCGAACCCGTTACGACATTGACGTTGAAGGCCGTATCAATTTCCGTGGCCCCCAAAATGACAACGTCGAGCTTATTGACCGCGCAGCCGGCGTTGAACGGGCTGGCGTACATGCCGGCCCCCACCTCCAGGTGGCGGGGATTGTCGCGGATCGAGCGGATCGCCTCCAGGTCAAAGCCCTGCACGTCGATCAAATTGCGGAACAGGCCCTCCTCCAGCATCGAAACCAGGTAGCCCGTGATGCCGCCCAAGGCGAAGCTGCCCGTCACGTTGGCCGCCTTCATCATCTTGCGGACAAAGTGCGCCGTTGCCAAGGACGCCCCGCCCGCACCGGTCTGGAAGGAGAAGCCGTCGCGGATCAAGCCGGCCGCCTGAATGACCTTGGCCGCGTTGGCGGCGATTTTCAGCCCCACCGGGTCTTTCGTGATCTGCGTCGTGCCGGAGACAATGCCTTTGGGGTCGCCTATTTTGTCCACGACCACGACGTAGTCGACCCGCTCCTGCGAGATCGAAATCGGGTGCAGCGGATAGGGCTGCAGGTTGTCGGTCACGGCCACCACGACTTCGGCATATTCCGCGTCAGGGAAGGCGTAGCCCAGCGAGCCGCACGCCGTCTCTCCCTGCACGCCGTTGATGTTGCCGTAGTCGTCAGCCGCCGGCGCGGCGATAAAGGCCACGTCGACCGCCAAGTCGCCGCATTCGATCGCCCGGGCGCGGCCGCCGTGGGTCCTAAAGATGACCGGCTTGGCCAGCACGCCTTGCGAAACCGCCTCCGCCACCGGCCCCGACATGTAGTCGGTATCGAGCCCGGTCACCACGCCGCTTTTCATCAGCTCCACCATTGGCGCGTGCACCGGGAACACGGAGCTGAGCGCAATCGTCAAATCACGCAGCCCCAACTTGGCCGCTACCGCCAGCACCTGGTTGACGACGCCGTCGCCATTGCGGAAATGGTGGTGGAAGGAGAGCGTCATACCGTCGCGAACGGGGATGCGGCGGAAAACCTCTTCCAGGTTGTCAACCAGCTTGTTCGCCTTGGGCAGGACGGTTTTTTGCCGCGGCGCCTTGCGCACGCCGGACGGAGTAGTGGCGAACGCCCCGGCAAACGGCTTGACCGCCCCAAAACCCGCCACCGTTTCCGGCAGCATTCTTCCCAAACTGTTCTTCATCACGCCTCCACCTCCTGCGGATTTTGCAGACGCGCCAAGGCCAGCGTGCGCTGCGCGCGGCTGACGATGGGCGCGTCAATCATTTTGCCGTCCAAGGCGACGACGCCGGTCCCCTCGGCCTCAGCCTGGCGAATGGCTGCCAGCACGCGCCTTGCCCAGTTGATTTCCGCTTCGCTGGGGTTGAAGACGTCATGCACCGTGTCGATCTGGCGCGGGTTGATGCACAGCTTGCCTTTGAAGCCAAGCTGTTTGGCCAGCTGCGTGTCCGCCGTCAGGCCCGCCTCATCATTCACGTCGGTAAACGGCGT
This sequence comes from Sporomusaceae bacterium, assembly GCA_029265905.1. Classification (GTDB taxonomy): domain Bacteria; phylum Bacillota; class Negativicutes; order Acidaminococcales; family JAJUGR01; genus JAJUGR01. The sequence continues at coordinate 23,830 of JAJUGR010000018.1, read as the reverse complement.
ATCCAAGGCGTCGATCCCCGCCGCCGCCGCCGCGTTGACCAACAGGTTGCGGGCGGTGATGATTTCCGTGCCGACTTTGGTCCGCTGCGCGCCCAGCGAGGCGGTGTAGTCCTCCGCCCCCAAGGCCAGCGCAATCACCCGTTTGTCAGCCCGGGCGATCGCCAAGGCCTCGGCCAAGCCGCACGGCGTTTCGATCAGGGCGATCAATTTCACCGGCTCCTGCCCCGGCCGTTCGACGGCTTTCATCGCCGCCACGGCGTCATGAATCGCCGCCGCGCTCTCCACCTTCGGCAATAGGATGACCTGCGGCCCGGCCGGGACGATCGCCCGAATGTCTTCGTGCCCGAACGTGTCGAGCGTGTTGATCCGCACAACCGTGCGGCTCGCGCCATAGTCAACCGTATGCAAAGCCGCGCGAACAAGCATGCGGGCTGCATCCTTTTCGCGCGGCGCCACCGCATCTTCCAAATCCAAAATAACCGCATCCGCCTCAAAAACCCCGCCCGCTTGCAGCATGGCAGGGTTGTTGCCGGGCATAAACAGCAGGCTTCTTAAGCGTTCCATGAAATCGCCCCTTCCTCGAGCCCCACGCCGCCCCGGGCAAGCGCCGTCAATACGCGGGCCCGGATCGTGCAGTCGAGCGCGCCGCGGTCCGTCGCCTGTACAACTGCGCGAGTAACGCCTTGCGTCCGCATCGTTGAAGCGATCGTCTCGCGGATCGCGTCGCCGTATTGCGCCATGACCAGGCTTTGCAGCTCAATGGCAATGTCGTCTTGCGCGCCGGTCGCCGGGGCGACCACGACCAGAATGTCGCCTGATTCAAGCGTTCCCGCTTGAGCGGGCTTTTCCACCGTTTTCATCGAATTCCCCCTTTTTATAAGCTGGCAGCGTGACCGAGCGCGGCGATGCCGTCCAAATCGTCACGGCTGCTGCCGACAAGACCGATAATCAAATACGTATTTGTCTTGGGGTCGTACTTGTACTCCGGCAACAAGTGGAAATTTTCGATATCCTCCGTGTTGCTGACATGCGTGCGCGGCCCCGAGCATTTCCACGATTCGCCGTCGATCAGGATATGGCTCTCGTCGCCGTAGCAGACGCTAAGCCCTTCGTCAATGAGCTTCTTGACCTTCTCCTCCACCGTCTTCAGGTCGGCCTCCAGCTTGCTGCCGTACTCGAGCACAAAGCCGTGGTGGACGTCCCGGTGGGAAAACGGCAGGATCGCCCCATATTCCTGCACCAGGATGCGCGAGGTCAGGTCCTCGGCCGTATGGGCCATTTTCCGGTAGCGCAGCGTCTTGCGCACGATCGCGGCCAAGTCCTGCGGCGCCGGGCCAAAGACGGTGGGCCGCACGACGACCACTTCGCCGCCGACGCCGATCAGGACGTCCGCATTCGTTCCCAGGCTGGGCGCCAGCAGGTCGAAGTGCTCAATGACCACCCGCTTGCCGTGCGCCAGCGCCTTGTTGACCGCATCCGCCAGCACGTGCAGTTGCGTAAATGCCAGTTCAAACCGGGCATCCATGTGGTACGTGTGGCAGGAAAAAAACTCCCGATCGATGTTTTTGAGCAGCGGCAGAGGCCGGATGTTGACCCCGTCGTCATCATTGGTGAGCTCAAGCCCCGGAAACAAGCCTTTGATCAGGGAGGACTTGCCGGCGCCGCTGTCGCCGACAATGCCGATCAGGCGGTCCATCGGCGACAGATAGCGCTCGCCCAGCTGCTGCCCCAGCACATACATGCGCATTCTGCCCCGCGGGGCAAAATAACTCGAATACATAAGCAAGTCGGACAACATGATGGACCGCATAAAACCCCTCCCTCGCTACTGTCAGCGGGCGGCGCGCAACGCCAAAATCCGCTGCATTTCGTTATAGACAATCATAAACCCTTCGTCCACGCCCATGCCGGGCTTAGCCAGCATTTGCGCCGGCTGGGTCGCCATGGCGATATGGACGCAGACTTGCGCGGAACGGTCGGTTTCGTTGCAGGTTCCGCCCTGGTAAGCGCCGATGCCCTTTTGCTTGCAGTAGAGCACCGATTCGATGATGTTGTTGATGCCGCCCAAATCCGGCGTCTTGATCTGCAGCATGTCGCCCGCCCGCTTGTCGGCGAACAGCTTGATGTCCTCGTACGTGTTGCACCATTCGTCAGCCACGATTTCCACGCCGATCTTCAGTTCGCGGAGCCGGGCGGTCAAGGCCGCCAGCGCCGCAATTTGGCCGTCGCGCTCCTCAACGTCCATCGGCCCCTCGATGCGCAGCTTGAACGGCAGCGCCGCCTGCTCGAGCTTGCCGAGGTAGTTGGCCATAGCCTCGGTGTCATTGTTAAACGCCAGGCCGATCGTGCCATACACGTCGATATGCAGCACCGGCTGGTAGGCGTCGCTGGTCCGCAGCGCCAAAATGCGGTTGCGCAGCCAAACGACGTAATCAATCAGCTTTTCGCCGTTTAGGCCCAGTTTTCCTTCCACGTTATTGATCAACGCATGCGGCAGCACTTGCGCGCCCTTGATGATCATCTTGTCGGCGTTCAGGTAGCGGTCATCGCCCGACTGCGTGAAGATCGGAATCTCTTTGTCCGATACGGTCGTGTTGTATTCGTCGGCGACCACTTCGCACATCAGCTGTTTTTTCGCTTTGGCCACCGCGTCCAAAATCGCCTGGGTCACGCCGTAGCGCAGCGCCGTGTGGATGAGCTTGCCCTGGGCGTCCGTGAGGCTGTCGATGTCTTCGGCCAGGCGGCGGAAGGAGTCGAGCTCCTGCCCGACCAGGCGCGGCTTGATCTGCGCCTCAATCACCGGAATGAAATCCTCCGCCAAAAAGAGCGGATCGCGCCCGCCGGCCCCGCTGTATTGCACCGCCGCGCAGTCGCCCCAGGCGATCTGTCCGTCTTCCAGCACCAGCAGCACCGACACGGCCTCGCCGGCCTGCCGAACGGAGGTGAAGCCCGGCGTAACCGGTTCGCCCACGTAGGCGAAGCCGTCATGCGCGGCGTTGGCCTTGATCGCCCGCTGATCGTCAAAATAAAAACCCGTCCGGCCTTTCGCCGCAACCACGTTTACAATCTTCATCACTAAACATCCCCTTGTTTGTTTGCTCTTGCCGCCGGCAAGGCTTATTTCGGGCGACCGACCAGGCGGCCATGGGAAATCGCGTAGATGTCGTCAATGACCATCTGGAAGCTGGCGCTGCGCCCCTCGAACTTCGCCCGCTCTGCCATTTTTTCGCGATGGAAATCAACGATCTCCTGCGTAAAGGGCAGGTTGCCGGTGTTGAACAGCCGCACGGCGCCATTGTTGTCGCGCGCGGGCAGGATTTTGTTCAGGTTGTATTTGCTCGGCGAGAACGGCACGTCCAAAATGCCCGCCTCGAACGCGCGCACCGTACCGGCCGCAAAGTCGCCGCCGCCCAGTTCAAACACCTTGTCCAAAATGCAGCGCGTCTCGGCTTTGATGATGTTGATCTCCGCCTCTACTTCCTGCGTGATCGGGAAAGGCTGGTCGCGCAGCATGCTGATCAATTGCTTCGTTGTTTTCAGGCCTTGCGCGTTGGCTTCTTTCGTCGGGATGCCGAACGCTTCATGCGGCGTTTTGACGATTACTTTCGTCGCTTTGGCCAGAGCGGCCGCCGCCGCGCCCCAGGAGATAACTGCGAAGGCTTTCGCCTCGTCCTGCGGGAAGCCGCCCATCCACTGGTGGAAAACCGTAGTCAGCAGGCAGTCATTGTAGCCGTGTTTCGCCAGGTATTCCTCCGCCAGTTGTTCGAGCGCCTTGATCGCCGCCACATCCTGAATGAGGTTGCCGCACTGACCGTAGCCGAGCGTGATGTTTTTTACGCCCTGCTCTGCAGCCAGGATCGCCTCGATGATGGCCACGGAATGCGAAACACTGGGCGGCACCAGGGTGCCGGTCAAGGGCCCGAACGGCTCGCGGTTGATTTCAACGCCATGTTCGGCGTAGATGCCAACCAGTCGGTCGCAGTACTGCCAGTCAAAAATCGTTTTTTCCAGCGATACGCTTTTGGCGTAGGGAATATTGTAGGAAATGCCGCCGCCCTCGTAGGCGGTGAAGCCGCCGGCCAGCGTGATTTCCGTCAGGAGGCGCGCATCCGGCGTGCCATGGCGCACTTGGACCGGCCCTTTGACCGCTTCTACCACGCGGCGCACGCCGGCGACGCCGTGGTTGACGGCCGGGAAGCCATTTAGCAGCGAACGACCGGCGCGCAGGCTTTCCTCGATGCCGTTTTGCGCTTCCTTGTATTGGTTCTGCCGCGTGTAGCTGTCGATCGTCGACGGCAAGAGGTCCGCTTCCCCTTCTTCCGCCAGGTAGTTCAGCAGGTTGATATGCTCGTCGATGAGCGCGACGCCCGCCCGCGGCTGGGTCAGCGTTTCACCGGCCTTTTTCGCTTTCGTCAAGCGTTTGGCAAAGTGTTTTTTCGCCGGAATCGTTGCGTGGTAGCGCACCGCCTCGTCAAAATCGACCTCGGCGCCGGTCGCCCAATGCGTCAGCACGTCTTTACGCATCGCATAAAATTCATCATGGCTCCACTTTTTATTTTTCAGTTCCATGTGCGTTCCCTCCCGCAATAATTCGTTTCATCATCCGTACGGCCACGTCCGGATAGACATCGCCAAGCAGCCCCATGGCCGCCAAGATATATTCCTTGTCCACCAGCAGGCGGGGCGCCTTGGGCTTCAAGAGCCCCGGCTTCGCCTCGTCAAACAGCGCGCCGGAGAGCATCGCTTCCGGATCGGCGCTGCCGATAATCACGCCGCCCGTGCCGATGACCGTTTTAATCTCGGTCAAATCCTTGCCGGTCTGCAGCATCATCGAACCCATGGTGGTGTAGACTGTTTCCACCCGGCCGACATGGCGCTCCACCGCCAGGCGCGTGCAGGCGCAGCCAAGCTCCCGTTCAATCGCCGCTTCCACAGCATTTTGGGGCAGGTAGTCGACCTGCTGTTCAATAACGGCCAGATAGCGCTCGACGGCCGCCTCGTCAACGCCGGCCGCTTGCGCCAGCCGGCTCAGCCCAGCCGCATGAACCAGGGACGCGGCGCTGTAGCGCATGCCCAAGTCGCCTTCCACCGTCCGCTTGGCAAATGGTTCGGGCAGGCCTTTTTGCTGAATATACTCGTGTGTCGGCGCCCCGGAGGCAATCGAGTACACATCCGTCGTCGCCCCGCCGATGTCAACCATCATCAGTTCGCCAACGCCGGGCTCCCGGTCCGTACCCATGGCCAGCAATTCCGCCGCTTTCAGCACTGCCGCTGGCGTCGGCTCGACCACTTCGTCCACCAGCCGCCGCGCCTTGTTCAACCCCTTGGCTTCCACGATCCGGCGCAGGAAAACCTCGCGGATCGCATGGCGGGCCGGTTCGATATGCAGTTCATTCAACCGCGGCATGACGTTTTCAGTAACGATCGCTTCTTTGCCGCCGCTGGCCAGGATCGACGCCGCTTTGCCGGCCACCACCTTGTTGCCGGCTACGATAACCGGCACCGGTTTAGGCATTTGCGCCAGCATGGCAGCGTTATGGAGCAGCACTTCCTTGTTGCCGCCATTTGTTCCGCCGGCCAGCAAAATGATTTCCGGCGCCAAGGTGGCGATCTCGGCCATTTCCAGCTCGCTTAGCTCGTGGCAGAACACGCCCAGCACCTTCGCGCCGGCGCCCAGCGCCGCCCGCTTGGCGGCTTCCGCCGTCAGTTCCGGCACCAGGCCGATCGCCACCATTTTCAGGCCGCCGGCCGCACTCGAGCAGGCCAGCGTTTTATCGTAGGCCCGCGCGCCGATCTTGCTCTCCAGTGACGCTAAGGCCCGGTCAAGTCCGTCCGTTATATCGGTGGCAACTGTCGTCATGGCCGAAGCCGTGCCGAGAATGACTTCTTGCTCAACGTCAACAGCCGTCACTTTCGTATACGTACTGCCAAAATCGATCAGCAATAAGTTAGCCATGTCTAACACCCTTCTTTGCCAAATCAGCTTTCAAATCAGCAATGACCTCGTCAGGCAGCGTGCCCGGCGCATAAATCCGGTCATAGCCCATGGCGCTGAATTTTTCTTTGACCGCGTCAAAGTCGGTCTTGCCGACGACAAGGTTGCCGCCGACATACAGCAAAATGTCATTCAGGCCGCTTTCCAGGCAGCGGTCGCGCAGACCGCGGCAGTCGATTTCGCCGTGGCCGTAAAGCGACCCGACCAGAATGGCTTTGGCGTCTGTTTCAATCGCGGCGCTGATAAACTCCTCCTGCGGCACCAGCACGCCGAGGTTGATCACCTCAAAGCCAGCCGCGCTCAGCGCGTGGTCGAGGATTTTATTTCCGACCGCATGGCAGTCAGCCCCGATTACCCCAAGTATGATTTTTGCCTTCTCCAATCCCATTCGTTCTTTCCCCTCTCAATTTGTTTTATTCAAAATGCCGGCGACAGCTTGCGCCAGCGAGCCTTGGTCCAGCTCATAGTAAAAAACGATGATTTCCTGACCCGCCTGGGCCGCCTGTCTGGTCATGCGCTCCCGCTCGACCGAGGTGACCAACACGGCGTGCTGCTCGGCAAACTGGCGCAGGGCCTGTAGATCTTCAACCGGCGCCGCGTCGACCTGCAAGGCGTTCAACGTGACGGTCTGCGACAATTTCCTCAGCGCCTCAGCAAACGCGGCACTCTCGGCCACCGCGCCGATCCGGCTGCCAACAGGCAGGCGCGCCAGCTTCAGCATGGCTTCCATGTTCGGCACGGCCGAGACGACCAAAAGCTTTTTGTCCTGGCCCCAAAACGCACTGACCTCCGCCTTGTGCTTCGTCGTCGTGATCACCAAATCGCACGAATCAAGGAACTCCCGGCGAACGCGGCCAGCGTGCAAATCAGCGAGGGCGATGGTTTCAAACTGCACGTTGGCGATCTGCCCGATCTGGCGGACGTATTGGCTGGCAAACTCCGCCGCGTGGTCGACAACCGCGACGCGCAGCGCCTTGACCGCCCCCAGCTTTTCCTGCACCCGCAGGCTAGCAATCGCCGCAAACTGCTCCGCGGAAAAGCCCAGTTCCAGCACTTGTTTCAAGGCTGCGTCAATGATTTTGACCGCGCGTTGGCGACGGCTGCCCGGCAAGTCCTGTTCATCCGCAGCCGCCGCCCCTCGCACAAACGTGCCGCGCCCCTGCCGCGCCTCCAGCACGCCTTCTAGCAGCAACTCCTTATAGGCGGCGCTGACCGTGTTGCGGCTGATCCCCAACTCCTCCGCCAACGCCCGTTCGGTGGGCAGCTTCATTCCTGGTCCGTACTCGCCGTTTTTGATTTTCTCCTCAATCTTTGCCTTCACTTGCAAATATACCGGCACTCCGACACGCGATAGGATCAATCGGCCACCCTCCTTCCAAATTGGATTAATCCATTAAGCCAATTTGGTGATATGTATTTATTCTGACATAAAAAGCGCGGAAAGGCAATAACAAAACATTGACAAAACTCAATTATCAAAAATTATATGCGTTTTGTTAGGTTCACGCCGCCCGGCAAATCTTTTTGTAACAAAACGCACCGCGCTTGCCGCCGGCCGTTTTTCCAGCTAAGATAAAATCAAACAATATGCAAAGGCAGGGATAGCAATGATTGTTCAAACAGAGCAGGAAAAAGTTTTTCACGACGCCGCCGGCAACAACTACAAGTCCGGCTACAATTGCGCCGAGTCAGTGTTCAGAGCGTTCTGCGAGCTATTGTCCTTAAACGTATCCCCCGATGCGCTGCGGGCGGCAGCCGGCTTTGGCGGCGGGATGACCTTTCCGGACGGCCCCTGCGGCGCAGCCAGCGGCGCTGTCATGACGCTGGGCCTCCTGGCGGGACGAACCGCACCGGACCAGCTCAAAAAACCAATGTCCGATCTGACGCATGAATTTCTCACTCGATTTTCCGACGAGTTCGGCGGGCGCAGTTGCGGCTGCTTGATTAAATACGAAGCCGGCACGACGGAGCAAAAGAAAAACTGCCTCGCCATCACCGCCGGAGCAGCCGCCATCCTCTTGCGCCTGATAAAAGAAAAAGGCCTTGTCGAAGGCCTGTAACAATGCATTCCTTAGCCCCGGAGTCTGCGCCGCAGATTCCGGGGTTGTTTTTGCTTCACCTGCGCAACAAATAAATAACCCATAGAGGAACGCTCCTCTATGGGTTACCCAGCGCAAATCTTTATGATTCAGTTTTTCTAAATCATACGCTATGGCTGTGGAGCTATCGTCACTAGCGTCTTAGGCCGGCGCCCAAGAAAGATATGACCTCGTGATAGCTCTTTGCAGGGAAGCCGTCGGTGCTCCCCAGGGGGCTTTGATGTCTGGCGACATCTCCGACCAACTTCTCTGTAGTTAAAATATATCATGCGCCCAACAAAAAAGCAATAGGTTTTATCTGATTTTTTAACATTTTTCTTTCAATTCGCCATATAAGCAGTGGCGAATGTAATAATCAGCCAGCTTTGCCGCCATTTACCCGCAGCAAGGCAAGCAGCCGTTCGCGCAAACGGTTCAACCGCCAGCCTTTTTTTCGTCCCGGCGAAAGCGTTTTGCCCTCGCCTGCCGCAGGGCCGTTTCAGCAGTTTGCTGTTGCTCTTCTGTAACTTCGTCGCTCGGATTGCCGTCCAAATCATAGCGCAAGCCGCCGGCCGCCACCGCCTTGTAATAATCCGGATCAGAACACCACAAGGTGAGCGCGGTGGCCGCCGCCTTTTCCGACACATTCCATTCCTTCGCCTGGTTAAATACGTCTTGCCGGATGCCAAGCTTCAAGGGCACTTTGTGTTTTTCCGGGAAGGCAGCGGGATACTTGTCCTGCAGCCTTTCGATAAACGACCGCGCCGCCTCCAGCACGCTCCTTGAAACCCATGCCCGTTTCCCGACACGGTAATGCTTGCTCATGTCATCCCCGCCTTTCCGCAACGCTCCAGGCAATTTCAACGCTCATCCTTAATTAAATCCTAGTCCAGAAGCAGCAAAAAAACAATGTCCATTTGCAAGCTTATAGCCTGTATTGCTGTTATTCGAGACTTCTGTATCACCGCCCCCTAAAGAAATCCCCTTGCCACTTTACTTTAAGACGCCGCCGTCTATGAGACCCGCAACAAGGAAAACGCCCGGTGCGGAGGTGAAAGCCCCGCGCCGGGCATTTTCCTGTTTAGTTTTATTTGACTGGTTTCGTCAGCAGCTCCGCCGCGCAGCTCGCAAGCATCTGCAGCGCCTTGACCATGCAGGCTTCGTCAATCTCAAACGCTGAGTTGTGGTTGGCGGCCGTCGTGGCGGCGCCGTACATAAGAAACGCGGCCTGCTTGCCGTTTTGCTGCACGCGCTCCATATAGTAGGTGAAGTCCTCGCTGCCGTTGATCGGGTAGACGCCGGCCACTTCGTCAAAAATGCCCAGCCGGTCGCCAATCGCCTGCAGGCGCGCCGCCAATTCCGGCGAATTGATGCCGCTGGCCGCCCCGCCCGCCTCGGTGATGACGACATCGATATCGTACATTTGCGCCGCTCCGCGCAGGATGCGGAAGGCGGCCGTTTTGACAAAATCGGCAATCGGCGTCGTTTGCCCGCGTGTTTCCACTTTCAGCACCGCATTGCCCGGGATGACGTTGCGGCCGGTGCCGGCGTTCAGCAACCCGACGTTGACGCGCGACACGCCCTGGCTGTGCCGCGGTATCGCCTGGATGTTCAGCGCCGCGCTTGCCGCCGCCAGCAGGGCGTTTTTGCCGACTTCCGGCGAGGCGCCGGCGTGGGCGGGCACGCCGATAAATTCGGCGTCGAATTTGCTGGTGGCCAGGAAATTGGTTACGTTGTACGTGATATGGCCGACGCGGTCCGCGCCGACATGGGCGCCCAGCATAAAGTCAACGTCGTCGACAAACCCTTTGGCGACGATCGATTTAGCACCGCGCGTCCCCTCCTCGGCCGGCTGGAAGATCAGCTTGACGGTGCCGGCAAGCTCGTCTTTTAACGCGGCGAGTATTTCCGCCACGCCCAGCCCGACCGCGGTGTGGGCATCGTGCCCGCAGGCGTGCATGCAGTTGGGGTTGATCGAAGCGAAGCCTTCTTTGACGGGCCGGTGGTGCGGATCAGCCGATTCCGGCACGTCGTTGCAGTCCATGTCAAACCGCAAGGCGACGACCGGCCCTGGCTTGGCGAAGCGCATGACGCCGACGACCGCTGTTTTGCCGCCTTCCATGCGGGCGACCACTTCCGGGTCCGCCCCTTGGGCGACGGCGCGTTTCATGTGGGCTGCCAAGACGTCCTTGTGCGGCACGCCCATCATGCTGCCTTCCTCGAGCGCGTCCGCACCGAAGGAGACGTCGTAGCCGGCCGCCTTCAGCGCTTTTACGACCAGGGCGGCGGTCCGAAATTCCGTCCAGCCCGCTTCGGCATGCTTATGTATGTCGCGCCGCCGGAGAATCGTCTGTTCCTCCCATTGTTTTGCCAAGCCAGCAATTTTCCGATCCATAGTTGACTCCACGTCCTTTCTGCTTTAGTGCGTTAACAATAGATCCTTACTACAACCAACTGATGTATGTATTATAAAAAGACACGATGTTCAACAACATCGTGTCTGCGCACTGCCACCCTGAAACAACCGCTTATTTTTTCTTCTTTTTCCCGTTCAAGATGTCTTGCAGCAGGGCGGAAGCTTCCTCAACCAATTTTTTCGTCTTGCCGCCGACAATGATATGAAACTGGGGTTTCCACCAGGAGCCGCCGACTTTGTCGAAAATAATGTTGGCCTGCGGATACGCCTCCAGCGTCTTTTTCACGCTGCGTTTGAGGTGGCCCTTAAACAGGAAAAAAAGCGTCAGCGTCATATCGCTGCGATAAGGATTCTGAACCCGAAACAATTTATTATCGCCTTTGATGAGCGGCTTGATGTTCATCGGCACTTGTCTGTCTTGTTTCTGTCTATATTGGTGCTGCACGTTTGCTCCCCCTTAATTGTTATACTTTGATTGTATCAGGTATCGCCGTGAAAACATATACCCCAAAATTTCTAATAAAGCTTTCCGCGATAATATGAATCAACATTTCAATTTTACTATAAAATCACGCATCGTGCGAGGCAAATTTAAAAGGCTGCCGGCTACTTTATCGCCAACAGCCTTTCACCACGCGGAGACCGATTGCTCGCACGGACGCTTTATGAGGTTAATGAGCTTCCACGGGAAACGTAACGGCGAAGCTTATACGAACCCAGATATCACAGGGCAACGCACGTTCTAACTGAAACGAACCTGCAGCTCTGCAAGCCCCTAACAACCCCAGCAGGCACCGCCCCGCGGCATTAGCGTTTGCGTCTTCCTAGCGCCGACCTGATCGTCCCAACCGCATGCGGTATGTTTATCGTATTAAAAATGAACAGCCCCCAAAATATTGCCACATACCATGGTTTTATCAACATGTAAGTATAGGCGGCATACGCAGTTATGGGCACCAGCAAATAAAGCTTGTCCCCCTCGCTTAATAAGATCACGTTAACAAAAGCATGTATCACCAGCAGCACACCGCCCAAAAGCAGGAATGAACTGTCGTTAGATAGCCAGCCATAAGCAAACAAGCCCCAGCCGCTCAACACCAATACCCCGTTGATCAGCAAATCAACCATCGAGCTCCCCTCCTGTCAGCATGATAGAGTGAACATTTAGCGGGAGTTGCACCAACAAGCAAGACCATCAGTTAGGACGAAAGTCTTTTCTTTTATGTTCTTATTTTACCTAAACAATTCAATTATTGCCATATTTAATAATTGTCTTTATCATGTCTTGCTTTGATGCCTTTAGCAAAGAATTCATCTTGCCGCCAGAAATCGTTAAATGATCTTATTTTTAATGGGCCGTCGTGTGCGACGGCCCATTCATTTCCCCGGCATTGTTTCAGGGCAGATGTAAAGCCCCCTACATATTCGCTATAAATTCTATTTCCTCCCGCAGTCGCGCTCGGTTCTCAATCACCCATTCTTCGCCATATCTTTCTACTAATTTTTCCGTTGACTCGATAAGAAAACCCCTGACCCACTCTTCTTTCGGCGGCTCGGTCATTCCATGAAGCCTCATAGCATCCTCTAACGTCAGCCTTCTAGCCGTCATGCCCGTCCCCCTCCTTCACGAAACCTTAAACAGTCATTCGTTTTGCACAATTTGTAATTTCTCGGCCCCAGCCAATATTATTTGTAGAATTCTTCGCTATCATCCCCTAAGACGCAGTAGGTCGCTTTCCCTTCCGCAACCAACTGCTTCTCCTGATTAAACACCTTTACCTCGGCATGCAAAATGGTCCGGCCGCCATGCACGAGTTGCGCTTCCGCAATCAACTCATCCGTTAGCTTGACCGGTGCAAAGTAATTTGTTGATGTATCAACGGTAACCACGCGGAGCTTCAGCGTCCGCAAGGCAACACCTGCTGCCATATCAACAAGCGCTGCCGTGATCCCGCCATGTGATATGCCGTACGAATTCGAATATTGAGGTTTTATCGGCAGCTTCACTGTCGCCTTTCCGTGAGAAGCACTTACTACAGAAGCCCCCATGAATTGAAAAAACGCCACGGTGGCAAAGTGGTCTTTAATAAACTCCGGCCAATTTTTCATCTTTCCTTTTCCTTTCGCACCAAGCGCATCGTATTCAACGTCCCCATCAAAATGTGAACTTGCAATCGCGATAACCTATCGAATAGGTATTTCCCTAACCGCCCCTCTTTTTCCTACAACCGCCAAGTATTTTTTAAACAGCCTTGAGAAGCGGTGGTCCCACAACTGTCCATCTGAGCGCGATGCCTGTCAAGCCTGGCTGTTGCTAAATGAGCAGGAAAAGCAGAACGACGTTCGCAACAAAGACCAGCATGATCGCAATGGAATCCCAGCCCCACGGCAACACTTTTTTATCGGCCTGATAAGTCAAGCCGATAATGGAAATGGCGGTCATGACGATGGCCGAGAAGGCGGAAATGATATGTGTCGGCTTGGTGACGGACAGCAACGGGCCTGGCTTATAGAACAGATCGTCAATAACAAGAATAAAGATATTGAAGAGATTGCTGCCGAACAAGTTGCTGATCGCCAGATCGATCGCCCCCATTCTGACGGCGGCGATGGAAACGACCACTTCCGGCAGCGACGAGGTCAAGGCCATAAAGATATTTCCGACAAAGGCCTCGCCCAAGCCCGTTACGGCGGCGATCTCCGCGCCTAGTTTCGGCAAAAATGAGGCTGCAGCAATAACAACGATGGCGTTCAGCGCATAATGAAGGGCGGCGCGGCGCAGGGGAATGTCGCTGTATTTTAATTCTTCGGCTAACTCCTGCAGCAGTTTAGCAGTTTGTTTTTTTTCATATGTGCTGATCAATTTTAGCGCCAGCAGATATATCGCCGCCAAGAGCAGGCTGATGCCGCCGACCCAGCCAAGGGGTGGGTTGTACTGCGGAAAGGCGATGCTCATAGCCGTAATGCCCAACAGCAAGATTCCAAAAGCCGCTGATAATATGTGGCCGTGATGCGCCGAGGTGGAAATGGGCAGCGGACGGTGGATGGCGTCCAGCAGGGCCGCTAAAATGAACAGGTTGAAGACGCAGCTGCCTAGAACGTCGCCGACGGCGATGTCGGGAACGTTGTTGATGGCGACGGCGCTGATGCCTGTGATGAGTTCCGGCAAAGAGGTTACTGACGCCATCAACACGACGCCGATCAGCGATCCCCCCAGGCCGGTTTTTTCCGCGATGATGTCACCGCACTTCGATAACCGGGCCCCTGAATGCACGATGGCAATCGCGCAGAGAAAAAATTCCACCCACAGAAGCATGCCGAACACCTCGCTTGTTCGAATTAGTTTCGCCTTGCGCGCTTATTGTACGTGTATAATTTGCGCCGCGTGCGGCAAATCCCTTTATTTTTGCCGCCTGAGCGCGTGCGGCGGGACATTGACAGGCGCGAAGCGGGTCGCATATACTTGTAGTAAGTTATATATGGTTTGTTTTTATGGAGGAGCCTGTCACAACGGGCTCCTTTTGCTTATTCTGTTGCAAAATTTTACAAATCGATGGTGTGTGAAGGAGGTGGCCGTGTGAAAAAAGGCGGGACGGCTGTTTTATTTTGCTTGGTGCTGGCCTGTGTTCCGGCCGAGGCTTTGGCCAGTGCGCCGGCGGCGGTTGAGAGTCCTTATCCGGTTTGGAGCGTCGTTCCCTTTGTGGGCATGTTGCTGTCCATTGCGCTTGGGCCGCTGATTGGTGCGCATTGGTGGGAGCGAAACATGGGCAAGGTCAGTCTGTTTTGGGGGCTGCTGTTTGCTTTGCCGGCAGCGGTCGTGCTGGGCCCAAGCGAGGCCGCATACGAGCTGCTGCATATCGCAATTATCGATTACATTCCATTTTTGGTCGTACTGGAGGCGTTGTACATCATCGCCGGCGGCATTACGATTGACGGCGTTTTGCCGCATACGCCCTTTTCGAATACACTGGTGCTGCTGGCGGGCGCAGTGCTGGCCAGCCTGATCGGCACCACGGGCGCGACCATCCTGCTGATCAGACCGCTCATCAAAGCCAACCGGGAGCGGAAAGCCGTCATGCATACGATCATTTTCTTGATTTTCCTGGTCGGCAATATCGGCGGCGCCTTGACACCGGTGGGGGATCCGCCCTTGTTCATTGGCTTTTTGCATGGCGTGCCGTTTTTCTGGACGGCGGTCCATATTATTTGGCCTTGGCTGCAGAACATTGTTCTGCTGCTGGCCGCCTACTATTTGCTGGACACGTACTTTTACGGCCGTTATCTAAAGGAGGTGGCGGCGGGTGTCCTGCCGCCGCCCGCATGCGAAACCGGCGTGCCGCGGGGGAAAATCCGGATTGGCGGCTTGCCGAACCTGCTATTTCTGCTGGGAACCTTAAGCGCGATTGTGCTCAGCGGAATGCTTGCAGCACACCCGGTTTTTTTTGACGCCGAGGCGGGCGAGCTAAAAGGCCTTGCTGTCATGTCCCTTCATGGGCACGCGCTCGTTGTGCCTCACATCAGCCTGGCCCGGGACGGCCTGATTCTTGTCATGGCGTGGCTGTCATGGCGATTTACGCCACCGAGCGTGCGCATCGCCAACAACTTCACATGGGGGCCGATGAATGAGGTGGCCATTCTCTTTGCCGGCATTTTCACGACGATTATACCGGCGTTAAAGCTGCTGCAAGCGCGTGGCGGAGAGCTTGGCGTGAGCACGCCGCTGCAGTTCTTTTGGGCAACGGGCGCCTTATCCGGCTTTTTGGACAATACGCCGACCTACCTGGCGTTCCTAAACATGGCGGCGCAGCTGGGAGCGCCGGCCGGTGTTATGACTGACCTGGGCAGGGTTGACCCGCGCATCCTTATGGCCATCTCCTGCGGCGCCGTGTTCATGGGGGCCAACACCTATATCGGCAATGCGCCAAACTTTATGGCGCGGTCTATTGCCGAAGAAAACGGCGTGAAAATGCCGGGTTTCTTTGGCTACATGGGCTGGTCGGCCGTGATTTTATTGCCGCTGTTTGCGTTGAACGCCTATTTGTTTTTTGTCTAGCTGGTTGATGCAGGCCGCCGACACAGTCGACCGTCTCTTCTCGACGGACAAGAAAAACCCGCAAAGCGAGGCGCCCTGATGTTTTGTGTGCAGTTTGTGTGCAGTTTGTGAGCATACGGTGTGCATTTGGCCCTTTGGGCAAGAAAAAAAGGGTCTGCATCTTTGCAAACCCTTGAATTTCCTGGTGGAGACGCGCGGACAACCAACTCCCTGCCGGACGTTTCACGCGTCGCGCCCGGCGGGGAGTTTTGTCGTTTCAAGCAGAAGCATCATTTTTAAACAAGTCTTATGCGCCACTTTTTTGAACCATATCTAGATTTATTAGATCCCTTGGCGCATAGCGCAACCCGCGCAAAATCAAGCGTTCCACCGGTTTTTATGCGCCACTTATGCGCCACTTATGCGCCAAGTCACTTTTTTCCCTCGGCTTCAATCAGCCAACCAATGATAGCGTGTCTGTTTAAGCCTGCCCGTTTTTTTAATTTTCCCTTCGGCCACCAGTTGCGCCAACGTCCGCTGAACACTTCGCCTTGGGATATCGCTCCCAATCCGCACGTGAAGTTCACCAATGGCGGCTTGCTGGTACTTCTCCAGGTCGGCAATCACCAATTGCCGCAGCCGATGTGGCTGAATATCTCGCAGCGTCGTTTTTGTTTTTAAATCCAACTGCCGGATTAAATCGGTCGCAATCCGGTAAGTCGTCCCTTTTGTGCGCCCACGGCTTTGGACAAGCCCGATCTCAACCAAGTGGCCCAACCAAGGCTTCAGCGATGCCGTATCCTTTAAATCAAACAACCGGCAAAGTTCGGTCGCCAGCAGCGCTTCATGCTGTGCCAATAACCCCAGGCAGATTTTCTCCCGTTGACTGAGCTGATAGGTCGCATCCGCCTTGGCAATAAAATCAATAATCTTTAAGTTGAAGACACGCCGCTTTACCGTCACGGAAAAACAATCCGCGCCTTCCTCTATTTCAGGAAGTTGCTTGCCTTGTGACAGCAGTGTTTCATACACCGCGTCGTAGCCGCTGCCTTCGCGTTCCATCAAGCCAAGATCATGGAACACTTTTGCCAGATGCTCATTACGCCGTACGCTGGCGTGCAAAATGTTGCGCGGCGTTACGCCCAGCGGCAGCAACCCCGGATTCACAATTTGCATCCGGTCCGGATATAAGTTGATGAAGATATCGCCACGCTGCGTATAAGGCCGATGAACCAGCGCATTAATCAACAGCTCACGCACCACAGTCGCATCATAATGCGGCACGATTTGCCGGTATAACCCGTCAGGAAATTCATAGCTTTCGCGCCAGTCAGGGATTTCCGCCCAGATCGCCGCCACCAGCTCCATGGGATTTAAGCTATAGTCATCCCAAGTGAGCTTATTAATCTTCTTTCCTTTTTCATCATACTTGATAAATTGAACAACCGGCGCACTTCCCAATCTAGCGCGATCTTCCCGGCGGCCAACGCAAAGAACCCCCAAGTTAGTCAGCCATGGTCCATCCGCAAGCAAATAATGCGCCAGCAATTCATCGTCAGTCTTCTCCTTAACCGATTGTTTCACCCGGTCAGAAGCACGGATACTGTCGCAAAACGCGCGTAGCTTTTCACGGTCCAGTCGCTCGCGGGGGACCGCCATGGACGTCAGCGTTTCCCACGGAAAGGCGGCTCGCTCGCCCGCTAAGCGCAAGATCTCTTCACCCACAACCGGCTTGCTGCCGTCAGACATCCGGATGAAAAATCGTCCATCGGTAGTCGAAGCTACGGAGCGGCCCGCCGAAACGGTCAGTTCAATATATTGCCCGCCGTTTTCTGCCACCGCAACCTGCGGCAACACAAACACGTTAACGGTTTGTTCGCCAACCTTTTTTCGAATTGTGTCTGGCAAATCTTCGGGAATGCGTTGTTCCGGCGGCGGCGCATCATCTGCGTCTTCAATTCCGATCAACAGTCGTCCGCCATGGGCGTTGGCAAACGCAACACAGTCTTTGGCTAGCTCTTTCCAATCTGCCGTTCTCCCCAGCACAATGCGGAGCGACTTTTTATCCAGCAACTGTCCTTCTAAGCTCAATCACAACACCCCCAGCAGGCTATCGCGCTAACATTACGTTTTTTAACAACGCCATCAAATAACCATCAAATAAGATCCCTGCGTTTTCCAGAGCAACAAACCAGCCTAAATCCAGGCTTGCGCCGCATTTTTGCACTCGCCGGCCGACTGATTCAAGACAGTTCATCAAATAGCCATCAAATAAAAATCGCGGTTACCCCACCCGCTGGTACAAAAACCGCTGGAAGCCGACGAACACACGGCGGATCTGCTTGGCGTCGCCCAGGTCCGCCATCGCGTCGGCAATGGCATTGTTGTAGCGCAGCTTCAATAGCGGCGTCAGTTTCTCCGGTGCCAGCTCGTCCACGCCCTCTTTGACGTACTGCGACAAGACGAAGTCCAAGAAAGCCTCCTGCTTGTCGCTGAATTCCGCATGAATCCCGCGCCGGGCAGCTTGCGCCCGTTCGGCCCGCGTCACCGCCGGCAGGGCAAAGGCCACGTAAGCCAGAACGTCGAACAGGTCGCTTTTTTCCGCGTCGATGATCTTTTGCATCTCGCGCAGCGCGTCACGGCTGAAGCCCTTGTCCGCCAAGCCGCGCAAAAACGCCTGCCGCGTGTCGGGCTGGCTCCAAAGCTGCCGCAGCTCCGCTTCGTCGTGGAAAAAGTCCGGCAGCACGCCGTACAGGCTTTCCATAAACTGCGCCGCCGAGATCGGCTTGCCGTCCGCGCTCCAAAAGCTCGTCGACACCATGTGCTGAATCGTCCGCTCTTTGCCGTCAGCCAGCTTGATGCGGATCTTCTCCGGGCGCGGCTCCGGCGGATCGCCGCCCCCGTTGTCCCCGCCGCCCGGCGGCCCCACAGGCGGTTTCGGCCGCACCGGTGGTTCCGGCGGATCATCCGGCGGCAGCGGTTCGCCGTCCCACTCGGGATCGCTGAAATGGTGGTGGGCCTTCACGAAGTCGTAGATGGTGAAAAAGTCCTTGCCGTCGTACAGCCGCGTGCCGCGTCCGATGATCTGCTTGAACTCGATCATCGAATTGACCGGCCGCATCAAAATAATATTGCGCACGTTGCGGGCGTCGACGCCGGTCGACAATTTCTGCGACGTCGTCAGGATCGTCGGGATGCTTTTTTCGTTGTCCTGGAACTCGCGCAAAAACTGCTCGCCCCGCGCCCCGTCGTTGGCCGTGACGCGCACGCAATAGTCGGGCTCCGCGCTCGTCTTCGCCTGGTTGACCAGGTCGCGCACCGCTAAGGCGTGGTCCTGCGTGGCGCAAAAAACGAGCGATTTTTCGCGCTGGTCGATCATGTCCATAAACAATTTGACGCGATGGGCCTCGCGCTCTTTGATCTCGATGATGCGGTTGAAATCGCTCTCGTAGTAGCGCTGCCCTTCCTTGACGACGCCCCGCTCGACCGTGTCGTCGGGTGTGTAGACGTACTCGTCCAAGGTCGTGGCGATCTGCTTGACTTTAAACGGCGTCAAAAAGCCGTCGTTGATCCCTTCCTTCAAGGAATAGACGTAGACGGGCTCGCCGAAATAGGCGTATGTATCGGCATTGATCTCGCGCTTGGGCGTAGCGGTGAGGCCGAGCTGCACGGCGGCAGAAAAGTATTCCATGATGCCGCGCCAGTTGCTCTCGTCGTTCGCGCCGCCCCGGTGGCATTCGTCAATGATGATGAAATCAAAAAAGTCGGGCGGGTACTCGCCGAAATACGGGCTCGGCTGGCCGTCCTTGGGCGGGCCGCTCATAAAGGTCTGGAAGATGGTGAAAAAGATGCTGCCGTTTTTTGGCACGCGGCCTTTTTTGCGGATGTCGTCCGGCGCGATGCGCACCAGCGCGTCCTCGGGGAATGGCGAAAAGGCCGTGTAGGCCTGGTCGGCCAAAATGTTCCGGTCGGCCAAAAACAGGATGCGCGGGCGGCGCTGCCCGTCGCGGGCCAGCGTCCAACGGCTGTGAAACAGCTTCCAGGCGATCTGAAAAGCGATGAACGTCTTGCCCGTGCCGGTGGCGAGCGTCAATAAGATTCTATTTTTGCCGGCGGCGAGCGCCTCGAGCGCCCGGTTGATGGCGATGTCCTGATAGTAGCGCCCCTGCCACGAGCCGCCCTTCGTCTCGAGCGAAACGGCGGCGAAGCGGTCGCGCCAGGCGTTTTCTTCGGCGAACGTCATGCCCCATAAAGCTTCCGGGGTCGGGAACGAGGCCACGTCGCCTTCGGCGCCCGTCGCCATGTCGATTGCGTAAATCCCCTGCCCGTTCGTGGCGTAGGTGTAGCGGATCGCCAGCTTCTTGGCGTAGGCCTTCGCCTGCCCGACGCCCTCGGTATAGGGCAGATCCCAGCGCTTGGCCTCCACCACGGCAATCTTGAGGTTGCGATACACCAGGACGTAATCGGCGATCTCCGGCTTGGCGCGCGTGCCGGCGCCCTGCAGCCGTCCTTCGGTGATTTTGTATTCGCGCAAGATGCGGCTGCCTTCGACGACGCCCCAGCCAGCAGCCTTCAGGGCGGGGTCGATATGGTCAGCGCGGGTTTCGGCCTCGTTCATGGTTCATCCTCCTATAGCTCGCCGGTAAAGGCTTGATGCAGCAAGGATTGCTTGAGTTCGTCCAGGGCGGCGATTTTTTGCCGGTAGAGGGCTTCGAGTTTTTTCGTCTCAGCGGATAAGGCGTCCAGTTTGCCGACAATGGCTTGCTGGACTGTCATATTCGGTAACCCAATCGGAATTTCTTTTATCTTTGTGAGGCTAAGGTTTTTCTGACGAACGCCACGTCTTTGACTTAATATTTGGGGTTTAATGGCATTTATCGCATGGAGTACGAAAAGCATACTGACTTTTTCATTTGCCTTAACCCCAGCAATTGCCTGATTAAAAGTAGCATCTCGATCCAAAACAGACATTTTCAATGCTGCAGTATCATACATGCCTATAAGAAGTGAACCTTTCGGAAATAATTTTGCATTAGAGTTATTTAGTCCAGCAATCGATATTGTTCTTTCAGAAGCAAATGTATAAGCTTGATTTAACTCGCCAGATGAGTACCACGCAATGTCACCATTCCAATAATCCTTATTTGACACCAGCGGCGTGCCGCCACTCTGCACTTCCGCAATATCGCCTAATCGTTTCTCCACCCAATCCTCGCCACGCTGACTGAACACCTGCGCCAAATAGCCATCGAACAGCGCGCGGGCGTTGTTCAGGTTACGCTCGGCGTTGGCCTTGGCCGCGTCGATCCCGGCGAAGGCTTCGTCGAGCAGCGCCACAAGGCGCTGCTGCTCGGCAAGGGGTGGGAGGGGAATGGGATAGTTTTCGATAAACTCTTTAGCAACACGCTTATGACCAACAGCGCCACTCATGTTTTGTGCGCCTTCATCACGGAACCGTTGGCGTGATAAATAGTAATATAAAAATTCATTGTTTAGAGCTTCGGGGGACCTAAATACCATGTACTCGCTTGAACCAAAGCCAACCCCATTGCACAAGTCCTTGGCAATGCCTAGCTTCCCATTTTCAAAACAAGGGGTTATTTTTGCCAGTAAAACGTCCCCTTCAGCAAAGTAGGTGTAACTCCCTACGACTTCCCCAAGGGGCCTTGACTGAGTTGCACACAAATATTTTTGATTAATGCCTAAGTCTTCCATCGGCGCAAAGGAAACCATATCATCAGCATCAAGCCGGCCCCTGGCTTCACTTTTTTGCGGCTTTAATTCGCAAACATCCCCCAGCTTCTTTACTACCCACCCTGGCTTCATAGCAGCCCCCGGATGGCGGCCAGCACTGCGGCGCTTTCGGCGTCAAGGGCGGCGATCTCGTCCAGAATCTCGCCCGGGGCGCGCAAGGCGACTGCTTCGCCGCCGTTAGGGTTTTTCACCGACAGGTCATACGTGCTTTGGTCGATAGCCGCCGCGTCGACCGTCCAGGAGTTGGGCGAGTCGGCAAAGGTCGGCTGCAGCTCGACGAATTCGGCCAGGTCGTCGTCGTTCAGCGGGTTCGT
Organism: Sporomusaceae bacterium; assembly: GCA_029265905.1. GTDB lineage: Bacteria > Bacillota > Negativicutes > Acidaminococcales > JAJUGR01 > JAJUGR01. The sequence continues at coordinate 2,241 of JAJUGR010000018.1, read as the reverse complement.
CTTGCCCAGGCTGCGGCCCGGATTCAGCTGGTAGTACCAAATTCGGCGCGTCGGGGCGCCCTTTTCAAAAAACAGCACGACCGTCTTGACGCCCGCGCCGAGAAACGTGCCGCCCGGGCAGTCGAGGACCGTGTGCAGGTTGCAGCTTTCCAAGAGCAGCTTGCGCAAGGAGACGGAAGCGTTGTCGGAGTTCGACAAAAACGTGTTCTTGATCACGACGCCGGCCCGCCCGCCGACGCGCAAGGATTTAATGAAGTGCTGCAAGAACAAAAAGGCCGTCTCGCCCGTCTTGATCGGGAAGTTCTGCTGGACCTCCTTGCGCTCCTTGCCGCCGAACGGCGGATTGGCGAGCACGATGTCGTAGCGGTCCTTTTCTTGGATGTCGGCCAAGTTCTCGGCCAGCGTGTTGGTGTGGATGATGTTCGGCGCCTCGATGCCGTGCAGAATCATATTCATGATCGCGATGACGTAGGCGAGGCTCTTTTTCTCCTTGCCAAAGAAGGTTTTTTTCTGCAATGTCTCCAGGTCGCTCGTCGTCAGGTTCGGCTTGGCGGACAGGTAGTCGAACGCCTCGCACAAAAAGCCCGCCGACCCGACCGCGCCGTCGTAGATGCGCTGGCCGATCTCGGGCTTCACGACCTTGACCATCGCGCGGATCAGCGGCCGCGGCGTGTAGTACTCGCCGCCGTTGCGCCCGGCGTTGCCCATGTTCTTGATCTTCGCTTCATATAGATAAGACAGCTCGTGCTTTTCCGCCTGCGAGCGGAAGCGCAGGCCGTCGACGATCTCGATCACTTCGCGCAGGTTGTAGCCGCTTTGGATCTTGTTTTTGATCTCGCCGAAAATTTCACCGATCTTGTATTCGATCGTATCCGAGCCGCTGGCCCGCTCCTTAAACCCTTGCAAGTACGGGAACAGCTTGGTATCGACGAAAGCTTTCAGGTCGTCGCCGGTCATCGCCCGGTTGTGGTCAAGCGAGCCGTCCGCTGCCTTCGGCGCGGCCCAGTTCTCCCAGCGGTAGGCCTCGTCGAGCTTGTAGCTGTATTCGCGGCCTTCCAGCTCCGCCTCCGCCGCCTTGTCCTTCTCCAGGTCGTCCAGGTATTTTAAAAACAGCAGCCACGACGTCTGCTCCGTATAGTCCAATTCGCTCGACGCCCCGGCATCCTTCCAGAGCACGTCGTCGATATTTTTAAAGGCTTGTTCGAACATGGTACCTCCCAGGTTAATTAAATTACACAACACTTTCACTTCGACTTTTACAGTTGGATTCCTGCGCACGAGCAAAATAAAAAGGCTGCCTCATAACGAGACAACCTCACGAACTGCTTTAAGCGCTAACTGACGCTTTCGCTTTTCCGACTTGTCCAGGGCATTTTCCATCACCCCAAATAGCGCAAGGGCTGTTCGGGGGCGTGCGGTGAGTTAGGAGGACAAAAGGAGGACAAAACGTAAAAAGAGGCTTCGCGGCAAACCCGCAAAGCCCCGTGTTTCCTGGTGGAGACGAGGGGAATCGAACCCCTGACCTCTTAAATGCGAATCAAGCGCTCTCCCAGCTGAGCTACGCCCCCAGTTAAGCCGCGAGGATGACCCTCGTAAACCAACACCAACGTGTCGATTCAAGCTACCTTTTTATAATACTCTTTTATTTCCAAGTTTTCAAGAGCTATTTTCAAGTTTTGCCGCAAGACAAAAAAGGCCAGACGCGCCGCACGGGCGCGCCTGGCTGCCGGTTACGAGTTGCTCGCTACGACCGCGCCAACGACCGCGCCAACAATCACGCCTTCAACAAAGCTGCCGTCGCCATCATGGTGGCAACTGCTGTCATGATGATGATGTTTGTGGTGGCCGTGATGTTTGCCGTGCAACTGCACGATCTGCTGCGAGGATTCGATTTGCAACGGCGACGCCTCAATTGCGCTTGCGCCGATGCCCAGTTGCATAATGCCTGCCAGTGAAAAAACCATTATCTTTTTTGCTATGCTATTCATAAAAAAACTCCTCCCACAATTGCTACCTGTACTATACCATATTTGAATAGCAAAAAAGCGTAACGATTCCACTACGAAAATCTGACGTTTTCCGCCGCACCTGCTCCTGCCTAATCGAGTAGGAGGTTGCCCATTAGTTGAGCAACCGACCTCTCACACCACCGTACGTACCGTTCGGTATACGGCGGTTCAATAACTTGAGTGCAGTACCTCGTATCGTTTAGCTATGTCATCATAGCCGATCGATGCGAGG
>JAJUGR010000021.1 GCA_029265905.1 Sporomusaceae bacterium | reverse complement strand
GGTGGCGAACATCGTCGCGTTGGGCGCGCTGGTGAAGATCACCGGCGTCGTTTCCCCCGAATCTTTGAAGAAGGCTGTTCTCGCCCGCGTGCCAAAAGGCACGGAAGCGCTCAACGAAAAAGCGCTTGAGCTCGGCATGGGCCTGGTGAAGTAACCTGTTACAACCCTTTTAAAAAGCACCCCCAGTGCATTTTCCGTCTTAGCCTGCTTTACACCCTGCCCGCGCTAAGACGGGTATACAATGAAAAACAGCGCGTTACCGCCGGCTACGGCGCGTGACGCGCTGTTTTTTGCGGTTGGCGCTTCTTGCGCGCGGTGCGGAACTCGCGGTACTATTAACATGTTGAAGATGAGTGAGTCGCTGCAAGATGGCAGCTTGCTTGATAAGGGGTGGCGCATGGACGAGCGGGACTGGCTGATCATTACGGTTTTGTACGAACAGAAAAACGTCACGAAGGCGGCGCAGGCGCTGTTTATTTCGCAGCCGGCGCTGACGGCGCGCATCCGCCATATCGAGCGGGATTTGGGCGTCAGCATGATTGTCCGGGGGAGCCGGGGGATTCATTTCACCCCGGAAGGGGAATACCTTGCGGAGAGCGCCGGCGAGATCCTGGCGCAGATTCGCCGCGTCAGGGAGCGGGCGTTGAACATGGCCGGCGAAATCGGCGGCACGCTGCGCATTGCCGCGCCGGACTATATCGCCAAATGCAAGCTGCCGTCCTTGCTCGGGCTGTTTAAAAGGCAATATCCGGACGTCGAGTTTAATGTCACGAACGCCTGGAGCCGTGACGTCTGCCGGCTGGTGTACAACCAGGAGGTTCATATCGGCTTTGTCCGCAATGATTATAACTGGCAGGATGAAAAGCATGTGCTGCATGAGGAGCCGCTGTGCATTGCCGCCAAAAAAGAAATTGCCTTGTCTGATCTGCCCAAGCTGGCCCGGATCGATTATCATACGGACGCCTCATATAAGGCTTTTTTGGACGAATGGTGGAACGGGCATTTCACGCAGCCGCCGCGCATCAGCATGACGGTGGCCCACATGGATATCTGCAAGGCGATGGTGGCGAACGGGCTGGGGTATGCGATCTTGCCGACCACGATCTTGCAGGACATCGGGCCGACCTGCCAAATTCCGTTGCGGGACAAAAATGGGCAAGTGATTACCCGGCGGACGACGATGATTTATCAACAGGAGACGTTGAATTTGCGCCTGGTCAAGCTGTTTGTCGAATTTGTGAAAACGGTTGATTATAGCGCGCTCGGATGAAAAAATATGGTAGTCAATGGAGCTGGCTGCGGTGCAGGATGCCGCAGTCAGCTCCGTTTTTTGCGCCATCTGTTTTTTTGATGGGCTCTATCAGGTATCGATATTTCTTATTTTTCTAAAAACGGCCTATAATGGCGGTGAAGCATGTTTCAGTAGGGTTGCTTTCTACAAGACAGAAGGAGGAGGGATACAAATGGGACTTAGTGTCTGGGCGCTAGTTGCCTATATTGCTGCTATTATTGTTTGGAATTCGGTGTTGAAACGCAACATCGGCGAAGCGATGGTTGCCGGCTGGATTGTGGTGCTGCTGTTTGGCGGCGGTCGTTTCTTTGAGCTGATGGGAAAAAGCATTGTTTTTGCCGCCACCCAGGAAACGGTGTTTGCCGCCTTGGCGTTTGTGTTTATGGCGTTCGTAATGACCAAAACCGGCCTGGTCAACCGCATGGTTGATATTTTAAATTCGACGCTCGGGCGGGTTGCGGGCGGTGCCGGGTACATCTCGACCTTGGCCAGCGCGTTGATGGGCTTGATTTCCGGCTCCGGCTCCGGCAATGCTGCGTCGGTCGGTTCGGTTACCATCCCCTGGATGATGAAATCGAACTGGTCGGCGCAATTAAGCGCGACGATGGTCGCCGGCAATGCCGGCTTGGGCATCGCGCTGCCGCCATGCTCATCGATGTTTCTTATCTTAGGGCTGGGCGTCGTGGCGGAAAAGGTAACGACCGGCGCGTTGTATGTCGCGCTGCTGACCGCGGGACTCTGGACCTTGCTGTATCGTCTGATTTTAGTGCGCTGGTTTGTGCACAAGTACAACATCCAGCCGCTGCCGGCGGAAATGATCAAGCCATTCGGAAAAACGATGCGCGAGGGCTGGACGTCGCTGTTGATTTTTGCCGGCATTTTGATTCCGGTTGGGCTGACGATCGGCCCGGTGGCCGATTATCTGACGGCGGTCAAGAGCTTCGGGCCCAAAGGGCTGAAAAGCATTTCCATGATCGTTTGGATTCCGGTTCTGATCAGTTGGATCGCTCTGCTGGAAGGATGGCGGTATCTGCCGAAAACGGCGTCGGGTTTTTATGACCTGATCCAATCTTCCGCCAGACGCTACGTCGTCGTCGGGGCGACCTTGTTTTTCGCCTTTGCGGCGGGCGACGTGATGACGAAGCTGGGGCTGGCCAAAGACATGATGGCGATTTTGCAGACGTTCAGCCTGTCGCCGCTGATGACGATCATCCTGGTCGGCATTTTGGTCACGGTGGTCGGCGGCCCGCTCACCTCGACGGCCACCGTCGTCGCCATCGGCTCAGTCTCGTTTTCCGCGCTGCTGTACGCGGGCGTCGATCCGGCGATTGCCGCTGCCGTCATCTTGATTTTCTCCTCGACGGAGGGGGCTTCGCCTCCCGGGGCGGCGCCGATTTTCATTGCCTGCGGCATTGCCAACGTCGATCCAGTGAAAACCTTTGTGCCGCTAATTGTGTATTACGTGGTGCCGATTCTGGTGATTGGCGTCTTGATTTCGCTCGGCTGGCTGCCGGTTATGACGGTGTAAGGAGGGGGTGACATGGATTTGGTAAAGAAGCTTCTGAACCACGCCTTTGTTATCGGCGTGTTGCTGTTTATGGCGCTGGGGACGGTTATTGTCGCCGTCCAGTTTTATGGCGTAGTGACGGCCAATGGCGCGCTGGCGGTCAATGTCACGAAAACGCTGGGCAAGCCGGCCTTTATCGCCGCCACGATCACGGGACTGATCGGCTTTGTACAAGGGTATGTCAACGGCTGGTCAATGGGCGATTAGTATAATTCATGTTACTCAAGGGGGTTATTGGATGGCGACAGTAGTCAGACGCGCGCAAGCCGGCATGGAAAAAAAGAACGACGTGCTTGCCACGATTGAGCCGGCGGAAGCCGGCAGTGGCATTATCATTGAACTGACAAGTCCGGTGCGCAAAGAATTCGGCGCTCAGATTGAAGCAACCGTCCGGGCGGTCCTGGCGGAAAACAACGTGGCTGACTGCCGGGTGGCGCTGGTGGACAAGGGGGCGCTGGACTTTGCCCTGCGCGCCCGCCTGGAAACAGTGGTTCGCCGCGCGACAAGCGAGGTGGAAAAATGAAACTCAGAAGAACGATGTTGTTTATGCCAGGCAATAATCCCGGCATGCTGCTGAATGCTGATCTATATCGGGCCGACAGCGTGGTGTTCGACCTCGAGGATGCCGTGTCCATCTATGAAAAAGATGCGGCCCGCGATTTGGTGCGCAACGCCCTGAAATACAACGAGTACAACTGCGAGGTGGGCGTGCGGGTCAACCACATCAGCACCCCGTTCGGTTATGACGACCTGGAGGCGATGATGTCCGTGAAACCGGACTTTCTCCGCCTGCCCAAGTCAGAGGAGGTGGAGGATATTCAGCGCGTGGACGAGTTCGTCACGCAGGCTGAGTCGCGTTACGGCTATGAACTGGGCAGCGTGAAGTTTGTCCTGACGATCGAAACGGCGCTTGGCATCCGCAACTCCTATGAGTTGGCGAAGGCCAGCAAGCGTGTGGTGGCGATGGGGATCGGCGCCGAGGATTTTGCCGCCGATATGCAGGCCACCCGCAGTCGCGATGGCAAAGAAATTCTGTTTGCCAAGAGCCAGCTGCTCTTGTCTGCGCGGGCGGCGAAAATCCAGGCCTTGGACAACGTGTTTGCCGACGTCAATGACGAAGAAGCCTTCTGCGCGGAAACGCTGTTGGGCAAGGAATTGGGTTTTGACGGGAAATCGGTCATTCATCCGTCGCAGATCCCGCTGGTGCATGGGATTTATGCGCCAAGCGAAGCGGAACTGGAAAAGTCTAGGCGCATCTTGGCGGCGTATGAAGAAGCGCTGGCCAATAACTCCGGCGTCATCGCCCTGGATGGAAAAATGATCGACGGGCCGATTGTGAAACGGGCCGAGCGCGCACTGGCTTACGCCGCGGCGATCGGCGGACAACAAGGAGGGCGTTAATGATGAAAAATGCTGTTGGGCGTGACATTCCCGCCAGCTTGAACGGCATAGCGCTTACCCCGTATAAAAGCCCCTGGGACTGCATGCCGGCCCGGGCGGACTGCGGTGGCAAAGGCGGCCTGCCTGAGTCGAATAAGCTCGTCAAATCAATTGAAGAGGCGATTGAGGCGACCGGGCTGCGCGACGGGATGACGATTTCCTTCCACCACCACCTGCGAAATGGCGACTATGTGATGAAGCTGGTCGTCGACGCCATCGCCCGCAAGGGGATCCGCGACCTGACGCTGTCGGCCAGTTCGCTGAGCGCGGTGCAGGATGCGCTGGTGCCGCACCTAGAGTCGGGCGTCATCACGGCGCTCGATACCAGCGGCCTGCGGGGCGAAATCGGCAAGCTCGTGTCCGCGGGGAAAATGGCCAAGCCGGTCATGGTGCGAAGCCACGGCGGTCGCGCGCGGGCGATTGAACTGGGCGAACTGCGCATCGACGTGGCGTTTTTAGGGATGCCAACCTGCGATTTGTACGGCAACTGCAACGGCGTCGACGGTCCGGCGGCCTGCGGGGCGCTGGGCTACGCGATGGTCGATGCGGCCTGCGCCGACAAGGTGGTGGCGATTACCGACAACCTGGTGGCGCATCCGTTGCGGCAAATCAGCATCCCCCAGACGCAGATCGATTTTATCGTCAAGGTTGGGTCGATCGGCGATCCGGCCGGGATCAGCACCGGCTCGCTGCGGATCAGCAAGGATCCGAAGGAACTGATCATTTCTGAATACGCGGCCACCGTCATTGAACACTCAGGGTATTTTCGCGACGGGTTTTCGCTGCAGCTCGGCAGTGGCGGCGCTTCCTTGTCGGCGGCCAAATATATCCGCGAAAAAATGAAGGCGCGCAACATCACGGCGGCGTTTGGCGTCGGCGGCGTGACCGGCATCTTCGTCGAAATGCTCGAAGAAGGACTCGTCGATACGCTGTTTGATACCCAGAGCTTTGACGCGACCGCCATCGCCTCGCTCAAAAAGAACCCCCGCCACCTGGAGATGACGGCGGCTTATTACGCCAGTCCCGGCAACGCCGGACCGATTGTCAACAATGTCGATGCGGTCATCTTGAGCGCGACGGAAGTCGACATCGACTTCAACGCCAACGTGCTGACCGGCTCGAACGGCAAGCTGATGGGCGCACCGGGCGGCCACCCGGATACGGCCGCCGGCTCGAACCTGTGCATCGTGGCCTTGCCGCTGGTGCGGGGGCGGATGCCGGTCGTCCGCGAGGCGGTGCATACGATTGTCACGCCCGGCAGCACAGTGGACGTCATTGTCACAGAGCGCGGCGTCGCCGTGAACCCGCTGCGCAAGGATCTGCTTGACAACCTCAAAGAGTCCAACCTGCCGCTGGTGAGCATCGAGGATCTGCAGCGGCTGGCGTACAAGCTGACCGGCACGCCGGCGCCGACGCCGCCGGGCGGGGACGTGGTCGGCCTGGTGGAATACCGCGACGGCACGATCATCGACGTCATCCGGACGCTGAAATAGAATGGTGGCGGACAAGAGGGGGCTCAAAGCCTGCGTGCAACGCCCGCAACGGATGATATTCCTTGACTAACTATTCAGAAGATGATAGAATCACGCTTGTGAGATAGAGAGATATAGAGGGATTTGCCAAATGACTCAGCCCCGCTGCAATTTCATGGCCCATAGTGTAAGAAGTGTCGGAACCGGAGCCATGTTTTTGGCGCTGACGCGTACGATTGAGGACGAAGAGGCGGTTAAGGCGATCGTTGCCGGGCAGGGATACAAGTTTGTGGTTACGGAAGTGGGTGGTAACTTCGCTTTGCCGGAGTGCCAGCTTAAGACAACAAAGGCTGTCATCGGTGCGGCGTTGAGCGCGGGCTTGATTGCCAAGACGGCGACTAATTACCATGCCTTGCTGCACGCGACGGAAGAGGCGAAGCGCAGTATCATGGTGAATGTTTCCGGCGGTGTGAGCATCGCGGTAAAAATCGCGATCGTGCGTGATGCGCAGTGGATTGCGGTTGCCATGTTCGGCGAATCGGGGATTCATCCCTTGACCAGCCACGAGCGGGCCGGGCTTGGGATCATGCATCTTGGCAGCGACTAGTAATAGCATAGTGAGTGATTGAGGGATAGAGAGGGGCCGATGGCTCTTGTCTGTCCTTTTTTTGTTTTGAACCCGATAACGCGTAACCATTGCGGCGCCCAAAACGGGCGCGGCAGTGCATATATTTTCAAAAATGATAAGGGGTGTTTGAATTATGAAACCATTAGCAGGATTGAAAGTGCTCGATTTGAGCCGCGTGTTGGCGGGGCCGTACGCCGCGATGATGCTGGCTGACTACGGTGCGGATATCGTCAAGATCGAGCCGCCGGAAGTGGGCGACGATTCGCGCGCGTTCGGCCCGTTTGTCGGCAAAGAAAGCGCTTACTTCATGAGCTTGAACCGCAACAAACGTTCGATGACCTTGAATCTCAAAGAGCAAGCAGCCAAAGACCTGTTCAAAGAAATGGTGAAAAAGGCTGACGTCGTGCTGGAAAACTATCGTCCCGGGACGATGGAGAAATTCGGCCTCGGCTACGATGAATTAAAGGAAATCAACCCGAAGCTGATTTACGCCGCTTGCTCCGGCTTCGGCCATTCGGGCCCCTATATGCTGAAACCGGCCTATGACATCATCGTGCAAGCCATGGGCGGCATTATGAGCATCACGGGCGCCGAAGACGGCGAACCGACGCGGGTCGGCGCTTCGGTCGGCGACATCATTGCCGGTTTGTTTACGACGATCGGCATCATGATGGCGCTTCATCACCGCGAAGCGACTGGCGAAGGACAGAAGGTCGATGTGGCGATGCTCGACTGCCAGGTGGCTGTGCTGGAAAACGCCATCTCCCGCTACTTCGTCAACGGCGTCGTGCCGAAGCCGCTTGGCAACCGCCATCCGTCGATCACGCCGTTTGAATCCTTCACCGCCAGCGACGGGCACGTTATCGTGGGCGCCGGCAATGACCGCCTGTGGGAAAAGCTCTGCAACCTGCTTGGCCATGCGGACCTGATTGCCGACGAACGCTTCAACAACAACCTGAACAGAACGAAAAACTGCCGGGCGCTGAAGGCGATTTTGGACGAAACGTTCAAAACCAAAACAATTGACGCTTGGCTGAGCGAGCTCGAGGAAGCCGGCGTGCCCTGCGCGCCGATCAATACGGTTGATAAGATCGTCAACGATCCGCAGATCAAGGCCAGAGAAATGATCGTCGAAGTTGACCATCCGGTGGCCGGCCCGCTGCACATGCCTGGCGTGCCGATCAAGTTTTCCGCCACTCCGGGTTCGGTTGATAGGCCGGCCCCGCTGCTCGGCCAGCATACGGATGAGCTTCTGAAGGAGCTTCTTGGCCTGAGCGACGCGGAAATCGCCGCCTTGCGCGAGAAAAACGCCATTTAATAACTTTTTGGCGAAGAAAAGCAGCCCCGGTGCGTGTTCAGCGCGCCGGGGCTGCTTTTCTTTGCGTCGTCCTGCGCCCGGCTAGGATTTGCCGATGAATTCGCGCAAGATGGAGTTGAAGGGGATTTCAATGTCGTCAGGGGCTTCGTAAAAGAAGCCCAGCAGGCGGATAAGCCGGCGCGCCTCGCTGTACTCCGGTTGGTCGGGCGGGACGGCGCGCAGCAGGGGGATGGCGTATTTTTTCAAAACGGTCTGCTCATAGAGCAGGGCCGAGTTGAACATCAGATCGGCTTCTTCGCCGAAGGGGAAGATATTGCCCTCTTCGCCGTGCAGGACGGAGGCCCACATGCGCAGCGTCTCCGCCGCGCTGTGGGAGCGGAACTGGCTGTCGCGCACGAGGCGCCGGATCAGCCGGGCGTCGGTCGTGGGGATGCGGTTGTGCTGGTCGATGGCGAGCTGCGTGAGGGCATTGATGTATATTTTCACCTTGTTTTCGCGCGGAATATTTTGCGCCACCCGCACGTTCAGGCCGTGGATGCCCTCGACGAGCAGTACGTGCCCCCTTTTTAGCTGCACCTTTTTGCCGGTGAACTCGCGGTCGCCGGTGTGGAAATTGAAACGCGGCAGCTCCACCGCTTCCCCGTTCAGAAGCTGGGCCAGGTGCCGATTCAGCAAGTCGAGGTCGACAATGTCGATCGATTCCAGGTCGGTCGCGGTGATTTCGTCGCGGTCGAAAAAATAGTCGTCCATCGAAACGGCCAGCGGCACGAGGCCGTTGACGTGCAGTTGGACGCCCAGGCGCTGCACGAAGGTGGTTTTGCCGGAACTGGAAGGTCCGGCGACAACGACGATGCGCAGGGTGTCCCGCCGCGCTGTAATGTAGTCGGCGATCTGGGCGAGCTTTTTTTCGTGCAGCGCTTCCGAGATGCGGACGATGTCGTTGATCTCGCCCGCGGCGATCCGTTCGTTGAGGCTGGGGATATAGTCGCAGCCGATTAGTTCCGCCCAGCGTTCCGCTTCCAGAAAAATTTCCGCGAGCTTCGGCACGTCGACGAAGGACGGGAGCGAGGCGGGCGCGTCTGGCAGCGGGTAGCGCAAGACAAAGCCAGGCGGATAAAAGCGCAGCTCAAACAGCGTCAGGTAGCTTGTGTCCGGCACTAGCGTGCGGTAAAAATAATTGCAATAGTCGCCGCAGCAGTAGATGGTGACGAGCTTTTTCTTTAGCTGTTCAATCAGTTTGGCTTTTGTTTCTTGGCCGGTGGTGCGGAATAGGCAGACGGCTTCGTCGGCCGGGAGAACGCGCTTTTCGATCGGCCGTTTTTCCGCTGCGATTTGGCGCATGCGCTCTTGCAGGGCGCTGATGTCAGTGCTTGTCAGGGGGCGCCCTAACCGCAGTTCGCAATACAGGCCTTTGCCCAGCGAATGTTCGACGAACAGCTGGCCGGTTGGGAACAGCTCGTGGGCGGCAATCAGCATGACGAAGATCAGGCTGCGCTGGTAAACCTTCATTCCCAGCGACGTGCTCATGTCGGAAAAGCTTACGGAACAATCGGTCGTGATTTGATGCTGCAGATGCTTGATTTCATTGTTCACCTGAACGGCGACAATCGGCGAGCAAAACGAGGCTGCCACATCGCGGCTGATGGTCAGCAGGGTTGTTCCTTTGTCGTATTGCCGCACCGTGCCGTCGTCAAAACGCACATTGATTTTGTCCATTCAACCTCATCTCCTTCCCGTTTGAAAGCGTGATGATGCATCGTTCCCTGCTGTTTATATACTACGGCAAGTGGGGATTTTCCTTTGCTAGAACCGCCAACAATAACAATCGGCAAGTTATTTATTGCACAAAAAGGAATTTTCGTTGCATCGTCGAAGTTTTCAAAACATTAAAGAAGGGGGTGTTTTGATGAAGATTGCAATTATCGGTTCCGGAGCGATGGGCTGCCTGTATGGCAGTTATTTGGCGAGAGGAAAAGAAGACGTGTGGCTGTATGATCCCTGGGAAGAGCATATCGCCAAAATTAGAACGGCAGGCCTGTCGTTGGTTGCCGCCGATGATGAATTTGCAGTACGCCCCCGCGCAACGACGCATGTAGATGAGATCGGGCCGGTCGACTTAGTGATTGTCTGCGTCAAGTCAAGCGCCACGCCGGAAGCGGCGATGCTGGCGGAGATGCTCTTAAAGCCCGAGACGACGGTCCTGACCGTGCAAAACGGCATGGGCAACGCCGAGCAGCTGGCGGAGGTAGTCGGCAAGGAGCGGGTGCTGGTCGGCACGACGCTGATGGGCGCTGTTGTGCTGGAACCGGGCTTGGTAATGCACAGCGGGTTGAAAAACACGCACATTGCCTCGTGGACAAAGGGCAACAAGCAGCGGGTAAAAAAGGTGAAGGACCTCTTTATGAACGCCGGGCTGCCGGCGGTGGCGGAAAACAATGTCGATTCGCTCTTGTGGAGCAAACTGTCCATTCATGCCGGCTTGAATGCCGTCACGGCGTTGACGCGGGCGACGAACAGCCAGTTTCTAAAGTCGGCGGACGCGCAGCAGCTGGCCCGGATGGCGGTTGCGGAAGTGGTGGCGGTGGCCACCGCTGCCGGCGTTCCGCTCTTGTATCCGAACTGCGCGCAAGAGATGCTTGCGTACGCGGGGACGATGCAGGAGCATTCATCGCCGATGCTGCAGGATGTTTTGCACAAGCGGCCGACGGAAGTTGCGGCGATCAACGGACCGGTTGTTTGCGAAGGGCAAAAGCAGGGCATCCCGACGCCGGTTAACGCGGCTCTTTTCTTGGCGATTAAAACGCTGGAATCTTTTTATCCCAAATAAGTGCTTGGGAAGCTGGAAAAAGGCCCGCTGCCCGGGCGATAAGCGAGGCTTGTCGTCCGCGCGGCGGGCCTTTTTTCAACAGTGCGGGTTAGTGCATGTTTTTCCGGCGCCGGCATGGTATGATTAGCGTAGAAGGCGCTTGCGATAGCGCGGTTGGTGACGGAGGGAGAAGGCATGTTCAATGATGAAGCGCAAGCGTTGCGCGAACGATATGCGCAAGCGCTGAAAGCGCATTTTGGCGCGGACGGGCGGCGGATAAACCATGCGCTCAAGGTGCTGGGGTTTGCCGAGCGGATCATGACGGGCGAGGGGGTAGCGCCCGAGGTGCAAAAAATAGTTGTGATCACGGCCTTGCTGCACGACGTGGGCATCAAAGCGGCGGAGGAGAAATACCAATCTTCTGCCGGACCGTATCAGGAACTCGAGGGGCCGCCGATCGTGCGGGCGATCATGTCAAGCTATGGCGAACCGGCGCCGCTGATCGAGCGGGTGGCGTATATTGTCGGCGGCCATCATACGCCCGGCAAAAATGACGGGCTCGATTTTCAGATTATCTGGGAGTCGGACCTGCTGGTGAACATCGAAGAAGACGGCTTGGCCGCAGACAAAGCTAAATTGCCGGCGATCATTGAGAAAAATTTTCGGACCGCCACCGGGCGGGCGATTGCGCAGGCGGAATATCTCCGGTAAGTCTTGTGCGTGGCCAACTCGGCGGAACGCTTCGTGGACGGGAGGTCGCTATGATTCCATTGCGTGACAATCTTCATTTGCGCGGTACGCCGCTGGCGACGGTGGGCTTGATTTCACTCAATGCGGCGGTTTTTTTCTATGAGTATTTTACCTTGCCCATGGCGGCTTGGCCGGGGTTTGTGCAAACCTTCGGACTTATCCCGAGCAGTTTTATGGCGCTATGGCAGCAGGAGGCGGCGGTGTCGGCGTATCAACCGCTGTTGACGAGCTTGTTTTTGCATGGCGGCGTGATGCATTTAATCGGCAACATGTGGTATTTGTGGCTGTTCGGGCATAGCTCGGAGCTTTGCCTGGGGCGCTGGCGGTTTTTGAGCGTCTACTTTGCCTGCGGCGTGGCGGCAAACTTGGTGCATGTCGCCTTCTATCCCGATTCCGCGATTCCGATCATCGGCGCCAGCGGGGCGGTGTCCGGCATTTTAGGGGCTTATCTGTACTGCTTTCCCCGGGCGAAAATCCTGATGCTGGTGCCGCTGTTCCTTTTCTTCACGATTTTGGAGGTGCCGGCGACGGCTTTCGTCGGCGTTTGGTTTTTGCTGCAATTGATCAACGGCATGACCGGTCTTATGTCCTTGACGATGATCGCCTGGTGGGCGCATATTGGCGGCTTTTTGGCCGGCATGGCGCTGGTGCGCTTGCTGCCCCGCGACTAAACGATGCGCACGCTTGTTTTCATGCGCGGGACGCTATTGACTTTTGGCGCGCGTTTTTTTATAATTTTGATATCGTGATAACAGCGAAGAACGGGAAGCGCATGTGCAGCGTCTGAAGAGAGCCGGCGGTTGGTGCGAGCCGGCGAGGCAGTGTCTGCGTTCCGCCCGGGAGCTATGCCGGCGATGAGCCGTGACGGGTCCGCCCGATAAAGCGGATAGAGATGGCTGAACAAGCCAATGAGGGTGGCAACGCGGGAGCAGTCCCGTCCCTTTTAGGGGACGGGACTTTTTTTATTCTATTTTAGCAATAAGAGGGGGAACCACTATGCAACAAAAAGCGTATCTTATGGTGCCGGGACCGACGCCCGTGCCCGAACGCGTGCAGGCGGCCATGCACCGCCCGATGATCAACCATCGCGGTCCCAGCTACGAAGCCATGTTCCGGGATATTTCCGCCCGGCTCAAAACGCTCTTTCATACAGACCATGATGTTTTGACCTACCCGTGCGCCGGGACCGGGGCGATGGAGGCGGCGATCGTCAATTTGTTCAGCCCGGGCGAAAAGGTGCTGGTTGTGACGATTGGCGTGTTTGGCGACCGGTTTGCGGAAATCGCTGCCGCGCACGGTCTGCAGGTTGAGGTCATGACGGTTAAGCGCGGCGCCGCCGCCTGCCCGTCTGCTTTGGCGGCGCGGTTGGCCGAGGATGAAGGCGGCGAGATCAAAGGCGTCGTGGTCACCCATAATGAAACAAGCACCGGCGTGACGAATGACGTGCGCGCCTTGGCCAAAGCCAAGGGCAAGCATCCGGCGCTGTTCATCGTTGATGCCGTCAGCGCGTTGGGGGCAATTCCGATGCGCATGGACGAGTGGGGCATTGACGCGGTTGTGACCGGGTCGCAAAAAGCCCTGATGATTCCGCCAGGGCTGGCGTTCTTGGCCATGAACGGCCGCGCGTGGGCCGCTTATGAACAAAGCGCCATGCCAAAATATTATTGGGATGCGAAAAAAATCAAAAAATCGCTGGATAAGGGCCAAAACCCCTATACGCCGCCCGTCAGCCTGCTGTTTGGTTTGCAGGAATCGCTGGCTATGATTGAAGAAGAAGGCGAAGAGGCGATCGTTGCCCGGCATGTGCTGCTTGGACAGGCGGTTCGCGCCGGCGTGCAGGCGCTGGGCTTGCAATTGTTCGCCGAGCCGGAAGCGGCGTCGTCGGTTGTGACGGCCGTGTGCGTGCCGGATGGTGTGGACGGCAAAGCGCTGCAAAAGAAGATGCGCGACGCGTTCGGCGTGACGATGGCCGGCGGACAAAAAGAACTGGAAGGGAAAATTTTCCGCATTGGCCACCTGGGACATGTGGCGCCGGCTGATGTGCTGGTTACCTTGGCGATGCTGGAAATGGCCCTGACGGAAATGGCGGTCAAGGTGCAGCTTGGCGCCGGCGTGGCGGCGGCGCAACAGGTCTTTCTTGCTGCGCGCCGGGAAGAAAAATAAGCCCTGGCGCGGGTTTGTTAGGCGATTATTAGTCTGCCGCCGTCGCTTCCGGCAGGAATGCGCCATTTCTTCGCGAATCTTCTTTCGTAGGAGAAATGGGGAGAACAGGAGGGTTGCCGATGGAGTGGGAATGTGCGTGGTTGCCGGGGCTGTTGATAGCAACGGCGTTGACGGCGTGGCTGTTGCAGCAGACTATTCGGCGGCCGTGTAATTGTGGTGCGGCAGATGGCCGGATCGTCTATCGAAGGCAAAGCGGCCGGCGATATTACCAGCAGCAAGACTGAAAAGAGCGGAGAACGGCAAGCGGCGTCGCAGGCCGGACTCCGCTCTTTTGCGGGCCGTGCGGCAGGCGCTTGTTTGCGGTTGTGGAACAACGGCGCGTCCTGTAAAACAAAAGTGCGGGGAGGAATGGACAATGGCTTACGATATTGCGGTGATTGGCGGCGGGCCGGCGGGGTTGTCGGCGGTAGTGACCGGGCGGATCCGGAATAAATCGGTGGTTTTATTCGACCACCTGGGGATGAGCCCCAAGCTCAGACGCGCGCATCAAGTGGAGAATTATCTCGGCCTGCCGGGCATAACGGGCGATGCGCTGATGACGGCGTTTGAACAGCATGCGCTGTCGTATGGGCCGGAATGGGTGAAGGAAAAAGTAACCGGCGTCTATCCGGGCGACGAGGGCTTCACTATTTTGACCAGCGACAAAACATTTGCGGCAAAAGCGGTCATTCTGGCGGTTGGCGTGCCTGGCGCCAAGGCGCTGGCGGGAGAAAAGGAATTTCTCGGGCGGGGCGTAAGCTATTGCGCGACTTGCGACGGGCAGTTTTATCGCGGTCGGACGGTCGCGGTGGTGGCCACGTCGGCGGAGGCGGCCGAAGAGGCTGTCTACCTGGCGGAATTGTGCAAGGAAGTGCTTTTCTTCCCGCTGTATCGGGAAGGGCATGTGCCGGAGCACGCGAACCTGCGGGTTGAACGGTCGATTCCGCAGGAGATTGTCGGCGAGGGCGTTGTGACAACCCTGCGGACGAGCGCGGGCGATTTGCCAGTGGACGGGGTCTTTTTGCTGCGCGAGTCGGATCCGGTGGACAGCTTTTTGGCCGGGTTGGAGCTGAAAGACGGCGCCATTCGCGTCGATGAAAAAATGGCGACAAACATCCCCGGAGTCTTTGCCGCCGGCGACTGCACCGGACATCCCTGGCAGATCAGCCGGGCTGCCGGACAAGGGCTGGAGGCGGTTTTGTCGGCAATTGTCTGGCTGGCAAAAAAGGGCTGAATTGTGCTACAATAAAAAGAACCGTTATTTCGTGATGGAAGGCTAGGGGGAAATGTGGAATGCTTGATATGAAATTTGTGCGGGAAAACCCTGAAGTAGTGGCGGAAGCGCTGCGAAAACGGAATACCCCGCTGTCGCTTGATACGTTCTTGTCGCTGGAGAAAGAAAGGCGGAGCATTCTAGCTGAAGCCGAAACCTTGAAAAACGAGCGCAATCAAGCGTCGCAGGAAATCAGCCGCATGAAGCGGGCGGGAGAAAACGCGGATGAGAAAATCGCCGCCATGCGGGCCGTTGGCGACCAAATCGCCGTGCTGGATGGGAAACTGCGCGAGGTTGAGCAGCAACTGGCCGACATCCTGCTGACGATCCCGAATATCCCCCACTTCACTGTGCCGGTCGGCGCCGATGAAGAGGATAATCCGGAAGTGCGCCGTTGGGGAACGCTGCCGACGTTTGATTTTGAAGCCAAAGCGCACTGGGATGTGGGCGAGCAGCTCGGCATTCTCGATTTTGAACGGGGCGGCAAGGTCAGCGGGGCGCGGTTTACCTTTTTGCGCGGTTTGGGCGCCCGCTTGGAACGCTCCTTGTATAACTTTATGCTGAACATGCACACCGAGCAGCATGGCTATACGGAGATGTTCCCGCCTTATATCGTCAACCGCGACAGCATGCAGGGGACGGGGCAATTGCCGAAGTTCGCCGAAGACATGTTCAAGCTGGAAGGGCTTGATTATTATTTGATCCCCACCGCGGAAGTGCCGGTGACCAACTACCACCGGGGTGAAATTCTGTCGGCCAAGGACTTGCCGCTTTACTACGCCGCTTACAGCGCCTGCTTCCGGGCGGAGGCCGGTGCGGCCGGCCGCGATACGCGGGGGCTGATCAGGCAGCATCAATTCAACAAGGTCGAAATGGTGAAGTTCACGCTGCCGGAAGAGTCCTATGACGAACTGGAAAAACTGACGGCCAACGCCGAGGCGGTGCTGCAGGCGCTGGAACTGCCGTACCGCGTCATCAAGCTCTGCACGGGCGATTTGGGCTTCTCGTCGGCCATGACTTACGATTTGGAGGTTTGGCTGCCGAGCGCCGGGCGCTACCGGGAAATTTCCTCCTGTTCGAATTTCGAAGACTTCCAGGCGCGCCGGGCCGACATTAAATTCCGCCGCGACGCCAAGAGCAAGCCGGAATATGTGCACACGCTCAATGGCTCAGGCCTGGCGATCGGCCGCACCGTGGCGGCGATTTTGGAAAACTACCAGCAGGCGGACGGTTCGGTCGTGGTGCCGGCCGTGCTGCGTCCGTACATGGGCGTGGACGTTATCCGCCCCGTGCCGCGCGCTTGACAGCGTTGCGTAAAACCTAGGAAACAAAGTTATCCTTTTGCCTTGGGCTGGAAATTGAAGGAGGAAGAACATGCAGGGGACTTTTTACGGGATTGGCGTGGGGCCAGGAGATCCGGAGTTGTTGACCATAAAGGCGGTCAAGGTTATTCACGATGCGGACGTCATTATTGCGCCGCGGACCGAGAAAAAAGAGGACAGCACGGCGCTGACGATTGCCACGCCGCACTTGAAACCTGGCGCAGAGGTCCTGCACCTGGTGTTCCCGATGGTTTACCACCAGGACACCCTGACGGACGCATGGGCGGAAAACCGCCGCGTGATCGGTGAATTGCTTGACGCGGGCAAGGCGGTTGTCTTTTTGACGCTCGGCGACCCGATGTTTTACAGCACGTACATTTATGTGTACCGGCTGCTGAAGGATGCCGGCTATCCGGTCAAAACCGTGCCTGGCATCACCGCATTTTGCGCGATTGCCAGCCATGTCGGCTATCCGCTGGTGGAAGGCGACGACGTGCTGAGCATCGTGCCGGCAACGGCAGATGAAAAAACGGTGGAGGCGATCATGACGGCGTCCAATAATGTCGTCTTGATGAAAATGTCGCGGAATTTCGACGGCATCGTCGGCAAACTGAAAGAGCATGGTTTTGCGGAAAATGCGGTCATGGTGACAAAATGCGGTCTGGAGGACGAACAGATCGTTACTGACGTGACAAAAGTGGCGGCGGAGGATGTCAACTACCTGTCCACTATTTTGGCGCGTCGCCGTCTGCCGTGAAAGACGCTGCTCCCATAACGGCTACTCTAAAGGACCTGCTCATCCGCCGGCGCCAGCGTGCGCTGCGCGGGGCGCTGGTCCTTGCGTTTCTTCTGGCGGTCGTCGTGCTTGTGTCGGCTTCGAGCGGGCGGGCCGACTTGGGCCCCGGTCAGGTGCTGGCCATCGTCCTCGGCAAGCTGACCGGGCAGGAGCATTACCTGGCGGAAGTGAAAGCCTCTTCGGCGGCGATTGTCTGGAACATCCGGCTGCCGCGGGTCATGACGGCCCTGGCGGTCGGCTCCGCCTTGGCGGTCGCCGGCGTGATTTTTCAGGCGGTGCTGATGAACCCGTTGGCCGACTCCTTTACGATGGGCGTGTCGCCGGGCGCGGCGTTCGGCGCCAGCCTGGCGCTGTTTTTCAACATGTTTTTCAATGCTGATTGGCCGGTGTCCGCCTTTGCTTTTACCGGCGCGGTCGCGTCCTTGCTGGTTGTGCTCGCCTTGGCGCGCGCCGGCGGCGTGCTGTCGCCGGCCAACCTGATTATCAGCGGCATTATCGTCAGCTCGGTGCTGTCGGCGGCGATCAGCTTCGTCAAGAGCCTGTCAGGCGAGCAGGTGGCGGCAATCGTCAACTGGCTGATCGGTTCTCTGGCAGCGCGCAACTGGGAACAGGCGGCGAGCGCCTGGGTGCTGGTGGCGCCGGTTGTCGTTGGCGTGGCGCTGTTTGCCGGCGATTTGAATTTGTTGTCGCTGGGCGACCGGGAAGCGAGAAACTTGGGTTTGAACCCGGCCCGCGCGCGCCGCTTTTTCCTGGCGGCGGCCGCCTTTTTAACCGCCGCCGCCGTTTCGGTGTCCGGCATCATCGGCTTTGTTGGCCTGATCGTTCCGCATATTTTGCGGCTGTTCTTCGGCTCGGACAACCGCACGCTGGTGCCGCTGGCGGCTTTGGGCGGCGCCGTGCTGCTGGCGGCGGCTGATTTGGCCGGGCGCACGCTAGTGGCGGTGGAAGTGCCGGTCGGCGTCTTGACGACCCTTCTGGGGGGGCCCTTCTTCTTTTATATCTTCCGGCAGCGCGCCAAACAAATGGGGTAGGTGACAGTGATGTTGACAGCCAGTCAGGTTTCCTTTTCATACCGGGCGGCACCCGTGCTGCAGGGGGTTGATTTCCAGCTCAAAGGCGGGCTTTTCTCCGTTGTCCTGGGGCCGAACGGCTCCGGCAAGACGACGCTCTTGCGCCTCGTCACCGGCGAGCGAACCGATTATGCCGGCGAGCTAACCATGTTTGGCCGGGAGTGCCGCGGCTACAGCGACGAGGAGCGGGCCAGGCTGATTGCCACGGTGCCGCAAAATATGGAGGTCCACTTTCCCTACACCTGCCTTGACTTGGTGCTGCTGGGCCGGACGCCGCACCGCAGCCGGTTTGCGCCCAATTCACAAGCGGATCTGGACATTGCCGAGCGAGTGATGGACGAGACGGACACCCTTCGCTTTGCCGACCGCCTGATTACGGAACTGTCCGGCGGGGAGCGGCAGCGGGTCTTTTTGGCCAAGGCGCTGGCGCAGGAGCCGCGCCTGTTGATTCTTGACGAATCCTTCGCTAATATGGATATGTACCAGGCGATTCATTGCCTGGACCTGCTGGCGGACAAAGTGCGCCGGGGCGAATTGTCGGTCTTGGCGATTTTGCACGACCTGAACCTGGCCAGCCAGTATGCCGATCAGGTGGTGCTGCTGCGGGACGGGCGCGTCGCCTATGCCGGGCCGGCGGAGCAGGGCTTGGAGCCGGCTTGGGTGCGGGACACCTTTTCGGTCGAGGCCGTCAAGGTGGGAAAACGGGGGCTCGCCGTTACGGCGGGCAAGGAGCGTGCGACGGGGTGAGAAAACTTCTAACGGTAGGTTTGGTTCTGCTGCTCCTGGCGGCAGCCGGGTGCGGCAAGGCGGATAAAAAGGAGGCGGCATCGAATAACGCGGCCATCCGGGTGACGGACGACGCGGGCAAGACGATTGCGCTCGCCAAACCGGCGAAGCGGATCATCTCCTTGTATGCCGCGCATACGGAAAACCTCGTGGCGCTGGGCCTGGACAAGGAAATCATCGGCGTCAGCCGGACGGAAACGGCCGCGGCGGTGAAAAACAGGCCGGTGTTTGATTACCGGGCCGATCCGGAAAAAATCCTGGCGGCGGAGCCGGATTTGGTGCTGGTGCGGCCGTTCGTGCGCCGGGCCCATCCGGAGTTTGTCCGGGCGATGGAAAACGCCGGCGTGGTGGTGGCCTCGTTCTATCCGGATACGTTTGCCGAGTTTGATGGCTACATTGAACGGCTGGCGGCTCTGACCGGCCGGGAGCAGGCGGCGAAGGAAAAACTGGCGGCTTTCCACCGGGAACTGCAGGCGCTGGATCGCCAGTCGGCCGGCAAGCGGCCGCAGGTTTTCTTTGAGGTGTCGTCCAATCAGCGGACGGTGACGGGCGATTCAATTCCGGCCGGCGTGATTCGCGCCGCCGGCGGCGACCTGGTCAATCTGGGCGGCAAGCCAACCGCCGATGGGACGAGCGTCGTGCCCTACGACCTGGAGCAGCTGGTGGCGGCAGGGGAAAAAATCGATTACTACGTGGCCCAGCGCGGCCCGATGAATGCGGCGGTTACCCCGGCGGCGATCCGCAGCCGTCCTGGCTATGACACGATGCGGGCTGTGAAAAACGGCGGCATTGTCATTGTGCCGGAGGAGCTGGTCTCCAGGCCCACTTTTCAACTGCTTGAGGGGGCGAAATTGCTGGCTTCCGCCTGGCGTCAGGGCCAGTAAGAACGACTGTCTGCTGCACAAAGAAACGTCTCCTTGCGAAGGACTTTTCTTGCTTGGGCGGGGCGCGGGCTGCTGGCCGAGCTTCGTGAAATTTTTCGACAATAGAAAAACTAATGCAAAAAACGCGGTCTATCCCGCGTTTTTTGCATTAAATCGTGGTTAATCGTGATGGCTCCAGTTTTCCTCAAAAAAATTTGATTTTCGTCCAATTTTCTATTGCACTTTGGGGGGGTTATGGTACAATCATATCATGCCTAAACGAAAACGGTGTATAGGGGAGAGTGGATATGGAAAAGACAAATGGATTCCGCTTGTCGGAGCAGGTAGTACGTGAATTGGCTGACCGTAACGGGACGCCGCTGTTGGTTCTGTCGTTGGACGAAGTAGAAGCGAATTATCGCATGCTGAAGAAACATTTGCCGATGGTTTCCGTGTATTACGCCATGAAGGCTAATCCGGATCTGCGCCTCGTGCGCCGTTTGGCCGATCTGGGCTCGTCGTTTGACGTGGCTTCGGATGGCGAAATTATGGCGTTGGCCGAAATGGGCGTTGCGCCTCATCGGATGGTATATGCAAACCCGGTAAAGACCATGAGCGGGTTTGCCGCTTGCCGCAAAACTGGGGTGCGCAAGTTCACCTTTGATTGCGAGAGCGAAATAAATAAGATGGCTAAAGCTGTGCCGAATGCAACCGTTTTGCTGCGCATTCGGATTGATAACACAGGCGCCCACGTGGACCTGAACAAAAAATTCGGCGCCTCGCCGGCCGATGCCGTTGACCTGCTCCTGCGGGCGCGGGCTGCCGGCCTTGATGCCGCTGGTCTGTGCTTCCATGTTGGCAGCCAAATGACTTCGGTCGCACCGTATCTGACGGCGCTGCGTCTGGCGCGGCAGCTGTTCAATGATGCCAAAGAAGCGGGTCTTGACCTGCGGATTCTTGATATCGGCGGCGGCTTCCCGATTCCGACGCCTGACTTGGATCTCGACCGTGGGGAAATGCTGGCTACGATCGGCAAGGAAGTGGCCGCCCTGTTCCCGGATACGGAAATTTGGGCTGAGCCGGGCCGCTTCATCTGCGGCACCGCCGTCAATCTGATTACGCGCGTCATCGGCGTGTCGGAACGCAACGGTCAGCCGTGGTACTTTTTGGATGACGGCCTGTACGGCACGTTTTCCGGCGTGATTTTCGACCATTGGGATTATGAGCTGATTCCGTTCAAGGAAGGCTTCGCTATTCCGTCGACTTTTGCCGGTCCGAGCTGCGACTCGCTGGACATCATGTTCCGCGACAAGCCGATGCCGCCCTTGGCGATCGACGATGTGCTGCTGGTGCCGAACTGCGGCGCTTACACCTCCGCTTCGGCGACCGTATTCAATGGTTTTGCCAAAACGGAAATCCTGGTGTGGGAAGAAATTAAAGACGAACTGCTGATGGGAGAAAAAGTTCTTCTGGCCTGCGCCGGCTGAAAACAGCCCGGGCAGGAAAGCGAAATGCGTTATAGAGGCGGCCGGCTGAAGCTGGCCGCTTTTCTTATGCCGCCCAGCGATTTGTTCACAAAAATGCCACAGTTTTGCCCTTCTTTTGACAAACTTCCTTGCTATAGTTATAGCCATAGGGAACCACCACAAAACAGCAGGGGGTATGACAAATGAAAAAATCGATTATGGGTTTGACGGCTGCGGCGGCAGTTCTGGCCTTCAGTGCAATTGGCTTTGCGGCGTATGGTCCGGGAGGCGGCATGGGTCCTGGCGGCCCTGGCGGGCTCTGCGGGCGGGGACCGGGCGCGAAAACGATGACGGCGGAAGAAAAACAGGATTTTGTTGACTTTCAGGGCAAGCGCCTGAACCTAATGAAGGAAAACCTGGCCGACGACGTGAAGGCCGGCCGCCTGTCGCAAAAAGAGGCTGATGCGCGGCTGGTGCTGATGCAGGAGCGCTTTGAGCGGATGAAAAAGGACGACTTTGCCCGCAAGCCGCTCACTGATGCCGATCGGGAGCAAATGAAGGCGCGCCACTTAAAAATGGTCGGCCTGCATAAGGAGTTTTTGCAAAAGCAAGTTGCCGCCGGCCGCTTGACGCAGGAAGAAGCGGACAAACGGATCAACTGGATGACGGAACGCGCTGACGGCAAACACGAAAGACGCGGACACCGCCATGGCGGACAGGGCCCGATGGGTCCGATGGGCGGCGGTGCGCCGGGCGAATGCCCGCGGGCGCAAGTGCAGCAATAAGGCAGCTTCGACAACTGGCTGGATCGAAAGATCCGGCCAGTTGTTTTTTTGACAGGAAATTTTTCAGCTCCGGCGAATTAAAGTAAGGATAATACATATGCAAGAAAGAGGTAGGGATATGATGCGATTGCGGAATTTGCTGGCGGTGACGCTGGCTTTGCTGCTGACGGTGTTGGCAACGCCTGCGCTGGCGGCGGGTGACAAGCCGTTCGTTATGCTCGACGTGTTGACGGTCAATGACTTTCATGGACGCTTAGCGCCTCAGGGCGACCAGCCAGGGGCGGCGGCGCTGGTGGGAACGCTGCGCAAGCTGCAGGAAAACAATCCGCAGGGGACGATCGTTCTGAGCGCGGGCGATATGCTCAGCGGCACGGTGGAGGCGGACTGGCTGGAAGGACAGCCGGTTCTGGCGGTGATGCAACGGGCCAACGTAGCGGCGATGGCCTTGGGCAACCACGAATTCAATATGCCGGCCGAGCGCTTGCTGAAGCAGTCGCAGACGATCCCCTTTTTGGCGGCGAATCTGTTTGATAAGGCAACCGGACAGCGTCCCGCGTTTGCCAAGCCTTATGTCATTGTCGAGCGTGACGGCGTGAAGGTCGGCGTTATCGGCCTGGCGACGCCGGAATCGGCTTTCAAGGCGCACCCGCGTGAAGTCGGGCAGTATCGCTTTGCCGACCCGGTCGACAGCGCCCGTCAGGCGATTGGCGAACTGCGCGGCAAGGTTGATATCATCATTTTGCTGACCCACTTGGGCAGCGATACCGATGCGAACGGAAAACTGATCGGCGAGGCGGCACCCTTGGTGCAGCAGGCTGGCGCACTCGGCGCGGCGGCGGTCGTGACGGGACACAGCCATAAGGACGTGGCGCTGGAGGCCAATGGCGTGCCGGTCGTGCAGGCCGGCTCGCACGGCCGGGCGGTGGGCAAGGTGAGCCTGCTGTACTCCCGGCTGGAGAAAAAAGTTGTTTCTGCCGGGGCCGGGCTGGTTTCCGTGGCGGCGGCGAACTATCCGGCCGATGAAAAAACGGCGGAGCTGGTGGCTTCCGCCAGCCGCCAGGTGGCGGTGGTGCAGTCGGAAGTGCTCACGACCTCTGCTCCGGCTTTGGCGCATGACCGCTGGCAACTGTCCCCCATGGGCTGCTATGCGGCTGACATGCTGCGGGCGGCCTTCAAGGCGGACGTCGCTTTCGTCAACGGCGGCGCGCTGCGCGACAACTTGCCGGGCGGGCGGGTGACGGCCGGCGACTTGCACCGCGTTTTGCCGTTCCGCGACAGCGTGGAAACGGGCCGACTGACAGGACGCGCGATCCGCGAACTGGTGGAATACGGCTTGTTCAATACGAAAGTTGGCGTGCTGCAATTCTCCGGCCTGAAAGTGCAGACGGATGCGGCGCGGCCGCAGGGCAGCAAAATCCAGCGCATCACACTGGCTGACGGCAGCGAATTGCAGGACGGCGCCTGGTATAAGGTGGCGGCCAACAGCTTTTTGGCGGCGGGCGGCGACCAATACAGCTGGTTTTCCGCGATGAAAGAACGGCAGGAGTGGCGGGCGCAACTGAAGGACGTGCTGGCGATCGGCCTGCGCAGCGCCAGCTTGCCGGCGGGAGAACCGCAGGAGCGGTGGCTTCAGCGCTAAGCATGCTTATTTTACAAGAAGAGAGGGTTTACGATGAGTTATGAAGCACAAACCTGCGGCGACTTTTTAGCCTCTTTGGCGTCAAAATCTCCGGCGCCGGGCGGCGGCTCGGCGGCCGCCCTGAGCGGAGCGATGGGGGCGGCGCTGGCGGCAATGGTCTGCCAGCTGACGGTCAACAATCCGAAGTTTGCCGAGCAGCAGGAGACGGCGGCGGAAGTGCTACGGGAAGCCGATGAGCTTCGGTCAACGCTTGTCTGGCTGATGCAGCAGGACACCGACGCCTTCTTGGAACTGATGTCCTGCTATAAATTGCCGAAGGCGACCGAAGCGGAGAAAGCGGCGCGCAATGAACGCCTCCAGGAAGCGGCGAAGGCGGCGGCGGCGGCCCCGCTGGCGGCGATGCGCGCCTGCCTGCGCGTGCTGGAATTGGCTGAGACTGCGGCGCAAGCGGGCAACCCGCACGCCGTGAGCGACGCCGCCGTGGCGGCCTTGCTGGCCCGGGCTGGTTTACAAAGCGCTTTTTATAATGTTAAAATTAATCTTAGCATCATTCATGATGCCGAATTTAATCAGGTGACGCTAGCGGAAGCTAATTCCTTACTAAACCAAGCCCTCTGCGTAGAAAAAACCGTGTTGGCCGAAGTGGAGCGCCGAATGTAGTGATAGCTACACTGGAGTGGTGACATGCTAACGAGACGTCAATTTCTGAAAATGTGCGTAGGAACCGTGCTGGCAACGGGCTGTTCGCCGTTTGCCATAGCGGCGGAGACGAGCAGCGGCACGGCGGTATCTGAAATCCCAGTGCTGCTGTACCATCGCGTCGGGGCGACGACCGACCCCCTGACCGTGCCGACGGCGCGCTTTGAGCAGGACATCAAGGCCTTGGCGCAGGCTGGTTATCATACCATCAGCCAAGAGCAGTTTGCCGGCCATGTGCGCGGCGAATCGGTCAGCCTGCCGGATAAGCCGGTGCTGATCACCTTCGACGATGGTTACCGCGATAACTATGAAAACGCCTTCACGATTTTGCAGCGCTACGGCTACAAGGGCACTTTTTACATCATCACGGGCATGATCGGCCACAAAGACCGGGTCGCGGCGCCGGATATCCGCGAGATGGATGCGGCCGGCATGTCGATCGGCTCGCATACGGTCAACCACCTGGCCTTAGGGGAGCTTTCACCCCGCCAGGCGGAAGAAGAGCTGACGATTTCCAAGAAAACGCTGGAAGATTTGCTGGGCAAAAGCATTCCGTCCGTTTCCTACCCCAAAGGCAGCTTCAATGACAGCACCAGGGAGCTGGCGAAGGCGGTCGGCTACGATCACGGTTTTACGGTCAAGTACGGCACCTGCGCCCGGAAGGCGGAACCGTTTACGCTCAAGCGCATTCCGATTTTCCGCTTCGACCAGACCGCCACGCGCGTCATGTCCCGCTACGCTTAGTGATTGACAAGTCTTTTGCCGGCTTGCTATAATCAACAGTGTGTCACGGAGGGGTGTCCGAGTGGTTTAAGGAGCTGGTCTTGAAAACCAGTGATCTCGCAAGGGACCGTGGGTTCGAATCCCACCCCCTCCGCCAAATAGTGTTTGCATTTTGGATTATGATACTGTATAATGACTAACGCAGGCCGCTGAGCGGCAAATTGCATATGGAGTGGTACTCAAGTGGCTGAAGAGGACGGTTTGCTAAATCGTTAGAGGTCGTAAGGCCTGCGAGGGTTCAAATCCCTCCCACTCCGCCATACAAAAGGGTTGTGGCTGTTGACAGAAAATGTCGGCAGCCACTTTTTGTTGTTGGGGGTCAGGTACCACATAACTGCATAACTTTAGCCTTCGATGAACCAGATCCCTTCGTCGCAAAAGAGGCGGATTTCCTTGCCGCACACGCGGCAGGTGTAGCGCAGGCCCTGGCCGCCGGCTTTGAGAGACGCCGCCATGCGCACGTCGGTCACCTTGTCGATCGCAAATTCGCGGCCGTCATGCCAGACGATGGACAGCGGCCGCGTGTTGCCGAGCGTGTCGTGCGCGGCCTTGACTGTGACCAGAATTTTTCCCATGCAGGGTCACCTCCTAACGGAAAAAGCTAACTGGATGGATGACGTGGTCGTCCTTGGGGTTGAAACCAGACAGGCGGCAGTCGGTGAGCATCACGCAGCGCTGGATGCTGTTTTGGCCGAACCGCCGCCGGATATCGTCCACCGCCGTCTCGAGCGAAGAGGCGGCGGCTTTTTGTTCGTCGAACAGGTCGAGCTGCAGGCGGCCCGTCTCCGTCACCAGGTCGCCGCCCCGCACGCCGAGGCTGCGCAGCGGCCTGCCGCTCTTCCAGTTGGCGGCGACGAGATCGATGGCGGCGCGGGCGATGTCGCGGGAAGCGGCCGTCGGTTCCAACAGCCGTATTTGCCGTTCAAAGCTGGCAAGCTCTTTGTCGCGCAGGCTGACCGCCACCGTCTGGCAGCGCAGGCCGTGGGCGCGCAGCCGGGCGGCGACGCTTTCGGCGAGGACGTAGAGGATGATTTTGGCGTCGGCGAGCGTTGCCAGGTCGCGCGGCGCGGTAGTGCTGTTGCCGATCGACTTGATGGCTGAGACTTCGCCGGTTTTTCTGACCGGCGCTTCGTCCCGGCCGTTGGCGAAGTGCCAGAGCGTCTCGCCCCACTGGCCGAGCAGCAGGACAAGCGGGCGCAAATCGCGCTTTGCCAGGTCGCCGATCGTGTAGATGCCGCGGTTTTCCAGCTTGCGGCGCGTGGCGCGGCCGACGTAGAGCAGCTCGCCGACCGGCAGCGGCCAGACGCGCGAGCGGAAATTCTCTTCGGTGATGACGGTCGTGGCGTCCGGTTTTTTGAGGTCGCTGCCCAGCTTGGCGAAGATCTTGTTGAACGAAACCCCGACCGAAACGGTGACGCCGAGCTCGCCGCGCACCCGCCGGCGGATTTCGTCGGCGATCGCCGGCCCTGAGCCGAACAGGCGGACCGAACCCGTCACGTCGAGCCAGTTTTCGTCGATGCCGAACGCTTCGATCTGGTCCGTGTAGTCGGCGTAGATGCGGCGCGCCAGGCGCGAGAAGCGCAGGTATTTCTTGAAGTCCGGCGGCACGAGGACGAGGTCGGGGCATTTTGTCTTCGCCTGCCAGATCGCTTCGCCGGTCGCCACGCCGGCCTGTTTGGCCAGCTGGTTTTTGGCCAAAATGATCCCGTGGCGCGCCTCGATGTCGCCGCTGACCGCCACCGGCTTATCGGCCAGCTCCGGCCGGTAGAGGCATTCGACCGAAGCGTAGAAGTTGTTCAGGTCGACATGCAAAATGCAGCGCGTCATGTTTTGTACCTCCAAAAACGAACAAGTGTTCGCTTTTAGTATAAGTGATTGCGTGCGGAATTGCAAGTTGGAGACGAACTCAGCTATTGCGCATAGCGTGAGGCGGCCGGGCCCGGGGAACAGCAAAAGAAAGCGCCAGTTGACAGAAATTGCAAACTGGCGCTTTCTTTTGTTGTTGGAAGCCTAGAGGTTGTGCTTCTTCCTTTTTTTTAAAATCGTTGTGTTCGAAACGCCCAGCCGGTTGCCTGCTTTTCTCGAGGACGGGGCGTCCGCCATGATGCGGGCGAGGATCTGCTTTTCCACCTGCCGCATGATTTCTTTTAGCGGCGGCCAATTGCCGTCCGCCGGCAGCGGGATTCTTATTTCCGACGCGTCGGCGCGGCTGGCGGCGGGCGGGTGAGCGGCCAGGTTGGCGAAATAAGTCAGGTGCAACGCTTGCGTCTGCTCTAGGTTTACAGCCAGCTCCAAGACGTTCTCCAGCTGCCGGATATTGCCGGGGTAGTCCTGGGCCAGAAGAAAGGCGAGGCTTTCATTTGTTAAGTACTTTTCCGGCTTGCCCAATTTCAGGCAGATTTTGCGGATCAGATGCTGGGCGATTAGCGGGATGTCTTCGCGGCGCTCCCGCAGCGGCGGGATGGTCAGCGGAATTACATTGAGCCGGTAGTACAGGTCTTCGCGGAACAAGCCCTGCTTGATCAGGCCTTCGAGGTTCCGGTTGGTTGCGGCGATGATGCGCACGTTGACGGGAATGTCCCTTTCGCCGCCGATTCGGCGGATCGTCTGTTCCTGCAAAACGCGCAGCAGGCGCACCTGCATTTGCGGGGAAATCTCCCCGATTTCATCTAAAAACAGCGTGCCGTTGTCGGCCTGCTCGAACAAGCCTTTTTTTCCGCTCCGCAACGCGCCGGTAAAGGAACCCGGCTCATAGCCGAACAATTCGCTTTCTAATAGCGTGTCCGGCAAAGCGCCGCAGTTGATCGCCAAAAAAGGCGCGCTGCATCGCTTGCTTTCAAAGTGAATTGCCTTGGCGAACAGTTCCTTGCCGGTGCCGCTTTCGCCGCGCAGCAAAATCGTGGACGTGCCTTGCGCAACAATCCTGGCGATGCCGATGATTTGCTTCATGATGGCGCTTTGGTGAACGATGGCTTCAAAAGAGACGTTGCTCCACTGTTGATTCATTTTGGAAGTGATCTCTTCCGCCTGCTGATAGTCTTTAATCGAGGCGACGACCCCGATCACCGCGTTTTTGGGGTTTAGAACCGGCGTGCAGCTGATAAAAAAATGCATCTCCTTGCCGCCCAAACGGATCCGTTGCTCCTTGTTGCTGAAGGGCAGGCCCGCTTTTAGCGACTCTAAGATCGCGGCGTGCGGCGGGAAGACCAGCGCGGCGGACTTGCCGATGATGGCGTCGTGCGAGCAGGCGAACATTCGGCAGGCCGTGTCGTTCATGTGCTGGACATTGCCCTCGGCATCTAAGGCGATGATTCCCTCGCTGACGGAATTGAGTATTGTCTGCAGTTGGCGTTCCTTTTCCTCGTAAGGCATGTAATCGCGAAAACGGACGGCGACGACACTGGGAATCGCGCTGATTTGTTCCGTTACCTGGCTGGTTTGCACATTGCCGGGACAGCGGATTTTAACGGCCATAAACAGCTTGCCTTGGTGGGAAACCACTTCCAGGCTGGACTTGTCAATTGAATGTTGTTCGAACACCTCGAATATTTCAAAGGCCAAACGCGGCCGGTCCTCAAATTCGATCTCAATAACATGCTCCTGCGGATCCATGACGAGGCCCCCCTTTTTTTTGCGTGCCATTACTTAAGAACGTAGCACTGGTGCGAAAAGTTGTCAATCAAAGTTTGCAAGGCTAGGCGGCGCCGCGCGAACAGTGGCCGGTGGTTCGGAGCGGTTGTCTTGAACAAAAGTTATCAGTGGTGCGAAAAGTTGACAGCAAAAGTTGTCGAAATGGCGCGGGCGGGCCGGCGGGGAACCCTGCGCGCCTGTGCTGGCCGTGCTCAGCCGGCGCTTTGGGCGGCAGGGGCGACGACCAAATTTTTGGCATGATATTTGCATAAGTTTAGTAAAGAGGAATTATACGGGAGGCGTGACAGCATATGAATCGATTGCTAGTGATCAATCCGGGCGCAACATCAACGAAGTTTGCCGTGTATGATGACGCCAATTTGAAATTCGCCAAGACGGTCCATCACTCCGCGGCGGAGCTGGCGTCTTTTCCCCGCATCGTTGACCAGCGCTCGCACCGCTTGGCGCTCATCCTGGAAGCGCTGGCCGAGGCCGGCCTTGAGCTGACAACGTTCAACGCCATTGTGGCCCGCGGCGGGCTGTTAAAGCCGCTGAGCGGCGGGACTTACGCCATCAACCAAGCCATGCTCGACGACCTGGAACAGGGCAAACGCGGCGAGCACGCTTCCAACCTGGGGGCGATCCTGGCGGATCAACTGGCTAAGCAATTCAATCTTCCGGCCTATATTGTCGACCCGGTTTCGGTCGACGAGCTTGAGCCGGTGGCGCGTATCTCCGGACTGCCGGAATTGCCGCGCGCCAGCATGGTCCACGCCTTGAACAGCAAGGCGGTCGCCCGGAAGGTCGCAGAAAAGCTCAACCGGCCCTACGAAGAGATCAACCTCGTGGTCGCCCACCTGGGGACGGGGATTTCGGTCACGCCGCACACGGGCGGACGGATGGTTGATGTGAACAACGCCCTGGAAGAAGGTCCATTTTCGCCCGACCGCTGCGGCGGATTGCCAGCCAGGTCGCTGGTGAAACTGTGCTATAGCGGCAAGTACACGGAGGGGCAAATGCTTAGCAAGCTTTGCGGGTCGGGGGGCATGTTTGCTTACCTTGGCACAAAAGATTTGCGCGAAGCGGAGAAACGGGCGGCCGAGGGCGACGAACAGGCCGATTTGATTGTCAGCGCCATGGCTTATCAGGTGGCAAAAGAGATCGGCGCCATGGCTGCGGTCTTGTCCGGACAGGTTGACCGCGTCGTGCTGACCGGCGGGATGGCCCATTCGCAGCGGCTGGTCGCAGAAGTCGCAAAAAAAGTGGCCTTTATCGCGCCGGTGGAAGTTGTGCCGGGCGAAGAAGAGCTCGAAGCCTTGGCGGCCGGCGCATTGCGGGTCTTGCAGGGCGAAGAGCGCGCCTTGCAGTACTGAACGTGAGGGGGATTGTCATGTTGAAAAATTTTCAGGACGTGCTGGCGGCGGCCAGGGATTCCCATACTACGGCCACGATCAGCGTTGCGGCGGCCCAGGACAAGGACGTCCTGCAGGCGGTCAAGGCGGCCCAGGAGCTGGGACTGGCAAACGCTATCTTAGTCGGCGATGCGGACGCGATTCGGCCGCTTATGGACGAGGTCGGGCTCTCGCCCCAAACGCCGGTGGTGCATGAAGCGGACCTAAGCAAGGCCGCCTTGAAGGCGGCGGCGCTTGTGAAGGAAGGGCGGGCGCAGGTCCTGATGAAGGGCCTGGTTAACAGCAGCGATTTTCTCCGCGCCGTGCTAGACCACGAGGCGGGTCTGCGCACAGGCCGGCTGCTCAGCCATTTGGCCTGCCTGGAAATACCGGGGCAGGAGAAGCTGGCGTTTTTGAGCGACGGCGGCATGAATATCGCGCCGTCGCTGGCGGAGAAGAAAGATATCTTGACGAACGCCTTGCTGGCGATGCACAACATGGGGCTCGACTGCCCGAACGTCGCCGTTTTGGCGGCCAATGAGGTGGTCAGCCCCAAGATGCCGGCGACGGTGGATGCGCAGGCGCTGGTTGAAATCAACCAGGCCGGCGGCCTGCCTTGCTGCACGCTGGAGGGGCCGATTGCGATGGACGTGGCTTTGAGCCGCGAGGCCGCGGCGCACAAGGGGATTAAAAGCGCGATCGCCGGCGCGGTGGACCTATATCTTGTTCCCAATATTGAAACAGGGAACATCGTGTCAAAGGCTTTGATTTATTTGGCGGGCGCGAAAATGGCCGGGATCGTCCTGGGAGCGACCAAGCCGGTTGTCATGACGTCGCGCGCGGAAAGCCCCCAGGGAAAACTGTACTCGATTGCGCTGGCCTGCCTGGCGGCCAACAAGAACGAAAGCGGCGGTGAATGAGATGGGAAAAGTGGAAGTGGACGCGGAACGCTGCAAAAGCTGCGGCCTGTGCATTGAGGTCTGCCCGCGCCAGGTGCTGAAGATCGGGGACAAGACGAACCGCAAGGGGTATTGCTACGTGGAGGTTGCCAAGGCGGAGGCGTGCATCGGCTGCGCGCTGTGCGGCGTCATGTGCCCGGACATCGCCCTGACGATTTATAAAGACAGCGGAAGCGAGGCGGCGAGATGAAACGGGAAATGTTAAAAGGCAACGAAGCCATCGGCGCAGCGGCGATCCGTTCCGGCTGCAAGCTGTTTTTCGGCTATCCGATCACCCCGTCGACGGAAATCATTGAATACCTGGCCAAGCACCTGCCGAAAGCAGGGGGAACCGTCTTGCAGGGGGAGGATGAAATCGCCTCCATCAATATGTGCTACGGCGCCGCCGCCACCGGCGCGCGGGTCATGACTGCGTCTTCAAGCCCCGGCTTCAGCCTGAAGCAAGAGGGCATATCCTACCTTGCCGCGGCTGAACTGCCGGTCGTGGTGGTGAACATCAACCGCAACGGCCCGGGACTCGGCGGCCTGGGCCCCAATCAGGGGGACTACTTTCAGTGCACAAAAGGCGGCGGCCACGGCGACTACCGGGTCATCGTCCTGGCGCCGTCCCGGGCGCAGGAAATGTACGACTACACGATGAGCGCGTTTAATTTGGCCGACCGCTACCGGACGCCGGTGGTCATTTTGGCGGACGGGATGCTGGGCCAAACGATGGAGCCGGTCGAGCTGAGGGGGCAGGTGACGACGCTGCCGGAGAAGAATTGGGCAGCGGACGGCTGCCTGGACAGGGAAAAGCGAAAAATCGCCATGTACAACCTCACCAACGAGGAAGGCGAAGCCACGGCCCTGCGCCTGCAAAACAAGTTCAGCTTCATTCAGGATGCCGAGCAGCGTTGGGAAAACTACTGCACGGAGGACGCCGAATACTTATTGGTCGGCTACGGAACCTGCGGGCGCGTGGCGAAAAGCGTCGTGGAGGAAGCGCGCCGGCAAGGCGTCAAGCTGGGACTAATCCGCCCCATTACGCTGTGGCCGTTCCCGGTCAAAGCCTTTGCAAGCCTGAAGCAAATCAAAGGCATTTTGACGGTAGAGCTCAATGCCGGGCAAATGATCGAAGACGTCAAGCTGGCGGTGAATTGCTCCGTGCCGGTGCATCTGCACAACCGCCTGGGCGGCATGCTGCTGAGCGAGCAGTCCATTTTGCGCAAATTAGCGGAAGTGTTTCATTTGGAGGTGACGGTATGAGCCTGGTGCCGGTCTTAAAGCGTCCCAAGGGCTTGACAGAAGTGCCGTTTCATTACTGCCCCGGCTGCACGCACGGGATCATTCACCGCCTGATCGGCGAGGTGCTGGAGGAGCTGGACATCATCGGCACGACGATCGGCGTGGCGCCGGTCGGCTGCTCGGGGTTCATGCTCGACATGCTCAGCTGCGACATGGTCGGCGGCCCCCACGGCCGGGCGCAAGCCATTGCCACCGGCATCAAGCGG
Organism: Sporomusaceae bacterium; assembly: GCA_029265905.1. Taxonomy (GTDB): domain Bacteria; phylum Bacillota; class Negativicutes; order Acidaminococcales; family JAJUGR01; genus JAJUGR01. The sequence goes on along the minus strand of JAJUGR010000021.1, from coordinate 9,758 downwards.
GCCCGCCCGGACCGTTTGGTCTTTACCTATCAGGGGGACGGCGACATTGCGGCGATTGGGACGGCGCACGCCATCCACGTTGCCGCCCGGGGGGAGAACATCACGTCGATCATGGTGAATAACGCCGTTTTCGGCATGACCGGCGGGCAGATGGCCCCGACGAGCCTGGTGGGGCAAAAAACGACCACCAGCCCGTATGGCCGCGATGTGGCGCTGGCCGGGCCGCCGATCAACCTGCCCAAAACGCTGGCTGCGCTGGAGGGGGCGGTCTATGTGGCGTCCGGTTCGGTTGATTCGCCGAAGAACATTCTGCTGACGAAAAAAATGCTGAAAAAGGCGTTTCGAATTCAGCAAGAAGGGCTGGGCTTCGCCTTCGTCAGCATTCTGTCGACCTGTCCCTCCAACTGGGGCATGAGCCCGGTCGACTGCCTCAAGTGGCTGCGGGAAAACATGCTGCCTGTCTATCCGGTCGGCGAGATCAAGGTGGCGGAGGAGGTCAAGGACCTATGATTGACAAGATTATATTGGCTGGCTTCGGCGGGCAAGGGGTGCTTTTTATCGGCAAGATTCTGGCTTACGCCGGCATGCTCGACGGGCGGGAGGTTTGCTGGATCCCCTCCTACGGACCGGAAATGCGCGGGGGGACGGCCAACTGCTCGGTCATTCTCTCCGACAAGGCGATCAACTCGACCGTGCTTGAATGCGCCGATGCCGGCATCGTGCTAAACCAGCCCGCCTATGAAAAATTCATGCCGTTCATCAAGCCGGGCGGCGTTTTGGTCGTCAACGGTTCCGTCGTCAAGGCGGATCATTGTCGCGCTGATATTCGGCTCGTTCGCGTCCCGGCGGGTGAGCTGGCGGCGGAGGCCGGCAACCCGGGTTTGGCCAACATGGTCTGCCTGGGGGCCTTGGTCAACTACTTGCAGACGGCCAATCTGGCCAGCATTGAAAGGTCGATCGACGAGGTGGTCGGCAAGAAGAAGCCGCAGCTTCGCGAGGCGAACCTCCAGGCGGTAAAGCTGGGGATGGCGGGCGGCAAAGTGAATTTGCTTTGCGCAAACGGCCTGGTTGCTGAAGCGGTTTTGTAAAATCGTTCCCAACAAGGTTGCGGCTGTCGACTAAGGGTCGGCAGCCGCTTTTTTTCTGTTGCCGAGGCGTGCAGCTCCTGAAAAAACCAGGGTGAAAAGGAGGGATTGAGCGAAAAAGTTAGAATTATTTACAATGCGCAACACCGATTGCCATAAGCGGCTAATGTGAAAACGCCGCTTGGGTGAAGGTGGAAGTTCTCGCGGCAGATCATAGCATCAATAAAAATAAGGGGGATAAAAACATGAATGACAGCAAAACGCTCGCTAACCTGATGGAGGCCTTCGCCGGAGAGTCGCAGGCGAACAGAAAATACCTGGCGTACTCGAAGAAGGCGGAGAAGGACGGAAAACTGAATGCCGCCAAGCTGTTCAAGGCTGCTTCTGATGCGGAAACCCTGCATGCCTTGAAGCATTTGGAGGTGGCGGGGAAAATCTCCACGACGGCCGACAACTTAAAAGACGCCGTGGCGGGCGAAACCCATGAATACAGGGACATGTACCCTGATTTCGTCAAAGCTGCCGAAGCGGAAGGCAATAAGGCGGCGCTGCTCTCGTTCACCTATGCGATGAAGGCGGAAGAAGTTCATGCAAGGCTGTACCAGGAGGCCCTGGAGAATCTTGACCAGACGGAAGAAGTATTCTATTACCTGTGCCCGGTCTGTGGGAATATCGAAAAGTTTGTTCCGGAGAAATGCAGCATCTGCGGCGTCCCGGGAAGCAAATTTATCAAATATTAAGCGGTAGTTCGGCAGTCCGTCGGTGCGCCTCGAGGACTCGTGCAAATTCGGCAATTTGTCTAGCGGATACATGAATTGAATAAGAAGGAGTGGATTTCGTGAGTGAAGAGAGCAAGTGCCCGGTTACAGGGATGACCAAAAAAGCCATTGCCGGCGGCGGCACCTCTAACCGCGACTGGTGGCCAAATCAGTTGAACCTGAAGATTTTGCACCAGCATTCCTCCCTGTCTAATCCGATGGGCGAGGCGTTCAACTACGCGGAAGCGTTCAAGAGCCTTGACCTGGAGGCCGTGAAGAAGGATTTGTACGCCCTGATGACCGACTCGCAGGACTGGTGGCCCGCCGACTACGGCCACTACGGGCCGCTCTTTATCCGCATGGCGTGGCACAGCGCCGGCACGTACCGCATGGGCGACGGCCGCGGCGGCGCGGGGCACGGCGCCCAGCGCCTGGCCCCTCTCAACAGCTGGCCGGACAACGTCAACCTTGACAAGGCGCGCCGGCTGCTGTGGCCGATCAAGCAAAAATAAGGCGAAAAGCTTTCCTGGGCTGACCTGATGATTTTAGCCGGCAACTGCGCCTTGGAGTCGATGGGCTTCAAGACGTTCGGCTTCGCCGGCGGGCGCGAGGACGTTTGGGAGCCGGAGGAGGACGTTTACTGGGGTTCGGAAAGCGAATGGCTTGGCGACAAGCGCTATTCCGGCGAGCGCGATCTTGAAAACCCGCTGGCGGCCGTGCAGATGGGCCTGATCTACGTGAATCCGGAAGGCCCGAACGGCAACCCGGATCCGGTTGCCTCCGGGCGTGACGTGCGCGAGACCTTTGCGCGCATGGCCATGAATGACGAAGAGACCGTCGCGCTTGTCGCCGGCGGCCACACGTTCGGAAAATGCCACGGCGCCGGTCCTGCGACCCATGTTGGGCCCGAACCGGAAGCCGCCGGCCTGGAGGAACAGGGCCTCGGCTGGAAGAGCAGCTACAAGAGCGGCAAGGGCGGCGATACGATCAGCAGCGGCCTTGAAGGCGCCTGGAAGCCGAACCCGACCAAGTGGGACATGGGCTATCTGAAAGTGCTGTTCAAGTACGAATGGGAGCTGGTCAAGAGCCCGGCCGGCGCGAACCAGTGGCTGGCCAAGGATGTGGAAGAAGCGGACATGGTGGTTGATGCGCACGACCCGTCCAAGAAACGGCGGCCGATGATGACCACGGCGGATCTCTCGTTGCGCTTCGATCCGATTTACGAGCCGATTGCGCGGCGCTACCTGCAAAATCCCGAAGAATTCAGAGACGCCTTTGCCCGGGCCTGGTTCAAGCTGACCCATCGCGATATGGGGCCGCGCTCGCGCTATCTCGGTCCGGAAGTGCCGACTGAGGTGCTGATCTGGCAGGATCCGGTGCCGGCCGTCGATCACGAACTGATTGACGAGCAGGATATTGCCGACTTAAAAGGCGCGATCCTCGCGTCAGGGCTGTCCGTTTCGCAACTGGTTTCGACGGCCTGGGCGTCGGCCTCCACCTTCCGCGGCTCCGACAAGCGCGGCGGGGCAAACGGGGCGCGCATCCGCCTGGCGCCGCAGAAGGATTGGCAAGTGAACCAGCCGGAACAGCTGAATAAAGTGCTGCAGACCCTGGCGGGAATCCAGCAACGGTTCAATGGCGCGCAGACCGGCAACAAGAAAGTATCGCTGGCTGACTTGATCGTTTTGGGCGGCTGCGCCGGGATCGAGCAGGCCGCGAAGAACGCCGGCTGCGCCGTAACCGTCCCCTTTGCGCCGGGGCGCACGGACGCCTCGCAGGACCAGACCGATACGGTCTCTTTTGCGGTCTTGGAGCCGAAGGCGGACGGATTCCGCAACTACCTCAAAGCGAAATACGCCGTGTCGGCTGAGGAACTGCTCGTTGACCGGGCGCAGCTCTTGACGCTGACGGCGCCGGAGATGACGGTTCTTGTGGGCGGCATGCGCGTCCTGAACGCCAACTTCGGGCAGTCCCCGCATGGCGTTTTCACTAAGCGGCCGGGGGCGCTCACCAACGACTTTTTCGTCAACCTGCTCGACATGGGCACGGTGTGGAAGCCGGTCTCGGAAGCGGGCGATGTGTTCGAAGGGCGCGACCGCGCCACGGGTGAACGCAAATGGACCGGCACCCGCGTCGACCTCGTTTTCGGCTCGAATTCCCAACTGCGGGCGATTGCGGAAGTCTACGCCTGCGCCGGCGCGCAGGCGAAGTTCCTGTGCGATTTCGTATCCGCCTGGAATAAAGTGATGAACGCCGACCGCTTCGACCTTTGCTGAGTTTAGAAAAAGCGTATAGGTTTTAGCATAAAAAGAATGGACTGCCTCAAACCGTTTTTGAGGCAGTCCATTCTTTTTATGCTATGGATAATACGTCATGCTCGTTTTTTTCAATTCCTCCTGGCTGTCGAGGATTTCGAAGCGTGTGATGCCGTGCGCCGCGGCGAAACCATGGACGAAAGCGTCGATTTTTTGGGCGTCCCGGCTGTGCAGCATGGCGTACAGGTTGTACGGCCATGCGTCGTAGGCCTTGCGCTCGTAGCTGTGGCTGACGAGCGGGCTTTGCGCCAGCGCCTGGCCGACGGCGTCGATGGCGGCGGCGTCGACCAGGAACACAGCCAGGGCGTTGGCGCGATAGCCGGATTGCTGGTGGCGCAAGATGGCCCCGATGCGCTTTAGGCAGCCCGATGCTTTTAAGGCCGCGAGCCGCTGCACCAGTTCCTCTTCTGACAGGCCGAGGCGCTCGCCCAAGGCCTGGTAAGGATTTTCCGCCAAAGGCAGGGAGCCCTGCAAGGCTTTGATCAATTGTCGCTCGACGGCGTCCATTGGCTTCACCCGCCCTCCATGTCAAAAAATACGCGCAGCTTGAAGCTTTTTACCTTGGGAAATTCAAAGACGTCGGACAAGGCGAAGGTGTCGCGCAGGCCCTGCAACAGCGCCTCCTTTTGCGCGCTGCTGCAAAAGGAGAGGGTAAACCACATGTTCAAAAAGCCGCTGCGGCGGTAATTGTGCGTGACGCCGGGGCAGGCGTTGACGTACCGCGCCACGTCGGCAAACTGTTCTTCGCTTGCGCGCAGGCCGACCAGGATGCTCTCATAGCCCATGGCCTTGCTGTCAAACGTGCCGCCCAGGCGCCGGATATAGCCTTCATTCAGCAGGCGCTTGATGCGCTCGGCCACTTCCGAACGCGTGACGCCCAGTTGCCTGGAAACGATTGCGTAGGGGTCCTTTTCCAGCGGCAAGCCTTCTTGAAGCAGGTTCAGCAGTTTCCGGTCAAGCGCGTCCATATGTCACCTCCTGAAGCACCAGGGCTCCTCGGCCAAATAATTTCCGCTGTAAAAATAGGCGCGCGCCCGGCAGCCGCCGCAGATGGCGATGTCGGCGCACTGGCCGCAGCGGCCCTCGTAATTGGCGAAGTCTCTGAGCTTGTTGAAAATGCCGCTGTCTCGCCACAGGGCGGAAAAGGGCGTCTGGCGCACGTTGCCGACGGCGACCGGCAGGTAAGGGCAGACGTGCACGTCCCCGTGGGGCAGGATGCAGCAATAGGCCGTGCCCGCCAGGCAGCCCCGCGTAAAGCGCTGCGCCAGCCCCAACTCCTTGGCCATCGGCATGAACTGGGGCGCGCAGGTTGGCTTGAGCTCCAGCGCGGTGCTGCTCTGCCGCTCCAGGATGTTGCGGATCATGGAAAAATAGGCGCTTGCCTTCAATTCTTCTTCGCCCATGGAGCGCGCCCGTCCGGTCGGGACAAGGAAAAAAGGGTGGATGGCGTGCACGCCTTTTTGCTCGTAGTAGCTGACCATTTTGTCGAATTCGCCCTGGTTCTGTTCCGTCAGCGTAAGGTTGATCTGCACGCGCAGGCCGGCGGCCAGGGCGTTTTCAATGCCCGCTTGCGTCTTGGCGTAGGCGCCGCTTTGGCCGCGAAACGCATCGTGGTAGGCGGGATCCAGACTGTCGACGCTGATCGCGATCCCGCGCAGCCCGGCCGACGCTAGGGCTTTGGCTAGGTCCGGCGTCAACAGGACGCCGTTTGTGCCCATCGCCGGGATAAGGCCTTCCGCCTTGGCGGCGGCCACCAGTTCGACGATGTCGTCTCTGAGCAGCGGCTCGCCGCCGCTTAAAATCAAAAGGTGAAAGCCGGCCGCTTTGATTTCTTTGAGCAGGGACAGGCCCTCCGCCGTGGTCAGTTCGCCGCTTGTATCGGCCTGCGGGCCTGACTCGCGGTAGCAGTGGCGGCAAAACAGGTTGCAGCGCTTCGTCGTGTTCCAGGAAATCAGCATGGCGAACCTCCCAGCCCGATCTCGTCGTCGGTGAAATAGCAGGCAGGATCGGAGGCCCACAAGTCGCCGGTGCTGAGCGCCCTGGCCCGGAAATTGCCGTTGCAGAGCGCTATATGCCGGCAATGCCGGCAGCGCCCGTTCAGGTGGCTTTTTCGGTTGCGCAGCTTGGCCAGCAGTTCGCTGTCCGCCCCCTGCCAGATTTCGCCGAAGGCGCGTTCGCGGATGTTGCCCAGCGGCAGGCTGCGCGTGAACTGGTCGATATAGACGTGGCCCTCCCAGTCGACGGCGCCGATGGCCATGCCGGAGCGGTTGCCGCCGCCGCGCGACAGGAGGCGCTTGATTTCTTCCGCTTTGGCTTGGTCGCGCTGCTTCATGTATTCATACAGGTAAACGCCGTCGCAGTGGTTGTCAACGGTGAGGATTTCCGTGGCGATATTGCGCCGCCCGAAGTCCAGGGTTTTTTCGATGACGTAGTCCAAGGTCGCCCGCGTTTCTTGCGGCGTCAGATCCTCGCCTTTCATCGCTTCGCCCCGGCCGGAGTAGACCAGGTGATAGAAGCAGACCCGCTGGATGCGCTCTTGTTCGATCAGATCGAAAATGCGCAACAGCTCGCGGAAGGTCGTCCGGCTCAAAGAAAGGCGCAGGCCGGTCTTTTGTCCGACGGCGTGGCAGTTGCGGAAGCCGGATAGCGTCTGGTCATACGCCCCCGCTTTGCCGCGAAAGGCGTCGTTGACCTCGTGCAGACCGTCCAGGCTGATGCCGACATAGCTGACGCCGAGGGCTTTGATGCGGTGCGCGATTGCTGGCGTGATCAGCGTGCCGTTCGTCGAAATGACCGTGCGCAGCCCGATGGCGGCGGCATGCTCCAGCAGCTCAAACAGGTCGCTTCGCAGCAGCGGCTCGCCGCCGGATACGAGCAGCACAGGGACATCGGCGGCCGCTAGCGAATCGAGGAGGGTTTTGGCTTCCTCGGTCGAGAGCTCCTGTTGCGCCGCCTGCGGCGTCGCGCCGGCGTAGCAGTGGCGGCAGGCGAGATTGCAGGCGCGCGTGCAGTTCCAGACGACGACCGGCCCCAGACCCTGCGCCGCGCCGCGGGTATGCCCCTTTGCCGAATGGTGATATCTGAGGCTGTCTCCGTAATGTTCTTGGCCTAATAGCAGTCGGGAAAAGCTGATCATAACGACACCCTCCCAAACATCAATTCCGGTGACAATGTAATGACTATTTTGACAAAAACCAGCGGAAACCCTTTTTTCTCTTGGGTAGGGGGCGCGGCCGTTAGACGCCAGGGTGTATTAATCAGTTTCTTGCGTGTTAATCAAATAATAACACTAAATTAACAGCGAGCCCGCTTTATCTGGGTACAATAAGAGTGGGAGAGATACAACATGGGAAAAGACAATTGCCTACTGTAAGGAGCGTGCCTGATTGGTGTTAAGTTTATCCGCAACCGAGCAAAGACCATTGTCATTGGAGTTATTTTCTGTATTACGGAAAAAGGCGATCAGCACTCGGTTTCAGCCGATCGTCGATTTGCATACGGGGGACACCTTGGGGTATGAAGCGCTCAGCCGCGGGCCGGAAGGCAGCCGGTTGTTTTCGCCAGCGGCGCTTTTCCAGTGTGCGCAAGAAGAAAACCAGTTAATGGCGCTGGAACATTTGTGTCGTGAAATGGCGATTGCGAGCGCCGTGCGTTATGCCATACAGGATCACCTGTTTTTAAACATCACGCCGTCCGTCATTGATGATCCGGCCTTTCTGTCAGGAATGACCCGTAAAATACTGGCTGAACACGGGCTCGATCCGCGGCAAATCATCCTGGAAATTACTGAGCATTCCGCTATCAGTAATTTTGACACCTTCCGCCGCTCTATCGATCATTACCGGCGGCAGGGTTTTGGCATCGCGATAGACGATGCCGGCGCCGGCTATTCCAGCCTGCAGTCTATTGCGGAATTAAATCCCGATTACATAAAGATCGACCGTGCTTTTATTACAAATCTCGAACAGAACCCGCTCAAGCAGGACATGGTCAAGGCTATGGTTGATATCGCCCGTTCCTGCCGCGCAAAAGTGATCGGCGAAGGCGTGGAAACGCTGGCGGAACTCCTGAGCCTGATGCGACTGAATGTTGACTATGCCCAAGGATTTTATCTTGCCAGACCGGAGGTGCCACCACCTGTCGTGTTAGAAGAAAAGCGTCAGCGCATCGCAATGGAACATGAAAAGCGGCATAAAGAAACGCTTTGGAGCGAGGGCTTTGGGCTGACCGTCGGCGACATTGTCGATGCCACGCCGACGGTCGTTCTAGAGGAAAACGTTCAGGTTGTGGAACAATTATTTGAGCGCCATAGCTACTTGCAGGGCATCGTCGTCACCGACGGCAAAAAACCGCTCGGGCTGATGATGCGCACCCGTCTTTACTATCACCTGGGGTCAAACTATGGTATTTCCCTGTACAGGATGCGCCCGATCAAAAAATTGATGGATGATGCGCCGTTGATCGTATCGGCCGCTCTGCCCTTAGAAGCGGTTGCCCGACTCGCCCAAGAAAGAAAAGAAGAGAACCTCTATGACCTGATCATCGTGGTCAAAGAAGACCACTACCTGGGAACCGTTTCGATAATGAACCTGTTAAACCATTTGACACAACTGCAGATTCGCAACGCCTTTCATGCCAATCCGCTAACCGGTCTGCCAGGCAACGTGATGATTGAAGAATGCTTGAAGGAACAGGTGAAGAACGATAACCCGTTCGCCGTTTTGTATCTGGACATTGATAATTTCAAGGCGTTTAACGATCGCTACGGATTTGAACATGGCGATAAGGCCCTTGTGCAGACTGCGGGGCTCTGCAGCGCCGCTCTTGCCGAATTTGGCGGCTCAAACGACTTTCTTGGCCATATCGGGGGCGATGATTTTCTGATCGTCACTACGCCGGAATTAGCGCCCAAGCTGTGCGATTTCATCGTCAGGCGCTTTGATGACGAAATGCATGGCCTTTATTCCGCTGAAGACCTGGAAAAGGGGTTCATTTCCGTTCTTAACAGGTGCGGAGTTGAAGAACGCTTCCCGGTCATGACGATATCCATCGCCGTGGTAACCAACGCTAACCGCCGATTCGGCAATTTTCTCGAACTCGGCGAAGCCGCGGCGGGGCTTAAAAGGCAAGCCAAGAAATACCCGCAATCGATCTGGTTGATTGACGGATGAATGGTATTTCACTGTAGTTGATCGTCCAAAGCCAACAATAGGAAGGTTGTGAATGCCTCTATGGCGATCTGGCAGATCAAAACAGACAGTCGGGACTTTGCTTACTATCGCAAGTGGATGAAACGCCGGAGTTTTTATGCCGCGAATTATTTTTCTGCCAATGGCTGTAACTTGCTTAAAATGAAACAACTCGCGTTAGTGGGCGACATAGATGCGATTCGGTGCACGCTTGAAAAATCCGTACATTGGTACTATTTAGAAGAAAAGGTCGAATTAGCCCGGTTGAAAGGCGATTAAGTCCGTATAATTGTGTAAAAAGGAATAGGGCCAGGCTCTAAAATCCGGTAGAATGTAGTTGCTACCCCAACATTACAGAACCGGAGGTAAAAGAGCATGGCCCAATACAAGATTACCCTAGAATCGACAATT
>JAJUGR010000034.1 GCA_029265905.1 Sporomusaceae bacterium | reverse complement strand
TCGAAGCCTTGCAAGATCTCCCCGGTTAAGAACAGTAACCTTCATCCCATGTCACCGCCGCATTTACACCATGGAGTTCGGGTAGTGTTGGACTTTGTTTTGTATGGCAAACTCGTCCGCTCCACAAATGCCTTATATGCGGTTTCTGTTCGTCGGTGCAGGACTTTGCCTTCAGGTTCCTTCAGATTCCACCTCACGATGGACACCCTTGCTGTTCAGCTAATGGTTCCCACTACCAAGCCCATAGCGGACTTTCACCGCCAAGTTACTGCCCATGCCGGGCAAACCATTAAAGAGGACGCCTGGCGGCAGCCAGGCGTCCTCTTTAATGTTACATCGTCCCCACGGTCTCGGGAATGATCAGGGTCGCTTCGGTAATGCGCTTCACCTCATCAACCGTCACGCCGGGCGCCACTTCCTTCAGCAGCAAGCCTTTGTCGGTCACCTCCATGACGGCTTTGTCGGTGATGATCAGGTCAACGACGCCGGACGCCGACAGCGGCAGCGTGCACTTTTTCAACACCTTCGAATTGCCATCCTTGTCGGTATGGTTCATGGCGATAATAACCCTTTTGGCTCCCACCAGCAGGTCCATCGCCCCGCCCATGCCCGGCATCATTTTCCCCGGTACTTTCCAGTTGGCGACACTGCCTGTTTCATCCACTTCTAAAGCACCCAGAACGGTCGCATCAACATGACCGCCCCTGATGATGCCAAACGACGTTGCCAAATCAAACGCCGAGGCACCGGGCAGCATCGTGATCGGCGAGCCAGCCGAGTTGCCCAAGTCAGGGTCAGCTTCGCCTTTTTTCGGTGTCGGCCCAAAAACAAGTCCGCCGTTTTCCGTCTGCAAAATCACCTTTACACCTTTCGGTATGTAGTTAGCAGCAGCATTTGGGATGCCGAAGCCCAGATTCAAAATCATACCGTCGGAAAATTCTTTTGCGATTCTTTTAGCGATCAAATCTTTGTCAGCCATTTCGTCCGCCTCCTTATTAACGTAACAGGCCGCTTTTCGTCCAAAGCTCCTCAAAAATCTCTTTTCTTTCCTCATCCCCATAGCCTTTTACGATGATGTCGACAAAAATGCCCGGCGTTCCGACGCGATTCATGTCGATCTCTCCTGTTTCAACAATTTCGTCGACCTCGGCGATGACCAAATCGGCCGCCGTGGCGATAACCGGATTGGAATTCAAGGCAAGGCCCCTGTACTCCAGGTTGCCGGCCTTGTCGGCCCGGTGCGCTTTAACCAAGGCGATGTTGGCCTTCAGCGGCGGATACAGCAAGAACGGCTTCCCGTCGACAACGACCTTCTCCCGGCCCTTTTCCATTTCCGTGCCGATGCCGGTCGGCGTCAGGATGCCGCCCAAGCCGGCGCCGCCCGCGCGGATCCGCTCCGTCCAGGTGCCCATCGGGTTATATTCCACGTCCACCGCGCCGGCCAGGTATTGTTGCACCAGTTCGCGGTTGGTGCCCGTGTGGGATGTAATCATTTTTTTGACCTGTCGATTGGAGATCAGCTTGGCTAGGTCGAAATTGCCGGCCGGATTGGAGCTGACCACGCTGATAAGAGTCAAGTTTTTTACCTCGGTTTCCGCCAGCGTATCCAGCATTTTGATCGGCGCCCCGACGCCTAAAAAGCCGCCGACCATTACGGACTGTCCGCTTTTGATCTCCTTTACCGCTTCCTCGACACTTTTGACAACTGGCATAATATCCCCTCCCGTCAAATGATAGGCATACTTTATCCGGCTGAAAACAGCCGGCAACAACCCTTAGCGCAGCAGCGCACCGGAAATAACCATCCGCTGCACCTGATTAGTGCCTTCGTAGATCTGCGTGATCTTGGCGTCGCGCATCAAACGCTCCACCGGGTACTCGCGGCTGTAGCCGTAGCCGCCGAAGATCTGCACCGCATCGCTGGTAATCTTCATCGCCGCGTCCGACGCGTAAGTCTTGGCCATCGCGGCCTCTTTTGAGTACGGCTTGCCCTGTTCTTTCAGGTAAGCCGCCCGGTAGGTTAAGAGACGCGCGGCCTCCAGCTGCGTAGCCATGTCCGCCAGCATGAAGCCGATCGCCTGATTGCTGCCAATCGGTTTGCCGAACTGTTCGCGGTCCTTAGCGTATTTCACGGCGTAATCGAGCGCCGCCTGTCCAATGCCCAGCGCCTGCGCCGCCACCCCGATTCGGCCGCCGTCCAGCGTCGTCATGGCGATTTTAAACCCTTCGCCATCTTTGCCCAGGCGGTTTTCCACCGGCACCTTGACGTCCTGGAAGATCAGTTCCATGGTGAGAGACGAGTGAAGGCCCATCTTATGCTCCACCTTGCCGAACGAGAAGCCAGGCATGCCTTTTTCCAAAATAAAGGCGGTAATTCCCTTGACCCCTTTCGTTTTGTCTGTCATGGCAAACACCACGTAGGTTTCCGCCTCCCCGGCGTTGGTGATGAAGATCTTGCTGCCGTTCAGCAGGTAATGGTCGCCCGCCAGCACCGCCACGGTTTGCTGGGAGGCGGCGTCGGTTCCCGCGCTCGGCTCCGTCAGTCCGAATGCGCCCAACGTCTTGCCTTCCGCCAGCGGCGTGAGGTACTTGCTTTTTTGCGCTTCCGTGCCGTAGGCGAAAATCGGCCAGCCGCACAGAGATACGCTGGCTGAAAGCGTCACGCCCAGACCGTTATCGTATTTTGACAGTTCCTCCACTGCCAGTATGTAGCTCAGCACATCGCTACCGATGCCGCCGTACGCTTCCGGAAAACAGATGCCGGCCAGGCCGAGTTCCCCGATGGCGTCGTAAAGCGGCCGGTCAAAAACGGCTTTTTCATCCCGCTCCGCGGCGCCGGGCGCAATCGCCTTTTCGCCAAACTCCCGCACCAGCTTCTGCATCATCGTCTGTTCTTCGTTCAACTCAAAAATCACTTTGACCACCCCTTTTTATTTGTGAAAAATATCACAATATGGCATATTTTTAATGCCAATAGAGTGCTATTGGCATTAAATGGGCACATCTAAAAGCTTACTTACCAGCGTCCTTTACACCTTAAGCGCTTTTTCGATACATTATGTATTTATTGTTTTCTCAATCTTCCTTCATCTTACGCCCGCTTCCTTGAATTGTCAACAGCTTCAGCCAATATTTTCTAGCGGCTGCGCCGTCACCAAAACCGCTCCAAAACAGCCGCTCGAACAGCCTGAAAAGCCCATCGCTTCGTGCAAAAACCTTTCAAAATGCGGCCTTGCCCGTCTATAATAAAAGAGGATCGCATCGCACTCCGCGAAAGGATGAACGCCATGAAGCAGATCATAGAAAAACTCGCCCAGGAACGCTACCCTTACATAGTCTCCCTTCGCCGGCATTTCCACGCCAACCCGGAAGCCAGCATGGAGGAAACCGGCACCCAGCAAAAAATTCTCGAGGAACTGGCTGCGATCGGCATCCAGGGAAAAGCAATCGCCGGCACCGGCGTCATCGCCGAAATCCAGGGCTGGGAACCCGGACCGACCATCGTCTTGCGCGCCGACATGGACGCGCTGCGGCTCGCCGATGAGCTCGATCAGCCCTACCGCTCCACCGTCGCCGGCTTATGCCACGCCTGCGGTCACGACGCCCATATGGCGATGCTGCTGGGCGCGGCCCATCTGCTCAACCTCTTGCGCGACCAGTTCAGCGGCACGGTGCGGCTGCTGTTTCAGCCCGGAGAGGAGGCGCTTCCCGGCGGCGCCGTATCCGTATTGGCGGAGCAAGGCCTGGCCGGCGCCAGCGCCATCGTCGGCACCCACCTGTGGCAGCCCCTGCCCATCGGCGTCGTCGGGCTCAACTCCGGCAAGCTGATGGCGGCCTACGACGAGTTCATCATCACGATCCACGGCCACGGCGGACACAGCGCCATGCCGCACCAAACCGTTGATCCGGTGTTGATCGCCTGCCAGTTGGTGACGGTTCTGCAGGGGATCGTGAGCCGAAATATCGACCCGCGCGAGGCGGCCGTGCTGACCGTCAGCGCCATCCATGCCGGCGATGCCTTCAACGTCATCCCAGGCAAGGCGACGCTTCGCGGCACGCTGCGCTGTTTTGACGAAACCGTCCGCCAGCAGCTCATCACCCACCTGACCAGCATTTCCGAAGGCATGGCGACAGCGCTCGGCGCCACCTGCACGGTGGAAATCATCGCAGGTCTGCCAGCTTTGGTCAACCATCCGGCCGTCGCCGACGTGCTGTTTATGAGCGCGGCCGAATTCGTCGGCATGCGCAACGCCCGGGAAGTGCCACCGCTGTTGGGCGGAGAAGATTTCGCCCATTATCTGGCCCATGTTCCCGGCGCCTTTATGCTGATCGGCTGCGGCAACAAAGAAAAAGGCATCATCCATCCACACCATCACGGTAAGTTTGATGTGGATGAAGACGCCATGCAAATCGGAATGCAGATTCTCACCCACGCCGCCCTGGAATTGCTCCGGATGGAGTGGGAACCCCTGCATTAATTCAATTGGTTTTTTTTGCAGCCTTGGCCAGCGCCAAGGCTGCTTCTATGTCGTTTAAGGGCATCAGGTGGACGCCGGGGGCAAAGGTGCTGAGTTCCTCCACCAGCGCTTGCGCGGCGGCAAAGCCGGCCGCTTTTCCGCCCGCCTCGACCGCTTTAATCAGGTGCTCCGGCACGACGATGCCGGTCACTTTTTCATTCAGGTAGCGCGCCATTTTATGGCCGCGCAGCGGCAAGACGCCGATGATCGGGTAAACCGGCAGATGCGCGATGCGCTCTAAAAAAAGCCGCGCCGCGTCCGCGTCGTACACGGGCTGGGTCTGCAGAAACCGCGCACCGGCGGCGACCTTCTGCTCCAGTTTGTCCAGTTCGGCCGGCCAGTCGCTGGCCGTCGGATTGGCGGCCGTGCCGATGAAGAACGACGGGCTGGCCTCCAGCGCGTTGCCGGCATCATCCTTGCCGGCGTTCAGTTGCGCTGCCAGGCGGATCAAGCCGGTCGAATCCGTTTCAAACACGCCTTTAGCGTAAGGGTGATCGCCGGAGGCCGGACGGTCGCCGGTCAGCGTCAAAATGTTGCGCACCCCGAGGCCGGCCGCGCCCAGCAGCTCCGACTGCAGGCCAATCAAGTTGCGGTCGCGGCAGGTCAGGTGAAAAATCGTCTCCATGCCCACGTCGCTTTGGATGATGTGCGCCAGGGCAATCGGACTCATGCGCAGATTCGCCATCGGGCAGTCGACGATATTGACCGCATCGACCCACTCGACCAGTTGCCGCGCTTGCTCGCAGACCTTGTCCGCCACCGCGCTTTTCGGCGGATCAAGCTCCACGGTCACAACAAATTCTTTATTCTTCAGCTTGTCTTCTAAATGCTTTTTAATCACCATGTCACCGTCCCAACCGTTCTTTTGCCAAACGCACCGCGGCAACGCCGTCGGCCGCGTACAAGTCCGCGCCGATTTCCGCCGCATATTCCGCCGTCACCACCGCGCCGCCGACCATGACCGGGGGCGCGTCTTTCATTTGTCTCAGCTTGGCCACCGTTTCTTCCATCGCCGGCAGCGTAGTCGTCATCAGGGCGCACAGGCCGACCAGGTCCGGCTTGCTGTCCGCAACGGCCTGCGCCACCGCGTCCGCCGCCACGTCCTTGCCCAGGTCGATCACGTCGAAGCCCTGGTTTTCGAGCAAGGCGGCAACGATGTTCTTGCCCAGGTCATGGATATCCCCCTCGACCGTAGCCAGGACGACCGTGCCGATTTTTTGGAAGGCGGCCTCGTCGGCCGGCAGGTTTTCCTTCAAGCACTGGAAGGCGGCCCGCATCGCTTCCGCCGCCAGCATGACCTGCGGCAAATAGCAGCGTCCGGCGCCGAACGCCTCGCCGACCTTGCCCATAGCGTCGGCCAACGACTTGGTCGCAATGTCGGAGGGCTTGTATCCGGCCGCAACCGCTTCTTTCGCCAGCGCCGCCGCCCGCTCTTTTTCGCCGGTCCGCACGGCGTTCGCCAGCTCCGTCAGCACGTCGCCGCCCGCGCCTGCCGCCACCGGCTTGGCCGCCTCCACCGCAACGTTGCCGTAGCGCTGGCTGAAGGCCACGCCCTGTTTGTCCGCGCCAAGGATGACGTTCGCCGCATCCAAGAGTTCGCGCACCAGGGGCGCGTAGGGGTTGATGATCGGAGCGTCCAGGCCGTTGGCCAGACAAAGCATGTAGAAGGAGGCGTTGATCAGGTCGCGGCGGGGCAAACCGAAGGAAACGTTGCTGAGCCCCATCGTCGTCGGGAAGCCGAACGTCGCCCGGTACAATCGCAGGGTTCGCAACACCTCCTGTGGCGCATCGCCATCGGACGCCGCGGTAAGCACCAGCGCATCCAGCACTAGGTCGCTGTCGCTAAGGCCGGCGGCGTGCGCCTTGGCCTGGATCGTGCGGATAACCGCCACGCGCTCTTCGGCGCTCTTGGGCAGGCCCGTTTCGGACAAGGGCAGGCAGATGACTGCCGCGCCGTATTTTTTCGCAATGCGAAGCAATTCCTCCGTCAAGCCCGGCTTGTCGCTGACCGAGTTGACCAGCGCGCGCCCCGGGTAATAGCGCAGGCCCGCTTCCAGCGTCTCCGGATCGTTTGTATCAATCGAAAATGGCGCCTCGACGAGCATCGACAGTTCCGCCACCGCCCGGCGCATCAGCGCCCGCTGGTCGATGCCCGGCACGCCCATGTTCACGTCAAGCAAGGCGGCGCCCGCTTCGGTTTGCAGCAAGGCTTCCCGCTTGATCTCCTGCAGATTGCCTTCTTTCAATTGGCCCTGCATGGCTTTGCGCCCCGTCGGGTTGATGCGTTCGCCGATCATCGCCGGCGGCTGCCCGGCGCCGATCCGAACCGTGCGGGTGCGCGAGGTGAGCGCTACGCCGCCCGGCAGCGGGCTTCGCGCCGCCGGCCTTAAGCCAGACAGCACGCTTTTCATCGCCTGGATGTGGGCCGGCGTCGTGCCGCAGCAGCCGCCGAGGTAGGTTGCCCCCGCCTCGACCAAGGCTGGAACCCATTTGGCCATATCGTCCGGCGACATGGGGAAGACCGTTTTGCCGTCCGCCAGATACGGCATGCCGGCATTCGGCTGGACCGTGATCGGCAGATGCGTGGCCTGCGCCATTTTCCGCACCAGCGGCACAAGCTGTTCCGGCCCCAGGGAGCAGTTCATCCCGACGGCCGCGGCGCCCAGCGCCGTCAGCACGCAAGCCGCCGTTTCCGGATCCGTGCCCGTCACGGTCCGGCCATTGTCGTCAAAGGAAAGCTGGCAAAAAACCGGCAGGCGCGTAACGCTTTTGGCCGCCAAGAGCGCCGCCCGCATTTCCTGCAAATCAATAATCGTCTCCACCAGCAAAAAGTCGACGCCGCCTTGCTCGAGGCCCTTGATTTGCCGGGCAAACCCTTCCACCGCCTCGTCAAAATCCTGCTCGCCCAAGGGCGCCAACAGGCGTCCGCTCGGTCCGATGGAGCCGGCCACCAGCGCGCCGGCGGCGGCTTGCCTCGCCACCTTGGCCGCCGCGGCATTGATTTTTTCCGTATCGTCGGCCAGTCCGAAATGGGCCAGCTTCAACGGGCTGGCGCCGAACGTGTTCGTTTCCAGAATGTCAGCCCCCGCCAGGCGGTATTGGCGGTGAATGTCCGCCACGATGTCCGGATGGCTGATCGCATAGTATTCCGGGCATTCCCGATTTGTCAGGCCGCTTGCCTGCAGCATGGTGCCCATGGCGCCATCAAATATTTTCAGCATGGTCTCATCCTTTCCGCATTGTGCAGTCGAGTTTATTGCAGGCGGCGCAGTTAGAGCCGCGCGGGGCCGCCCCCTGCGCTTGGCGCCAACCGGCGATAGCCGTAATACTTTTTTTCGGCGTCAGCATCAGCGAACTGGTCAGCGAAATGCCGATCGAATCGCCTTTGGCCAAGGCCAGCACCGCCGGCTGCTCGGCGAGCTGCCAGTCCCCATAGCCAGGACTGTAGCGGCTGGTCAGGGCCAGGCCTTGCTTGCGGTAGCGCTGCTCCAGGTGCGCGCAAAACTGATCAGCGGCCTGCTCAACCGCGGCGCTTGCCGCGCCCTCGGCCAGCAGCGCTTCGCTGTAGCGCCCTTCGGCGAACAGACGCCGGGAAAACGACTCCACCGCCTCGCCAACCGTGACGGCCAGCACGGCCACCCGTTCGGCGCCGGCCAAATGCCGCGCCACGTCGCAGCTCGGCAGCGCGTAGGCAATCTCGGACAGAACCAGGCCTTCATCAGCCCGGTAGCCGTACTCCTCCCAGCAGGCCGCCGGCTCAATCAGCAGCAGCACCTCCCGGCAAACGGCCGCCACAACGGCCGGGGCGTACACGCTTTTATCCGGCGCGCCGGCGTAGCGAACCGCTTCTTGCTCATCAATCGCCGTCAGGCGCGGAAAGTAACGCACGCAAATCCCCCCATAAAAAAGCTCCTTTCATAACAGAAAGGAGCTGATGCACTAAATCCGCCCTCTCATCTGCCAGGATTGCTCCTGCTGGAATTAGCACCACCACAGTTGTCTGCAGGTTGCCGGGTTTCATCGGGCCAGTTCCCTCAACCACTCTTGATAAGAGACTATATAGAATTTAACTTATCATAACACAATCATTCATCCAGCGTCAACCAAACACGTAAATTGTCAACTCACGGCGCTGCCGGCAGGGTAATCGTCACCACCGCCCCGCCACCGGGCGCGTTGTCAACCCGCACGCCGCCCTGATGCAGGCCGGCAATCTGCCGCACAAGGGGCAGTCCGATCCCGAGGCGACCGTCTTGCTCCGCCGTTTTAAAGGCCTGAAAACCCCCAAGCAGCAAGCCCTCGGGAAAACCCGGCCCGTTATCCTGAAAATGCAGCGCAATCCGCTCGCCATCGCCCGACAAGCGAATAGTCAGCAACGGCGCCGGCGTGCCCGCCACCGCAAAACGCTCCAGCGCGTTATCCAGCAGTTCTGTCAACGCCTCCCACAGACGGCGGCGGTCAAGCAGCGCATATAAGCCCTCCGCCCCCTGCAAGTCGACAGCCGCACCTGCCGCAGCAAGGCGGTCGCACTGCCAGGCGAGCCATTCGCGCACGGCAGTGCCAACCTCTGTTTTTTTCAAGTTCAAGCTTGCGCCGGCACCGTAAAAGGAATACGAACGCAGCCGCCGCAACTGGTAGTCCGTTTGCGCCGTCCAAGCCTGCAATTGCTGCAAGCGGCCCAGCAAGCTTTCAGCCCCCTCCCCGTGCGCGGCCGCCTGCAGCAGCTCCTGGACAAGGTTCGCCTGGTGCAGCACCGGCTGCGCCAGGCAATCCGTCAAACGAACGGCCATGCCCATCACCTGTTCAACCCGCAGCCGCACCTGCTCCTGCCGCAAAGCCTCCAGCCTCGCCCGCTCCGCCAGCTTCAGGTCCGTGATGTCAAGGCCCATGCCGCGCACAGTCGGTTCATCCGCGTCCGCGGCCGACAGTTCGCCGACCAGCTGCACGCAGCGCTCGCTTCCGTCCGCGCCAATGAAGCGAATTTCCACCCGCGTGGAAAAGCCGTTGCGCCAATCGAGCAGGGCCTGCTGCAGTTTTTTCAAATCAGCCGGATGAACATGCTGCAGCAGGACGGCACTCTCCGCCGCTGTCCGGCAGCCGTGCGGGACAAGCCCCGTCGCCTTGGCAAACGCTTCGTCCCATTCGACGGTCATCCGCTTGACCTTCCAGCAAAAGACGCCCGCCCGCAGCAGACGGCGCAGGCGCTGATCCTGCTGCCGCAAGCGCTCCGCCGCCTGCCGGGCCGTCAGCATTTCATCCGCCCACCGCACCATTTGCACAAGCTTCTCCAGCAGGCCGGCGTCGTCCGGATCAATGGCCTTGCCTTGCGTCAGCGAAAAAACGACCAGTTCGCCGGTCGTTTCCTCCCCCAGGTCGGCCAAAACCGCCACCGCCGAACGGACCGAGGTAAACGGTGTGATTTTTACACGCGCCGGCCAAACCTGGTAGTCGCCGACCAAAAAAAGCTGCCCTTTTTGCCGAGCGCGCGCCCCTACCGTATCGGCCAAAATCCGCTCCCGCTCCCCCGGCCAGCGCGCCGTCTCCAGGCTCGCTTTCTGCCCGTTGCGATACACCCAGTAGGCGCAATCGCCATCGCACAGCTGCAGGGCGCTCTCGAGGGCCGCCTGCAGCAGGTCCGGCCGCGTCATCGCAGCGTCATTTTTCAGCAGCCGCGCAAAAAATTGCCATAGTGCCTGCTGCTGACGCCGCCCCCGGTTTTCCCGTGATAAAAACTCGGTATAGTCAAAGCCGCCCATCAAAACAAGCGGCTCTTCCTGCCCCGCCAACTGCACGGCGCGTGATGCAACCAGCAGTTGCCGCGTTTCTCCATCCTGCCGCCGAACCTCGATCCGCGTCTGGCGAACGCCTTTGTCTTGCAAACACTCCAGCAAGTGCGACCGCACGGCGGTAAAACTCCCCGGCGCGACGAAAACAAGCAGCCTGGTTCCCGCCAGTTCAACGCCCGGCGGCAGCAACAGAGCGCTGCCCGCCGCATTGCACCACCGGACAACCCCTTCCGCATCCAGCAGAAAGAGCGGAAAAGGCGATGCATCACCTAGTTGTTCGGCGCGCCGCACGCGCAACTGGCCTTCGTCATAGAGCTTGCGCAACTCCGCCGCCTGCCTGGCCAACTCATCAGCCTCCGACCAGTCCGGCAGACGCGGCGCGGCCGCTCCGCTCCCGCCAGCTCGCTTCACCTTCAACACGACGCCTTTGCCATGCGCTTTTTTTATCATACAGGCACTCCTTTGCCAATGCTGTCTTCTTAGTTGTTGTTTGACAAGCACGCCCAAAAAACCTGCCTGACCAGCGCGTCTGCTTTGCACAAAAAAAGCGACAGACGCATCTGTCGCTAAACTTCCTGGGCTTTACCGGACGGTATTCTTTGCCAAAGGCCCAGGCACCAGCAATTGCTGCCCCGGCGTAAGATAGGCGGACTCATCCAATTGATTGAGGCGGCATATGACATAAATGGCCTGCCGAAGATCCTCTTTCCCATCCGAGGTTCGCTCGGCAATGCGCCACAACGTGTCGCCCGGCGCGACCGTAACGCGCTGCATCGGCCGATCCGCCACCGGGTCGGCCGCACTAACCGGGAAAAGATTCCAAGCGCCAATAACCATTGCCAACAGCAAGAACAGTACCTTTTTCATCGCCGCACCGCCTAAACGTTTGTTCGCTAATAAAAATATAGCACGAACAAACGATCGTTTCAAGTGGTGTTCGATAAAAAAAGCGAACGAGTGTTTATACGAGAAGCCAGCGGTATACCGGTATGACCAGCATGGCCAGCAAGGTAGAAACCGTCGTCAAAACGGCGGCATACCGGTCGTCAGCGCCATATGCCTTGGCAATAATCGCTGTTTGCGTCACCACCGGCATGGCCGCCTGCACCACGAACACCTGAAACATTAGTTCCGGCATAGGAAAAACCTTGTTTAAAGCGACAATCGTGAGCGGCGCGATGACAAACCGCCCCAGCAGAACGGAAAGCATCTCCCGGTCCAGGCGGATGCCGGACAGCTTGACCGAGCTGATCGCAATGCCGATAAACAGCATCGACAAGGGCGTCGTCATGTTGCCGAGATACCGGCAGGTGTCAAGCACAAAGGCCGGCAGATGTATGCCAAGCGCAATCAGCAGGATGGCCAGCAAAAAGCCCAGCAGCGGCGGCGTGAGGATTTTTTTCACCGTCGCCAGCGAGAATACCGGCGTTTTGCCCTGGCCGGCATCACCAGCGATCAATTGGACTGCCACAGTCCACAAAAAGGTCGTATTGGCTACATAGTAAAGCAGAACATAGGGAATACTGACCTCGCCGAACAGCGCCAGGTTTACCGGCAGGCCGATGAAAATGGCGTTGGAAACCAGAAACGTAGAGCAAAACACGCCTTTTCGCTGCCTCGGCACGCCGATCGCCCGCGCCCACGCCTCGCCGACGACCAGCGAAATCAGCATCGACAGCACCGGCACAACCAGCCCGCTTCCCAACCCAAGCAGCGCCGTCCGGTCAAAATGGCTCATCAGGTTCCAGATCATCATGGTCGGCAGCGACACAGTCGTCACCAGCTTGGCCAGCAGTTGCGGCCGATCGCCGCCAAACCAGCCTCGCTGGGCAAGCTTCCAGCCCAAGGCGATCATGAGGGCAATGCTTAAAATGCTGCCCGCCGCCTGTAAAAAAACCGTCATTACCGCAGCACACCTTTCTCTTCAAGAAAAACCCTTTTAGGATAGCGCATTTTCCCAGCGCACGCAAGGCAGTCAGGCGCCGAGGGTGAAGAAAAAGGTCGCCCCCTGATCGGGCTCCGACTCAGCCCAGATTCGTCCGCCGTGCTTTTTGACAATGCGGTCGACAATCGCCAGGCCAATGCCGCTGCCGGCAAAGGCGGCCTCGGCGTGAAGCCGCTGAAAGGCGCCGAACAGCTTGCCAGCGTACGCCATGTCAAACCCGACGCCATTGTCGCGCACATAATAGACCTTGCCATCGGCGCGTTGCAGCGCACCAAATTGCAGACGCGTCTCGGCACGGGGCGCACTGTACTTAAGGGCGTTGCCGAACAAATTGACCAGGGCAATGCGCAAAAGCTGCCGGTCCCCTTCGCAAACCAGGCCCGGCGCCAGCTCATACACGACGGCCCGCTCCCGGTCCGTCTCCAGCAGCTCCGTCAGCACCTCGGAAGCCAGCTCCGACATATCGACATTCGTCTTTTCAAACTCGCTGCGCGAGACGCGCGACAAGCGCAGGATATCGTCAATCAAATCGCCCATTCTTCGGCTGGCGGCCCGGATCCGCGCCAGGTAGTCCCTGCCCGTATCATCCAGGACCGCCTCATAATCCTCCAGCAGAATCTGACTGAACCCGTCAATGCTGCGCAGCGGCGCCCGCAAATCGTGCGAGACGGAGTAGCTGAACGCCTCGAGTTCCTGGTTGGCCATGGCCAGCTCATGCGTCCGGGCGGCAACCCGCTGCTCAAGCCCGTTATTGAGGCTGCGCAAGGCAGCTTCCGCCCGCTGGCGCCGCCGGACATTCAGGGCCAGCACTTGGATGATCGCCAAGAGCGCCGCAACAATGCCCAGTGTCGCCAAAACAAGCCCGCGATGCTCCTCGAAGAAACTGGCCGGGCGGAAATCAACCGCCACGCCAGCCGGCACGCGCGTCAGGGGAATAGAAAAGCGCTCCAACTGGCGAAAATCAACCCGTTTTTCCGCCGCCTGCTCATGCACCACGCCGAGTTTGTCCGGCGCCTCGCCCGCTAACAGCTCAAGCGCAAGCCGTCCGACCTGCTCACCTTGCCGCTGGCCCGACAACAACGCGCCGCCCAATGAGCCGGTGCCGTAATTCATTTGATAAACCTGAAAAAGCGGCACGCTCGCCGCTTCACTGACCGTCTTGGCAAAATCACGCATTTCAATGACCTCGCCCGCCTTGTCGCGCGTAAGCACGCCAAACAGCAAAACGGCGCCCCGCGGCAACTGGGCGGCCTCGCGGAGGATTTCCGCGTACGTCCGGTTCCCCCAGTATTCAAATTGAATGCGCCCCCGCCAGGCGGCTTCGGCCGCCCGAATGTCATCTAAAGCCGCCCGGCCGCTTTCCGTGTCGTCATGCAGCACGACGACGCGGTTCGTGTCCGGCAGCAGCGTTTTCGCCAATTCGACCGTTCCGGCCGCATCCAAATGTCCGACGACGCCGGCCACTCGCCCGGCGGCGCCAAACTGCCCCTCCCGATAGCCATTATAGCCGCCAAACACAATCGGCGCCTGCGGAAAAAGCGCCCCCCGGAGTTTGACCGCCTGTTCGGTAGCATAGTTGTCGGTCGTCACCACCACATCGATAGCCCGGTTTTTGTATTTTTCACCCACGCTGTTTAAAATCATGCGCTGGATCTCAGGCTCAGGGAAGTTCTTTTGGTCGAGAAATTCGACGCTGACATGAATCGGCACGTCGGAATCCCGCAGCACGGCCAAAAGGCCTGACTCCATTTCCCGCGTCCAAATAAACGAAGGGTGGTAAGAATGCAAGACGAGAATGTGCGCCTCTTTTTCATCCTGGGCCGCCGACGGAGCCGCCGTCAGGCCCGGCGAGGCAGGAGCAAGCGCCAGCAGCGCCGCCAAAAAAAGCACCGGGAACCACCGCAACTGCCTCACCCCTTTCGAACGCGGCCTTGCGCATGCAATTCAAGAAACGCCGCTACCACCTGCGGGTCAAAGTGCTTGCCGCTTTCCCCCTGAATGTAGTCGAGCGCCCGCCCTTCGTCCCACGCCGGGCGGTAAGGACGATCCGAGAGCAAGGCATCCCAGACGTCAACCAAGGCGAAAATCCGCGCTTCCAGCGGGATCGTCTCCCCCTGCAGGCCGCGCGGGTAGCCGCCGCCGTCCCACCGTTCATGATGGCACCAGGGGATGGCAATCGCCGGCTGCAGGTAAGGAATGGGCTGAATCCACTCGCACGCATATAACGGGTGGCGCTTCATCACCCGCCACTCATCCTCGGTAAGCGCCCCGGGCTTCAACAAAATGGCATCCGGCACCCCCAGCTTGCCGATATCATGCAGCAGCGCGCCGCGCTGGACATGCTCCTGCATGTCGGCGGGCACGCCTAGCCGCCCAGCCAGTTGCATGGTCAAGTCGACCACGCGCAAGGAGTGGCCTTCCGTCTCTTTGTCGCGCAGCTCCAAGGCCCTGACCAGCGCCCACAAGGTCAGGTCGTAGGCTTTGCGCAGCTCGTTGTAGGCGCTCTCCAAGGCTTTTGCAGCCGCCAGTTCCTGCTCGCGCAGTTCAATCTCCGCCGCCCGGCGGGCGCGCCGATGCTCCGCCTCCGCCAATTCGCGCCGGATGGCGGGCATCAGGCGCGCCATATTGCCCTTCATAATGTAGTCCTGCGCCCCGGACCGCATCGCCTCGACGGCTTTTGCTTCCGTAATCGCGCCCGACAAAATAATAAACGGCAGGTCCGGATCGTGCGCCTTGGTCAGCGCCAGCGCCGCCATATCGCTGAAGCCGGGCAGTTCATGGTCTGAAATGACCAGATCCCAGCGCCTTGCCGCCAAGGCCGTCCGCATTTCCTGCTCACTCTCGACGCGAAGGTGGTCAACCGCCGCCCATTCCTTTTTCAGCTCGCGTATCAGCAAGAAAGCATCGTCAGCCGAATCTTCAACAATCAACACTTGCAGCATGTCTCGTTTGCTCACCGGATCAAGCCCCTTCCCACCGATTCAACCCACGTCGCTTGCCGCCCCCTGGACAACAGGAGGCGGCTCGTTCAGCACGAGCCAATAAAGCTTCAGCTGCTGCACCGCCAAAACAAACTGCTCAAAATCGACCGGCTTTCTTATGTAGCTGTTGGCGCCCAGCGAATAGCCGCGCAACAGATCGACTTCCTCTTTCGACGAAGTGAGAATGATCACGGGAACCAGGCAGGTCCGCGCGTCGGCCCGCAGCCGCTTCAAGACTTCAAGCCCGTCGATTTTCGGCAGCTTCAAATCCAGCAGGATAATTTGCGGCATAACCGTTAAGTCCCGCCCGGCGTAGCTGCCCGTCCCGAGCAAATAATCGAGGGCCTCGACGCCATCACGCGCAACAACAATTTCGTTCAGGACATTATTGCGTTTCAGCGCCCGCACGGTCAATAGCTCATCATCGGGATTGTCTTCCACCAGCAAAATACTCTTCATCTGTCCGGGCATCTCCCCACCCCGCTTACATATTCGGCAAAGCAAACCGCGCCGCCTGGCTGGATGCTATATCGCTATATATTTTTCTCCGCAAAGCCGCTTTTTCCTGCCAAAGAACGGTAAAAAGGGCGTTGGGGCCCCTCAGGGGCGCCACCCCCCCGTGAGGCCAAAACAAAAAAAAAAATTTAGGGAGGAAAAACAAACC